>JBLIEU010000110.1:0-3205 GCA_047633195.1 Cryomorphaceae bacterium | reverse complement strand
ACCTTGATTGGATTGCAAAAGAGAAAAGAATCTGCTATATTTGAATCACTCGGAAAGAGATTCTTAGGACTACCTCCTTATCATTCTTTCATCGTCTCACTCTAAATTAGTCTCTAAGTTTTCCGAGCTAGTTTTTCTGTTTCATAGCCTCGAAAGCTCTTCAAACGTGAAGAGCTTTCGAGTTTTATAACAGTTCCTGTTTGACGAGATCTTTTACTTTTCTTTTATTCGATGCAGCCAACGAAACTCTCTATTCATTTCCTTGAATACAATTCTAAGGAATGAATAAACGGGGATAGCTACTATCATCCCAGTCACACCACCTAGGCTTCCTGCTACCAGTATCACAATAAATATTTCTAATGGGTTAGCATTTATGCTGTTGGAAAAAATGGCAGGTTGGAATATGTAATTATCAATCAATTGGGTAGATGCAAAAACGATTAATAAACCAAAAATCTTCGGCTGAAGCACATCCATAAAGCTGGCATCAATATTATTGGCAACTAAAATAAAAATGCCGAATGAAGCCCCAATCCACGGACCGAGATAAGGAACCAAATTGACTATCCCAGTAAAAACCGCAATGAGCAGGGCATTTTCGACGCCTACAATTTGTAGCCCGATGAAGATGCAAGTCGTAATGGCAAAAACCTGAATCAATAGACCCAAGAAGTATCGAGACAATGTGCTTCGCGTATTTTGGAATATGGTTTGAACTCTTTCCACTTTTGATGCAGGAACCAATTTCATAGCAACATCTGTAAGCATGTTCCGATCTTTCAGAAAAAAGAACGACATAAATGCGATCGAAAATACAGCAATAAGTAGGTTCCCCAGCGCCCCAACCACTGAATTCAGAAATACAGGTAAGGCACTAAGATTTAGGCCATCAAAGAAGTGTTGGATGATATAATCTTCATTAACCTTTGAATCAGGATCAAGATTAATTCGGTCCACCATATGATTGAACCATTCCAACCTAGGACTCAAGGTGGCTTTGACTTGCTCTAAATCGATTTTGGTCAGGAGTTGAGCCTCCATAAAGATCATCGGCACGAAAAAGGACAAGAGCCCACCGAGTATTCCGAAAATAGCAAAGAGTGTAAGGCCTGCTTTTACGGCATCTGGAAGATGTTTTCCTCGAATCTGAATCTTCTCAAGCAGCTTGAAAAGAGGTCTACCGATTAGCGCAACTACCAGAGAAAGGAGAATGTAAATGATGACTATAGTCGACTCGTAGAGGAGCCATCCTAGTAAGAAGAGTAAACCCAATACGGCGATAAATTTCAGAATTCGCCTTTCCATGTTTTATCTGATTTGGCTGTAAAGCAAGCCAAAGAAAATCAATTGACAAACAAATGCCGTGGCTCCTAATCTTGGTTTTTGCACCAGCGGATATTTTTCGAAGATCACTCCCATAATAGCTGCGATCACAAACCAACTGAGATAATTTTGAAATGGCGGTACTTCAGAAGCCCAGTACCAAAGCTTGTATTTAATGGCCACAGGCTCAATCACAAAGTCAATTCCCACTGCAAGCAACCCAGTAAATAGCCACCTGAAATACTTTGGAATCATAAATGTTCGAGCAAGGGAATGGCCACCCCAAATTATGATCAACCAGTTAATACCGATGAGTGGCGGTACTTCGAAAAAATTCCAACCCAGCACTTCCGAATACGAGTAAGCCCCAAACGGAAAGCCTGTTTTGACGCCGATTACCTCAACGCCGTAGCCCAACAGCCAAATGATAAAGATGATCAAGAAAGCTTTCTTTCCGCCTGGCTTGGTATCGATCCAAAGCATCCCTGCCGTTACGATAAGGTTAATAGGAGTGAGGTATACAAACCATTCGGAAAGAGGAGATAAAAAACCTAGAGCTCCAACGACGTGAAAAGCGATGAGGATCGCTATTCCCGCCTTCTTCGACTTAAACTGTTCTAAAGTGCTGCTTTTATTCATGATGCTAGATCGCTAACGATCTTTCCCGATAGCAAACATAAGGGAATCCCGCCACCCGGGTGCACACTGCCGCCGCAGAAGTACAGATTTTTGATTTTAGAAGAAAAATTTGGGTGGCGCAGAAAAGCCGCCATTCGGTCGTTTGAGCTCGTTCCATAAAGAGAACCGAGATGGCTCGAAGTCTGGGATTCTATCGTCGGCGGATTCAGAACGCGCTCCGTTTTGATGAATGGTTCCACATCCATTCCCAGCATTCGCGAAAGCTTTTCCAGAATGTTCTTTCTCGTTTCTAGCTGTGTTTTTTCCCAATCCTGACCAGCGACATGCGGCGCATTGACCATCACAAACCAATTTTCGCATCCTTCAGGAGCATCACTTTTTTCGTGCTTGGAAGTGATGTTCACATAGATCGTTGGATCATCGGTGATTTCCTTTTTCTCAAAGAGAAGCGAGAATTCTTTCTGGTAATCCTCACTCCAAAAGATGTTGTGAAGACCGAGTTTGTCAAATTTCTTTTCCATTCCCCAATAAAAAATCAGCGCCGAAGATGATCGCTCTTGTTTTTCTACCCTTCCAGGAATGTCGTGGTCGGGCAAGAGTCTATTGTATGTCGGGATGACGTCCATATTGCTCACCACCGTATCCAAGGCATACTTCCCTTTTGATGTCATCAAGCCATTCGCGCCATTTTCCGATGTGGTGATTCGTTCTACCTTTTCTTCAAATCGAAATTGAATGCCAATGTCTTTCGCTAGTTTGTAGAGGGACTTTGTGATTTCGTGCATTCCGCCTTTCGGCAAAAAGGTGCCCCAACGAAACTCAAGAGTAGGAACTACCGTGAGGGTGCCTGGAGCGCTGTATGGATTAGAGCCGTTGTACGTGGCGTAGCGGTTAAAGAACTGA
Source organism: Cryomorphaceae bacterium (assembly GCA_047633195.1). Lineage (GTDB taxonomy): Bacteria > Bacteroidota > Bacteroidia > Flavobacteriales_D > Cryomorphaceae > JAKVAV01. The sequence goes on along the minus strand of JBLIEU010000110.1, from coordinate 337 downwards.
ATCAGTTTGGGGTGCTCCAGTTTGTTTTCATTCACCTCATTCATAGTAGAGAAGAGATGAGCTTTGTAAAGCTGAGCAAATGACTTCGCCGTCGAAAGTTTCAAATACGTAGATGCTTTGTGCAATGAGTTTTTTAGAAAAACGTCTTCGGTGATATCGTAAAGCTCAAACGAATCTTCGATGTATTTCTTCACTTTTTCTTTAGAGACACCAAATGTTTCTTCCGCCTTAGCGGCAAAAAGACTGGCATCACTCGGTGCTGAAAATGTGGTTCCATCTTCCCAGAGGTAATGGCATCCAGGGTCTACTTTGATGTATTCGAAATAGTCTCTTGGGT
>JBLIEU010000109.1:0-3285 GCA_047633195.1 Cryomorphaceae bacterium | reverse complement strand
GCCAAGATAGCATCGTTTACCAAGGAGAATTGAGTCAGGTACAAGCCGTTCAAAATGCCGCCGAAGCGAGAGTTTTTGGAATCCAAGCAGAATTTGAAGTGATTTTATTAGAGACCCTCACTCTTTCCAGTCAGTTCAATTGGCAAGATGGAAAAGAGGAATTAGACGATGGTTCTACCACTCCTTCGCGTCATGCCGCGCCATGGTTTGGAGTCACCCGACTGCGCTATACCGAATCTGCGCTTACGCTGGAGCTCAACGCGCAATACAGCGGAGAAGTGGCCTTTGAGAATTTAAACATTGGCGAACAAGGAAAGCCCTATCTCTACGCGACTGATGCGAACGGAATGCCCTTTTCGCCTTCGTGGTACACGCTTAATTTCAGGGCTTCCTATCAGCTTTCGCCAACATGGTTTGTAAGCGGTGGCGTGGAAAACCTAAGCGATCAGCGCTACCGAACATACAGCTCGGGAATAGCCGCCGCAGGAAGAAACGTAGTGCTTAGCGCGACAGCTAGATTTTAACAAAAAAATGCCGCAGACTCCAATGGATCCACGGCAGTAATTTAAGTTTTCTTGCTTCTCTACGAAACAGACCTCTTGTAAAGCGAAAAGAACAAAAAAGGAAGGAATCCGAAGACGAAGATAAACCCACCGATTACCAGTAATACGCTGGCTCCTTGGAGGTGAAGAATTTTAAACACTGCCGATATACCTAGTATCAATGCCGAAATTACTCCTAAGAAAAATCGATACCGATTCGACATAGCTTTCGAAATTTCGTACTTGTAAAGACCCAATGCCAGCAGAGGAACGAATATCAACAAGAGCATGATCAACCCGGCAGTGGCCATAACATTAGCCCCTGGCCAATACATTAACTTAAAGATCATACCCGTAGATAATGACGCGGCTCCCAAGAAGCCCGTGAGATACATTAGCTTTTTCATGTTTATTATGCTTTTAGAGTTTAGTAGATAGCGTGTTTGAGTTTCTAGTTCTTTTAGTCCATTGGGTGCCAGATCCGCAATGGCTTCAATGAGTGCTTCATCAAAGTTTTTTCCCCTTTTGAGAAGTAATTCGACCACACAACAGATATGATCAAGGACATCGTCGGTGAGGGATTCGTTCTGAATTCCTTCGTCAATCAGGACTTTCCTGATTGAGTGGATTTGTTCTTCGGTAAGATTCATGTGGTCTTGTATGATTGAAAGACAACCAAATTAATGGTATTCATAAAATCCTTTAGCTCTGCTAGGCAATCTCGTTTCTTCTGTTCTCCCTGAGCTGTCAAGTAGTAATATTTTCGAATTCTTTTACCAATAGAAACTTCTTCGAAGGTCAGCAATCCCTCTTTGTGCATCTTTTGCAAAATGGGATAAAGCGAGCCGTCTTTTAAAATAATCTTACCATCTGATAAATCTTTCACTTTCATGAAAATCTCGTAACCGTACATCTTACCGTTCTCTGAAAGCAGGCTAAGAATAATTGGCGACAAGGTGCCTTTAAGAAGTTCTTTAGAATACATAGGACAAGTATACATCATTATTCAATACATAGAACTATGAGGTATATATTTTTATTGTGTCACCCCACGAAAATAAATCACGAAAGACTACCTTTCATTGCCTTATATGGCAAACAGAGCAGAGGAACTTCGTTACAAATTTCCATTTAGAAACGGGATCGGCCTGCTCTTAGGCGAATGAGTTCTCTTCGACGGACTTGTATTAAAACATGTTTTCCCGAATGTTTGAGATAGAGTATCCATGATCTACAAAGCAGAAAACCATCTTGCAACCAGAATGGACATTCGCCATAAGGTGGCGCATTGTCATTTCTTTTTTAGTCAATTGAAGGTCGTTAGAGATGGAAAGTCCATCAAGTAGGATAAAGTCGAATTGATCCATATGAACCATCTCTTTAAGATCAATATTATCAACTTTTAAACCGTTATTTTTATTTTTTACATAGCCATCGTTTGTTTGATCGCTATTTTAGAATTGTTGGCAGCATGAACATGAAAGCACAGTTATGCTAGCGGAATGACATTTCGCCCTTGACCACATCCAATAGCTTCTCTTTTTTACTTTGGTGCCTGAAATAATCGATCACCACTGATGATGGGTGTCCGAAATAAGCAAGATTCTCAGCATATCCCTACTGCAATTCACTGCAAATCTCGCTCACCTATTTTTTCAAGAACCATTTGAACATGTTCATTTGTGCAAACGAAAACACTGCCCAACTTCTTCATTGAATCAAAGGAAAGAGGTATCGTGATTTCATTGATTCCTTGGTAGTCGTGGCGGGAGTATTTTTTCTCTTTGAATTCAACGGACCGCTTGGTTTGAATAAAAACGGAGAGGTGGTACATTATACCAGCATGTTTCACCGAAAGATCCAGACCTTTGTAATAGTCCTTACATAACGAATAGCCCACCGACTGAAAATGCCCCGAATCTTGGAGCAAGAGGTAAAAGTGAAAATCGCGGATCAATGAAGGATAAGTTCGGAGTAATCTAGCGCGCAGCCCTTCTTTGGAATACCTTTCATCTTCTATAATAACTTGGTCTTCTTCCAGCTTTCCCGAAAAGGTGATGTATCGATCAAAAAGCTCTTTTTCTGTTGGAATAGACCTTTGAGAAAACAAGTGGTAATAAAAAGCCAGTGCAAATGCGGGCAGTTTGGCCTTCTCCACTTTTGGGTCTTTTGAAAGCCCTACTCCAGAATAGTTGAGTTCCGTGATTTGACTTTCCGCTTCGACAACAGAAACATCCAAATTTCGAGAAACTGAAATTTGATTGCCCTTGAGTTCTATGTCAGTGATTGCCTTCCTGAACATAGGCCTTTGTATTAAACTGAAGAGCCTCGACCACTCGGCGAGCGGTGGCTGTGATGGCAGGAACGGCAACGCTGTTGCCAAATTGCTTGTACGCTTGGGCGTCACTCACTACGATCTTGAACGTTTCGGGGAAACCCTGCAAGCGGGCCCACTCCCTCGGCGTCATCCGCCGAATGCCTTCTCGGTTTACTTCTCCCTTTATTTTGGTGATCGGCTTAAAATCGGTCAACCGGTCATCGTAGACCAAGTTTCGTTCACGGCCCATCCCTCCCACTACAATGGCATTGGCCACACCATTATCTGGAATGATTTCGTAACCGAAACCATTTCCCTTGGACTCGTGCCGACGCCTATGTTCGCGCAGCGTTTCAAGGTATTTGGTCGAGAGGTAGTACTTCACCGAAACGGGAGCTTCTTCCTTAACTTCTTCAAAAGTGCTGG
>JBLIEU010000108.1:0-3549 GCA_047633195.1 Cryomorphaceae bacterium | reverse complement strand
CACCTCGCCGAAGGCTACAAGAGCGCCAAAGACGAGCGTGCTGAAACGGAGAAAGAACAAAACAAAGCAGGAGAGGACGTACCCTTTCCTGGTTACGACCAGCTAGATGCCGAAGCCAATGAGATGCCCGCAAGAGTTTGGCTCGAAGTGGCTGATGCCAATGGCAACCTTGTGAGAAGAGTAAATGCCTCCACCGCAAAGGGATTCCACCGAGTAGCTTGGGACTTGAGGCTTCCGCCAATGGAGGTGGTCTCGAAGGGTACCGAGAAGATCAGCGAAAATTCGGGCTTGCTCGTATCGCCAGGTACTTACCAAGTGCGTCTGATGAAAGAAACCGCCGAGGGATTGACCGCTTTGAGCGAATTCCGCAGTTTTGAGGTGGTGCCTTTGCACGAGAAAGGAGCCTTGAAGAATCCGTTGGCCGATCAAACGGAGCAGTTTCACAACAACGTAGAGAAGTTGTCCTTGGAGGCCTCTGTCCTCAGAAAGAACAAGAGTGCCTTGGAAGAGCAAATCAAAGCGCTTGGCATCGCCTTGGCTTACGTTCGCAATAGCGAGGGCGATCTCACCGCCGATTACCGCATCCTCCGCGCCGACTACTACACCTTTAAGAGCCGTGTGGATGGCAGTCCCGCCAAAAACAAGATAGGAGAGAAGCAGCCACCCACCATCGGCGACCGCATGGGGAATCTGGAAATGGTTCTTTACCAGTCGACTTACGGTCCCACAGGACAAGCACTGAAAACCATCACCCTTCTTGAAAAGGAAATGGGCGAGCTAAAGACCAATTTGGAAAAGTTGGAAAACCGAGCTGATGCGATGAATAGCAATATCGTGGGTGCTGGCGGCCCACCAGTTGAAGGTTTTTGATTATTCGAGGTCAAATAGGCAGAGGTCAGTTCATAGGATCATATAGAATGTATTTGTCCTGTGCTGAGTCAGACAGGTGCTATCGGCTCCTTAGTGGCTTTGCCGCTCGAGCTGACAAATCGATGTGTTTTAAAACAAAAAAAGAGGTTCCCTAAGGAACCTCTTTCACCATCAACTAGAATCCAAACGGACTCTACAAAGCACTTCAACCTAACAAATCGAAATTGTGCCTAGCTTAGTTAGCCATGGCTATGGCAATTTTATTTTTCAAATTGCGTGAAACACCTGATTTATTGAAGTATTCGTCAAGAGAGTACGTGTAATCCTTGCAGCGATTTTCCGTCAAGCACTTTCTCTCAATCACTTTTGATCCATCATCGCTTAAGTAAAGCTCTACGACGCTTTTCGAGGTATTTGTGGTGTTTACTAATTTCATATTCGTCTAAATTTGGCTCACGAATTTACTCCAATAGAACCCTTAGAGTCATATTTTACGATTAGTTTGCAATTAGAATTGAAAGAATTGTAGTTTTGGTGTTCGAATACTATAGATGTTGTAAAATATGGCCAAAAAGATTGATCACATAGATTCAGAGATAATTCTCAAGCTGATTGACAATGCGAGAAAGCCTTTTACTGAGATAGCCAAGGAGTTAATCGTTTCTACTGGAACGGTTCATCAGCGGGTTAAGAAGTTGGAGAACAAGGGTATAATTAATGGATATTCTATATCAATCAATTACCACAAGTTCGGGTATACGCTCACCGTCTATGCGGGTATCTTCGTGACCACAGGCTATAGCGCCATGAAGATCATTGATGAATTGAACTCGATTCCAGAAGTAACCGTAGCAGATCTTGCAGCGGGTACCTACAGCATTTTCTGTAAATTGAGGTGTAAGGATACCCTTCATGCAAAGGATGTCCTCTTCAAGATGCAAGATATAGAAGGTGTGAAAGGAACTGAAACGATGATCATGCTCGAAGAACGACTCAATGACAATAAGCGCTTGCTGCGCTCCATCATCGGCGATATGAAAGAGGAGATGAGGTCTTAACCTTCTCCGAGCTTTCCTTTAAGCTCTTCCACTCGATTGATCTCCGTCTGGAGATCTCTCATAAGCTTTGTCTCTTTGTCTCTAGTTTTGCGCTTGTGCTCATCAAAGTCTTCTTGTAACTGACTGAAGTCTTTTTTGGTTCTCTTGGTGGTTTTGTTTGCCGATGAAAATCGGAAAAACAGAATCAGCACGGCCAGAATCAAGACGAAGATGATTACCCAGCTAAATGTAATGTAGCCACCTTTGGTCATATCAATTCCCAAAAAGCTCATATGCTCAATCTGGTAGGATTGATCGGAAAGACTGCTGTCTCTCTGAGCCAAGTTGGTTTCTAGTGTTGATACGGTGTTTTTTAAGGCGTGTACTTCAGTATGCAAGACGCTAATGTCAGCATTGCTTTCGCTTAATGAATCTTCAACTGCTGACCAAAACCCATCCAGTTTTATTTTATCGACTACCTTATATTGTTGGTAGCTGTTCGAGTTATTTTTGAGCTGGATGTATTGGTTTTTGAGCGTGTTTGGCTCTTCAGGGTCTCCTTCTTGTGCAATTCCCGAAAAGGATAAAGCAGCCAATGTTGCTATGAGTATAAACCGGCGATAAAGCATGTTTTGTTCTTTAGTTCTGAGCGTAATAAACTTCGCAAAGGTAGCTGACTTTTTGGCTTATGCTAGGTTCAAGTCTATGTGTTTTATTCACAATATGCAATCAGAAGATTCAAGCGCTGAATGGATTGACTTTGTTCAATTATCGAAGCGATATAGAATTTGATGATGTAGCATAGATAAGGCTTTACTGGAACATACATGTAGGTACATTAAATTTGCAACGGAATTGAATTAAGCTTTATCAATCCAAATCTTCAAGATCATGAAAAAAGTAATTCACAGAGCCGATACCAGAGGGCATGCTGACCACGGTTGGCTCAATACACATCACAGTTTCAGTTTCGCCAGTTATTCGAATCCAGAGCGCGGTCATTTTGGAATGTTAAGAGTCTTGAACGATGACACCGTAACAGGTGGAAGAGGGTTTGGCACCCATCCACATGAGAATATGGAGATCATCAGTATTCCATTAGAGGGAGACCTGGAGCACAACGACAGTATGGGGACGAGTGGTGTGATTCGCAAGAATGATGTCCAGCTGATGTCAGCAGGGACTGGAGTTTACCACAGCGAAAAAAACAGGAATGGGAATGAAGCCGTGAATTTCTTGCAGCTATGGATATTTCCCAAGCACAAGGGTATAGCGCCGCGTTACGATCAAAAGACATTTGAGCCAAGCGAGAGAAAAGACCAATTTCAAGAGGTGGTTTCCCCTTTGGAATCTTCGGGAACAGGAGTCAAGATTAACCAGAGAGCATACTTGCACATGGTTGACATGACCGCTGGTACCGAGTTGACTTACCAAGTAAAAGAAGAAGGAAACGGCGTTTACGTCTTTGTTCTAAAAGGAGATATGACTATCGAGGGTGAATCACTCGGGAAACGCGATGCAATCGGAATCACCGAAACGGATCGCTTTAAACTCGAAGCCGCTGCCAATGCGGAACTTTTATTAATCGAAGTACCAATGAATTAAGAAATGAAGGAATTAAAAAAGATAAACCAGACATTAC
>JBLIEU010000107.1:0-3637 GCA_047633195.1 Cryomorphaceae bacterium | reverse complement strand
GGTGGTGCAACGGGCGGCGGCTACAGCCAAGTGATTCCTATGGAAGACATCAATCTTCACTTCACTGGCGACTTCACTGCGGTAGAAAGAGCGAATAATCTACTGGCTGCTTTGATCGACAACAATCTTCAAAGCAAGAACCGCAATTTGGATATCGACCCGAGAACAGTGCGCTGGAAACGGGTCATGGATATGAACGATCGCAGCCTTCGAAATATCGTGATAGGCTTAGGTGGAAAGACCATGGGCGTGCCGCGCGAAGGCGGTTTCGATATCACAGCGGCCTCTGAAATAATGGCCATTTTATGTTTGGCCGAAGACCTGGAAGATCTGAAAGATCGATTTGCTAGAATATTGGTTGGATTAAACAGAAAAGGAGAACCAGTTTACGCTCGCGACCTCAACGCACAAGGAGCCATGGCAGCACTGATGAAAGATGCCATCAATCCAAATTTAGTTCAAACTCTCGAAGGAACTCCAGCATTGATTCACGGTGGACCTTTTGCAAATATTGCACAAGGAACCAATACATTGATTGCCACAAAAATGGCAATGACATTGAGTGACTATACTGTAACTGAAGCGGGCTTTGGTTCGGATTTAGGTGCTGAGAAATTCTTGGACATCAAGTGCCGATCGGGAAATATCAGTCCATCTGTTATAGTGATGGTTGCCACCATACGCGCCCTCAAATACCACGGCGGGGTGGAGCTGGCTGACCTGCAGAAGCCCGATGTGGAGGCAGTAAAGATGGGATTTCCCAATCTCGAAAGACACCTGCAAAATGGAAAAGTCTACGGAGTTCCGACTATCGTAGCAGTAAATCGATTTACCTCCGATACCGATGAGGAGGTTCAAGCCGTCATTGACCATTGCAAGTCCATGGGTGTAGATGCCCACGCTGCAGATTACTGGAAAGACGGAGGTAAGGGAGGAACAGGATTGGCTGAAGCAGTTGTCAATCAAGCTCATGAATTTTCAGCCTCATTCACTCCAGTCTACGATCTCCAGCAATCAGTTGAAGAAAAGATCAATGCCGTTGCCAAGAAAATATACGGTGCCGCAAAAGTTGATTTTGCTGGGCCTGCAAAAGTGGACATGCGGCTTATAGAAAAACTCGGTCTATCAAATCTGCCGATTTGTATCGCGAAAACGCAAAGCTCACTTTCTGACGATCCCAAAAGAAGAGGTCGCCCTGAAGGATTTGGAATTGAGGTTCGAGAAATTGAAATAGCTGCGGGAGCTGGATTCTTAATTCCCATCACTGGGAAAATGATGCGTATGCCAGGACTTCCCGAAACACCAGCCTCGGAGAACATCGACATCGATAAAAATGGAAAGATATCTGGACTTTTTTAGAAGTCTTTTTCTGCTATTTGGTACGACCAAAGTTTCTTTCCTGAAGTACTTCGAATTTGGATATCGAGGTTTCGTCCGTTTCTAGGTCCCGAAATATTGATTAAGCCAAAGTTGTGTTCATTGATCAATGAACCTTCAACTCGGTTCTCATTTACTTCATCTCCGGGACTATGTGTTCCCGATGTAAGAGGAGAAACGGTAAGGTCATAAATCTTGATTCCGTCTATTTCCACTTCGCTCATTTCAGTGTGGTGTCTATCACCCGTTAGGAAGATCACTCCCGTAATGCCTTCTTGTGCTATCCTGTTTAGCAAGCTAGCTCGTTCCTCTTCATAATTAGCGTAGTTTTCATAAACGGCAGCGGTACTCAATATTTGGCTTCCAACGGCTACAAACTTGAACGGAGCGCGGCTGTATTTCAAGAGTTCGATTAGCCAATCAATTTGAGCTTCTCCGAGCATTTGCTCTTCAATGGTCACCATGTTTGCTTCCGACCGGTGCCAGCGATTGTCCAGAAAGAAGAAATGGGCATCGCCATATTCAATGGCTGACGTAATTCCTCCAAGGTCGTTTACACCGTAAGCATTGTTTGCCCAAAAAAGCTTGAAAGCATCGAGCGTCTCCTCTCGGTATGGAAAAGTACGCGTAGCATCATTTGGCCCAAAATCGTGGTCATCCCATATCGCATAGTGATTGGCTGTAGCCAAAAGGTTTTGCATATCGGGCAATGACCGGGTGTGGGTGTATCTTCTTAAGATTCCCGAACGTGAGAACCAGTCCGCCTCTCGCAGATAAATATTGTCTCCCAGCCAAAGCATCATATCTGGATTTTCAGTGGCAATGGTTTCGAAAATCCCATACTTGCTGCCATAAGCATTTCCAGGGCGGTCGTATTTCTCTTCGTTGATGTAAGTGCAACTACCAAGAGCAATTTTTAACTCAGGCGGATCTGTTCTATACTGCCAGAGCGATTGAGTGCTGAAAGTAAGTTCCCGATCAGATGTTTGATTTTTTCCATTCGCGTAAATGGCATAGCCATAAGTGACCCCAGGCTCTAAGCTGTCGGCAATCAGATGAACAACATTCGCATTTTCGGGTGTTGCGGCTTTTACCAATGAACGAAATTCACTTTCGGGAAAGGTATCTGGCCAGTAGACTAGCTCCACAATGCAAGCTTCTTCCATTTGAACCCAAATGAGAGCTTCGCGCATTTCATTGTACCCTTTCATTGGGCCTGACTTGAGGAGATCCTGCGCCGAAAGAAGGACGGGACACAAGAGAAGTAAAATAGGGATGAGTCTTTTCATGGAGACAATTTTCTACAAAGAAAAGGTCAATTTCCAAACGAATGGTTAACAGGATGTTTTTATTGTACAATGACTGTCTATTTTTTGCTTGAGCAGACTTCATTCCAATAGGAAATCACGTAATTTCATTTCGTTAGTGAATGACTCTTTCCCTGCTGTGGTATTCTCGATTCAAGATAGCGAAGTAGATGTTTATGTTTTCTTGGTATCTATCCATCTGATTTATATGCGATGGAAAAGCGTGCGCCCAAAAAGGAATTAAGGGAAGTAACCGCTTGACATGAAAATATACCATTCCGCATTAACTTTTTCTTCGAGAAATTCCGAGCGGCTATATTCGCTAGAAATTGAGCCACCCATGAAGCTGTCAAAAACCGCAAAAGTCCTTACCGGAATATTCACCATTCTCCAGCTTTTCGCAGCTCTTGGTTTTGTCGTGTGGCTCATTGCGACGGTAGTTCCACAAGTCATTTCTGCGGGTGACAACCCTGGCCCTGAGTTTGCCTTGAGCGTGATAGGAGGAATGTTGGTTTGGATTATTTTCTTGACTATCTACTCGGTGGGATTCATGATTTTCTATTTGCTACACGCAGGTACCAATAGAGAAACAAGCACAGGAGTGAAAATTCTCTGGATCGCACTAATACTTGTATTTCAGGTTTTGGCTCAGGTAGTCTATTACTTTCTGGAAATTCTTCCTGAGCAGTCTCTTACCGCCAAGTTGGAGAATTAATCGGTGTCATGCTATTGAGCTTTGCTCGTCCCTTTCCTCTGTGACCTCTGCGTAAATCGAGAGTGTTTAATCTGTTATATCAAGTCGATCGCACAATAGCGGATTTAATTAACAAGCCCTAACATAGTCTGTAAACGCACTCAAGTGTCTGATCCAGAGTGTTCATTAGCAAGGCGCACGTAGATTTAAAAATCAAGGAGTTGACCCTTGTCAATGACTGTTTTTAGAACAAGTGGAA
>JBLIEU010000106.1:0-4166 GCA_047633195.1 Cryomorphaceae bacterium | reverse complement strand
ACAATCAGATTGGGGGAGTTGTTTTTCTAAAAGGAACAAAGGAGCACCACAAGGCGATGATCGATAGTTTGAACTCGATCTCTAAAGCGATGGGGCTGGCTCCACTCGTCTTTTCTATCGATGCAGAGCCGAGTCTTTTCAATGGTCGTTTATCAGGATTTGATCCCGTGATGAATACCATCGACATCAAGACCGAAGAAGCATCAGATTCCATTGCAGCTTTGATCAGCAGTCATTTAATCGAAGTAGGATTTCACCACAACTTTGCGCCCGTATGTGATTTGAGCCCACAAAACGAAGCCATCAAGAACCGCAGTTATGGAAACGATCGCGATCAAGTAGTGGCGTTGAGCAAGTCATTTATCGAATCGAGTCAAGAGATGGGAATCGTGGCTACCGCCAAGCACTTTCCAGGACACGGACTCGTAAAAGGTGATACGCACAAGAAGTCGGTGCACATCGATGGCGAATTGAAAGAGCTGGATGTTTATCCTCCGCTGATCGAAGCTGGAGTCATTTCCATTATGGTGGCTCACATTACCGTGAGAAACAATGAGAAGTATGGCACTGACGGATTGCCGTCTAGCTGTTCTCGCACTATCGTAAATGATCTGCTGAAAGAAGAACTGGGCTACAAAGGCTTGGTCGTAACAGACGCGATGAACATTATGAAAGCCGTCACTATTATTGACAATGCTCCACTTTTGGCTTCAAAAGCAGGCTGTGATGTCTTGCTTATGCCGATCGATGAAAAGGAAGCCATTGATTCAATTCTGGCAGAAATGAAGAAAGACGAAGCTTATAAAAAGCAGGTCTACGATTCTGTAAAAAAGATAGTGCGAATGAAGATCTGTTTGGGGCTTTTGGAATAAAAAAATGTCAGAAATAGTTTTTGTAGCCATCGCCTTAGCGGCAATTCAAACCTTCTATTTTGGTACGGGAAAAAACAACTGGGTTTGGATCACCTTTGGATTTTTGGGATTGGTTTTGTCAGCGCTGGCCATTTCGGGAATCTACGAAGCCTTCCGCCTTTCAACTGCTATCATTCGATCAGCCGAATAAAGCAGTCTTACTCTTTCCTTACGTCTTGCTGCCAGCAGTGATCGTTCCTTTGGTTCTTCTTTCGCATTTGGTGATGCTGAAGAAATTACGGACTAAATGATTTGATTCGAACACTATCGTGAAACCACTACTTTCTTGGTAGCCGCGCCTTCAGCGGTGGTCAACTTAAGCACGTAAATCCCATTCGCAAGATCATCGAGAGCGATAGGTGAACCTTGATTTACAATACCCTCTTGAAGCATTTTCCCTAAGCCACTAAAGATTTGGTAGGACTCGAGAAGGAGATCTGTTTCGATTCTGATTTCAGCAGTGGCAGGGTTGGGGTAGATACTGACTCTGCTTGAAACGTCAAGATCATCAACGGAAAGAAAGTCAGCGAGATCAGCACAACCTGAGTCATTGTCGCGATCAATGTCAATATCGAAATCGGGTTGAGTTACAAATACACACAAAGTAAAATCAGGCCCATCTATTGGGATATAAAAGGAACCTTGAACCGATGGAAATAGAATGCTAATTTCTGAACCATTGTTTTCCTGATTATTAATGGTCTCAATTACCTGCATGTTTTCTATTTGGGGAGTGCAAAACCCAGGTCCGCTAACGTAGTTTAAGTAGAAAGAATTAACGGGAAATGTTCCGATGTTTCTAACGGTCACCAATAAATCTGCACTGTAAGAAAGAGAAAACTCATTACTAGAAGTTACCATCGCATTTTCTACCGTAACATCGAGTATTTCCAAATCTGAATGCCACAATTGCGAAGCACCTTCAACGGTGGTGGCTCTGTAAGCGGCATATTGATGTCGAATATTATTAATGGTGAACGAATCCGAAACCTTAGATCCTGTGAGAATTATTGCAACAGAATTCGCTACCATCCGAGTTGCTTCAAATCCTTGAGTGTTTCCATATTCATACTGATTGAAGGGTTCACCTTGGTTAGAAACAACGACAATATCCTCGCCTGTGAAAAGCGTAAACCCCGAGTTAAATTTGCTCATTAGGGATTCGCTTATGCCATCAATTTGGATACTTTGAACGAGTTCAAGGTTAGGGTCAAAAACAAAGATTTCGTCATCAATTAAGGCGGCGAGTCGTTCTTCGTTGCTAGATAGAACACTTGGCAAGCCACTCACTTGAACCGAGTCTACCTTCATTCCCTCAGAATTGTAGCGTCTGATAACATCGGCGGAGGATACAATGAAGTCTCCATTCAATTCGGAGACAGCTCCAAAACCTTCTCCCAACTCAAAGGAGTGCAGGGAATCTCCTTCATTGGAAAAGTAATGCACCTGAGTTTCATTCAGTATCGAAAACCCCCAAGTGTTCGTTGATACAGTCAAAGCCGAATTAAAGAATGGGGTATTTATGATCTCGCCGGTTAGCACTTGATCGACAAAATGCAAAAGACTACCACTGGATTTGAGTCTTACTTCAAAAAAAGGAATGGGCTCAGCGCAGTCGCAGCAATCTTGGTGGTATCCCAAAGCCCCGAAAGTAGAGTCTGTTAGAGAAATCAAGGTGGAGTATGCGACCACTTCTCCAAGAATTGTGGACTGGACATTCCAGAGTAAAGCACCGTCTTGGTCGCGAGCAAAAAGTTCTGAATTTGTAGCGAAGTTTTCCGCCACGATTATTTCAGACCCGATGAAACCTCCTTCAGCAGAAATAAGGGATGAGCTGATGTAATTTAAGGTGCCTTTTTGCTCTGAGTGCTGAAAGACTTGGCCGTAAAGCGAAGAGCCAATTAATAAACAGAGGGCAATACCGATAATTGAGGTTAGTCTTTCCATAGTGGAATCAAGGTAATAATTACCCGATGCTTTTAACTATGCGTTTTACTTAATTCTGGAAATGCTAATAAGCTACGGCTTATATGTCGAGAGCTTTTCTTTTTGGTAAATAGCACCGAATGCGGCGTTTACCGCCCTCTTGTGAAAGAACTGAAGGAACGGAATTCTAGAAAGTCTAAAGATCCAATTGTCGTTGTTCAAGTTAGAGCCTACTCGAGTGGAATTAAGCCAACATCTAATTGGTAATAATAAACTTCTCATTCACCACTTCTTTGGTCGTGGTGAGGCGGTAGATATAAACTCCTTGACTCAAATCAGTACCGTCAAAATCGAATTGGTAAGGGGTCGAAGAATCGACATCTCCAGAGAATAGAAGTTCTAACACTCGTCCATTTAGATCATATACTTCCAACGTAGCTCGATCTTTTGTTTGCGAGCTAAAGCTCACAGTTGAGGAGCCTTTAGTAGGATTGGGGAAGGACGACAATGTTATACCCGAAGGAACCACAAAGCTGATCCACGACGAAAACGGGCCTGCTACAATTGGCGAGCTAGAGCATCCGCAACGGACCCTCCAGGCATGAGTAACGCCTGGGGTAAATAGATTCGTGTTTAGCGAGAATGAATCAAAGTTTTCGCCCAATGATGCAAAGGATTGTGATTGATAAGGTGGCGTTCCGAGTGCCCGCAATACCTGCACTTGGCAACCGATTTGTCCAGGGACAATATCCCAGGAAAGATCTACGTTGCTGATTCCTACTACCGTATTTCTGCTTGCTTCGTCTACCGCTGGAAATGGTGCTTCGCAAATGGGGGTTCCTAAGCAGGTGCAATCAAGAAGAACAATGTCATCTTCTGTATCTGGATCATTGTCGTTGCAGCTTTCGCCAAAATTGGCTCCCAAATTTGGGCAATTTACCTGCTCACCAACACTGATTAATCCCGCAGAAAGAGCTCCTGTAACATCATTTCCGCTAGCGGCAAAAAGAGTTTGAAGGCTACCTTCCAATTCGTATTGCAATGAAGAGGAACCATTGGCCAATGCCGTGCAGTCGATCTCTACATGGGTAAATGGAATGGTGGCTGCACTAAAATTGAAACCTGCAATAAAGAAAAATCCAACGGTATTGTCTATCGTCGTTCCAGGCAAGCCCACGTTTAGCTCTGAAGATGATGAGAGGCTGACACCGTCCACTTGAATGATGGATGGATCAAAGTTCATAGCCACTTGAGCTACACTTATGCCGCTATTATTTGGATCAATGTTCACCGTTACAGTAAATGAATCGCCTACTCCGACTTCTACCA
>JBLIEU010000105.1:0-4276 GCA_047633195.1 Cryomorphaceae bacterium | reverse complement strand
AATACCGTCCGAGATACTTTCTGATAAACCATTCGGCAGATAAAAGGATCAGCAGGATGAAGAATATCCAGCGGAAGTTCAGAATAGAGCTGAATATTTCGTTGCTATAACTGACTGGTTTGAGTTCACCTTGACCCTCATTGAGTCGCTGAATGAGTTCACTCACATTTTCGGGATAGAAAAGCTCACCTCCTGAGTTTACCGAAATCAAATTAAGCGTTTGATGGTCTGCTCTTAGTCTTGCTCCTTCGAGAGCAAAAGGTTTTACACCAAAGCTACCAGAGTCACTCATGCGCTCACCCTTCCTGTTCAAAAAAGCCTCATAAGTGTAATTACCGGCAGGAAGACTGCCCACATCGAGTCGATAAGCTTCAGGGGTTCGGGAAAAGAAATAAGGAAACTCCGTTCCTTCTTCGCTTCGAATCACCAATTCAACATCTGCATCATTGATCGATTCATAAGAAGGGTTGTACAATTCAGCTCTAAAGACAAGAGCCTCATTTTCCATTGCCAATTCAGGCCCGTATGCTCTGAACAGGCGCTTGTCCTCTTTTACCGCAAGGTATTGCACCAAGCTGCCCACGAAAGCATCAAAGGTCTCATGGTTTTCGTTTATGGCATAATCGGTCAGTCGCCACCTCCAAATACCCTCTCCAAGAAGAGCAGCGGACTTTCTATCATTGGAAGTGTTGATCACCAGAAGGGCATCATCGGTGCTTATTCTCCCCACTTTCTGCTTAAGAAGTATTTCGGTAGCGTTTGACCAAGACCATTGACCAAAAGGTACTTGAAGCGGTGGAGCCTCTTGCACCAAACTATTCACGCCTTCGCCAATTTTGAAAAGCGAAAAGTCGGGATTAACTGCTCCTTTTACATCATTCGTAGAGCTAGCCCTCCCCACAAATGAAACACCAAGCCCCATATTCTTCAAGCTGTTCAAAGTAGTCTGTTGCCCAACGATCACCCATACGGGTATCTCGGCATCTTGCAAGAGTTTCTCAATTTTTCGGCCCGAAGAAGTTGCCGATGGAAGCTGATGCAGAACCACCAAGTCGAAATCAGATAAATCGCCATCAAAATCAGATGCCAATGCCACCTCTACTTTGTAATTATCGTTTGAAATGATCGACTCTCTGAGGGCTTTGATATCTGGATGTGGGGAATTTCCCAAAATCAGGACCTCTTGACGATCGTCCAGAACGTCAATAAATACCGAGGTGGTATTGTTGATCTCGGTTGACTCTTCGTCCAGGTATTGGAGGCTCAAAGAGTACCGTTGCAAGCCTGGATCCTTTGCTTCGAGAACAGCCCTTACAGTAGTAGAATAGATCTCTCGGTTGTAATCGATCGTCTCTGAAAAGAGCACCTCACCTTTGTGAGATATCGAAAAACGAGCAGACGCTCCTTGCAGTTTGTCGGCCTCAATAACCGCCTCGATGGGAAAGCTATTGCCTAAAAAAGCGATTCGATTGGCTGCAGTCTCAGCGATTCGCGCATCTCTTTTGATCGTCGTATCGCCAAATGCTACTGTGTAAACAGGCGCCTTCAGACCACTATTGACATACCTGGGGTTTCTTCCGCGGTTGTATATCCCATCAGAGAGCAATACTACAGCACCCAAATTTCGATTAGCATATCGATCATTGAGCGAAGAAAATACCGCCGAGATATCCGTGATAGGCTCTGAAAAATCAATCTCGCCTCCTTCGTTCAGCTCTGCACCAAACGTGTAGGTCGCCACTTCGTAATCGGCACTGAAACCACCCCCGAGCTGAGCATAAATATCTCGCACTCTTTGAGAGGTGCTGGCAGAGTCTTCTCCCATTGAAAGCGAAGAAGAATTGTCAGCTACAATTGCTATTACTGGGGGTTCAACGGTAATATCGAAATACCGAATAAGCGGACCGAGTAAAAGAAAGGTGGCGATGGTAACCAAAAGAAACCTCAGTGCGCTTAGCACCCATATGGCTGCTTTCGATAACTCAGCAATCGATCTATTGCGAAAATAGAGAAGACCTGCAAAGAGCACGCCTGCTAAAGGGCACATTAGCAAGGCCCAAGTTGGATATTCAAGTATTAGATTTCCCAATTATGTTAACATTCCTCCGTCTACATTCAACGTCTGTCCTGTGATATAAGTGCTCAGATCACTTGCTAAGAACAATGCTAAGTTAGCCACATCATCTGGCGTACCTCCTCTTTTCAAAGGAATGGCATCTCTCCAACCTTGAACGGTTTTTTCGTCGAGTTCACCTGTCATTTCAGTTTCGATAAATCCAGGGGCAATCGCATTGCTCCGAATATTTCTAGAGCCCAATTCCAAAGCCACCGACTTGGTAAAACCAATAATTCCTGCTTTTGACGCGGAATAGTTGGCTTGACCAGCATTTCCCATTACACCTACCACTGAACTCATATTTATAATAGAACCTTTTCGCGCTTTTAGGAAAGTACGCAAAGAAGCTTTGGTGAGGTTGAAAACTGATTTCAAGTTGACTTGCATCACCTCATCCCACTGCTCTTCCGACATTCTCATCAACAAGGTATCTCTAGTGATTCCCGCATTGTTGACTAACACGTCTATTGTTCCAAACTCCTCAACTACGGCATCTACTAGTTCTTGGGCTGCGGTAAAATCAGCTGCATTGGATTTGAAGCCTTTTGCAGTTCCTCCTGCATCAGATAATTCAGTTTCCAAAGCACGCGCTTTCTCGTCAGAGCTGGCATAGCTGAAACAAACCGTCGCTCCGTGTTCGACGAATGTTTTCGCAATGGCTTTTCCGATTCCTCGAGAAGCTCCCGTGATCAAAGCGACTTTTCCTTCAAGTAATTTCATGTTTTCAATTTTGAACGTCGACAAAGTTAAAAACTTGGAGAGATGAGCCATGATACAAGAGCGGTATCTGTAACCTTTTATATTATTTGGCACTCTCTTATCGAACCTTAAAATCACAACTATGCGCTATCTTCTACTTCTCTCTATTTTCCTATCCAGTTCTTTGTTTGCTCAAATCCCGAATCCAGGCTTTGAATCTTGGGTCGCAGGAAACTGGCAACTTGATCCTGAAGGATGGGAAACGACCAATGGACAATTAATTCCCGCCGTATACCAAGACAGCGATTCTTATGAAGGAGATTTCGCTATGCGCGTAGATGCAGTAAACAACGGCTTAGGGGCATATAGCTTGGCCGAATGCACGTTTCCGAATACTTTTATCCCGGCGAGTCTGGATTTCTACGTTAAATGTCAAACTGAATTTGGCGGAGTCAGTGTAACTATCTCATTTTTCAATGGAGAAAACATGTTTTATTCCGAAGCATGGAATAGCGGCTCTTCGATAAGCGAATGGACATTGGTTTCACTTCCGCTCAGCCAGATTGAGCCCGTAATGACTCATGCCGTTATTCGAGTGGAAGCACAAGTGGGTGACTTGGTGCCTGGCACAGCCTGGATATCGATTGATGCCCTGGGCTTTGAAGGTACCCTTAGCAATGACGATATGGTCGTGGATCAAGATCTTGAACTATACCCAAACCCCGCAAGCGATCACTTCGTTCTGGACGGAATAGCTCCTAATTCAACTGTCAGAATAATCAATGTAACCGGGCAAACGGTTTATGAATCTAATTCACCTACATCGCAGTTGAGACTCGATGTTCAGAATTTTGACAGCGGACTCTACATTCTCAATGTTCAAAGCGCTTATAAAGTCAGCACATCGCGAAAACTAGTGATCGAATAAATCTTGATCTGATCTTTTCGTAAGTTCGGGCCAAAAGCTCGACTCATGTTAAAGACATTTGCCCTTCTTGTACTTTTTGCATTTGCGCCTTTCGGCAAAAGCGATTTCACCCAAAGAATTCCGCTGACGAAAGAAAAGGTCAAGAACTACATTGAAATCAGAGTTAAAACACACGACTTGCAGCTCAAGTATCTGGCGAAGCCTGATCAATACGAAGATGTGATCGTAGCCTATTACAAGGCGCGGAACGAGTGGCTTCCTTCTGAAGGCTGGACTGGAGAAGAATTTGATGCCACCGAAGAATGGATTAAGGGTGTGGTCAACTCCATTGATGCTCAAGCAGAATTGGTTTTAGAAAATGCCGAACGAGAGGCTCAGTTTGCTAAGTTCGACTCAAATGAGCACTTGAGCGACGAACAGAAGCAGCAAATGAAAGATGCGTTAATGCAATCCGTTGTGCAAAGGGAAGGGTACATTGACATGTTTAAAGAAGATTGGCCCGCGGTGAAACCATATTTACAGGCTTTAGAAGA
>JBLIEU010000104.1:0-4365 GCA_047633195.1 Cryomorphaceae bacterium | reverse complement strand
CCAAAGATTTCATCTGGAGTCCGCCAGCTTCGATTCTGCGTTGGAGCTCCAGTGCAAATACCAGACAAGCGAGTTTGCTGTTGCCATAAGCCTTCTGTTTGTCGTAATTCGACTTTCCGATAGGATTGGCGAAATCAGAAGTTTCCCCCCACTTGTGCGCAATACTGCTGAGGTGCACTATCCGTGCATTTTCAGTTGAAGAGAGTACAGGCCATAGCTCTGAAGTGAGCAGAAAATGGCCCAAATGGTTGACGGCCCATTGAAGTTCGTGGCCTTGTTTCGTTTCCGAAAAAGGAGGCATCATCACACCGGCATTATTGACTAAGAAGTCGAGTCTACCATGATTTTTCTTAAACCTATCGGCAAATCGCCGCGCGGAGTCAAGGTCGGTCAAGTCGATTTCACTCACTTCAACCTTCGCTTTTGGGTGAGCTTTTAGAATCTTCTTCTTAGCGTTTTCTCCCTTGTCGAGGTTTCTGCAAGCGAGAACTGTTGTTGCTCCATGTTCTGCGAGTGTCTTAATGGTTTGGAAGCCCAAGCCCGTATTTGCACCCGTAACGACCGCAGTTTTACCTGACAAGTCGAGGTCAGAAGGTATAATCCAATGTGTGGCCATATGTATAATGGAACAGGTTGCGGGGGAGTTTGTTTGGTGAAAAAACCTACAACTTCTTCAATTCAAAAATGTCTTTTCTTCGATCCATTAGGTTTCTAACGGCTCCTTTTTGATTTAGCTCGCGAAGCAGACTTAAGTCAACATCAGCAATAAGAATCATTTCGGTATTTGGTGTGGCTTCAGCTTTTACTCCGTTGGTCGGAAAAGAGAAATCACACGGCGTGAAAACCATGGATTGGGCAAACTGGATGTCCATATTGTGAACGTTAGGCAGATTGCCGACACTACCCGCAATGGCTACGTAGCATTCATTTTCGATGGCCCTAGCTTGGGCGCAGTGCCTCACACGTGAATACCCATTTTGGGTATCGGTGAGAAATGGAATGAAGAGAATGTCCATCCCTTCATCGGCCAGAAGGCGACTTAGTTCTGGGAACTCCGAATCGTAGCAAATCAAGATCCCAACCTTACCAGCGTCGGTGTCGAATGTTTGTAGTTTTTTGCCGCCCTGCATTCCCCAAACTTTGGCCTCATCGGGTGTTACGTGGAGCTTTTCATACCGCTCTACGGTACTGTCACGGCGACAGAGATATCCTACGTTATAAAGATTGTCACCTTCTAGAAGTGGCATGCTTCCGCTAATGATATTGATGTTGTAGGAAACAGCTAACTCTCTAAATTTTTTGACGATATCTTCGGTGTAGCCAGCCAGTTCTCTGATGGCATCCGATTCTTTCAAATGATTGTTCTTGGCCATTAAGGGCGCATTAAAGAACTCGGGAAAAAGGGCGAAGTCGCAGCGGTATCCCGAGACGGCATCTACAAAATACTCTACTTGAGTAATCAGCTCATCCAAGTCTTTGTATGGGCGCATTTGCCATTGAATCAAGCCCAGTCTTACGACGGTTTTCGTAACGCTGACATCGTTGTTTGGTTTCTCGTAATAGATATTGTCCCATTCCATCAAGACCGCAAACTCATTGGAAGCGGAATCTCCTTCCAAATAGTTTTTTAGAATTCGAACAGGGTGAAAATCGTTGGATATTTGAAAGTTCAGCACGGGATCCATGATCTCTTTGAGTCTCACTTTTCCTATGTATTCCTTGGGCGATAATTTATCTGCATATTTGTGGTAGCCTGGAATTCTCCCGCCGAATGCGATCCCTTTCAAGTTTAGCGTTTCGCACAGTTCCTTTCGGTAATCATAGAGTCTTCTTCCCAAGCGAAGGCCACGGAACTCTGGTTTGATGAAAACATCAATTCCATAAAGCATGTCACCCTTACTGGTATGAGAGTCGAAAGTATAATCTTTGGTAATGTCTTTGTAGGTGTGGTTGTCGAGGGTTTTGTCCCAATCCACTATGATGCACAAGGCGCAACCGGCGATCTTACCGTCTACTTTAATTACGGCTTGGCCATCGGGAAATTTTTTGATCAAGGTGCTTATGTGATGCTCTTTCCAATAGCTATCCGGCATCGTTTTGTACGCCGAAATCATTGCCGCTTTTAATTCGGCGTAATCGTTTAGGTCAAGAAGCTGTAGTTCAACATTCTGGATTTCCTTCGTTGAAGGCATATGTTAAATTGTTATTTGTTAAATGTATCACCTTCTTTAGAGAAGCACTTAAATTCTACGGTGTATCCATTCGGGTCTTCCAGAAAGTAGGATTGATGTTCTCCAGGTTCATCCTTTAAATACGGCCGTTTTTCGGTGAGCGTGATTTTCGCTTCACTGAGCTTATCAAACAATTCTTCCCAAACTCCTTTCTCCAGTAAAATCCCGAAGTGGAAGGCGGGAATAATGGAATCACCAAAACGGTAATTGTGGTAGTCAAAATGAAAACTTTCATCCTTTATAAAGGTGATCTGGTTTCCGTAAAGATCGATGTCTACCCAAGTGGAAGCTTCGCGGCCTGCATACGCTCCGAGCTGATCGATATAAAAGGATTTCGTAGTGCTTACACTTCTGCACGGTAGTGATAGGTGGAAAGGAGTGCTCATTTTAGTGTCAAATTTATTGGCACTAATGAAAGTAGAGATTTTCTTTTCAATTTCTTGAAAATATTTTGCTCACTTACATCCCTAGGATGTGGGCAAACATGAGCGGTGCGACAATGGTGGCATCTGACTCGATGATGAATTTAGGGGTGTCCAAATCGAGTTTTCCCCACGTAATTTTCTCGTTGGGCACAGCTCCCGAGTAGCTTCCATAACTTGTTGTGGAGTCTGAAATCTGGCAGAAATAGCTCCAGAACGGGGTGTCTGTTCGTTCCAAATCTTGGTATAACATGGGCACAACACAAATCGGAAAGTCGCCTGCAATTCCTCCACCGATTTGGAAAAATCCAACTCCATTTTGAGAGTTTGCAGTGTACCAATCGGCCAAGAAACCCATGTACTCGATTCCTGATTTGACCGTAGAGGCCTTTAATTCGCCTTTCACCACGTAGCTGGCAAAGATGTTTCCCATGGTGCTATCTTCCCAGCCAGGCACTACCATCGGCAGGTTTTTCTTGGCGGCAGCATACATCCAAGAATCGGCGATGTCTATTTCATAATATTCTTCCAGTACTCCCGATAGGAGGAGCTTGTACATAAATTCGTGTGGGAAGTAACGCTCGCCTTTTTCCTCGGCATCCTTCCAAATTTTGAAAACGTGCTTCTGCAAACGGCGGAAGGCTTCCTCCTCGGGAATGCAGGTGTCGGTTACTCGATTTAGTCCACGTTCCAGCAGAGCCCATTCTTCCTGAGGAGTGAGATCGCGGTAGTTTGGAACACGCTCGTAATGGCTATGAGCCACTAAATTCATAATGTCTTCTTCGAGGTTTGCTCCTGTGCAGGAGATGACCTGAACCTTTTCTTGGCGAATCATCTCCGCGAATATTTTACCGATTTCTGCCGTACTCATCGCACCCGCAAGGGTTACCATCATCTTTGCCCCTTTATCCAATTGGTCTGTGTATGCCTTTGAAGCGTCTACCAGAGTGGCTGCATTAAAGTGGAGGTAGTATTTTTCGATGAAATCAGTAATTGGCTTAGTCATTGTAGCCCGAGTTTTTTATCATAGTTCGATCACTTTCGGACTCTTTTGCTAAATCAGCCCCACCCTCATAATCGTCACCTGAATTCTCATTCATGAATTTGTACGAGAGCATTTTGTAATACAGCTTTGCCGCAACGAAATCGGAAGATTTGTCAACCTCATTCGGGCAGAGTTCCATGATATCGAAACCAACGACGTTCTTTTCCGAAAACACAGTTCGAAGAAAATCCAGCGTTTCGTACCAATAAAGACCTCCCGGTTCTGGGGTGCCAGTAGAAGCTAGAATGCTCGGGTCAAAAGCATCCAAGTCGAAAGTGATGTAAACGTTATCGGTCAGCAACTCCATCACTTTATCGGACCAATATTCATCAGTGGCCATATCATGAGCGAAGAACACTTTTTCTTTGTCCATCACGCGCGTCTCTGAAATATCCATACTGCGAATTCCGACTTGGATCAGATTGGTGTTTTCATTGGCTTCGTGCACTGAGCAAGCGTGGTTATAAGGTGAGCCTTCGTATTCCTTTCTAAGATCGGCGTGGGCGTCTATTTGTAAAACCGTGAGGTTGTCAAAACACTCGTTGAATGCTCTGATGGCGCCAATTGATGCCGAATGTTCTCCACCGAAAAGGGTAACGAATTTATTCTTGACGATTTCTTCCTTCGTCACTCGGTGTACCTCTTCGACCATCGCTTTTGGACTCGA
>JBLIEU010000103.1:0-4478 GCA_047633195.1 Cryomorphaceae bacterium | reverse complement strand
CGTTGAATGCTCTGATGGCGCCAATTGATGCCGAATGTTCTCCACCGAAAAGGGTAACGAATTTATTCTTGACGATTTCTTCCTTCGTCACTCGGTGTACCTCTTCGACCATCGCTTTTGGACTCGAGTTTTCGGTGACAGGGTCGTGCAAGAAAACGCCTTGCTTGTATACTTCTGTCTCTGTTTCAATATCGTAGAGCTCCATGTTCTCTGAGGCTTTTAGGAAAGCCTCAGGTCCTTTGTCGGCCCCTTTAACCCAAGTGCTAGTTCCGTCGTAAGGAACTGGGATTAAAACGATTTTTGACTTTTCGGGAGTAGCGAATTCTCTTTCGATTCCCGCGTAAGTTTTTGTTAAGCTCATTTTAGTTGACTTATTCTTCTTTTGTTTATAGTTGTGAAGTGCTTTCTTCGTTTTTGTGGTAGCCCAAAATATCAAGCATGGCTTCTTGGGTTTGCTGCAGAGCGAAGAGCTCTGTTTTGATTTCTCCGTTCTCGTCTTTGGTAATCAATAGTTGTTTTGGTTGTGGTATCAGGCAATGCTGCAATCCTCCGTAACCGCCAATGGTATCTTGGTAGGCACCGGTATTGAAAAACCCGATGTAAAGTGGCTTTTCTTTTCTGTATTTCGGAAGATAGATTGCATTGATGTGCTGCTCGGAATTGTAATAATCGTCGCTATCGCAAGTGAGGCCGCCAAGGAGAACGCGCTCATACTCGTCATTCCAACGATTTATGGGAAGCATCACAAAACGCTTATTGATGGCCCACGTATCTGGAAGGGTGGTGATGAACGATGAGTTAATTATGTTCCATTTTTCGCGATCGTTCTGCTGTTTTTGGTAGAGCACTTCATAAATGGCACCGCCACTTTCGCCAACAGTGAAACTCCCGAATTCAGTGAAGATATCTGGGGTGTCAACTTCCGCTTCATCGCAAGCCATTTTAATTTGTGTCACAATTTCGTTGATTATGTAGGCATAGTCATAATCAAAGGCCAATGAATTTTTAATTGGAAATCCACCGCCAATATTGAGTCTTGTCAGTGATGGGCAAACGCGTTTCAGATCGATGTACACCTTTAGGCATTTCTGAAGTTCATTCCAATAATAGGCGTTATCGCGAATGCCTGTATTGATAAAGAAATGGAGCATTTTCAACTTGACGTCGGGTCGATCTTTTATCTCGCGGTTGTAAAATGGAACAATGTTCTGGTAGCCAATTCCAAGCCTGGATGTATAGAATTCGAACTTCGGTTCTTCTTCTGAAGCGATCCGGATGCCTACTTCAAAGTCCTCATTAATGAGTTCGGAGAGCAAATTCAGCTCTTCGAAATTATCAATGATTGGGATGCATTTTTTGTGCCCTCCGTTTATGAGGTCGGCAATATTGCGCACGTACTGGTCTCTTTTAAAGCCGTTGCAGATCACATAAGTGTCATTCTTTATCGCACCAGTTTTTTTCAGATTCTGAACGATATTAATATCGAATGCCGAGGACGTTTCGATGTGAATATCATTTTTCAGCGCTTCGTCCAACACATGCTTAAAGTGCGAGCTCTTTGTACAATAGCAATAATTGTAAGTCCCTTTGTAATTGTTTTTTTCCATGGCCTCCTTAAACCATCCTTTGGCGCGCTTAATGTTGTCGCTTATTTTTGGGAGGTAAGTAAACTTTAAAGGGGTGCCATATTCTTGGGCGAGTTTCATCAGGTCTATTTCATGAAACTTCAATTCCGCTCCGTTCAGTGTAAATTCTTCTTGGGGAAAGAAGAATGATTGATCAATAAGATCAAAGTATTTCGTTTTCAATCTAGTCTGAGTTCGTACGTTTAAGTGAGATGAACTTTACCATTATTTGTTTTCTTAAAAACATTGGAAGGCAGACGAGCCACCATAATTTCTAGCAATGATTCGAAGACAAAAGTAGATAAAAAGGAAATCAGAAATCGAATTTAATTTCACCTTAATCTTATCGAAATTTCCTCTTTAGCTCAAACAAAATATCATCTAAACCGTTTAACTTTATTTCATAAACAGTTTCCATTTGTATTCCTAGTTTTCCTTTCGGGAATCCGCCTTTGCGTTTGAACCATTCCAAGTAGGAGATCGGTAGATCACACAAAAGATAGCCTTCGTGCTTTCCGAAAGGCATTTTATGCTGAACTATTTCTTTAAGAAGAGTAGGGTTAAACAATTTATTTTGAGATTCTAAGTATGACTTTATAAATATTTGATCCCTCTGCAGCCGCTGGCTTTATTGTAGGATGATACGAGCACGGCTTCTGAATTTTTTTCGGTAGTTAAGAGAGTCAGCATTTTATTTAATTCCTCTGCTACTCTAGATGCAATGATCATTGAGGCATTTCCGAGTGGGTCTCGAGCGATACTTTGAGATAGATAAACAGGAAATTTAATTAATTTCATTAATGGAGCAAATAGAGCTTAATGAATTTTCATGGCTCATACTTGCCTTTACTATTCCACAGTTTTTGTGAAGGGTTTCCCCAATTAATTTTGAGCCTAAATACTTTGCGGCATACTTTACACTGCCGATCATTTTGTCTTTGGGAATGTCTCCTGCTACTCGAATGTCAATAAGGTCTTCTATGCCTTTAGCAATACCAAGTTCGTGCACGACCCGAGAATTTGTGCAGTTTAAAACCACTGCAAACGATCTTTTGCCTCGCTGGTTTCCAGTTTTCTGGAATTGCAAGCGCGTGGACGTTTAAGGTTACCGCTCAGGTATTTCTCCATACCTTCTTCTAGTGTTTCCAAAGCCACTTTTGCATTCATGTTGATGGGAGGATATTAGTGCTGTGACCTCAGAGATGAGACTGACTTTTTTGAATGAGGTTGTAGTAAATCCCTGCATTCAATTCAGAGCTATAAATGTATGAATTGATTGGAGAATCTTCGTTTACATTCACCACTCCGAATCGGGCGATCCCTTCGGCGCGAAGAAAGAATTTCTCGCTCAATTTAAACTCGGCCCCGATACCGAGAGAAGGGCTGAGGTTAAATCCAGCGGCCTCTTCCAAATTTTCTATTTCTTGCGTCTCTTTGTCTTCGTTAGTGTAATGAGTTCGAGCAAGTGTTCTTTGGTCCAATAAAATTTGCGGAGCCAAACCAAATGAAGCCAGTATTCTGGTATTTTCAGTGCCAAAATTCCAGATGATCCTGATGGGAATACCCACGTAGGACAGGCACGTTTTTAAATTCGCTGATTCAATGGATTCATCGAAGATAAAACCTCTTCTGGGATCCACCTGATCTCCGATATTGAGATTCAGTACATTGCAATTTTCAACGTAGGTAATCCCTGCTTCAAGTGTCCAATTTTTTGAGATTTTAAAGCCACCAACCGCGGCTATTCGGAAGCCAAAGGCTGCTTCTTGATTGTTATTCAAGAACCCTATTTCATCATCCACACTTGCCTGTCCTGAATTATTTGACAATACTCGGTATGAGAAATTGGGGCTGAGCTGCAGCCCAAAGTAAATCGATGGAGTTTCGTTTTGTCCGTAGCCCGTCAAGAAAAAAGATGAAAGGAATAGGAACGTGAGGTGCTTTTTCATCGAGTTGGCTTTATGGTTTTTCTTGGTTGTGTCTTATTTTTTCAATGATGGCTTGGCCAAAAAAAGACAATCCTGCATTAAAAACGACCAAAGCTGCTGTTCCGTATATCACCCAGTTTAGAGTTGCAGCTCCCGTCATACGGTACATTCCCGCGTCTACCACCATGGATAGTCCTGTTCCTATTAGCACTAATCCGAGTGGTGCAAAAATCAACCAGCGCTTTTTGTGTTTAGCTGCATTCATCATCTTAGCTTAGAATAAAATCCACCGCCATTTGGACGTGGAGATTTGTAGTGGACAATAAACGTAATTCGGCTTTCATGTCCATTAGTAAAATGGGCAATTCGGTGCAGCCCAAAATAATTCCATCAGCGCCTCTTTCTTTCATTATTTCAACTTACTTCATATAAAATGATTTGGCCTCCATTTGCCTTAGAAAATCCTTCGTTGATTAAGAGGTAATATTTTCCTGTGTCGTGCCAAGAGGTGCCACCTATAAAACCCAGTATCTTCATGGTAGTATCCCTTATCCCAACGAATGTAAGAAGACTTTTTAATTCAGCTTGCTAGTGCAAAATACAGTGGTGAGCCCTATCACGCTCGATTTCTATCTCGTCTGATATTCCTTTTAATTTTGCCGTTCCAAAATCGGGCACCACCTCCAAAGTAAGGCGATTTTTTCCACCGTTCATGATGCCATAATGCTGAAGTATAAATCTTTTACGTTTTCCTTTAAGCGTTCCCGTAAATTTTTCGATGGCCACATAACCCGCCGATGAATCCACGGATGTTCTTGCGGAGAGCATCTCACCCTTGCCACTTCCCTCTAATGATCAGTGGAATGCTTTATCGATAGCCATGCTACATATGAGCGGATCCTTAGCGGGAAATTCAAGCGGTATG
>JBLIEU010000102.1:0-4816 GCA_047633195.1 Cryomorphaceae bacterium | reverse complement strand
TCAGTAATACAAATGGCAATTTATCTATAGAGAATTGCGCACTGACCTTGTTCGATAGAGGTGAATTGACTCACCGAATTATTATTCCTGATTACCCTCAAAGACTGCGAAGAAGTGCCTTCGATGAATTGTACATCGAAGGTTTGGACTATGCGTTAATCGTAAATGAAGAAGGTGGAAAGCTGAGTTATGAAGAATCTGACTTGAAAGAGTTTAGAACCAACGTTGTGCCGTACACGGTTGCTTTTTCAAAGTCGGCATTTAGTGTTAAGATCGTTCGAGAAATCCCTCAAGTAGTTCATTATTTCTACCATGCTGATATCAAATCACATGAGGTAATTAGAACAGCACGAAACCGCTCCTATTTCTCGAAAACATTTTTGGACTACACCATGCTTGACCAGGACCAAAGATCGCGAGCCATCTCTTTGAGCGAAGCGCAGGGATTTGACAAAAAATTATATGCTGGTTACATCAGGGCCCTTAATAGAGAGCCAAATTTTCGCTCCCAACAGCCATACATCACAGGTGTTGATCGAGATCTCAGACCACCCTACACGCCCGACTACAAAAAAGAGGACAGTGTACTAATCTTGGATGCCATGAATCAATGGATTTATCATCATAACCAGGATGGAGAAGCATTGGATTCGGTGTATTTCCAAATCGACCTGCCTGGGTTTGAGCTATGGCGCATAGAGCAAGATCGAGTTAGCGAGAAGCTTTACACCATTCATAAGAAGCAAGGAGTTTATTTCATCAGAGAACTCGACCCTTACACTGGAGCTTTTAGCGTTGCTATGAAGGTAGCTTATCCTTTTCCTGAAAAACTCAAGATTTACAATGGCAATGTCTTCTACCTAAGGCATGATGCGGATGAACAATTTAAGCACCTGTATAAGGAATCTTTAGATTTCCAATAGGAAATTGGAATAAAGACAATTAGCTTTTTAGACCTTGCGTCACATCGGATATATTCGCATATTCGCATTCTAACTCGTATTGTAATGCCAAGAACAGTAATCACAGGATCTGGAAGTTTCGTGCCTAAGCAAGTATTGTCGAATGAAGATTTCCACGATCAAACTTTCTACACAGAAGATTCGACTATTATCGATAAACCGCCTGAAGTAATTTCTAGAAAATTTCAGGAAATAACAGGTATTCGAAACAGAAGGTGGGCAGATGATTCCATGAACTCCTCTGACCTAGCCCATCAAGCGGCCACTCGTGCTATCGAAAATGCTGGAATAGACCCAGAGACTCTCGATCAAATTATTGTAGCGCACAATTTTGGAGACATCCAAGCGGGTGCGATTCAATCTGAAGCCGTGCCATCCATTGCAGCAAGAGTGAAGAATAAGCTCGGAATAGCTAACCCAAAATGCATCGGTTACGACATTCTTTTTGGATGCCCAGGTTGGGTCCAAGGTGTTATTCAAACAGAGGCATACTTCAGAGCAGGCATGGCCAAAAAGACTTTAGTCATTGGTTCTGAGACACTCTCGAGAGTAATAGATCCATATGATCGAGACAGCATGCTTTTTTCTGACGGAGCAGGCGCTACAGTTTTGGAGTTCAAAGACACCGACCATGATGCAGGCATATTAAGTACTGCGGCTGCGACATTTGCCGAAGGAGAAGTTAATTATCTTTTCATGGACAAATCATTCAAGCCAGATGCAGATGCTAGCATAAAGTACATGAAAATGAAAGGTCGCAAAGTCTATGAATTTGCATTAAAACATGTACCAGCGGCCATGAAGAAATGCCTTGATAAGGCTAAAGTGGATATCAGTGAAGTGAAGAAAATATTCATTCACCAAGCCAATGAAAAGCTGGACGAGGCAGTAATAAGCCGTCTTTACAAATTGTACGGCCAAAGAGAATACTCTGATGACGTGCTACCTATGAGCGTGCATGATTGGGGAAACAGCTCCGTAGCAACCGTGCCTACCTTATATGATGTAGTAAATCGCGGAGAGAAAGAAGGCCATAGTATGAAGAAAGGGGATATCATCCTTTTTGCTTCGGTAGGAGCAGGAATGAATATCAATGCCATTTGTTACCGATACTAAATCATTTTTGTTTTCAGCGCGATAAGCTTCTTTTGAAAAAGAAGATCTATCCGATCATCATGATTGACAATGTTTTGGCTGACCATTTACTTCGCCTTAAATTCGATCTATCTTAGCAACATGAAATCAACCATCACTCTCTTGACCTTTTGCTTTCTGGCAATGGTTAGTGGCGCTCAAATTCAATCTTATTACAACGGTCTCGACTTCGACTTAACTGGGCCAGCATTGCAAACTGAGCTTTCGAATAAAATTAGCTCCAATGTTTCTTTTTTGAATTATACGTCATCAAGCTATGATGCTTGGGATGCACTCCAAGACGGCGATCAGAACCCCGATGATGGCAATGAAGTACTGCTGCTCTACGGCTGGGAAAGCGGACAGGATGGTACGCTAACGAATGACCGTGAAAGAGGGATAAATAATTATGGTGGCTCAAGTGGCGACTGGAATCGCGAGCATGTCTTCGCTAGATCACTGGCAGTGCCTGCTCTCACGGTAGATGATCCTGGGCCAGGCACCGACATTCTAAACTTGAGGCCGTGTGATGAACAAACAAACCAGACCCGAAGTAACTTCCCCTTTGCTGATGGAAGTGGTAACGGAGGTTTCTCAGGAGGCGGCTGGTATCCTGGTGACGAATGGAAAGGAGATGTAGCGCGCATCGTCTTGTACATGTACTTGCGCTATGATGGCGATGGATCATCTTCCTCCCAAACTCGATGTCTTCCCTCCTCTTCGGGTTTAGGCCCCAATGTTCCTTCCGATAGCAATGTGCCGCTGATATTTTTGGAATGGAACGCTGAAGATCCCGTTTCAGAAGTTGAAATGCAAAAGAATGAGGTCACTCAAATCCGTCAAGGAAATCGAAATCCATTTATCGACAATCCAATTTTGGCCACGCTCATTTGGGACGGCCCAGAAGCTGAAGATATTTGGGGATTGACCGAAGTTGATTTCGCTCTCGAATCTCAAGTCTTTCCAAATGGAGTTCTACTTACGTGGACTGCTCCTGATGGCGCCGTGGGGTGCGAAATACGCGGAGGTGGCTTGGGTGGCAATGATCCGCGTAGTATCACGGTAGTCAATTCTTCTCCAGACAATTACTTTGTGTCGGAAAACCAACTTGGTGGTGGTGGGAACTTTCAATGGAAAGTAAGGTGCGCAACAGGAATTAATCCAGTTTCTGGTATAACCGATTTCTCAGATTACAACACTTTCAACTTTGGATCGGGTATTATACTTCAGCCAAATGAAATGGATGAACTCCAAAATTTCACTTGGAAGATAGACTAGCCTTTTGTTGTCAAGAGTTCGAATCCTTTTTTTCTGTAAGCCGTACTCTAACAATAAATGGTAAAAGAACCTGAGCTATTGGTTCAAAGATCAAAAAGCACCTATCTTTAATCACAAATAAACCATAACATGAAAAAATACATCTTACTATTCGTACTTGTTTTCGCATTGGCGGGAATAACGAACGCTCAAACTACAGAAGCAAAATCGACTGAGACTAAGGTAACAGCCATTGAAAAAGCTGATGCTACCCAGAAAACAGCATCTACTGAAAAAGTAGTAACTGCTAAAGTTGCTAAGTCATCTTCTTGCAAGGATATGTCGAAAGGTTGCTGCAAAAAAGGCAAAGCTCAAGCATCAGCAAGCACTGAAAAAGCATGTTGCGCAAATATGGCCGAAGGAAAAGGCGGAAAAGCCTGTTGCGACAAGAAGTCTAAGAAAATGAGAGCCGAAGCAAAGAAAGAAGCTTCGAAAAAAGGATAACATTAATTTATGCGCAGCTAAAAGTTGACGCCAATAAGAATACAAGCCTGCTCAAAAAAATGAGCAGGTTTTTTTTGTTAAATCGCATTTCCGCAATCTTATTTCGAGCTATTTTTTAGTGATGACAGAATTATTCACATTATTTCTAGCCATAACTCTATTGGGGACTTTAATTGCCCAAGACAGAGTAAGCAGTAGTAAAGGGGCCAACGAATTGAAAATAAACTTAACCATCAGCATAGCCGAAATAAGTTACGAACGAGTCATCAATAATGATATCGGATTGGGGATTACGACTGCATATTCATTCAACGAGTTTGACAATTATGGAGGGATGATCCTACCCTATTTTCGCTTTTACCCTTCTCAGAATCATGAAGCCTGAGGTTTCTTTTAAGAAGTAAACGCTAGTGTGATTATTTCTGATGAGGATTTTAATTTTGATAATTTATTATCCAATCAAAATTCAAAAGACGAACCAAATCAATTTGGTTTCGGCCTTGGCTTTGCCATTGGTGGGAAATGGGTTGCTGACAGTGGCCTTTTTGGAGAGATCTTTCTCTGACTCGTGCGAGAATTTAACGATGAGTTATATATCCAAGCCTATCCGCTGTTGGGGCTAAATTTTGGTTGGCGATTTTAAAATTAGTTTCTCTGGATTAGATGATGGGTAGAGCTTCTGATTCCCGCAATTCATCTCTGATAATGCCAATAAAGCATTGGTTCTTATTCGATATTTAATAATTCTATTTTTTTTCATTATTTCCGTCATATTGGCAGAAGTTCCTTTATCGGGATTCTCTCCTCCTATAAACTAACCAACAAATCTATCCTGTAATGAATTCTAGAACATTTACCCTATCAATAATTTTGTGTGCCCTATTTTCTTTTGGTTTCAATTCAATAGAAGGTCCAAGTTCAGAATCTCTAGATCAAGCTTCAAGAGAAGTTTTTTTCCC
>JBLIEU010000101.1:0-4878 GCA_047633195.1 Cryomorphaceae bacterium | reverse complement strand
ATACCTTCGGTAATGGTCACGATTACTTTTATTCCTGCGTAGGCAGCTTCGAGAATTGCATCAGCTGCAAATGCTGGCGGTACAAAGATGATGGTCACATCAGCACCTGTCTTGTCCACGGCTTCTTGAACCGTATTAAAAACGGGTTTGTCGAGGTGAGTCTGACCTCCTTTACCAGGGGTCACTCCTCCTACTACATTGGTTCCGTACTCGATCATCTGACTAGCGTGGAAAGTTCCTTCGCTTCCTGTAAATCCTTGTACGATGACCTTTGAATTCTTATTAATTAATACACTCATGGTTTCTTATTTTCGAAGGCACAAACATAGTCATTAGACCCGCTTCGAACAAACCATCTTGACCCGAAAAAAAGGATTTTGCATCTTTGGCAACTCAATAAAAAACCAATCCCAAATGAGCAAGTTACTCAGTCCTATTCTTCTCCTGATCGCCTTTAGTCTAGGCGGCGTTGTTTCAAGTCAAGATTACAGCAGTCTCGACCCTTACCTCGACGCCTTGGTCGAACAAAAAAAGTTTGTCGGCAGCGTATTGGTAGCCAAGGGAGATTCGATTGTTTACCACAAGGGGTTTGGCCCTGCCGCCGCGGATGGAAGCAAAATGAACACTACCGAGTCGCAATTTCTGATTGGCAGCATTACCAAAACCTTCACCGCCGTGGCCATCATGCAGCTTTTTGAAAAGGAGGAACTCTCCCTTTCTGATCCGCTTAGCAAATACATCTCGCTCTTTCCAAAGTCCGACAAGATTACCATTCGTCATCTGCTCATGCACCGCTCGGGAATCAAGAATTACACAGAACTCCCCGATATGGAGCAATGGAAGGGTGAGGAAATAAGCCCACTTCGCTTGATTGAAAAAGTGATGGGTTATCCATTGGGCTTTGAGCCTGGCTCGATGTATTCTTACAGCAATACCAATTACATCCTTCTGGGAATAATCATCGAACAAGTTACGGGAACAGGTTATGAGAAATACCTCCAAGCCAATATTCTAAAGCCCGCGGGTCTTTCACATACTGGCATGAATTATAAAAAAACCAAGAATCTTTCAGAGGGATTGGATCTTGTGAATGGCCATTGGGAAAAGGCTGATAAAGTCGATGCATCTGTTCCTTTTTCTGCGGGTGCCTTGTACAGTTCCACTGGTGATCTTTTCACTTTTTCAAAGGCTTTTTTTAATGCCTATTTTTTTAAAAATAAATCGACCTATCAGCAAATGACCAACTTCGATGAAGGGAGTTACGCCCTCGGGGTTTATGCAGAGCAAATAGACGAGCAGATTTATATAGGCCACAGCGGTGGAATTGACGGCTATGCCGCAACATGGAATTATTTTAAAGAGTTGGATTTGCATGCCATCGTCCTATCGAATTCTATGGAATCGAAAAACGATGAAGTGTTGGACGCCATCCTTCATGCCCAGATGGGAAAAGAAATTGTCATTCCCGAACCCAAACAGGCAGTGGAACTTCCTCTGGAAAAGCTAGAAAGATTCGTTGGCACTTACGAAATCGAAAAGGGCTTTGACTTGAATGTTTTCATTGAAAACGGAAATCTAATGGGGCAAGCGACAGGTCAAGGCGCCCTTGAGCTTTTTGCCGAAAATGACTCGACTTTCTTCGCCTCGGTAGCCGAGATAGAAATACTGTTTCACCAAGAAGGAATGCAAGAAGCTGAAGCACTTACCCTATTTCAAGGAGGTGGAAAAACCAGGGCTCAGCGAACAGAGAATAGCCCAAAAGAAGTAAATCTCGATATCGCCGACATCGAAGTTTTGGTAGGTACTTATAAACTTCAAGAAGGTTTTGAGCTCCAAGTTTTTGTAGAAGACAAAAAACTTTTTGCCCAGGCAACGGGCCAGCCTTCTTTCAAGCTTTTTGCCGAAAACAGACAAGATTTTTACACGAAAAACTTAGGCATAGAAATCTCTTTCGTTTTCGATGATAAAGGAGAAGCCAAAAGTCTGACCTTATTTCAAGGAGGTGGAAAATACGAAGCCAAAAAAAGACTCCCTTAGGATTAAGCCTCTGCAAATTTCCATTTCTTTGCAGCTCAATTGGAATCAATGCCAAAAAACACCCTATTCATTACCCTGTTTAGCCTTTGTTCGCTAAATCTCTTTTCGCAATGCTTGGAATGGTCGAATCCTTCATCTGAAGTAGGCTATAACATTTTCGGAACAGTGCCCTGCAATGGAGATACGCTAACGGTGGATATCATTGCCGTTTGGCAATCAGATGCCTATCAAATTGAAAATTTGGAAGCAGGCGGCACCTATGAGTTTAACCACTGTAACGGATTAGGTGCGGGCGCGTGGATTCCCGATTACACGGTCTTTTCGCCTACAAATGAGGTAGTAGCTTTCGGGGCGGGTACGGGATGTTCGATTTCTTGGACTGCCACCGAGTCAGGCACCTACACCGTGGCCGTTAATGAAGTGGACAGTTGCGGAGTAACAGGTACTACAAACAATGGATTCCCCACACTCATCACTCTTTCGGGAGGTGTAGAATGCCCCACTCCTCCTGTTTTTATAGAAGGTGCGGAAAGTTTTGAAGTAGACACCCTGCCGGGTTGCTGGGTATCGTACAACGAAGATGACGACTTCTTTGGCTGGTTTATCGACAGTGCCACGGTAGAAGCATTTGACGGAGGTCAATACATGCGCAGCAGCTCATTTATCAGTGGCGTTGGTGCCCTCACTCCTGATAATTATTTGGTCTCAGCGCCAGTTGTTATCAGCGATGGAGATTCACTTTATTATGTGGTTTCGGCATTCAGCGAATTTTTCCCGAATGAATTCTACTCTATCGAGGTAGCCATCAACGCCAATCAACCCGAAGACTTTACCGAGATTTTTTCTGAAACGCTTAGCTCTACCAATTGGGAAGGCCGATCTATCGATATGAGCGACTACGAGGGCGAAACGGTTTACATCGCTTTCCGTCACCACAACTCGACCGATCAGTCGGGCCTTCTGATTGATGCCGTAGCCCTTCCGGGAGAAGTATTGGAAAACTGTGCCGAAGTACTCTCAACCGACTCAGATTTTGAGAAACTCTCGTTTGGCTTGTATCCAAATCCTGCGAACGATATGGTTAATCTAGCCAACCGCAATGAATCGGGAGATTACCTGATTCGCACCTTCGACGTGAATGGGAAGTTGGTCGCTTCAGAGCAAGTTAGGATAGCGCAAAACTCCGTTCACCAAATGGATGTGAACCAACTGAAGCCCGGTATTTACACGATTCAGATTATTGGTCGTGAGGCAGTGGGAAGTCAGAAGTTGGTAATCCAATAAGAATCATTTCTAAACTAGCTTTCACTCCGAGCTCTGTAAGAGCGGCATTTCTCAGCCCGGGGTCAGCCGCGAAGGGGCGCAGCCCCGGGTGGTAAGATTCGGATTTTAGGTGTTGGCGTGACTTTTTGCCTGTGGGCAAAAATCATGACGACATCGATTTGAACGAAGCATCCCCACAGAGTCAAAATCAAATTTCTAAACTAGCTTTGACCCATGTATTTCAAGAATCAAAGCGATACCATTTGTGCCTTATCCACCGCACCAGGGATGGGTGCCATTGCGCTTGTTCGCCTTTCGGGAAAAGACGCAGTAGAGATCGCGAACCGCTCCTTCTCCAAGGACATTTCTAGTGCCGAGGGCTATTCGCTGCATTATGGCACAGTGAAACAAAA
Organism: Cryomorphaceae bacterium; assembly: GCA_047633195.1. Lineage (GTDB taxonomy): Bacteria > Bacteroidota > Bacteroidia > Flavobacteriales_D > Cryomorphaceae > JAKVAV01. The sequence goes on along the minus strand of JBLIEU010000101.1, from coordinate 1,165 downwards.
TGGAGAACCAATTGACGACGTAATTGCGGCCGTCTACCGAAATCCCAAATCTTTCACCGGTGAGGATGTGGTGGAGATTTCCTGCCATGGCTCCGAGTACATTCAAGGTCAGCTGTTGAAGCTCTATACTTCTTCGGGTTGCCGAATGGCAGAGCCTGGCGAGTTTAGTATGCGGGCTTTCGCCAATGGCAAAATGGACTTGAGCCAAGCCGAAGCGGTGGCAGATTTGATAGCCTCATCGACCCAAGCAGCGCATAAATTGGCCATGAACCAAATGCGCGGAAATTTTTCCAAAAAGATCAACGAATTGCGCGAACAGCTAATCCACTTCGCCTCGATGATTGAGCTGGAGCTTGACTTCGGCGAAGAAGATGTGGAGTTTGCCAACCGCGACGATTTGAAGGCATTGGTCAATGCCATTCAAGAAATTGTGGTGGACTTGATGGAGAGCTTCGCTACGGGAAACGCCATCAAAAACGGAGTTCCCGTTGCGATTCTCGGCGCACCAAACATGGGCAAATCAACCCTACTCAACGCCTTGCTCGACGATGACCGCGCCATCGTATCGGCCATAGCAGGAACCACCCGCGACACCATCGAAGACGAGACCACCATTGGTGGAATCCGCTTTCGCTTTATCGATACAGCAGGGATTCGCGAAACGGAAGACGAGATAGAAACCATCGGCATCGGCAGGGCTTTCGAGAAAGCAAGCAAGGCGAATATCGTCCTCTACTTGGTTGATGCAATGGAGACAGCTGTCGAAGAAATTGCTGACACTTTGGATGCTCTAAGAGAGAAAATCGGGTCAGATCAAGAGCTGCTGCTGATTGTCAACAAAGTCGACAAAGCCCGCGACCTCGAGGAAGTAAAAGAGAAATTCAATTCGATCTCAAATGTCCAATTCATTTCCGCCACTGATGGGGTTGGGCTGGAGGAATTACGTGAGCGCTTGCTGGAATCATCCCGCTCGATTATGGTCGAAGGCCATGATGTGGTGGTAACCAATATTCGCCATTTCAACGCCCTTTCAAAAACGAATGAATCCTTAACGGCCGTCCTAACCGGACTGGGAAATGACATTACGGGAGATTTTCTCGCGATAGATATCCGTCGAGCATTGCATCATCTAGGTGAGATCACGGGAGAGATCACAACGGATGAT
>JBLIEU010000100.1:0-4950 GCA_047633195.1 Cryomorphaceae bacterium | reverse complement strand
GACCCTTGTCAATGACTGTTTTTAGAACAAGTGGAACGCCGATAATGTACTCTATAGACAGACACTAATTATGGTTCGTCGTAATCGACCACCATCTTGACGGAAGTCGGATGAGACTGACAAGTCAAAATATAACCTTCTCCCACCTCTTTTTCTGTTAAGGCGTAGTTGACATCCATCACGGCAGAGCCCTCTATGATCTTAGCTCGGCATGTGCAGCACGAACCACCAGTACAAGCATAAGGTGCGTCCAGACCTGCGTCTAAAGCAGCATCGAGGATATTGTCGGTATCGTTTACAGTTATCTCTGTTTCTTCTCCATCCAAAACAACCATCACCGTCGATAACGCTACTGGCGTATTTCCGCCCGTTTCAGTGGAAATGCTATCAGCCTCTTGCGTTTCTGCAGGAGGAGTAGTGAAGAGCTCAAAATGAATCTTTTCTTTCGCAATTCCCTTAGCTGCGAGACTTTCGTTTATGCTATTGATCATGTCGAAAGGGCCGCACATAAAAAACTCGTCCGCCGTTTTCGTGTCTGCAAAACGCTCCATTAATTCAGAGCATTTGTCGGCAGACATGCGACCACTGAATAAGGGATCTTCGGTTTCCTCGCGGCTCAAAAGGTGAATCACCTTTAGCCTTTCGGCAAATTTGACCTCTAAAGAATCAAGTTCTTCTTTGAAAATAATATCCACCGAACTTTTGTTGCCGTAAAATAGCGTGAAGCTGTTTTTAGTATTTACCGCCAAAGCTGTTTTGAGAAGAGATAGGATAGGGGTTATTCCACTTCCTGCGGCAAAGCCTACATAGTGCTGTGGTGATGAAACAGGCATCTCCGTGTAGAAGTTGCCCATAGGCTTCATTACTTCCAGCTCTTGGCCTACCTCAATTCCGTTGTTCAAGTAGCGGCTCATGCGTCCGTCTTCAACCTCTTTTACGGCAATGCGAAGACCGCTGTCTGAAACAGGGCTGGAACATGCTGAATAGGAGCGTCTCAATTCCTCTCCATCGAAATCTCGGCGAAGAGTGATGTATTGACCTTGCTTGTATTGAAATTCGCTTTTGAGCTCCTCAGGGATTTCGAAAACAATTGAAACGCAGTCTTTGGTCTCTCTGCGAACGTCTTTGATCTTTAAGCTATGAAACTTTGCCATTGGGGGCTTTGAAATTAGCGTGCAAAAATAGGGTTATGTGACCGATCGGCCAAGCGCTATTTCTAACATCAACTGTTAATGAATGTTCACCCTTATTTTTTTAAAAAATCAGAGTGAAAACTAATAGTCTAATAGAAGCGCTAAAGCAGCTTCTACTTTTTCTGCATTTGGAATCATCGTCTCTTCCAAAGTCGAATTTAAAGGAATGGCAGGTAGATCTTCTGAACCGACAACTTTTACGGGGGCATCCAGACTTTCAAAACAGTTTTCTTGGATTGATCCCGCTATGCTTTTGGCGAAGTTGCAGCCCAGAGGTTCTTCAGTCACGATCAGGCATTTGCCGTGAAGGCGTACTCTTTCAAAAACCAATGCTTCATCCCACGGTGATACCGACCTTAAATCTACAATCTCCACTTGGCCATCAAAGTTTTTCGCAGCGGTCTTTGCCCAATATATTCCCATTCCGTAGGTGATTACGACCATGGTTTCATGATTGTCTATCTTTTCTTGATTGGCCTCTTGTGCAATTCTTCCTTTGCCAATAGGCACTACATAATCACGGTCAGGAAGTTTTGACTTGGCTTCTTCTGTTCCTTTTATCTTGCTCCAGTAGAGACCTTTGTGTTCTAAAATTACGACAGGGTTCGGGTCGTAGAAGGCAGATTTCATTAGCCCTTTCATATCTGCTCCATTCGAAGGGTATACCACTTTGATACCTCTGATATTGGTCAAAACGGACTCTATGGAAGAGGAATGATAAGGGCCTCCACTGCCATAAGCTCCTATTGGAACGCGGATTACAGCAGAGGCAGGCCACTTCCCGTTTGATAGGTAGTAGCTGCGACTCACTTCGGTGAATAGCTGGTTGAGCCCTGGCCAGATGTAGTCGGCAAACTGAACCTCTACAATTGGCTTAGCACCAGCAGCGGCCATGCCCACTGTGCTCCCCACGATGAACGCTTCCATGATCGGTGTATTGAATACCCGATCATCACCAAATTTCTTGGCGAGAGTTGCTGCTTCGCGAAAAACACCACCGAGCCGACCACCTACGTCTTGACCATACAGCAAGGCCTCGGGGTGATCTTCTAAAATTTCTTGAACCGCAAAAAGCGCGCAGTCCACCATCAAGGCTTTCTCTGCATTGGCAGGCTCTCGAACGCCTTTCTCTTCAGTAATAGGGGTGGGAGCAAAGTCGTGATCGTAAAGGTCTTCTGGTCTGGGATCCTCAGCTTTAAGTGCTTTTTGATAATCGTCCGCTACTTTTTTTGCGGCAGCACTATATATCTTATCCAAACTTGATTCACTATGGCCTGCTGCAATTAACTCAGCCCTTAATCTATCCCAAGGATCGCGACTCCTGTGCTCATCCAAGTCATCGCGGTACCACTCCATGCGCACACCCGAAGTGTGGTGTCCTAGCAGCGGGACTTTGGCGTGAACCAAAAATGGCCTTCGTTCTTCACGAACGGTTTTGAAGACTTCTTGAAGCGTCTTCCAACTTTCGTCCACACTGGCGCCATCGATCGTTCTGGTTTCAATTCCTTTAAAACCTCTGGCGTAAAAGGCTGCGTCATTTGCCCTTACTTCATCGGCACTCGCCGATATATCCCACTCATTGTCTTGCACCAAGAATACGATGGGAAATTGCTTTAGTGCCGCCATTTGAAGGGCTTCACTTATTTCACCTTCGGTCATTGCGGCATCTCCAATGCTGCAAACCACGATGGGCGCTTCTTCTGTTTCTGCGAGAAGCCCCTGTTTTTCCATGTATTGAATACCCATGGCAACCCCCGCAGAAGGAATTGCTTGCATACCCGTAGCGCTTGAGTTGTGAGGGATTTTTGGCATGTCATCTCTCCTCAAGCTTGGATGACAGTAATACGTTCTCCCTCCTGAAAAAGGATCATCTCTTTTGGCCAATAGCTGCAGCATTAGCTCATACGGGCTCATACCAATACCCAGGAGAATACTGTCGTCTCTGTAATAAGGAAAGACGAAATCTTGAGGGTTCAGCTGCATTCCGCAAGCGAGCTGAATGGCTTCGTGGCCGCGCGAAGAGGCGTGAACATATTTTGCCGTTACGGCCTTGTTTTCCTCGTACAATTCGGCCATTGAACGAGAGGTACTCATCAATTCCCAAATTTTTAATAATACCTTTTTGGGAATGCGGGTTTCCTCCTTATTCTCAGTTGCAGCGGTCATCTTGTTAGGTTGAGCGGCAAAGTTAACAACTTAGAGAGTGTTTTGATTGTGAAACGGTGCAGACTCGTTTAGCAAAAATCGTAACCAATCAGCTCTGTGTGAAATTAAACGATCATAAGCCTTTTTCTCCCAGCTCTCAAGCCCCGTCTGATTAGTTACAAAAAATCAAATATATTTGATGAACATCACTTTTATGAAATTTCTACCGATTGCATTTGCCTCAATTCTTTTTTTTTCCATTTCTGACTTATTAGCTCAAAAAGATTCTGAGAAACCATCTGCGCTCATTTTTACAGCAGGGTGGAGTTATGCTGATCTGAATAAAGGAGATGTCTCCACCGATTCGCGCAATGGACTCTATGTTGGTTTGAGAAAAGACTTTAAGCTGTTTCCAACTTTGCATTTGGAAACAGGCGCGCTTTATGTCCAAAAAGGGGCAACCATCGATATTGGGGAGGGTAGTAAATTGGAGTATGAACTCGATTACATCGATATCCCAGCTGCACTAAAATTTAAGTTTGGCAGCTTGTACGCTCTGGGAGGTGTTTCTGGAAATATAAGAATCAAGTCAGAATTAGAGGGTGAAAAAGAGGATGATATTCAGCCCTTTTCTTTGTCTTCTTCAGTAGGTGCGGGCTTTAAATTCTTAATGTTTTCGATCGATGCAAGATGGAATCACACATTGAGCGATATTCTAAAAGACAATGATGGCGATGAGATTTACAACTCTTATTTCTTAATTGGGTTGAGCTATAACTTCCGTCGAAAGTAGATTCAGTAAGAACTGATCACTAGTTCTTCATTTCATTTGTACTTCTTCACTACTTTTGCGCCATGATATTTCCAATTGTAGCATACGGTGATCCCGTTTTAAAACGAGAATCCGATGATATTGACAAAGACTACGTCGGTCTAGAAGAGTTAATTGATAATATGTTTGAAACCATGTACGGTGCCCAAGGCATAGGTTTAGCTGCTCCTCAAATTGGGGAGTCCATTCGTCTTTTCGTTGTTGATGCTTCGCCTTTCGGCGAAGATGAAGAAGATCCCGAAGCTCAGAAAGTAAAGGATTTTAAGGAGGTATTTATCAATGCCTGTATAGTAGAGGAGAAAGGTGAGCCTTTCGTTTTTGCCGAAGGGTGTTTGAGTATTCCGAATATTCGAGAGGACGTTGTTCGGGAGGATACGATCATTATCGAATACTACGATCGAGAATGGAATTTTCAACGCAAGGAATTGGATGGATACGCTGCTCGAATAGTCCAGCACGAATACGATCATATTGATGGCATTCTGTTCACTGATAAGCTGAACCCCTTAAAAAAGAAACTATTGAAGCGAAAACTTGCGGATATTTCAAAAGGAAATGTAGACGTGAACTACCGCATGCGATTTCCTCAATTAAAACTAAAGAGATGATAAGAACAGTTGTATTTGCACTTTTCTGTGCAGGAGTATTTGTATCGTGTTCAACAGAAGATAACGGATCAAAAGAGCGGGCGAAAAGCAATGCCGAACAAAAAGTGATATTGGTCGCCCATATTGATAGCCTCGAGACTGTGATGGAGGAGAAGAACCTCCTGCCAGGCGA
>JBLIEU010000099.1:0-5162 GCA_047633195.1 Cryomorphaceae bacterium | reverse complement strand
CCAAATGTTTCTTCCGCCTTAGCGGCAAAAAGACTGGCATCACTCGGTGCTGAAAATGTGGTTCCATCTTCCCAGAGGTAATGGCATCCAGGGTCTACTTTGATGTATTCGAAATAGTCTCTTGGGTCTTTGCCCGCTACCTCGAAAATGGCATCGAGAAAATGAGGCATCGTAAAGAGCGATGGGCCCGCATCAAAGCGATAGCCGTCCTGCTCAAATGCCGTGAGCTTCCCGCCAGGGTAGCTGTTGGCTTCGAAGACCGTTACTGCATGCCCCGCAGCCCGCAGGTGGATAGCAGCAGAAAGACCTGCTACTCCAGAACCGATTATTCCAATTTTTTTCAAGTCACTAGAAGTCAGTTGTTCATATTTTTGAAGCAGATGAAGTTAGGCATAACCCGTTTCTAACTTTTCATTCTACTAAATGATCCTCGGTAAAACTACTGATAAGCTCATAGGTTTAGCTTTCACTAAAAAAGACCAAGTCTCTTGATAGATTGTAGGGCAAAAACTCTTGCGACTGAGCTCGGGAAGAAACTTGTACTTGACTGGTTTTTCAGTTAATCAGACGAGATCATACTGACCGTTGATGTCTATGCCTTGAGCACAGCCTCAACTTCGATAGGTAGCACGGGGCAATTGATGAATTGACTGACGGCCGCGCTCATGGCGAATTTCATGAGGCTATTGAGCCGAAGCCTTGGGTTCACCAATACGACTTTGCCTTTTGTTACTTCGGGGTAGTCTCTATCCAAATGATCGAGGAAGGTTTTGATTTTTGATGAATCTATATCAGTGCTCAAAAAGATGCAAACGGGGAGCTTCGAGTCGACCAATCCTACTTTATTCAAAACGCTCATTCCTTCTGCGGGCTCATCCACATGCAGCACGTTTGACTCATTTATCCTTTCTAGGCTCGCTTTTTTGATGACATCAGTGCAGTCGTTCTGTGCCGAAATAACGAGGATGTAGCTGAATGATTTCACGATTGGATGTTTTTACTTCTGCAAGTGAAGGTTCATTTATAACCGATTGCTGAACCCGCTAACTGCTTTAGATTGAATGTAAATTTAAACGGCGCTTCCGACGATTCAATCGCTGAATTCAGTGAAATTTTGAAATAACTCTCAATTTATTTCCGCCCTATGAACACAGCAGAAATACTTGTTTATTAAATTCTCTTAGTTGTTTTCTAAGCCTTAAGAATTTAATCTTTGAACGTTTACCAAAGCCATGATGCGAATACAATTGTTTCTAAACCTGATTTGGTCGGATTCTAAGAGAGAAACACAATGGGAAATTTTAATGTAGGCGATAACCTGAAGTGGAGTTGGGGAAATGGACATGGAATGGGGAAAGTGAAAGGGAAATTCACTTCTGATGTATCAATACTCATCAAAGCCAATCTGGTCAGACAAAATACTTTTGAAAAGGAGCCTGCCAATCTCCTAGCAACAGGAGGATGGCGATGAAGTGTTGAAATCGGGTTCGGAGTTAACAAAGAATTGAGTCTTTTTCTCACCTTTGTGCCATGTCCTATTACGCCCCAGCTCACGAAAAAGCCAATATCATCACCCACCTGCTCGGATTCTTATTTGGTCTCGTGGGTTTGCCATTTATGGTGGCGGCTATTTCTCAATCAGCGGAAACTTCTGCAGGTGATGTTGCAGGAGGCATCGTTTACGGAATCGGTTTTCTAATGGTGTTCGGATTTTCGACACTCTACCACGCTCAGAAAGATACCAAGCCTCGAATGCTGATGAAAATCTGGGATCACATCAGTATCTATTACTTGATTGCCGGTACTTACACGCCTTTTCTGCTGGCTTATGCCAATCCTGAAGATGCCAAGCTGATGCTTTGGATTATCTGGGGCCTTGCCTTCGCAGGAACGGTTTTCAAAGTTTTTTTCACCGGGAAGTTTCGTGTGGTGTCCACCTTAATTTATCTCGCCATGGGTTGGATGGTGGTATTTGCACCTGACTCTTTTAGCGAGAACTTACCTCAAGAACAGTTTTATTGGATTGCGGCGGGGGGAGCATGCTATTCGATTGGAGCCGTTTTCTACTTGGTCAAAAAGATTCCCTTTCACCATGCGCTTTGGCATGTGTTTGTGCTGGGTGGAGCTATTTCTCACTTCATTGGGATTATGAAGATATTTTGAAATTAGCCATTAGCTCTTAAGCCCAAATCGCTTGCGGAAATCAAACATCAGCCATCCCGAGCGGATCATCATCCAAACCACAAAGGCAATCCAAATGCCCAGTAGGCTGGGGGAGAAGTAGTGGAAGCCCACACTTATTGGCACGAACCCAACCAATGTGGATACGATCAATAGGTTGCGCAGCAATTTCATCTCACCTAAACCCTTGTAAATGCCGTCAAAGGCAAAGGCCGAAGCATTGATGGGTTGAGTAATAATGACCAAGAAAAAAATGGCTTCAAATTGAGCCAAAACCGCCGTATCATGAGAGAAGAATGTTCCGATCTGGAAGTACCCAATGCCGTAAATGACGGCTAGACCGATGCCAATGAATATGGCAATGCGATTGATTCGTACGCCCATTCGGTAGAGTAATTTGGGTCTCTGTTCTCCCAAGAGTCTTCCCGCCAATGCATTTCCTGCGTGGGCATATCCGTCAATAAAAAAGGAAGAGAACAGCCAAATATTGAGGGCTATCGTATGAGCTGCGATAACCTCCTCACCATACCCTGTGGCGTATCGTATGGCGAGGTAGAAGGTAAGGTTGAGCATTATCGTTCTTATAAAAAGATCGATGCTCATGCCCGCGAGATTCTTGTACTCGGAGTTGAGCTTGCGCTGAATATTTAACCGAAAGGGCGTTTTGCTGTAAAGGAAAAATAGCGCCATGATGAACATCAGAATTTGTGCGACCAAACTCGCGGTAGCCGCACCCTCGATTCCCATGGGGTTCACGATTCCCTCAACACCAAAAATCAGAATGTAATCGAGAACGAAATTAACGGACGCTCCAGTCAGCGAGACAATCATCGCCCAAGAAGTATTCTGTAAGCCTCTGAAAACGCCAAAGAGGAGCATGGTAGCAAGCGTAAACGGAAATCCCCACGACCGAATGCTGAAGTAGTTTTGACAAAGTTCGAGTACTTGGCCATTGGCATTGTAAAAGCGGAAAATCTCTTCAGAGAAGGTATTGGTCAAAGCCAAGAACCCTATCCCTAAAAGAATGTTTGAGACAAGAGCTTGAGGCACCAAAGATTCTATTTCCTCAAGTCTCTTACTTCCGTAATACCGACTTACGATGGCGGCAATTGCCGTTAGTGTTTGGGCGAGAATCCATACCGTCATTAGGTAGAAGCTACCGGCAATACCAACGGCAGCTAACTCAGTGGTACCGATTTGGCCCACCAATGCGGTATCAACTAGGGTGATGACGGGTTCTGCGATGCCAGCGAGAATAGCTGGAACTGCCAAACGATTGATTTCTCGTCGGCTTATCGCATCTTCAATCGACGAGGAGCCTGACATAGAGTTCTACCTTCCCCCCATGTTCATAAAGGTATACCCTTTGGTGCTTATAATGATCTCTTTGTTGGTTTCAGCCTCCTTCAGAGTCATCACCATGCGTTCACCGTTTTTTTCTTCTACAATCATCCGGATTATCGATCCATCTTCTGGGTAACCAGCACCTGTATACAGATTGGGCATTTGCTTATTTATGCTCGACATATTTGACATTGACTCGATCCACTCGATTTCTGCCTCTTCAGTAATCCAATAGACCATCTTGGTTCCATCAGAATTTTCTAGATTTTCAACTATGTATTCATCGCAAGAGTAACCTGAGATCGTTTTTGTCTCTCCTGTTTTTTTGAAAGTTGGCATTTCTGTCATGTCGGCTTCTTCAGAATCTCCCGCCGACATAATACCCTCTGCCTGACTTTTGTCAATTGACACGGTCGTTCCCATTTTCTGACCTGAGACATTCATAAGAGTTATCATCTCGTAGTTGTCCAAATCATAGATGATCGAGGTGTTGATCCCTTCTTGATTCATTCTCATTCCCATAGCGGAAGATTCTTTTCTTGATAAGAAAGTCATCTCATTGGATTCACCAGGCTTCCCCTTTTTGTCAAAGTTCTCTATGAGTATCACGAAGCGCTGATCAAATTTGTACTCACTTGGAAGCTGAACTTTAGAGCTGTCCATTGTTTTCATCATGGTAGCATTTGCGGTTGCTTCATTTCCCGAGTTTGCTTCGGCTAGGTTGTTTGTCTTTTCAGCTGTGTGCGCTTGAGTGGCCAATGCGCAAATAACGAGGACGAATGTGAAAATTTTGGTCAGTGTCATATTGAACTAGGTTTGTGATTTTTTCGAACAGTGAAGATATGGAATTTACTAGGGTGGTTTTTCTAACTAATAATCGTGAATTTTTTGCCAGACAAAAATTTAAATCTGATAAAGTCAAGGCAATAATTAAAAGGCTAGCTCAGTTTGACAGGGATGTCCCGCTAGAAACTTTAAATATTCAGTAAGCCATCAAGCGTCATGTTCGATATCCAGATCGAAACGGTTTTTCAGTTCCTTCAAGAGCGGATTCTTCTCTGCCATGGCGGCAAATTTCGCCGATGGGTCGTAAAGACTATCACCGTCTTTTGTTTCGGTTTCATCAATCACCACGTTCAGTTGGATTCTCCAATTGTTCAATTTCTCTCGCAAGAACTCAAGTAGAGTTCCTTTATCCTCATTGATGTCGCTTATTTGCACGTGATTGTCCACCAAGAATTCAATCTGGTTTTCTTCAACTACCACGGGGTCGTGCTTGGTCAAGGTCGCGTAATAGCTTTGCTTATCTTCAGCCTTAATTTTAGCCGCGTAAGCTTTCCAAGCATCCCAGAGTTCATTTAGGTTAAAAGCGTCGGCGGGCTTGCCTTCATAATATGCTTCCTCGTTTGTAGAATCTAGGTCACTTTTTTCATCCTTGGTCTCCAGCTTTGCCTTCATGGCAGAAATGGACGGAAGGCCCATCATTTTCCCTTTGCCGAGCTTGGAGCTGAATCCCGAACTGGATGAAGTAGTTGGTTTTGGTTCTTCTACTGTATTGCTTGAAGGTGACACTTCAGCGGGTTCAGCTTGAGAAGTAGCTGTTTCAGGTTCTTTCTGTTCCGCAGGAGCGGGCTTTT
>JBLIEU010000098.1:0-5364 GCA_047633195.1 Cryomorphaceae bacterium | reverse complement strand
TTGCCCTTAGGACACTCAAGTCCCAGTTATTTCTTGGATATGTTGCTCTTTGAAATTCATCAGCATCAGTATGACCTTCCACGACTATGTCCAGATCATCTCTGTTTCCCAGAACTCTAGCTAAATCAATAATTACTTCTTGGCCTTTCTTGTCTACATCAGTAGCTCCTGTCGCAAACAATAGCTTAGCCTCCATGCTTACATAGATTCGGCCATTTCGCTTTTCTATGGTGAGGCCATTTCCTTCAAAACCCATCAAGGCATCTGAGACGCTTTTGCGCAAAGCATTCATCACCGAGTCTTTCTCATTTATCATAGAACGCAATTCTTCCAGCTTTGCTTCTCTCTCCACAAGCTCTTCCTCCTTTACATTCAGCGCTGTTTCCAATTCATTCAATGCATCTTCCTTTTCCAAAAGGGCCAAACGCACAGTCTCAAGCTCTGCCATCAAAGTTTGCTTCTCGGCTTCAGTGCCTTCTCGCAAGCTTGCTGTTTTCGTCAGAAGTTGATCATTTAATGAGTTGATCTTGTCGTATTGCTTTCGCAAAATGCGCAAACTACTTCCCAATACAGATGTATCAGATTTGAGTGCGTCAATTTTTCGTTCAGACACGCTGTATTTCGTATCGAACTCATTGACCTCCGTGGTCAATTTTTCATTTTCGAGGCGCAATTGCTCATTCTCTCGTTCGGCGACTTCTTGTTTTTGTGTTACGTCCATAAACTTTCTGCTGGGAACGCATGATGCGAACATGACAAGGGTGAGTGCGAGAAGAATTACTTTGGAATACGAATAAGGCATATAGTGGTAAGTTTAGAGTACTTGATAATGTTACTGCAAATTTCTCACCTTTTATTCAGCGTACACCAAGGGTCAGGAACTTTTATTCACCAAAAGAGTATTATAATCTATGAGTCGGCTTAGCAATGATTGGTTAATCGAGCCCATATTCGATTACGAGTACAAAACCTACCAGGTGTTGGCATACACCTGTCAAGCCGAAAAACGGTTTGAAGAATCCATGATATTCCCCTATTTACCAGATATTCAGAGCCATTTAAGGAGACTAAACATTTACAAACAGAGTGTACTTAATCTCGAAAGTGAGTTAAGGGCAGATTTGATCGGAGTTGATTTTAAACAGCTGAGATTAATTCGAGAACAACTGTCTGATAGCGGGGTAATGGGAACACTGAATGACGTGCTTGAATTTGCTCTGGAAAAACTCACCTATACCTATCAACTGGGACTTTCTGAAAAGGAAAGCTTACTAGAGCAAATCAACATTCGGCCTATTGGCCTCTTGAGTCCAGAAAATACAGGTGGACTACTTCTTTTGAATAGTTCTAGAAAAACCAGAATTTACAAGTACAGTTATCGCTTTGTAAGAAGACCTTATGAAAGTGAATCGTACAAAGATGTGATGACTGAGTTTCTGGATGAAAGGACGACGGGTAGATTCCCGAACTTTCGTGAGTTAAAGATGCAGTACCGAGAAAAGAACCAGATCAACACGTTTCTGATTGAGACTGAAACGGAGATTCCCATCTTCGAAACCCTATTGCCCGTTGCGAAAGAGTTTCTTCTTCAAAACGAATAACACATTTTATTCTACTTCTTCTTTCGATAGATAAACTTGAGAAAGATCAAGATTTCCCATTGGACTTACGGAAAGATTTTTTACTCGCTTGTTTACCAGCCAAACCCATTCCTCGTAATAAAGAGGGGCAACTGCAGCCTTATCTATAACGATACTGTCCGCTTTAAGCAACAATTCTTGCCTTATCTTGGAATTCGTTTCTCTGGTGGAAAGCTCAAAATATTCATCAAAGTTGGGATCATTGAACCTTACTGTGTTCAAATAAGAAGCTTTCACAGAGTCATCTGGCACAAGCTTACCATGGAATAATTTCAAGAAATTTTCAGGATCTGGGTAATCTGCAATCCAGCCATCTCTCCAAATGTCCACATTTCCTAATTCAATTTGCTCATAGTGCTTATCCCTGGGCAGAATCGAAAGCTCCACCGTTATACTAAGATTGTCAGCCAGCATTTTTTGAACCGCCTCAGCAACTTCAAGGGCCGTAAGATTACCATCATTAATCTGGATAGTCAACACAGGAAAACTTTGAGAATCCCCATATCCCGCGCCTATCAATAGTTCTTTAGCTCTATCCGGGTTGAAAGTATAACCCTCGATACTATTGGCATCGTATCCAGGAGCCGAAGGAGGGACAAAACCATAAATCGCGGGCTCTCCAAAGCCTTTGAGAACACTATCCACCAAGAATTGTCTATCGATGGCATAATTGATTGCCCTGCGAACGTCTACATCTCCAAACAACTCACTCCTATGCTGAAATCCATAGTATTCAACACGCATTCCTGGGATGGTCAAAATGCTGTAAGACGTGTTCTCGTTTTTAGCGGACTCCACCAATTGCTGAATATTGTCTCTAGGGACAGTAAAAATCAAATCTAGATTCCCATCAAGAAATGCATCGAGTTGATCTCTCTCATTCTCTACAAAGTTGCAACGGACAGCATCTAAGTATGGAAGTGATCGTCCCAAGCTATCAATCTCCCGATAGTTTTTATTTCGCTGAAAGATGACGACATCATTCATTTTAATGGTGAATGCTTTGAATGGGCCTGTGCCAATGCACCAATTGTTAATCTGGTCTTCGTACTCGTATAGCTCTTTGGGGAAAATCCAGCAGCAAGGATGTGTCAAAATAGCTAAAAAAATTGGCGTGGGATGTTCCAATTCAATCTCCAGCGTATATTCATTTACCATTCGCAATCCTTCAGGACTCTCAGATGTTTTTTCACCTTTAATCTTCGCTTGTCTGAATTCAGACGCTCCCTTGATAAGGTCAATCACATAAGGATAGAGCGCATTGTTCTCTGATGGCTCACAAAGTTTAGTAAAGCAATGTATAACATCTTTAGCTTTAACTTCTCTTCCCTTTCCTTCTGGAAAAATAGGATCATCATGAAAGAAGATTCCTTTTTTAAGCACGATTGTGTAGATCTTTCCGTCTTCACTAACGGTATATGATTCTGCTAGTTTAGGCTTAAACTCTTTCGTCTTTTCATCAAGCTCGAAAAGGCCTTCATAGACTTGATTCATCAAGTTAAAGGCCGCTGCATCAACCAAGTTATGTGGGAAAATGCTCAGAACATTATCTGAGAGACTCATCTTAAAAAGACCCCCACTTAATTCATGGTTGACTTCACCTTTTGTTCCGCTTTTTCCCGCTTGTGAATTACCACAACCGTTAACGAGAAAAAACAAAAAAGCTACGAGTAGAAAGCGGTTTAGAAACGAAGGAAATGTTCTAATCATTTAAATTGAGTTCAAGGGAAACGGGACAATGGTCGCTATGGAAGACGTCCGAGAGTATATCGGATTTAACGATAGATTCCTCTAAAGGTTGCGACACCATGTGGTAGTCAATGCGCCAGCCCAAATTCTTTTTGCGCGCGCTGAAGCGGTAAGTCCACCAAGAGTATTTATCAGTGACATCACCGTTTACATTTCTGAAAGAATCGATGAAACCCGATTCTAAGAATCGGGTGACCCATTCTCTCTCTTCGGGAAGAAAACCGCTGGATTTCTTATTCGAAACAGGGTTGTGAATATCGATAACGTTGTGGCAAATGTTGTAATCTCCTCCTATAACGAGGTTCGGTCTGACTTTCTTAAGCTCCTCAATGAATGAGGAAAAGTCTGCCAAGAAATCCATTTTAAAAGATTGACGGATTTCTCCGCTGCTGCCAGAAGGAAAGTAAGTGCTCATGATGGATAAATCTCCAAAGTCAGCTCTTAAGACGCGGCCTTCACGATCGTATTTCTCGATGCCACAACCCTCCACTACATTATCGGGTTCTATTTTGCTTAAAATTGCCACCCCCGAATAACCCGCTTTCTCAGCACTGTGAAAATAGGATTTGTAACCTAGCTCCTCTGCTCCTGCAAGGTCGATTTGTTCGGGCTTTGCCTTGGTTTCTTGTAGTAAAACTATGTCAGGTGATTCGTCCTTGAGCCACTCGAAAAACCCTTTTCGAATCGCTGCGCGAATGCCGTTGACATTGTAGGATATAATTTTAAGCTTCAAATTGCGTATTCTTAAATGCCCACTTAGGCGAATCGATGTTTTTTCAGGTCCTCAAAGTTAATAGATTCCCCCTACTACCGTGTTTTTGTCGTCTAAAGAAAGCGGCATTCTTAGGGTTGTTTCTTATCGCGCTCGCTGGCGGTACCTCAAACTTATGCGCACAAGATTTTGGGTCATTCAGAAGTAAAACAGTCTTTCCTCAAGGCGACACCATCACTCTTGACACCCTAAGCATTGACCCAAGTTCCTTTGTTGTTAAATCAAATGGGGAAATCGTACCTGACTCGTTATTTTCCTTTTTGCCCGCGGAAGCAAAACTCATTTGGAAAGAAGGTACAGCGCCGAAAAAAATAGACGTGTCTTACCGTGTCTTGGCAATCGATCTTACCCGAAAGTACCAGCGACGCTCACCATCAATCATACAGAAAAGAGAGGATTACTACTCCGATCCTTATACCTTTCGACCCGAAGCACAACAAGAATCAGTTTTTGGTTCTACACGGTTGAACAAAACCGGTAGTATCTCTCGCGGATTGGGCTTTGGTAACAACCAAGACCTCACTGTAAACAGCACACTCAGCCTTCAACTCAGCGGAAAACTCACAGACGAGATTAGTGTGCTCGCCTCTGTTACCGACGACAATATTCCCATTCAGCCAGAAGGCAATACAGCTCAATTGCAAGAGTTTGATCAAGTCTTCATTCAGCTCTACGATGACAAGAATAAGCTTACCGCGGGTGACTTTATCATTCAAAGACCAATAGGCTATTTCTCGACCTATTTCAAAAGAGCCCAGGGCGCGTCCTATGAAACTCGTCGCAAAATGGGGGCAGGCAACTACACCTTTTTTACCCAAACGAGTGCAGCCATCTCCCGTGGAAAATTTGCCAGAAAAATCATACAGGGATCAGAAGGCAACCAAGGTCCGTATCGCATGCGCGGAAATGAAAACGAAGCCTTCATCATCATCTTAGCGGGAACCGAGCGCGTTTTCATAGACGGAAAGGAGATGAAACGAGGCCAGCAAAATGACTATGTTATTGACTACAACACCGCTGAAATAACCTTCACGGCCAATCAGCTAATTAACAAGGACAAGCGCATCGCAGTCGATTTTCAGTACACGGATGCGAACTATACCCGCAGCCTTGTTCAAACTTCTACAGGAGTAGAAAATGACCGTTTTCAATTTTTCGTCAACTTCTTTAGCGAACAGGACGCCAAGAATCAACCCCTCCAGC
>JBLIEU010000097.1:0-5420 GCA_047633195.1 Cryomorphaceae bacterium | reverse complement strand
TCACTGATGCTTGCTGCATCAAAGTTTCCAGTTAAAGAAGCTGCGTTGCACTCAAGTGCTATAGCTCCACAAGCTTCATCATTAACCGCAGGAAAAATACATGAACCATCGTCAATTGTGGCTTCGGCTGAGAAGTTTAGTGCTGCTGGATCAATACATCCAGGAATATCAAATTCGCCGCATCCTACTATCCAAGACCAACCACCTTCATAAGTCGTGCTACTTGTGCAGCTCACTGAGCCGTCTGTGTCTAGTTCTATAAAAAGAGCTCCTGAGTTAGCAGTAACAGAAATACCTGAAAGGTCTCCTCCGTTATTTCCACTAAAAAGAAGTTCACCAGTATTGTCTAAACCATCGTAGATAAAGATATCATCACAACATGATTCGATCAGACCTTCTTGTATGAAGAAAATTACAGGCTCGCCGCCGGCACTTTCGTATACAAATAAAGCATCATCATTATTGTCGTAGCAATAAGAAACTTCCAAGCCTTCGCCGCAAGTAAGTGGCACAGGACATCCTATAGAAGAAATATTAGCAACTTCAGTTGCTGTACAAGACGCTCCTAAAACATCAACAGAAATAAGAACACCCTCATCCAAAGGTAAGTTGGGTAATGCTAGGGTCTGGCCGTCCAAGTTTGGAACAGTTCCACCAGCCAATTGAACATCGTCTAATGTGGCAGTAATCACAAGAAGAGGAGCTCCTCCAGGAGAAGCCGCATCAATTGTTACTACAGCGTCAAAATTAAAATCGTCGCAGCTGCGCTCAGTGGAAACCGAGATCTCAGGAGACACACAGTCAGGCGGAGGACCGCAAGAAACCAATGCTTCCCATCCTGTTTCTTGAACGGAGCCATCCGAATCAAAAACAACTGTTAAACATCCCTCAACATTTGTAGCTGTGAATGCATCGCCAACACTAAGTAAAGATGCGGGCACGCTAGGCACTCCTCCGTCACCACTTTCTTCACCACAGAATACTCCTAGCGAAGGTGAATTGGCATCGGATCCATCAAAAATTTCGATAAAATCCCAACAACCAGCTTGAATACCTGTCCCCGCAGTTGTTTCAATGTCGACATAATTGAAAGATAGTGTTACAATTTCTCCTAATACATCAGGACAGAAAGTTGTAGTTGTTAATTCATTAGCAGAATAAATCCCTGTCTCCCCTCCGGTGTCGAACCATTGGTCTCCGCATCCTACTTCTTGGCCGGTTGAGCCAAGATGGAATATGAAAGTTAAGAGCACTGCTAGTAGCGTGTACTTTCGATTTGTAAGCATCTAAAATTGGTTTAAAATGAAATTCAAAGGTCAGCAAGTTTGATGAAAAAGTCAATTTTAGGGATGAATTAAAGTCTTTGAAGATTGGAGGTGTTCTAATCAAAGCCTTGCTACAACTAGGCCACAAGCAATCAAGCCCCTACGAATATTCTACTCTAGTAAGGTTTCAATTTTAACCATAATTATGAAAAGTCAATCTAAATCAAATTGGACACTACGAGCTATTAATCCTTGATTGATGATGGTACTTTTGCAGAATAAATTGATCCATCTCATTGAGTAAAGGAATTATACTTTATAAATAGAAATGACCAGAAAGCAAAAAGCAGTTTATGTGATCGCAGAGCTCGAAAAGCTTTACCCAACTGTGAGTATCCCTTTAGATCACAAAGATCCCTACACACTGTTAATCGCGGTATTATTGAGTGCACAATGCACCGATGCACGAGTGAATACGGTAACTCCCGCACTATTTAAAAAAGCAGACAATCCACTCAGCATGTCTAAGTTAGCAGTGGACGAGATTAGAAGTATCATCAGGCCTTGTGGGCTTTCGCCAAAAAAAAGCAAAGCAATTTCAGAGCTTTCCACTAGACTAATCGCTGAAAAAGATGGGATAGTTCCAGTAGATATGGAGTATCTCGAAACATTGCCGGGAGTAGGTCATAAAACGGCCTCTGTGGTCATGGCCCAAGCATTCAGTGTCCCTGCATTCCCTGTTGACACTCATATCCATAGACTCATGTTCAGATGGGGGCTCACGACTGGAAAGAATGTGGAAGTGACGGAACGGGACGCCAAAAAGCTTTTTCCAATAGAGCTCTGGAACAAGCTTCACCTACAAATCATATTCTACGGAAGAGAGTATTCTCCAGCTCGCGGCTTTGACCTAGGAAAGGACTATGTGACTAGAAACATTGGTAGGAAAAAGGTAATCAATGAATGGATGAAGAAAAATCCAGGAACAGAATTCCCTAGTCCTTCACTCGATTAAAACGAAAGCAGCTCAACAACCATTTTGGCAGCGACTTACTCTGATCGCTTCTCTTCTTAAGATTGAGGTACCAGCCCCACTTTTCTACTATGGGTAGTTTGTGGGTTTCCACGAATTCGATCAACGCTCCGTCGGGGTCTTCTACATAGGCAAAACGGCCTGCCGCTTTACCCATATCGAAACTGTTGGCGCTATCTATGGTGAAGGAATGATTCAATGCCTCAGCTTTAGAACGCAAGCCATCCATGTCTTGAACATCAAAACAGAGATGAATAAATCCTAAATCTCCCCAGAACCGATTCTCAAAAACCTTCTTCCCCTTCTTCTCGAGAGGTTCGATCAGTTCTATTTGATTGGTGCCCAGTAATGGCGCAAACGGCCCGATCGGCATTTGGCTCTTCTCAAGCATTACGCGTCTGAACTTTTGATTTGACCCAGGCAATCCTGAAAAGTCTTGAAAGACTCCTTCCTCATCCGATTTAATGAGATCGAAGTCGAGTACATTTTTGTAGAAAGAGATTGATTTTTCCATGTCGGAAACACCAATCAAACAACCGTATACTCCGCCCACAGGGCTATCAATATCTTTAAAAAATTCCTGCGCTTCTACAATTTCAAAGAGGTTTCCCGATTTGTCATTGAGATAGAAATGCTTCTGACCAAGCGGATTGACTCGTACCTCGGATAAAAACGAAGTGCCGTGATTCTTCAGGTGCTGATATGCCTTGTCGGCATCTCGCGTTTTCATCTTACAGGCCAAAAAACCTATCTCAGAAATAGTAATGGGAAACTCAGCTGCTACTGGTGTACGCGAGGTATATTGCCAAATTTCGAAACCGCCTCCGCCTTCAAGATTCATCGCTAAGGCAGCCACTCTTTTCTGGACTTTCTCACCAGTATATGGGGTCATAAGCGGCGCTTCAGCAGCATCTTCAAAGATGCGAATGTCCATCCCGAAATTCTTACGATACCAAGACCATTCTTGATGTAAATCTCCAGTACCTATTCCAATCTGCTGGATTCCGCCGATGTGCTTGCTCATGATTTAAAGCTTAACTGATCCCCTAGGGTTTTGCTTTACTGCAATTTTAAAGAAAATACTCGGGAAATGCTTGTGAATAAAAACGCCAAGTTTTTCTTTCCCGCTTCCTATAACCAGCAAATTCTTTCTTTTTCTTATTCCTATTATCATTTTTTCCACTGCCTCTTCCACGGGCATTCCTTCGCTCTGCATCTCATCCATTACCCCCGTTTTCGATCCATCTCCTTGAAGTGCATTGAGTGAAATATTGGTTTGCACTCCGCCGGGACAAATTAAGGTGGAATTGATTCCTTGCTCACCCAGTTCCACATCTAAGGATTCAAAAAATCCATGTAACGCATGTTTTGAAGCTGAATAAGCTGACCGAACTCCGTAACCGAAAAGACCGACCAGACTGCTAATGACAGCGAAACTACCACCGCCATTTTTCAACATTGCTGGAAGCAGAGCTTTAGTCAACTCAACGTTGCCAAAATAATTGACATCCATGATGCGGCGGTCTACATCTGTTGAAGTCTCTAAAACATAAGAACGTTGACTGACTCCCCCTGCGAGAAAGACGATATTTGGTACCATTCCACTGCTCAACACCTCGTCGACAGCTGACTTTATTGAAGACGAATCAGCCAAATCAAGAGCTACAACAGTTATCCTTTCAGGATTCGGCAGGCTGCTCTTTAGCTCGCCCAGTTTATCAATCCTCCGAGCAGATAGGATGAGCCTGCTATTCCCTTTTGAAAATTGCCTCGCTGCCTCAGCTCCTATTCCAGAACTTGCTCCCGTGATCCAAATACAATCGACATTTTCGCCCATACCTTAGGGTGGCGAAGATAAGGCATAAAGCCACAATTGAGAATTGAAGAGGATGAATCTGATTGCAGTAAAAAAAACGGATCTCCTCGGACTTCCGAATAAAAATAAATCCTACTCATGCCTTGCCATCAGCGCGTGCGAAGGAAATAATAAAGAGGCTTAAACGAATCGTATCAAGTTCTTGAAAAATCACTTAATCGGTTGCTACCAATCTTAAAATTTGATCTTGTGTGAAGTTCACTGTACATTCATGCGACGCAAGCGCGATTTATGGATTCATCCTTTAAAAACGAACTCAAAATCATTTCATCAGGACTGACAGTTAATGCTGCTCTTTCTAGAGATAGGGTGCAATTTAATTACAGAAGATATCCGCTCATCCACAATCAAGCGATGTACGTGCTCTCTCTAGCCAATCAAGATGTGGCTTACACCAAAAACATCGAGCAACTACTCGGATACGACGAAACAGAATTCACCTACGATTCAGCATTTAGCCTCATTCATCCTGAAGACTACCCCGTAGTGAAGCACATCGTAAAATCGGTGCTTGTTTTTTCCGCCGAAAAAGGGATGCCTAGAGATTCCATCCTCTTTTTGACCTATAGATTAAAGAAAAAAGATGGGAGCTACATAAGAGTGCAGCGAACTTCGGGTATCTGCAGAGTGAAACGAAACAGGACCTTGGAGGGAAACTATTCGATACTGCAGGATATTTCCTACATGAATTTAGGAAATGCAGTGCGCTGGAAGTGGGACAGTCCGTCGATTGATTCGAAAGAATTTCAAAATATTGTTGAATTTGATCCTAAACAAGTCTTTACGCCTAAGCAATATCTCATTTTTCAACTTTTGAAAGAAAGTCTACCTGATAAGGAAATCGGGGACAGAATGAGAGTGAAGCCAAGCACCATCAAAACCCAAAAGAAGCGAATGCTCGCTAGATTAAATTGCAACAGCATTGCTGAGATGATGTTGTATTTTGAAAAGAATCATCCTGAGGTCTATGATGCACCTGCTGATAATGAACTAAGATCATAGCTCAACTTGGATAGGCCTGAAAAGTAGGATATCAGGCCGTTTCTATTGTTAAATCGTTCATATAAACTATGCCTTCAGAAAACAAGTTGTTGCTTTTTTGCGATTTTCGAATCAAAGACTAGTCTTTGTTAAAGGAAGTATTATTTTTGCACCCCAAATTGGTCGCGTAGCTCAGTTGGATAGAGCATCTGCCTTCTAAGCAGACGGTCACAGGTTCGAATCCTGTCGCGATCACTTGATGACC
>JBLIEU010000096.1:0-5504 GCA_047633195.1 Cryomorphaceae bacterium | reverse complement strand
GCAACTGGTGATGGATGCGTGGTGGCAAATTCCATTCTCGAACCTTCATGCTCTGTAATGAACTCAACTGGTTTTTGCGAAAGCTCAGGATGAAAGCGTTTTACATTGAACTGCTCTTTCTCCCCTTCCCAATAAACCACGGTGAGCACCATCTCTGGATTGTACTTTTCAAGATGCACCAAGTCTTCTTCAAAACGGGTACTTAAATCATAACCGCTCACGCGGTAATAACCACTTTGATAGATAGTCAGGATCTTCTCGTCGCCTTTGAATGATCCCAAAAAGGTTCCTCTTCCGTCGGGGTTAAGTCGCTGGACCACATCATCGAACCAGATTTTACGTGGAGCTAAAGTACTCGCTCCTTCCTCTTTCATTTCGACTTTTCTAACCAAGTTCTTGGAAAGCGTGTTCCCTTTTGCGCTTCGGCTTTTGATGGCTAAATCAGCGAAATCGTAATCAAACTTCGCTTTTCTCAGATTGGCTCTTGGTCGCAACAAGACTTGCACTATCTCAGCCTCTCCATTGGGATTGGAAGTGAAGTAAAGAAGCTTAGACCCACTATTACCAGCTGTGAGATCATACTCTTTGTCACGAGTAATACTGTTTACGGCAAAACGTTTAACATAGGCGACACCCTTAGCACCGTCTTGGTAAACCATATTGTAAATGGTTCGGATGTCTCCCTTTTTCCAAACGCTAACGTGTATAATATCCTTGCCCACAAATTTTTTGGAGTCCACTTTTGTGACCATCATTACTCCATCGTCTCGGAAAATGATAATATCATCAATGTCAGAGCAATCACTCACGAATTCGTCTTTGCGAAGACCGTAACCAATGAAGCCCTCTTCGCGGTCGACGTATAATTTTTTGTTAGCTACAACGACCTTGGCTGCTTCAATGCTATCAAAGATTTTGATTTCTGTTTTGCGCTCGCGACCCGCGCCATATTTCTTCTTAAGCTTTTTGTAATAATCAATGGCATAATCTATAAGGTTATCTAGGAAATTTTGAACCTCTTCAAGTTCTCCCTCTATGCCTGAGATTTTTTCGTCGGCTTTAAAGCTGTCAAATTTCGAGATTCTCTTGATTCTGATTTCCGTCAAGCGAACAATGTCATCCTCGGTAACGGCTCTTTTGAGGTGTTTGACATGCGGCTTTAACCCTTTATCAATATTGCCAATTACCTCTTCCCACGTTTCTGCTTCTTCAATGTCGCGGTATATCCTCTCTTCAATAAAGATCTTCTCTAAAGATGAAAAATGCCATAATTCTTCGAGTTCGATTTTGCGGATTTCAAGCTCCTGCTTGAGCAATGTTACCGTTAACTCAGTATTGATTTGAAGAATTTCATTGACCCCTACAAAGCGAGGCTTTTCGTTTTCAATAACACAGGAGTTGGGAGAAATACTCAACTCACAATCTGTGAATGCATAAAGCGCATCAATCGTTTTGTCGGGTGAAATATTGGGAGGTAAGTGAACGATTATTTCAGCCTTATCCGAGGTATTGTCCTCTATCTTCTTGATCTTAATTTTCCCTTTGTCATTGGCCTTAATGATGCTTTCTATAAGCGATCCAGTCGTCGTTCCATGTGGAATTTCATCAATAATCAAGGTCTTCTTATCCTGCTGCCGCATTTTGGCTCGGATGCGAACTTTACCTCCACGCAATCCATCATTGTAGTTGGTGAAGTCAGCCATTCCACCATTTGGAAAGTCAGGAAGGATATTTGGTTTCTTGCCACGTAAAATACCTATACTGGCATCAATCAACTCATTAAAATTGTGCGGTAGAATCTTACAGGCCAATCCTACGGCAATACCTTCCGCTCCTTGAGCAAGAAGCAGAGGGAATTTTACCGGAAGGAAAAAAGGCTCTTTGTTTCGACCATCATAAGATAGTCCCCACTTTGTGGTCTTGCGATTGAAGACCACTTCAAGTGCAAACTTAGAAAGTCGAGCCTCAATGTACCTAGGCGCGGCAGAACCGTCGCCCGTCAACGTGTTCCCCCAGTTTCCTTGGGTATCGATGAGAATATCTTTTTGTCCAAGCTGAACCAAGGCATCTCCTATCGAAGCATCCCCATGCGGGTGATACTTCATGGTATGCCCGATGATGTTGGCCACTTTGTTGTACCGACCGTCATCCAAATCCTTCATGGAGTGGAGGATACGCCGTTGAACGGGTTTCAAACCGTCATTGACCGCAGGCACTGCTCTTTCGAGAATAACGTAAGAGGCATAGTCCAAAAACCAGTTTTTGTACAGTCCCTTAACCTGAATTACTTTCTCGTCTGTATGGATATCAATTCCATCGGTCTCTTGACCGTTTAGATCTTCGTTTTCTTCTTCAGCCATTTATTACTTAAGCGTTAGCTTCTTCAATTTGTTCTCCTTCCACCTCTATAGCGTCTTTCTCCACTCGGAGGTTTTCGATGATGAATTCTTGTCTTTCTTGGGTATTCTTTCCCATATAAAACCTCAATAGTTCTGCCAATTGCGAATCTTTGTTGAGTACCACTGGCTCAAGCCTTATTTCGTCTCCAATGAAGTTTTTGAATTCATCGGGGGAAATCTCTCCAAGACCTTTGAATCGAGTTATCTCGGCAGTCTTACCAATTTTTTCAATCGCATTAACCCGCTCTACTTCGGAGTAACAGTAAATAGTTTCTCTTTTATTTCGAACTCGAAACAAAGGAGTTTGCAAAATATAGAGGTGGTTGTTTTTCACCAAATCTGGAAAGAACTGGAGAAAGAAAGTCATTAACAATAAGCGGATATGCATGCCATCCACATCGGCATCCGTTGCGATTACAATTTTATTGTAGCGCAGGCCTTCCAGTCCGTCTTCGATGTTGAGTGCAGCTTGCACCAAATTGAATTCCTCGTTTTCGTAAACGATCTTTTTCGTAAGGCCATAGCAATTAAGTGGTTTTCCCTTTAAGGAAAAAACAGCTTGCGTATTGACATCCCTAGATTTAGTGATAGAGCCAGAAGCAGAGTCACCCTCAGTAATAAAGAGCATGGTCTCTTTTCCTTTTTCACCACTTTTAGGGTCGTTGTAATGCTTGCGGCAATCGCGTAATTTCTTGTTGTGTAAGTTGGCTTTCTTCGCTCTTTCACGAGCGAGCTTTCTAATGCCCGCTAGGTCCTTGCGTTCCTTTTCGTTGGCCTTGATCTTCCTTTCGATGATATCGGCTACAGCGGGATTTTTGTGCAAGAAGTTGTCAAGCTGTTCCTTGAGGAAATCGCCGATAAAAGCACGCATACTTTTACCTCCAGGCTCTATTTCGTGAGAGCCAAGTTTCGTTTTCGTTTGCGATTCGAAAACTGGTTCGATCACCTTCACTGCCACTGCTGCTAAAACACTGGAGCGGATATCAGTGGGTTCGTAATTCTTGCCGTAGAAATCTTTTATTACTCTAGCAAAAGCCTCGCGAAAAGCACCTTGGTGTGTTCCACCCTGTGTGGTGTGCTGTCCGTTTACGAAGCTGTAATACTCCTCTCCGTAAGCGCTTGAGTGTGTAAATGCAACTTCAATGTCATCTCCGATCAAGTGCACAATCGGGTACAACGGCTCATCCGATGATTTCTCTTCCAGCAGATCTTTCAGACCATTCTTGGAGTGAAACCGATTGCCATTGAACCAGATACTCATCCCTGTATTGAGGTAACAGTAGTTCCAAATGAGTCTATCGATGTATTCAGATTTGAACTTAAAGTGCTTAAACACTTCTCCATCTGGGCGGAAATAGACTCTCGTTCCATTTCTTTCTTCTGGCGCCTTTATGCTTTCTTCCGAAATAAGTACGCCTCTTTCAAAAATTGCTCTCTTGCCCTCTCCTTCGCGGTATGATTCGATTTCAAAGTAATCGGACAAGGCGTTTACCGCTTTGGTACCCACTCCGTTCAAGCCGACTGATTTCTTAAAAGCTTTACTATCGTACTTGGCTCCCGTGTTGATCTTACTCACTACATCCACCAACTTACCGAGAGGAATACCTCTACCGTAATCGCGGACTAAGACAAAGCCGTCTTTTACAGTGATGTCAATCTTCTTTCCGTTGCCCATGACATATTCGTCGATGGAGTTGTCCAGAACTTCTTTGATCAGAATATATATTCCATCATCGTAAGCGCTTCCGTTTCCGAGCTTACCAATGTACATCCCAGGACGGAGGCGTATGTGCTCCTTCCAATCCAGCGATCGAATATCATCTTCAGTATAATCAGTGGTTTCTGCCATGAAATTTGGTCAAAGATTTAAGTGTCGGAAAAGGGGTGTGATTTCGACCTTCTAAAATACCGTGTTTCAACGTAGCTCGGAGTGGGTTTTATTAACAATCTCAACTACTTTTCCACGAAAGCCTCGAAAATCCTGAGAATCGTTGTTTAAACGTTAAAGCGGAAGTGCATAATGTCTCCATCCTCGACAATGTACTCCTTTCCTTCAACTCCTAATTTCCCTGAATCCTTTACAGCAGATTCAGAACCAAAAGATAAGTAGTCATTGTATTTAATTACCTCAGCTCGGATGAATCCTTTTTCAAAATCGGAATGAATAACACCAGCAGCTTGTGGCGCTGTGAATCCATCTCTGATTGTCCAGGCTCTTACTTCTTTAACTCCTGCGGTAAAGTAGGTTCTTAAATTGAGGAGTTCGTAAGCAGCTTTGATCAGTTTGCTCACTCCAGGCTCTTTGAGCCCCAAATCAGACAAAAATTCTTGGCGCTCTTCGTAGGTTTCTAGTTCGGCAATATCCGCTTCTATCGCAGCACCAATAACTAGGATTTCCGCGTACTCGTCTTTCACGCCCTCACGAACTTGATTTACGTAATTGTTCCCTTCGGCAACTGAACTTTCATCTACGTTGCATACGTAAAGAATTGGCTTATTGGTTAGTAACTGCAACTCCTTTGAGAAAGGCAAATCAGTATCATCAACTTCTACCGTTCTTCCTGATTTCCCAGATTCCAAGGCCGTTATATATCGCTCCAATAAAGCCAACTGTTTTTGGGCAACCTTATCGCCCGCCTTGGCAGCGCGCGCAGAACCTTCTACTCTTTTCTGAACCGTCTCCAAATCTTTTAGCTGCAGCTCAATATCGATGATCTCTTTATCGCGCACCGGATCAATTGAGCCATCTACGTGAGTAATATTGTCATCGTCAAAACAGCGGAGAACGTGAATGATGGCATCCGTTTCGCGAATGTTCCCCAAAAATTTATTTCCAAGGCCTTCACCTTTGCTGGCTCCTTTTACAAGCCCAGCTATATCGACGATTTCAATAGTCGTGGGAACAATCTTCTCGGGGTTGACTAGTTCACTGAGCTTGGTAAGTCGCTCATCGGGAACCGTTATGGTACCTACGTTTGGTTCTATTGTACAGAACGGGAAGTTTGCCGATTGAGCCTTTGCATTAGACAAACAATTAAAGAGAGTAGACTTACCAACGTTGGGTAATCCAACGATTCCGCACTTAAGAGCCATAAAATGAAATTT
>JBLIEU010000095.1:0-5528 GCA_047633195.1 Cryomorphaceae bacterium | reverse complement strand
TTACAAAGATGTGAATGATTGGCCCACCTCCTTTGAGCGCCCCTCTTACGTGCAGAATATCACGGGTTGGACGTTCGCCGTCTCCTAGATTTACCCTGTAGGAGTTTGTTGAGATTGGTTTGAATAGCTTTTTGGAATAAAGCAATGCCACGTCGATGCCTCTTTGATCAGGTCCTTCAATTAGGATGGGTTCGTACTTGGCTTTTTTTATTTGTGCATTGGCCGAAAGGTCATTGAGCACATCAATATTTTCGACTTCACAAAGTCCAATAATCGCAGGGTTGGAGGCACTACCCATCGAGGCAATGACCTCGGATAGCATTTCGATTTTTTGGTCGTACCGGTCGCTATTCCAGTTTTTGGAAGAGTCTGGGGTAAACTCGTTGTCCTTCTTTAAAGGGTCGTCGATGGTATCGAAAAGATTCTCAACATTGTAAAAGCCAATGACAGCTGTCCTTCTCTTTCCATCTTCCAGAGGTTTGGCATAAGCCAAAGCATAAAGAGAGAAACAAAGAACTACTCCGAATAAAATGCGATAAATCAAGATGGATTTCATGAAAAAACTAATAAGGTTGCGAAATTAGCATTTTGAATGAAGGGCCATGTATATTAATAGATTATGAAATTCGAAATAGGCGATCAAGTAGAATTCCTAAATGAAGTCGGTGGAGGAATTGTCGCTGGTTACGAAGGAGACTTTGTATCAGTTGAAGACGAAGATGGTTTTATTTTTTCCTTTCCCGAAAGTGAATTGGTGCTCAAAGTAGATTGGCAGCTAGAGGAAACAACAATCAAAGAGAAGGTTAAAAAGTCTGTTCCACAAACAGATGAAACTGATGGCTATACGATGGTACAGGGGAGAATACCCTACATGGAAGTTGATTTGCACATTCACATGGTAGTGGACTACACTAGGAACCTTTCCAATCACGATATGGTGATTGTTCAGCTCAATCATTTTGAGAAAACGCTGTCTGAAGCTAAGCGCCTAAGACTATCCAAAGTGGTTTATATCCACGG
The DNA here is from genome assembly GCA_047633195.1 of Cryomorphaceae bacterium. GTDB lineage: Bacteria > Bacteroidota > Bacteroidia > Flavobacteriales_D > Cryomorphaceae > JAKVAV01. The sequence goes on along the minus strand of JBLIEU010000095.1, from coordinate 4,508 downwards.
TATCGGTATCGGGCGATTGAGAAATGAGCTGAGAAAAAGATTAAAATCACTTTCGAATTGTGATTTCGAAGATGCTGATTATAGTCGCTACGGGCAGGGAGCAACACAGGTCAAGCTTTGGTACAATTGATATCTGTTGAGAAGCAAGAGAGGTGGGCTATTTTATAGTCACACCACTCAGAGACTTATTGTGAAATAGCAAATGAGCGTGCGAAATCTGCAAAGGCCATCGACTTCATATTCGGCGCTGCATTAAATTTGGATTCGTCTAAAGTGGCTTCTTTTACCTCAACGGCAGTGTAAATCATCTTTACCCCACCTCTTATCAGTTCATACTTAAGCGGAATGCCGTTCACATTGGCAAACGGAGGAACACTTGATTCTGATTCTAATTCGTTTGAATAAAATAATTCCAACGTATCTGTATCTGAAATAGCCAAAGCTTTATTGCACATATAGCCAGCAATAGTTTTCTTCTCTTTCGTAGGTATGATTTCCAATTCCTTCGCCTTTTTTAGAGACTCTATTTCGTCTTGACTCATTTCTACTTTGTAGCCTTGTCCCAAGAACTGCATGACCAAAACCCCAGCTCCTTTTTCTGCATCTATGTAGAATGCTTGCCTTCCTCCACCCGCAACCTCTTGTTCAAATAGAGATAGCTTGTTCTTAATGTAAAGGAGGCTTTTCTTTGGAAGCATGGAAAGCATTTCCTGCTTGCTTTCATCTAGGGCCTCGTAAGTGACTTCATAGGCCACCACTCCCTCGAATTGCGAGAAAGACGAGAGTGGAAGATTGATAATGAATAGAATGATGTAAAATACTCTCATCATAGTTCAAAAGTTTGAACGAGCTGTTCAAGCTCGATATCCATCATTTCACGTGTGATTTCTGAATATTCAGTTTCTGCTTGAAGCATTTCAGTATTCTGAAGAGGAGTTTTTACTTCTTCAGCTTCCAATCTCATTCTAATTCCAAATTCTACTATCTCATATGCCATTAGCACACCATCGATTTCGTGGTATTGTGTGCACCAGTTTGGCGAGTCCATTTCAATCTGATCTGTGTAGTATATTTCGACTTCCTTAATACCGACTTCTTCAAATACAATTAAGGCTTTCTTACAATGGTAACCTGCTATTGTATCCGTTTGGTTCGTTCTGATTATGGCAGCTTTGGGGTAAGCTGCAAGCATCTTTATGACGTCAATTTCTTGCATCTTGGTTTGAATTTTCTTTCTAAAGACCTTTAATTGATGATCCACTGTTCGAGTATTGCGGTCGGCCACAATCTTATTTCTAAAAACACCCCCAGCTGTTTCAAAATTCGAAACAAATGAAGACGGCGTAAAAGCGTAAGTCATTTGATCGGGCAGAAGCGTGGCTGTGATACTCTCGTCTGATACGTCAGGGAAAGAAACTTTGTACTTGATGATTCCCTCTGAGGGTTTTGAATTAAAGACGTTGCTAGATATTTGCGAACAGGTAGTTACCAAGAAGAGCATGATCGCAAACGGAGTGAACCATAAACCTAATAATACGAGCTTTGAAAACTTTGGTTGGAGGGAATTTGACGACTTCACGAGGATGGTTTTTAGTGAGTTAAATTGGATAAACATCTATCATTACGGATACTCTGGCTTAAAGTTTCAAAAGCCTCTTGTGCGCTTGACTCCAATGCTTAGAAATTCATTCCGTTACATACCTTTGACGAATCAACACCACCTACATGTTTAAACTAAAAATTCAAAACGAGACTGATGTGCTCGAAGCTGTGCTGCTTGGTACGGCCAGATCACCAGGTCCTGTGCCGTCAGTAAAGGATGCATATGATCCAAAATCCAGGTATTATATCGAAAAAGGAGAATACCCCAAAGAAGACGCTATGGTCGTAGAGATGACCGCCTTCGACGAGGTTCTCAAAAAATATGACGTCCAAGTTTACCGGCCTGAAGTATTGCCTGATGTGAATCAGATTTTTTCAAGAGACATCTATTTTGTCATTGGAGACAGGCTTGTCATTCCCAACATACTGAAACACCGAAGAAGGGAGACTGAGGCAGTGCAATATTTACTCCAAGAGATCGACCCTGATCAAACCATAAGAATGCCCGAAACAGCGAGAGCTGAAGGAGGTGATGTTATGCCTTGGAACGGTCATGTTTTCGTGGGTTATTCCAAGCCTGAGGATTTTGCCAAGTACGAGGTCAGTAGAACGAATGAAGCAGGAGTGGATTTTATCGTCAACAGCTTTAAAGATTGGGAAGTTCATGCCTTTGAGTTGAATAAATCTGACACTGACCCACGGCAAAATGCACTGCATCTAGACTGTTGTTTTCAGCCCATCGGAAAAGACAAAGCGATTCTTTTTCCAGGTGGATTTAAAAATCTCGAGGATGTTGAGTTTCTTGTCCACTTTTTCGGAAAAGACAACATAATCGAAATAGATAGAGAGGAGATGTACCATATGAATAGCAATGTTTTTTCAATCTCGCCCAACGTCATCGTTTCTGAGAATAAATTTGAAAGACTGAATTCAGTATTAAGGCAAAAAGGCTTTACGGTGGAGTCCATTTCCTACGGCGAGATAAGCAAGCAAGAAGGTCTACTGCGTTGTTCCACAATGCCTTTAAGAAGAAGATCATGAGTAAACAAATTACTTCTACCATTATGATGGTAAGGCCCTTCAATTTCCATTTTAATGAGGAGACCGCCGCCAATAATTATTACCAAAAAGTTTTGGAAGGACTGGATTCCGAAAAGGCTAACGAGCAAGCTGTGGCTGAGTTTGATGCTTTTGTGGAGAAATTACGGGGTCATGGAATTGACGTGGTGGTTTTTCAAGACGATGAGTTTCCATCAACACCCGATTCAATCTTCCCGAATAATTGGGTTTCGTTTCACGCCGACGGAAGAATAGCCACCTATCCCATGAACGCCGAAAATCGTCGGGGCGAGCGACGCGAGGAAATGTTCGAATTGCTGGCAGATGATTTTGGTTTTCACGTGGAGATGATTGAAGACTTTAGTGGCTTTGAATCAGAAGGAATTTACCTGGAAGGCACGGGCAGCATGGTTCTCGACCGAGAGAATCAGATAGCCTATGCGGCGATCAGTGTGAGAACTGACATCCATGTGCTCGAGACTTTCTGTGAAAGGTTCGATTACGAATACGTAGCCTTTACGGCAAGTCAGACCGTGAATGGCGAGCGCTTGCCGATTTATCACACGAATGTGATGATGTCTTTGGGCAGCAGTTTCACCGTGGTCTGCTTGAACTGCATTGACGATAAGACTGAAAGAAGAGATGTGCTGGATTCTTTGAAAAGAGCGGGCAAAAAGATTATCGAAATTTCTGAAGCTCAGAAAGAGCACTTTGCAGGAAATATGCTGAACGTGTGCAATAAAGAGGGGAAAGAGTTCTTGGTGATGAGCACTGCCGCTCACTCCAGTTTGCGACCCGATCAAATTGAGGCTATTGAGAAGCACGCGACTATTATTCACAGCTCATTGGATACGATCGAAGCTTTGGGTGGAGGAAGCGCTCGCTGCATGATGGCCGAAGTATTTTTACCGAAAAGCGAAAAAAATGATTGAGAATTATCTCGCCGCGATATGCGCCGAAGGAGTGAAAACTCTATTCGACGCTGAGGTGTCGCCAAGCGATATCCAAGTGCAGCCTACCCGTAAGGATTTTGATGGAGAACTAACCATTGTGACTTTCCCTTTGGTTCGTTTTGCCAAAAAGTCGCCCGAAGAGACTGGAAGCGCTTTGGGAAAATACCTCCAATCCAGAATGGGTGAAGTGGAATCATTTGGCGTGGTCAAAGGATTCCTGAACCTCACCTTTACTTCTCAGTTTTGGGTAGAAAATTTGCTGAAGGCAAGTCGCCAAGAGAATTACGGTTCTGCTGAAAAGGGAAGCAAACCACTTGTTACCGTTGAGTACGCTTCGCCAAATACCAATAAGCCGCTGCATTTGGGTCACCTGCGCAACATCTTTTTGGGTTATTCGGTTTCGGAGATTCTGCTCGCAGCGGGCCACGAGGTTAAAAAGGTGCAGATCATCAATGACCGAGGCATTCACATCTGCAAATCCATGGTGGCATGGGAGAAATTCGCGGATGGTGAGACACCTGATTCCACCGGAATGAAGGGAGATAAATTCGTGGGTAAGTACTACGTTCGTTTCGATAAGGAATTTAAGAAAGAAGTCGCTGCTTCGAAAGATCTAGGAATGTCTCAGGAAGAAGCCGAGGCGGCATCACCGATTATGCAAGCGGCCCGAGAAACTCTAGTAAAATGGGAGCAGAAAGACCACGAAACATATTCACTGTGGGAAAAGATGAACGGCTGGGTTTACCGAGGATTTGAAAAAACCTACGACCGAATGGGTGTCGACTTTGACAAACTCTACTACGAAAGCTACACATACCTTCAAGGCAAGGAGCAAGTGCTGAAAGGAGCAGAAAATGGAATCTTCAATCGACGCGAAGATGGTTCGGTATGGGT
>JBLIEU010000094.1:0-5635 GCA_047633195.1 Cryomorphaceae bacterium | reverse complement strand
ACTCTTCCATTCAGGCTTGGCTCCGTTTCAATATCACGGGAAGAACGAGTTGCGTCTCCGTAAATGGCCAGTCGAATTTCATACAACTCCTCTTCCAATTTGCGAATCTCGCCCATCATTTCCATTGGAACTGCTGGGTACATCTCAACCGCTTTTTCTATGTATTCGAGCTTCTCCTTGTTTTCGCTGTAGAGCTTATTCGTTCCCGAAATAGAGCGTTGCAATTCCGCCACTTTTTCCTGAAAAGCCAATACCTCTCCTCGATCTTGAGCCATAAGAGTTTGACGATCGAGCGGTGTAACCTCGAAGGCTACCGCATCGTGAATTTGTGTGAACTCTCCGTTGACGTTCTTGAACATTTCCACGGTGTACGTACCTGGCAAAGCCAACATTCCCTCGTCGGGGGATGAATAGCGTCCGATCTCTCCCGTTTTCAATTTAATAGGAGAAGTGGTGGTATGGCGAAGATTCCAATTGATGCGGTTCATGCCTTTACTCGCAGATTGGCGCATTTTCCGAACAGCTTCCCCTGAGGAATCCTTGATGACAAAAAGTAAAAAAGGATCTTCCTCTCGGTCTTCCTTTCTCAATTCGTCAAGTGACGGATACACTTCATCTAGGTTTTCTTTTCTCAGCTCTTTCTCTTTTTCCTTTCGCTGATCTTCTATCGTCTTGATTTCCTGACCCACGTGGTAGGTTATGGTTGCACCAAAAGCGGGATTCTCAGACATGAAGATCATCTCACCTTGAGAACTCTTACCTCTTCCTCCCATGCGGTTATCCTCTACATAGAGCAAAGCATCTTTAATGGGGTAGATATGTGCATCTTTCGCTACGACCTCATCTGACAAATCACGGAGCGGAGTGTAATCATCCAACACGTAAAAACTGCGCCCGAATGAAGCGACAACCAAGTCATTTTCTCGACGTTGAATTTCCAAATCGCGCGCTGCAATGGTTGGAATTCCACCTTTTATCTGCAACCAATTGGCACCGCCGTCATTGGTAAAGAACACGCCAAACTCAGTTCCTACAAAGAGTAGATCCTTGTCCACGTGATCTTGAACGATCGCATAAGCCGATCCTCTTTCGGGAAGGTTTGAGGACATACTTGCCCAAGACTTTCCGCGATTACTGCTGCGGTAAACGTAAGGCTTGAAATCTCCTTCTTTGTGGTTATTGAAAACTGCATAAACTACATTTTCATCGTAAAGCGAAGCGCGGAGCATGTTCACATAAGTGCGCTCGGGAACTCCTGAAACACTTGAAATTTTTGTCCATGAATCTCCACCATCTTCAGAGATTTGAATGAGGCCATCATCCGTTCCAGCATAAAGCAAACCTTCTTTTACCGGCGATTCGTCAAAGGCTACTATGTTTCCATAAATCGAAGTCGACTTGTTTTTCATTACCGCATCTGGGCCCCACACCTTGTCCATTACCTTGAAGGTATTTCGGTCGAGTTGCTGAGTCAGATCAGGACTGATCGTTTCCCAAGAATCGCCGCGGTCTTCACTTTTGAAAATCTTGTTCGCGGCAAAGTAGAGTCGCTTGTTGTTATGCGGACTAATCAATAGCGGTGCATCCCAATTCCAGCGGTAAGCTGCCTCGTCTTTGCCTGGCTGAGGCTGAATAGCCACTCGCTCGCCACTCTTCTTGTCGTAGCGGACCAACCATCCATATTGGGCTTGGCCGTAGACTATATCGGGGTTCTCAGGATCAATGGCTGGCTCAAATCCATCACCACCATTGGTAACATACCAATCGAAATTCATGATCCCATGCTGACTGGTAGTTCGCGAAGGGCCACCTTGGGTATTGTTGTCCTGCGTTCCTCCGTACACATTGTAAAAAGGCTCGTCATTATCGACCGCTACTTTGTAAAATTGAGTAATCGGCAAGTTCGGATAGTACATCCAATCCTCTGCGGCATTCCAAGTTTCGTAAAGCCCACCATCGCATCCTACACGCCAATGTTCCGGTTGAAGCGGATCGATCCACATGCAGTGGTTGTCCACATGCTTGCTCTTCTCTCCAGTTTTCTGGAAGTTCTTTCCGCCATCTTCAGTGTGGTGAAGCCAAGTGCTCATGCTGTAGACTTTGTCCACATCGTAAGGGTGGCACACAATTTCTTGGTAATAGTTTCCACTTGTCTGGTAGTCGGACATCTTCTTCCAGCTCTCTCCACGATCTTCAGAACGGTAAAACCCACCGTTTTCAGTCGCCTTAATAATCGCGTAAACGACATCGGGATTGGCAGGAGAAATATCCATTCCAATTCTACCCATGTCATTTTTGGGCAAACCGCTTTCTAATTTCTTCCAGTTTGCCCCTCCATCGGTCGATTTGTAAATGGCTGTTTCGGGACCGCCATCGATGTAAGTGAATACATGTCTGCGACGCTGATGCGCTGTAGCATAAAGCAAATTGGGATCTCGAGGATCCATGTGAATTTCATTGAAACCAGTATGCTCAGAGACTTCGAGGATCAAGTCCCACGTTTCTCCGCCATCGGTAGTTTTGTAAATACCGCGTTCTCCACCAGCACTCCATAGAGGCCCATAAGCCGCCACGTAAACGGTGTTTTCATCTTCGGGATGCACGGCAATCATTCCGATGTGCTCGGACTCTTTCAATCCCATATTCTTCCAAGAAGCACCGCCGTCGGTACTCTTGTAAACTCCGTCGCCGTAGGCCACACTTCGTTGATTGTTATTTTCGCCTGATCCCACCCAAACAACACTTGCATTGGAAGGAGCCAAGGAAACACAGCCAATCGAATAAGAACCTTCTCCATCAAAAATCGGTTCGAAGGTGATTCCGTTATTGCTTGTTTTCCAAACGCCACCAGAGGCTATTGCCAAATAAAATTCATGAGGCTTGGCGGGATTAACGGCTATATCGGCTATTCGTCCTGATGTTAGAGCAGGCCCAATACTTCGGAATTTCAAACCGCTGTAGGCCGAGGCTTCGTATCTGGGTTTCTCTTCTTCTGACTCTGATTTATCTTTCTTCTGCGCAGAAAGACCAATGACCATGAACAGGCTCAAAATGAGTGGGAGTAATTTTTTCATATTTCTTGATGAGTGGATTTTAAGAATCCGTGAAGATAAGGAAGGTCTAGAAATTTAAGTTGGTGAGCGGGAACGGAATGGATCAATTGAGATTGCTAGTTCAGATTAATCAGACGATCCCACTGATAAATGACTTTTGTACATTTACAGCCCAAAATTGACGAAATCCAACCTTTCGAAACTCAATCTAAACGTACTATCAATGCCGAAGACACCTACCATAATTTATACATTGACGGATGAAGCCCCTTACTTGGCCACTCATTCATTTCTACCCATTATCAAAGCCTTCACTTATGCTGCAGGCGTGCATGTTGAAACGAGAGACATTTCTCTGGCAGGACGAATTTTATCTCAGTTTCCCGAAAGGCTCACAGAAGACCAGCGTGTTTCCGATGACCTCGCAGAGCTCGGTGAAATAGCTAAAACACCCGAAGCCAACATCGTAAAGCTTCCGAATATTAGCGCTTCACTTCCACAATTGGAAGAGGCCATTAAAGAGCTTCAAGCCAAAGGATACGACCTGCCAAGCTACCCTGAAGAGGCGAAGAATGCCGAAGAGGAAAAGACCAAAGCCAAATATGACAAGATAAAAGGTAGCGCCGTAAATCCTGTTTTGAGAGAAGGAAACAGCGACCGTCGGGCACCTAAAGCCGTAAAAGATTACGCTCGAAAACATCCCCACTCAATGGGCGCATGGAGTGCTGATTCTAAAACGCACGTAGCGAGTATGGAAAGCGGAGATTTTTACGGAAGTGAGAAATCTGTGGTCATGCCAAATGCTAACGTTGTTTCCATCGAATTGGAAAAGACAAGTGGCGATACTCAAGTTCTAAAAGCAAACCTCAAGCTAGAAGCAGGAGAAATTGTTGATGGCTCATTCATAAGTAAATCGAAGCTACGCGCATTTCTAGGGGAGCAAAAAAGAGATGCCCAAGATAAGGGTGTCCTCTTTTCAGTTCACCTGAAGGCCACCATGATGAAGGTTTCTGACCCGATCATTTTCGGTCATGTGGTAGAAACTTATTTCAAGGATGTTTTTGAAAAACACCGAGAAGCTCTCGCTGACGTAGGTGCTGATTCAAACAATGGTCTTGGAAGTGTGCTTTCAGCTTTGGAATCACTACCAGCCGAGAAGCGCAACGAAATTGAAAAAGAAATCGCCGCAGCCTATGAAAACGGTCCTGATCTCGCAATGGTCAATTCCGATAAAGGCATTACCAATCTGCACGTGCCCAGCGATGTGATTATTGACGCTTCTATGCCCGCCATGATCCGCACCTCGGGTCAGATGTGGAACAAGGATGGAAATGCACAAGACACCAAGGCCATCATTCCCGATCGCTCATACGCGGGTGTTTATGCTGAGACCATCGATTTCTGTAAAAAACATGGCGCCTTTGACCCTGTGACTATGGGAAGCGTGGCTAACGTAGGCCTTATGGCCCAAAAAGCAGAAGAGTACGGATCACACGATAAGACGTTCGAGATTTCAGCTGCAGGAAAAGTAGTTGTGAAAAACGCGGCGGGAGAAGTACTAATGAGCCACGATGTTGAAGCGGGTGATATCTGGCGCATGTGCCAAACCAAAGATGCACCGGTGAAAGACTGGGTGAAACTAGCGGTAAATCGAGCTAGCGAAACAGACGACTTGACCATCTTTTGGCTTGACCAAAACAGAGCGCACGACACTGAAATCATCAAAAAAGTCGAGAAGTATTTACCAGAGTACGACACCGAAGGTTTAGACATTCGAATCCTTTCACCTATTGAGGCTACCAAAATTTCGCTGGAATACATTAAAGCGGGAAAGAACACGGTATCAGTTACGGGCAATGTTCTCCGTGATTACCTCACCGATCTATTTCCAATTTTGGAAGTAGGGACGAGTGCCAAGATGCTTTCAATTGTTCCACTAATGAATGGTGGAGGATTGTTTGAAACAGGCGCAGGTGGATCAGCCCCAAAACATGTTCAACAATTCTTAAAAGAAAATCACCTTCGATGGGATTCGCTGGGAGAATTCTTGGCTTTGTCTGAATCGTTGAACCACCTCGGTAAGACTTTCGGAAACAAAAGAGCTGTGCTGCTGGGAGAAACCCTCCAAGAAGCAACGGGTGCGTTTTTGGATATGAATAAATCGCCATCGCGAAAAGTTAACGAACGAGACAATCGGGGTAGTCATTTCAAATTGGCGCTCTATTGGGCAGAAGCTTTAGCAGCCCAAAAAGAAGATATGGAACTCAATGAAGCATTTAGCCAATTGGCCATAGAGCTTCGGGAAAACTTCGAAAAAATCAAGCAAGAACTTATCGATATTCAAGGTTCACCAGTCGATCTGGGTGGCTATTACAAGCCCGACGAGGATAAAGTGAACAAGGCCATGCGACCAAATAGCACGCTCAATCAGGCAATTGATAAAATTTCTGAATTGGTTTAAGATCAATTTCACATTACGAATTGAGGGAGGATAGGCAACTATCCTCTTTTTTTTAGGATTTTTTTTTTACTTTCGGAGGGAACGATAAAAGAAATATGATGAGGAGACTATTGAACCTTTC
>JBLIEU010000093.1:0-5927 GCA_047633195.1 Cryomorphaceae bacterium | reverse complement strand
TCAACATTTCCAGTATTGGAGGTGAATTCGGCCTACCCTTTCGGGGAATCTACTCAGCTGCCAAAAGCGCACTGGATCGATTTTCAGAAACGCTTAGAATGGAATTGAGCCCTTGGAATATTTACGTCAGTACTATCCAACCAGGAGATATCAAGACCAATATCAATAACACGCGATTAACCGCTGCCAAGAGCCAATCTCAAGAATCTCCTTATCACAAGGTCTTCTCAAAGCTCTATCGCCAGATAAGCGAAGAAGTAGCAACGGCTAAAGATCCGATCATCGTAGCCAAGATTGTAGAGAAGATTATTAATTCCAGTTCACCGAAGATGCGCTACCCCGCTGCCACTTTCGTGCAAAGGCTTTCCATATCGCTCAATCGTATTCTCCCAACGGAAGTCTTTCAGAAGATGCTGTTGGGGAGGTATCCAGTTAAGTAGTATTTAGTCGATAGTCTTCAGTGGCTATTAACAGGTTGTTAATCATGGGGTAGGTGAGATTCAGAATGAACCAAAGGCTCCTTAGAGACATCACTCCCAAAAACTAGATACTAAGAACTAAAGACTAGCTACTATTCCCTACCTTCGCGCCGAATTTCAATAGATAACTCTTAAAAGACCTTTGATTATGGCAACGAATAGAACATTTACAATGCTTAAGCCCGATGCGCTTGAAGCAAACAACACGGGTAAAATCATTGACATGATTATCGACGCTGGTTTCGCAATCAAAGCAATGAAGATGACTCACTTGAACCAAAGCGAAGCAGAAGCTTTCTACGCAGTTCACAGCGAACGTCCTTTCTACGGAGAATTGGTTGAGTACATGACAAGCGGCCCTATCGTAGCAGCTATCTTGGAAAAAGACAATGCCGTAGCTGACTTCCGTAAATTGATCGGAGCCACTGATCCTACTGAAGCAGAAGAAGGAACTATTCGTAAGAAATACGCTGAGTCAAAAGCAAAGAACGCCGTTCACGGATCGGACAGCGACGAAAACGCAGAGACCGAAAGCAACTACCACTTCTCTGGAAGAGAGATTGTTGGATAGGTTTTAGTAGTTAGCGACTAAAGACTAATTTAAAAGCCACTTGAGAAATCGGGTGGCTTTTTTATCAATTCATTCGGAGAAGATCCTAGATTTTTCAATTTACAATTCTCAAATGAGAATTGACTAGTGAATCTCCACTCCTGTAATCAACCGATGACCAATCTCCTTATTAAGGGCCTGAATGATATTTTCTTTGCCATAGCTCAGCTCCTGCCGTAGGGCAGCAGAAGTAATTTGCACTTTCAAGATTCCCTTTTCAATTTTGATCTTTCCCGTATGACGGGCAACGGCTGGGCCCATAAACTTTTCCCAATAAGTAGTCACAGCAGCCGTATAGTAGCCTTCTTCCAGCCCGTAAGCCTTCAGCAGTCGATTGATGACGCCACCCAATTCTTCTTCGTTGTTAACTCTACGCATTGACTTCGCCTTTATTGATATGAAATACCTTTACGCTATCGGTGATTTCCTCAAATATACGCTCTATCCTCTCAGAATGGGTATCGGTAATAAAGATCTGCCCGAAGTTGTGATCGCTCACCAGTTGCATTAAATGTTGAACCCTTACATCGTCGATCTTATCGAAGATATCGTCGAGCAACAGCACAGGGACTTTATTGGTAACTTCCTTTACCAAATCGAACTGAGCTAGTTTCAGCGCGATCAAAAAAGTCTTTTGCTGTCCCTGCGATCCAAACTTTTTCAAAGGGTATCCGCCTCCTATCCCAAATTTCAAATCGTCTTTGTGAGAACCTACGTTGCAGTAATGATTCCTCCTGTCTTTGTCGAGGCTTTCCGCAAGTACTTGCGAAAAGTCACCTTCGTTTAAGTGAGACTTGTATCGGATATCTACTTCTTCAGCTTTACCGCTGATGGAGGCATAGTGACCTTGAAAAATCGGCTCAAATGACTCGACGAACTTTTTCCTTTCGGCGTGAATCCTTTCGGCAATGGCGACCAATTGCATGCTCCAGACTTCTAGGTTATCTACATCGAAGGTTCTGTTTTCCCAGAAATACTTGAGTAGACTATTCCGCTGTCGCAAGACTTGATTGTAAGCAATCAAATCTTCAAGGTAAGGACGATTGTATTGAGAAATAATGCTATCCATCAACTTACGGCGCACCTCACTCCCTTCGCTGATCAGATCTTTATCGTATGGTGATATGACTACAGAGGGAAATTGCCCAATGTGCTCCGCTAATCGCTCGTACTCCGTTTTGTTTTTCTTGAAGGTCTTCTTCTGACCTTTCTTCACCCCACAGTAAATTTTGTCCCTGTCGCCGTTTTGTGTGAAAACACCCTCCACCACAAAGAAGTCTTCACCGTGTCGGATGTTCTGGCTGTCAATAGGATTGAAATAACTCTTGCAAAAGGAGAGGTAATGAATCGCATCAAGAAGGTTCGTTTTTCCCTGTCCGTTTAATCCTGTGAAGATATTGACATGCGGATCGGGATAAATGATGGCTTCTCCGTAGTTCTTGAAATTCAGTACACTTAACTGGTCTAACGTCATATTGAAAATGCAAAATTACCAATTCCTAAGGGTGCTTAGCCATTGGCAATTAAAAAAGTCTATTTTTGCACCTTTAATTAAAAAACGTCCTTAATGGCGAAGAAGAAAAACCAAAGCGAAGAAACAATAGTAGACGTACAACAAGTATACTCTAAGACAGAGAGGTACGTCGACGAAAACCGCAATACGATTATAATCGCAGTTGTCCTTTTGGTGGGATTATTTGTGGGGTATTTTGCATTTACCCGACTTTATTTAATGCCCAAAAATGAGGAGGGAATGAACCTACTCTGGAAAGCGGAGTACTGGTTTGAAATCGATTCCTTAGACAAGGCACTCGTTGGAAACGAGTCTTATTATGGTTTCCAAGATATTTCTTCTGAATACAGTGGAACTCAAGCAGGAGAGCTTGCATCGTACTACACAGGTATCATCTACATGAATCAAGGCGAATATGGCTTAGCCATCGAGTTTTTGAAAGATGCAGATTTAGACGATGATCTTACTTCGGCTGTAGCCTATGGAGCTATCGGAGATTGCTACCTCGAATTGGGGAACTACGGCGATGCCTTGAGTTACTTCAATGATGCCATTGGGACATCAACAAACTTGTTGACTACTCCTATCTACTTAAAGAAAGCTGGTTTGGTGTACATCGAAAACAATGAGTTTGACAAAGCTTTAGCCAATTTTCAGCGCATCAAGGAAGACTTTCCAAGTAGCACTGAAGCGAGAAGTATTGACTCGTATATAGCCCGTGTTGGAGGTTGATTATGGCAACCCTAGGAAAAAATCTTTCTCAACTTGATAAAAGGAGCACGCCATCAGCGGCTCCTTTTCGTTTTGGTATCGTTTCATCCGTATGGAACGAAGAGATCACAGACGCCTTAACCAAGGGCGCAGGTGAAACACTTCTTGAACTCGGTGCACGACGCTACCACATTAACGTCAAGAAGGTACCAGGAAGTTTCGAACTCCCCATTGGCGCTAAGCTTTTAATCGATTCAGGGAAGTACGACGCCGTCATCGCCATCGGATCGGTGATTCAGGGCGAAACGCGTCACTTTGAATTTGTTTGCCAAGCGGTGGCCAAAGGCATCATGGATGTGAGCCTCCAAACAGGAGTTCCCATAATATTTTGTGTCCTCACCGATGATACCCTCGAACAAGCGCGAGCGCGATCAGGTGGAATACACGGCAATAAAGGTGTAGAAGCTGCTATTGCTGCCGTGAAGATGGCTTATATGAAAAGTCAGTTGTCTAAGCCGTTCTCGGACGATGACGAGTAGCACCTCTTTCCTTCTTCTTTATTTATCTAAGAGTGTGTGCCAATGAAGACATTAGTCTTCAATGAGGTTTCAACTTTCAGAATAAATCAATTCCCCAATATTGAAGCCAAGTCAGGCTTAGAATACAAATTACTCTTTAGCACTTTTCCGTCTTCGCGGTAAATCGCGTTTCCATCTTTATCGAGCTTACTCATATTGCTCCGTTGAATCTCTTCGAAGACCTCCGCCATCTTTCCTTCCAAACCGTGAGACAGAATTGTTCCACAAAGAATGTAGAGCATATCACCCAAAGCATCGGCAATTTCAACGAGATCTCCTTGTTCCGCTGCTTCAAGATATTCTTCATTTTCTTCCCGCATCAGCTTGTAGCGCAATACGGTATCAGATTCTGAAAGCTGTGCAGTTGGTTCTTCTGCATTCTTAATTCCAAAGCCATCGTGAAATTCGCGTACCTTCTCAATGGCGTCATTTAAGGTCATAAAACGGTCTTTTCACGAAAATAAGAATTCACTCTATCTATTTGGCTTCATGTGGAAAACTATCGGTTTCGTCTAAAAGCCGCGTCAATACTGAAATGCTTAACATTTTTTAACTGCGTGAGGTTGCATCGGGAAAGGCTTTCCCCTCATTTTTGTGTTGTTCAAAAGTCGCTGAGTAAATTTGCGGCGTAAAACCCAATTTTTCATTGTTGAAACTTAAATTCGCGGTATGAATACCGAAGAAATAAACGACACTACTGAGACTCCTATTACCCAAGGAATTACTACAGGAACAGTTGACATAAAAGCGCTGAATGAGAAAATCCAGAAAGAAAGTGCCTTCATAAAGTTGGTTACTCTCGAAATGGAGAAAGTCATTATCGGTCAACGCGACATGGTAGATAAACTACTTATTGCCTTATTGGCAGATGGCCACATCCTTTTAGAAGGCGTGCCTGGACTGGCAAAAACACTTGCCATAAAAGCACTGTCTGGCTGTATTGATGTTCAATTTAGTCGCGTTCAGTTTACCCCCGATCTTCTTCCTGCCGATGTGGTAGGAACGATGATTTACAGTCCCAAAGACCAAGGATTCAGTGTGAAGAAAGGGCCTGTTTTTGCCAACTTCGTATTGGCAGATGAGATCAACCGCGCTCCCGCCAAGGTGCAGAGTGCGCTACTCGAGGCCATGCAGGAGCGCCAGGTGACCATTGGAGGTGAAACATTCAAATTGCCCGAGCCATTTTTAGTTTTGGCCACCCAGAACCCAATAGAACAAGAAGGCACCTACCCTCTTCCCGAAGCGCAAGTAGATCGTTTCATGCTTAAGGTAGTATTGGACTACCCGAAGATTGAAGAGGAAAGATTGATCATTCGAAACAACGTTTCGTTGGCTCCTTTCCCAAAGACTGAGAAGGTAGTAGACGCGGCGCAGATTCTCAGGGCGAGGCAGATCGTGAGAGAAGTGTACATGGACGAGAAAATCGAAAAGTACATCGTGGATCTGGTATGCGCCACTAGAAATCCCGAAGACTATAACCTTAAGAATCTCAAAGAACTCATTGGTGTTGGAGCTTCACCACGTGCTAGTATTAGCATGGCAATGGCGGCTAAGGCTTATGCTTTCTTGAACCAACGTGGATTCGTGATTCCCGAAGATGTGCGCGCCGTTGCACCTGATGTAATGCGCCACCGCATCGGTCTTACCTACGAGGCGGAAGCCGAAAACGTAACTGTAGGAGATGTTATTCAACAAGTGCTGAACACAGTAGAGGTACCGTAGATGGCAACAGACACCGCAGAGCTTCTTAAAAAAGTTAGGCGCATTGAGCTGAAAACCAAAGGTCTCTCCAATCAGATTTTTTCTGGAGAGTATCACTCGGCGTTTAAAGGACGTGGAATGGCTTTCAGCGAAGTGCGGGAATATGCCGTGGGCGACGAAGTGCGAACCATAGATTGGAACGTTACCGCCCGCTTCGGTCATCCCTATGTCAAAATTTTTGAAGAGGAACGAGAGCTTACGGTGATCTTGGTAGTCGATGTGTCTGCCAGCGATAGTTTTGGAACCACCCAACAAATCAAGAAATCACTCATTAC
>JBLIEU010000092.1:0-6014 GCA_047633195.1 Cryomorphaceae bacterium | reverse complement strand
TCTCCTTGTCGCCGCCATTTATATTGTCCGCCAAAATCCAGATCTAAGTCGGCATCAATATGCTCCATCTTGTAGGCCTTTCTATGGCGTTTTGAAATTTCCTTTTCTATTTCATGCAATCCGATCCCCTGAAGTCTCGTCACCGTATTCGGAAAATAGGCATTGACCACTGTAGTGTTTAGTCCGACACATTCAAACAATTGAGACCCTCGATATGAATTAAGAGTAGAGATCCCAATCTTGTTCATGACCTTAAGAACACCCTGCCCGACAGCCATATTGTAGTTTTTGATGGCCGTGAGATATTCTATTCCTTGTATTTCATTTTCGGCCACCTGATCGTGTACGATCTCATTGACGATGTAAGGATTTACGGCACTTGCTCCGTAACCAAAGAGTAAGGCGAAGTGATGCACTTCGCGTGGTTCAGCTGACTCTATTATAAGATTTACTTTGGCACGCTTCCCTATTTTGTATAACTCATGATTCACGTATGAGCAGGCCAACAATGCGGGTATGGGTGCCATTTTTTCATTCACCCCTCGGTCCGAGAGGATAATAATATTTCCACCTTTGTCTACGGCTTTGGAAGCTTGATCGACCAGACTGATTAAGGCTTTTTCCAATTCATTCAATCCTTTCTCGACCTCGTATAAAATAGAGATGGTGGTCACGACAAAATTCGGATTGCTCTTGTAATTTTTGATCTTATCCAGGTCGTGTTTGGATATGACGGGATTTTGAATTTTCAGTTTTCGACATTGATCTTCATTGATCGTGAAGATATTCCTGTCTTCGCCCAAGGTGAGGCTGATGTCGGTAATGAGTTTTTCGCGGATGCCGTCGAGCGGTGGATTTGTAACCTGCGCAAACAACTGCTTAAAGTAGTTGTAGATCAGTTGCGGCTTATCTGAAAGCACGGCAATGGGCGTATCATTTCCCATAGAACCAATGGGTTCCTTGCCGTTTTGGGCCATCGGATTGATGATGGTATTTAAATCTTCCTGGGTGTATCCGAATACGACTTGACGCTTGGTCAAGGAATCTTCATCGTGTTCGATTGGACCATCCTTTGCGGGAATATCAACTAGATGAACTAGATTTTTATCCAACCATTCCTTGTATGGATACTTTGACACAACGGCAGCTTTCACTTCCTCATCATCGATGATACGGCCTTCATTCATGTCTACCAAGAACATTTTACCAGGCTCTAGACGGCCATGGTGTTCAATATTTTCGGGAGCGATTTCAATCACTCCCGTTTCCGAAGACATAATGACAAAACCGTCTTTGGTGACGGAATACCGAGAAGGGCGCAAACCGTTTCTATCGAGCACCGCTCCTATATAATTGCCATCGGTGAAGGGTATGGAAGCTGGACCATCCCATGGCTCCATCACGCAAGAATTGTATTCGTAAAAGGCACGTTTTGCCACATCCATATCGGGATTGTGCTCCCACGCTTCGGGCACGAGCATCATCATGACCTCGGGCAGGGAGCGACCCGTCATTAGCAGAAGCTCGACCACCATATCCATCGATGCGGAATCTGACTTTCCCCGAAGTACGATAGGGAAAATGCTTTTAATCTCTTCTCCAAACCAATCGCTTTGCATCAATTCCTGGCGCGACAAAAAGCGAGAGACATTGCCGCGTAGGGTGTTTATTTCCCCATTGTGACACATGTATCTGAAGGGCTGAGCCAAATCCCAAGTAGGAAAGGTATTGGTTGAGAACCGTTGATGCACCAATGCCAAACGGGTGACAAGCGTCGGATCCTGCAGGTCGGTATAATAGAGCTTGATATCCTCGGGGATCAAAAGCCCTTTGTATATGATGGTCTTCGCACTGAGGCTCGGCAAGTAAAAATAAGCGCTCTCAGACAATTTGGAGTTGATGATCAGATGCTCCGTTTGCTTTCTGGCTATAAACAACTTCAAGTTAAACTCAAAGTCAGTTTGTTTGGGATGGCTTTTGCCAATAAAGACCTGCTTAATAAAGGGTTCAGTTTTGGCAGCAATCTTGCCAATGACCGTTGAATCAACAGGAGTATCACGCCAGCCCAAAACCTCCAGCCCTTGCCCGCGCATGTTCGCCTCAAAGAGGTCGATACAGTATTTCCGTTGATTTTTGCGCTTGGGCAGAAACACATTGCTTACCGCATACTCCCCAGCAACCGGCAGCTCAAAGCCACAATTCACCACAAAAAAATCGTGCGGAATATCGATGAGTATACCCGCACCATCACCCGTCTTCCCGTCAGAGCTGACGGCACCTCGGTGCTCCAGCTTCTCCAATATTTCCAGTGCTTTGTGGATGATACCATTCGACGTCTTTCCCTTTAAACTGCATATAAACCCTGCGCCACAGTTGTCGTGTTCAAATTCGGGCCAATAAAGACCTTGTTGCTTTGGCATGTATTTTCTAGTTGTTATTTGACGAACCGATCTACCTCCTCTGACTCCCGCTCAGCATTCGTGCATCTATTACTGCGGCAAGTATATCGGCTATGGAAGTCTACTACTATTCTCTTTATTCGTGTTTACTTTATCGGTTTGACTCATGAATAATACAATAAATTCATTTTCCGCGATCAACTCATATAAAGTTGTGAAAATGCGTAAGAGCTAGAAAAAAAGAAAAACGATAGTTGAAGGCAATTATAAAATGGTTCGTACAGCTCTGAATCGGGAGTGAGCTATTCAATCAGAATATTGCGGCGGAAAAGTTTCCGAGGCTACCCCACCAAATTTGAAAACGTTTAAATTCCATGCTCCAACCGTCTTTGAACTCGGAATTAAGTTGAACGAAGTTATGGCTAAAGGGTATTTATTCGCTCTTTACAGAGAAAAAGCTCTAGCACTCCTATTTTATTTTCTAATGATGATTAAGTCAATGAAAAACTCCGATAAAGCAATTTTACTGGGGCCTTCCATGCGCATGTTCATCAAAAGTATTGAGTTAATCGAAATGGGGTTTAAGATTTTTCTCCTTCAATACTATAGCCCTCTAACTTCGCAATAACGACTTCTAGCACCCCACAAAATTCCTCTACCAAAGCAGGCAGTTCTTCGAGCGGTGTTTCGTTTTCTATTTTCTCTAATTTCCGAACGTTCTCTTTCAGAGCGAAAATTTCTAAATTGTCGAAGCTTGGTTTTATTTTATGAGCTATCTCTCCAATTTTCTTGTAGTCTTTTTCCTTCTGTGCATCTTGCAAACCCTCAATAGAAATGATGGCTAGTTGAATAAAAATGGCCACCATTTTAGCCACAAAGGCTTCGTCGCCTTGGCCAATTTTTCTCAGCTTTTGTAGCGAATAGCTTTCCGTATTTACACTTCCCCTTTCGCCTTCCCGCAATTTTTTTACTTTTGTTAGAGACAACCATTTTAAGAGCACATTGACAATTTGTTCCTCTTCAAAGGGCTTGGGAACTGTATCATTCATTCCTGCCTTAAGGTACCTTTTGGTATCTCCTTTCAAGACATTTGCGGTCAAGGCCACAATCGGAAGTTGATTTTTCAATTCTTTCCGGATGTATAGAGTGGCTTCTATCCCATCCATTATTGGCATTTGAATGTCCATCAATATCAAATCCATCGGTTTTTCATTCAACATATTAATGGCTTCTTTCCCGTTGGTAGCAAAGTGTAATTTCAATTTGTACTCTGCTAAAGTGGTTTCAATCACTAAACGATTCATTTCATTGTCCTCGGCAACCAAGATGTTTTTACCTTCTAAGGCACTGTAATCCGCTATGGGTTTGTTGGCCTCGAGATCGCTTTCAATTTCTTGAACCGAAATGAAGAAGGGCATGCGCAGAATAACTTTTGTTCCCTTTCCTTTCTCACTTGCCAATTCTATTTCTCCACCCATCAATTCAATCAGCTGTTTAGAAATATTCATTCCCAAACCAGTACCACCGAATTTTCGCGCGGTAGAGCGATCTTCTTGAGAGAACTTTTCGAATATTTTTTCAAGGTATTCTTTATCAATTCCAATGCCCGAGTCTTCTACCCCAATTTGAATAAGTTGCGCTTGCCCCTTTTCAGCCGCCAATTCCGCAGTTATTTTTACGCCTCCTTTATGGGTGAATTTGATGGCATTCCCCACCAAATTAAACAGCACTTGTTTTATTCGAAATGGATCTCCAGAATGGAATGGAGAGATTTTAGGATCCACCTCAATGTCTAATGTCAGGCCTTTCTCCTCGGCTTTTGGCAGCAATAGTTCAGAAGCTTTATTCAGGCAACTTGCCAAGTTAAATGTTACGTTCTCGATGTTCAGTTTGCCCGCTTCAATTTTCGATAAATCAAGAATGTCGTTCAAAACTACCATAAGGTTGTCAGCAGCAGATCTTATGATGTCCAACTTAAATTGCTGACTTTCTGTCAAATCTCCTTTATCTAACTGCCTAGCCATACCCAGAATACCATTCATTGGAGTTCTTATTTCATGGCTCATATTGGCCAAGAAAAGTTCCTTCACTTTAGATGATGCCTCCGCTTGGTATTTGGCATTTACCAATTCTTTTTCAATCTCTTTTTGAGTTGTAATGTCCAAATGTATGCCTACCGAACCCTTTTTCATTCCCATTTCGTCAAATAGCGGCGTGCCACTAACCAGCCACCATTTGGCTTCTCCACGTTTGTTTTTGACAGCAATTTCATACGCATCAGAGACCCCAACTATCCTTAAGTTTTTCTTCTCTTCTAGCACATCTTTACTTTCTTCACGCACAAATAATTTAGTCGCTACTTTTTCAAGAATCTCATTTTCTCGAAAGCCCGACATGTTGCAAAAGCTTTGGTTGGCATAGAGAATTTTATCCTCCTCGTCTACCTCCAATAAACCGAGGTTCATATTTTCAATAATACTTCTGTACTTCTCCTCACTTCGCTTAATGGCACTCAGGATATTTCTTTGTTTAGTTACATCTCTATAATTCCAAAGGTGACCACTGTAGAGGTTTTCAATATAAATAGGAATGTAGTCTCGTTCAAAAATTCGACCGTCTTTAAGTTCTAATTCGTCGTTCAAAACCTCTCTTTTATTGGTCAATATTTCTCCAATACGGTCGGCAAACATTTGCTCATTGACAAACGCTACTTTACTTTCTTCAGCAGAGTCGGAACAATCGGCCCCAACTAAAGCATCTGGCAGAGCAGGGATGGTAAACATGTCGCAAAAAGTCTGATTTGATAGAACAATTTTCCTATTCTCATCTTCCAAAAGAACACCTGACTGAAGTGACGATATTAAGTTTTGAAGCCTAGTCCGTGATAATTTAATTTCAGTTATGTCTCTAGCAACTGCCATTACTTGATTCAAAGAGCCGTCTGTGTTGTAAATAAAATTTACATTCTGCCCTAACCAAATGGCCTCCTTCGTTTTACTTTTAATAGGGAATTCTATGTAGCTTTTACCTTGCTGGCTGATAATTTGTTTGTCATAAAAAAGCTGAATGTCTGTTACGTATTTAGCGTCAATTAAGTCCGTAAAACACAATTCCCTCAATTCCTCTAAAGAATACCCTGTTTTATTGAGTGCCGTAGGGTTGGCGTAGGTGAAATAACCTTGGGCATTTGTTCGATAAATAAAGTCACTCGCTGTTTCTACTAATAACTGAAATCGGGATTCTGTTTTATTTAACCTTAACGTTCTTTCCGTGACCCTTTGCTCTAATTCGCTGTTTATTTTACGCAGGTTTTCATTCGCCTGATGCAATTCTAAACTTTTGTTTTCTAATACCCTCTCAGCTTGATTGCGGGCTTTCTTTTCCCGCACCAACCTACGCTTCAATATATCAATCTCCTCGCTCATTTTATATTCTCTCTATTCTAAATTTTACCGTTTGCCCATTGTTCTGGACAGAAAGCTGCTCTACCTGGAACTTTTCGCCAAAGTGCGCGCCGCATCCGAGAATTAGCCCTTCAGCAATATCTCCCATGCTTCGGTGTGAATTATAGATTAACTCAATCGTTTTTTCGTCGAGTCTAATTCCTGTAAAACG
>JBLIEU010000091.1:0-6054 GCA_047633195.1 Cryomorphaceae bacterium | reverse complement strand
CGAGAGCAACATTTCCCGTAAGGATCATTAAATCAGCCCATGAAATCTTGCTTCCATACTTCTGCTTAATTGGCCATAAGAGTCTTCTAGCTTTATCCAGGTTGGCATTATCGGGCCAGCTGTTTAGAGGGGCAAATCGCTGTTGACCTTCTCGAGATCCACCGCGGCCGTCACCGGTGCGGTAAGTCCCTGCACTGTGCCAAGCCATGCGGATAAAGAAACCACCGTAGTGACCATAGTCTGCAGGCCACCAATCTTGAGAATCCGTCATTAAATCAGTTAAATCCTTTTTCAAGGCATCGTAATCCAAGCTGCTAAACTCTTCGCGGTAATCGAAGTCCTCGCCCATAGGATTAGACAAATCAGATTGCTGACGAAGTACGCTCAAGTCGAGGCGGTTGGGCCACCAATCTTGGTTATCCCTACCCACTCGGGGTGTCATTTGTCCGCGGACGGATGCGTCGTAGTCATTTGATGTAGCCGTTTGTTGTGCATTTCCACCATGCATTACCGGGCACTTATCGATGTTGTCCGTGTTGTCTTGACCGCTAAGCGGCCATGTGAGCAGAAGACTCACAGCAACGAGTATATTCTTCATGTTTTTCAAGTTTTAAGGTAAACTACTAGAAAGATTCAGTTCAAATATAGCGGTCAACCGATATAATCCAAAACTATTGTTTCGATCGGCTCATCGATAAAATATATGAGATCCAGCTGTGACCTAGATCCAATAAGGGTTCTCCTAAGGGGTTATTCAGATGCAACAAATTTACAAAACATAAAACTCTGTTTGGTTTTGAAAGGCGTTTCGTGGTTCACAATCATGCCCCGGCCCCTCTGGAATTTCGGGCCGAAAATATCAGTCAATTCATCCTGATCGTACTGCTTAATTTCGAGGCCACTACATTTCAGTGGGCCGTCTTTTGAAAAAGTTCCAATAATCAGCGTATCAGTTACGTATTCATTAACGAGCGATCGGTACGTTTCAATGTCCTTATCTGATGTCAAGAAGTGAAAGACCGCTCGATCGTGCCAGAGGTCGTATTTTTCTTTTGGCTTAAACTCAGTAATATCGCTGACTATCCATTTCACATTTTTGGCTCTTTTTCCCAAGCGCTTCTTCGCTCGCTCCAAGGACTTCTCGGAAATATCCAAAACGGTAATATTCTCAAAACCCGAGCTGAGTAGATGATCTACCATAAGACTATCTCCGCCACCTATATCTATGATACGGGCGTCTGTTTTAATCTCCGAATCATGAATAAACTCGAGCGACACGTACGGAGTCTTTTGGGTCCAGCTAAATTCATTGGGTGCCTTCGTTTCGTAAACGGCTTCCCAATGCGCTTTTCGTAGTTTGGTCATCTTATGATGTGCAGATCGTTATAAGTTAAGGGTTTCTACAAATGTATAATCTAACAATGAAGTTATCTAAAAAAGCCAGACGTGCTTGAGGTGCTAAGTAACTCAGGTCACTTAAGAGAAAATAAATTTGACACTCTGTCTTGATCCCAATTGATCCTTCCCAGAATGGATGGCCTTTTAGTTAAAGCTTTAAGAATTTACTGGAAAAAGTTGAATTCCCTAGATCTGAGTATCCCGTTATGATATAAACTCCTGCCGACAGAAAAGCTAGCTCGAGCCTGTTTCCAGATTCAATCAAAGGATCTAACCTTAAATCAGACACCACATTTCCTATCACATCCAAAATTACGATGCGATTCAACGCACATTCCTTGCATTGAATGTTCAGTGTTTGCTCTGTTGGATTGGGATATAGAAACAATTCACGTGGTTGCAAATCAGCAAAGACGTCATCTGCAAAGGGTATGTATGAAACCCATGGCCGCGCTTGTTTGATGATGAGCTGATCGTCAATGGTAAGTTTATATTCTATGTCCATGGCAAAAGTAAGGTTGCCCTCTGCGCCGTAAAGTATGGCAAACTCCTCATGAATTTTGGTCAGAAATGTTCTCATCTGCATGAGTGCATGAGGTCCCATCAGCAAGGAATCAGGCGGAACGAGGTTCGATCGTTGAATCACATAAAATTCATCTTCTTCGCCTGGTAATTTATCGAGTAGTATCTCTTCGGGAACAGTATTGGGAATGGGGTTCGTAATCAAGTCCTCCCCTTGCTGCGAATTGAGATAGTACGTATTCGTTGTTCCATAAACAGGATCGGTGCTTACGCCTACTCCATTCACTTTCTCAAGACTGTAATTGGGATGGCAAAGCACACCCATCGCAGAATTGAAATGATTGACCCGGTAGAAATCTCTTTCCTCAAATGCTCTTAGGTTCCAAAGGCTCGCATAAACCTGCTTGACAGATTTGGAAATATGGCCTTCTTCGGGGTGTTGCGTTTTTGAATCGTACAGACCCGCCCCGCTAAAACCAGGTAGATCTTCATTGTTCGTGCTGGATCTGCAGCGCACAGAAGTACCTTCGGGGAAAGAAGCATGCATGTCGGCCAATTCGGCCAGCATCCAATCGGGCATTGATGCTTGCCTTATCGTTTCTCGAAGCAGCCCCAAGAGATCGTTTCGGGTTTCTCGATCTTCCCTAAAATCTTCTTCCTCTAGCAGTTCACGTATCCCTTCAAACAAGCCATTGTATTCCATGAACTCTCGGTAGAAGTAGAAAGGAATACCAAATCCATTGGGTAGCGTGTTTTCAGGGAAACCAAAACTCCCCATGGTGGCCACATTGGCACACTTCGCGCCGTAAGCGTCAAACATGTCAAAGCCTATTTCCTCGAGAGGTAAAATTGAAGTGTAGGACAAGTCAAGCGGAGGCTCTTGGCTTTCGGTGGGTCTGATATGTTCAAACCATTTATTCACTTCTTCCGCGGAAGCTTCGCGAAGAATGTACCCATCTTGCTCTGTCTTAAAGTAAACGAAACTACCGAGCAAGTCTGAAATGGCGTCAATATCTAAGGGGTCGCGAATAAACGCATTCGGAATTTCATCTTGAATGGCTCTCAAGTTTACGTGCGAAAGCGGTGTTTGAACCACGGATGTAATGATGCCCGAAACACGGGGTAGCAAATTTGGAAGAAACTCGTAGATCACGATATCGGTAATCGCTGGAATGTCATCCGCTTCCATTTGCCGCAACCTGCCGTAGCCCTCTGTTTGGTTCAATCCCAAATAATCTACCTGAGCGTATACATCCGATTCCAGAATAACCGAAACCCTCGAATTCTCGTACAGTTCTTCATCCCAATAAAAGCCTCCTTCGTTATTTAATGTCACGAAATACGCTAGATTGTTCTTGAGCAAAGGCATGTTTGCGGCCAATAGCTCCTGCGTTCGCTGTACTATAGGAAAGCTTCGCTCGCCATTGTTGCTGTAGTTAAAAGCAAATGTTCCCAGCGTGCCGTTTGCGGCGGGAACAGTGGGGTGATATACCACATTGCCACGTTGAACATCATCGGCCAGATAATCTACTCCAAGCCATTCGGCAAACTCAGCGTGCAACCAATGGGTAGCGCTGTTCATGAAATAGACGGTAGGACTCTCTGAGTCAAAATCGAGAATAATAAACTTGAGAAACTTCTTTCCGTTCAGGAATTCGAAAAACTGCACCACATCCAATTGAATAGAAAGCGCATCATAGGTGTTGAGGTTATCTATTGCTGCGGTGGCGTCTATAAGGTCGATGGGTTCAGCGGCGCTAAACGGACTCTGTGCAGGCAAATGATTGAATTCCGTCAGGTCATCGTAGCCATCGCCATCCGAATCTTCTGGGTTTGCCACTGAGTACTCGAGCACTTGGTAGTGCTCCACTGGATAAGCTCCTAGGCCTTCGCGAATGATAGTCGTTCCCTCCTCGCCCATGGTCAATGAAGCTTTCAGGTCGAAAGGTTCGTCGGTGCCATGTCTAACTTTCAATATGTAATAATTCTCGGTAGAAGAGTTGATCTCGAGCAGGGCTTGACCATTCTCATCAATGGAATGAGAAAGAATAGGAACTTCTTGACCGAAAAGCCCCACCGCAAGAATCACTCCTATCACTAGGGCGATCATTGACTTGATTGCAGGAATTTGGTTGATCATAATTATTTTGCTTCCCTTGCTTTAATGAAATAAGGTACCTTATAGTTCAAGGTAATCAAGAAATACCATGTCAAGCCGTTCTTACCTACCCTTTGTATGAAAAGAATGAAATACTAGTTTCTCACGAAACGACTGGTAGGACCGTTTCCGATTCTTAAAAAGTAGAGGCCCTTTTGCAATTCGTTCAGATCGATTTGCCCCATTTCTGTGACAAAGCCATTATGCATCTCTTGTCCCAATAGATTGAAGACGGCATACTGCTCCACTCCTTCTATACCAGAAACTTGGATATAGCCGCTGGAAGGATTTGGAAAAAGGCTGACCCTTTGCTCTGCCTCGGCATTCCTTGCACTGAGGCTTTGATCTGTGGAACGCTCATAAGTAAAACCGCCACCGCCTTGCCCTTGCCCCGAAAACCAAGAAGTAAATTTGAGGTCAATGTAAATGTCATCCGTCAGTAAATGCAGCACCATGTCCTGGTTGAGCATCTGCAAAGGCAATGCATTAACGGCAGTTTCCCAATCGGCAAAAGTCAGTGTCGCAATTTCGCCTGTTGTACCAAAGGACCATTCAGTGTCCAGCGGGCTAGATTCTGTGGCGTAGTCCTCCTCTTGAGCGATGTTAAAGATTCCTTGATTGTTTGCACGGGTCAGCCAAACGTTGTCCGTGATTCGGTCTTGAGTGGCTTCAAGCGTCCAATCAGAACCCGAAGGCTTTGTGAATATGAAGGTTTCTCCCTCCCAAATGGTTTGTGCGGAAACCAATTGCACTGCTAGCAAACCCATGATTAAGGTGCTGTAGATATTTTTCATTTGTGTTTTTTAAGTGCTCTGATAGAATGTGTAAACCTTACTTGCCAAACTTGACCCGGTAATCAAGCACGCTCTTTCTGATTACTTCCAAGGCCGTTTCTCTTCCTTGAAAGTCTTCTACAATGACTTCCTTATTTTCCAATTTTTTGTAATCCTCAAAAAAGCTGCGCAACTCGATAATGACGTGCGGCGGCAAGTCGGTGATATCTTTCATGTGGTTTACACTGATGTCGTTTGAAGCAACGGCAATAATCTTATCGTCCATCTCTCCGCCATCCAGCATGCGCATGACACCGAGCACGGTAGCCTCGACGAGGCACATGGGAACGATATCTATCTGGGAGATCACCAGAATATCTAGCGGATCATCGTCATCGCAATAGGTTTGGGGTATGAAACCGTAATTGGCAGGATAGTTAATCGAAGAGTAGAGTACCCTGTCCAAAAGGAGCATCCCCGACTCTTTGTCTAGCTCGTACTTGGCCCTACAATTCTTCGGGATTTCAATGATGCCCATTACTTTATCGGGGTAGTTGTCTCCAATACTTACGTCGTGCCAAGGATGGTTTTTCATATTTATGCTTTTGTCAATTGTTCATTGATGCTTTGTCTCGAAAACTAGGAAAAAGCGTCAAAAAAATTTACTCTTCGTAGGCATCATTCTCATCTTCGATTAGCTCCTTGACTTTGGGGTCAATAAGGCTGATGAGTTCGTATACCACTTCAGCGTTCTGCTCGTAGTGCCTACGCACCCAAAATGAGTACACCCAATTACAGCGCGTCTCTGCGTCTATAATTGGGTCGTCGGAATAGTCTTCTTGGAGCAAAGCTTTTACTTTCGGACTAACGATTTCGCCATAAGCAGGATCGGCCAATACATGAATTGTCTCTGCCCGCAGATACAGATCATCCAGCAATTTGTCCTTTCCCTCCATTTCTTGGTAGGCAATGAGTAGGGCTTCCGCCAATTGAGATAAACCGCCATATTTGTAATTATCCTTGATCAAGATAGCGGCGTATTCCTTCCTTTTTGAGTTGAAATAACTTCGAATATTTTCTTCACTTTTATCCAAGTTCTTCCACACGTAATGGAGGAAAAAATCTTTGGAACGCAACTTCACGACGTCCATTACATCTCCTTTAAGTAGTACCCGAGAGTGTTCGTGTCTGTTTTCGTTCACG
>JBLIEU010000090.1:0-6085 GCA_047633195.1 Cryomorphaceae bacterium | reverse complement strand
CAGTACGAATCTCATCTAGACAAGCTCTTCAGTGCCAACAATCAAACGGCAGGAAGGCACCAAGCCGACATTACGGGATTGATTGGTCAATATGCCCACGGCAACGAGCCGAGTCACCACATGGCTTATCTCTATAATTTCGTAAACAAACCAGCAAAGACGCAAGAGAAGGTAAGAGAGATACTCACCACACTGTACTCCAATGCTCCCGACGGAATTTCGGGAAATGAAGACTGCGGTCAGATGAGCGCTTGGTATGTGTTTTCGGCATTGGGATTTTACCCCGTCACGCCTGGAAGCAATCAATACATTATAGGATCGCCATTGGCTGAAAAAGCCACAATGAACTTAGAAAATGGCAATCAATTCACCATCGCGGCCAATGGCTACAAGGAAGGGTATTCTTACATTAAGTCCGCCAGTCTAAATGGAAATCCACTAGAAAGAAGTTACCTAAAGCACGACGAGATTATGGCTGGTGGAACGTTGGTTTTTGAGCTCTCAGCTAAGCCAACCGATTGGGCCACCGAAGATGTGAATATCCCTGTGACCGAAATTAGCGAACACCTTATTCTCACTCCACCATTCATCGCAAATGGAGAATCGGCTTTTAAAAATTCCACTACTATCGAACTCGGACATATAGATCCATCTGTCGAAATGTACTACCAATGGAACGAAGGCGAATTCAACATCTACACAGAGCCATTTGAACTTTCGGAGAAAGGGTTGCTGAGCGTTTATTCCAAAAAGGAGGGTCAAGAAAGTGTGCATCTGGAAACCGAGTTTTTCAAAATTGACCCTAATGTGACCATCGAACTGGGAAGCGAGTTTGCCAATGAATACAGCGCAGGTGGCAACGATGCTTTGATCGATGGGATTCGTGGAACAAGTGATTTCCGAACAGGGTCATGGCAAGGATTTCTGAACCAAGATGTCATTGCAACAATAGATTTGGGTGGAATAAAAAAAGTGAGCCATATCGAAACAGGTTTTTTACAAGATCAGAAGAGCTGGATTTTTTATCCCACTTCAGTAAAAATTGAAGTGTCGGCTGACGGGAATTCTTGGGTAGCACTCAAAACAGTTGATATCCAATCAATCGATCAGACCGACGAGATCGCGGTTAAAGAAATAAAATTAAATTTTCCTGAAAAGGAAATAAGAACGGTTCGGCTTACCGCCAAAACGGTGGGCCCATTGCCCGAATGGCACATTGGATACGAATACCAAGGAACCACTTGGGTATTCATCGACGAAATAAGCATCGAATAATGAAGCGTAGAAAATTCATTCGCTCGACGGGTCAAGTAGGACTGGGTCTTGCCGTGGCAAGTTGCGGAGTAAATCCCGACCCCGAGCAAAAAGCATCAGCAATCAATGCCTCCACAAATGGGCCTGTCTCGATCTGCACTTGGGGTTTTGTGAATGCAAATCAAGTGTCTGGGAACGCTTTAGAAAACGGGAAGTCGGCGCTGGATGCTGCTATCGAAGGCGTATCGATTGAAGAGGCGGACATCAAAAACACCACGGTTGGAAAAGGTGGAACACCTGACCGCGAAGGAAGGGTTACCCTCGATGCCTGTGTGATGTCGCCAGATGGAAATGCGGGGAGCGTGGTCTGCGTTCAAAACATCACTCATGTGGCTTCGCTAGCGCGAATGGTAATGGAGAAAACTCCTCATGTGATGCTCGCTGGCAATGGAGCGGAAGAGTTCGGCTATCAAAATGGATTTGAGAAAGAGAATTTACTCACCGAAGATTCCAAGGCTGCTTATAAGGAATGGTTAAAAGAAAAAGACTACAAGCCCATTATAAACATCGAGAATCACGACACCATAGGCATGCTCACCCTTGACCAAAACGGAGATATTGCGGGTGCCTGCACGACTTCGGGCTTGGGGTACAAGATGGCGGGCAGAGTTGGTGATTCGCCCATCATTGGCAGCGGCCTATACATCGACAATGAAGTAGGCGGCGCCTCAGGTACAGGTTTGGGAGAAGAAATCATGAAGCAAGTTGGAAGTTTTTTGATTGTGGAATTAATGCGAAACGGCATGAGCCCGACAGAGGCTTGCAAAGAAGCGGTAATGCGAACGGTCAAGAAAGCCAAGAATATTGAAGACTTTCAAATAGGCTACATTGCCATCAATAAGGCAGGCGAGACTGGAAGTTTCTGTCTTCAAAAAGGGTTTGCCCGAATGGAATTCCGCGAAGGAGAAAACAAAAGAATCGAATCCGACTATCACCTGAAAAGCTAAGAAGCATTGAAATCAAATAAGTACACCGTTCCCTTTGCCATTGTCACTTCCCTTTTCTTTTTGTGGGGCTTTATTACGGTTTTAGTCGACAGCCTTATTCCTCGGCTCAAAGATGTTTTTGAGCTCACCTACTTTCAAGCGGGATTGGTTCAATTTGCCTTCTTTCTAGCCTACTTAGTTTTGTCCATTCCTGCTGGATTGATCTTAACGCGAATCGGGTACCAAAAAGGAGTCGTCCTCGGACTTTCGACTATGGCAATAGCTTGCCTCCTCTTCTACCCCGCAGCAGGCGAAAGAATCTTTGGACTATTTATGCTGGCCTATTTCACCCTTGCGGGTGGAATGACCATTCTCCAAGTAGCGGCAAATCCTTACATCGCCGTTTTAGGCGATGAATCCAAAGCTTCGAGTCGTCTGAATTTGGCCCAGGCCTTCAATAGTGTTGGAGCTACCATAGCACCGATTGCGGGTGCAGCGTTCTTGCTGAGCGATACCATCAAGACCCAAGTAGAAATAAATGTGCTGGACGAGGTGGCTCAAATGGAGTATTATATTTCTGAGGCGAGCGCCGTACAAGGGCCGTTTCTCTGGTTAGCGACTGCCATCGGATCCCTAGTTCTTTTCTTCATCTTAGTGCCGCTCCCAAAAATCATCAAAGACCATCCTCACGGCAGCTACAAAGAAGTACTTCAAGACAAAAGAACACTATTAGGAGCTCTGGGCATCTTCCTTTACGTGGGAGCAGAAGTGGCCATCGGAAGCTATTTGGTGAGCTATTTCTTGGACATGAATTTGGTGGAGCCCATTCGCGAAAGCGCCTTTATGAATAGCATTGCTTCGATATTCTCAGGAGGAAATCTCCAGGGGATTGACGGAAAAGCAGTGGTGGGAAGTTTCGTGTTTATTTATTGGGGTGGCGCCATGTTGGGACGTTTTATCGGGAGCTTGCTGACCAATGTTCTCTCTCCGAGGAAGGTGCTGGCGGGATTTGCTCTTATGGCGGTATTGATGGTTGTTATTTCCATGAGTACCTCGGGACTGGTTTCTATGTTTGCCATTTTGTCGGTGGGCTTGTTCAACAGCATCATTTTCCCAACTATTTTCTCCATCACACTGGAGAGTCAAGGGGATTTGAAACCGCGAATTTCAGGAGTGCTTTGCACCGCCATTTTCGGTGGAGCATTGATCTCCCCTCTCTTTGGTGCATTGGCCGATGGACTCGGGTTTAAGTTGGCGTTTCTGTTGCCGATTGCTTGTTATGGGTATGTGTGGTGGTTTGCGCGGAGGAAGAATGAACTCTCCAAAATCTAATCATTAAATTTTCACAAGCTTCTTCTGAATAGAGACGCCATTGCCATTGCTTACCACTAAAAGATAGACACCTGATGGAAATTCGGAAATGTCGACTTCCTGTCTAAACCGTATTGCCACCTGACTGAATAGCTCTCGTCCTTGCAAGTCAATAATTGCAATTCTATATTTCTCATAGTTATCCAGAACTTCGATTGTCAGAACATTCAAAACGGGATTCGGGTAAATGGAAATGTCAGTATTATGCTGTTTGTCAGCTGTTGATAAATACAAACCACAAGAAGAGCTAGCAGGGGCACCCCATAGCACATCTCCATTTTCTGATATGCAGCCAGCATTGTATGCCCCACCACTTAAATTTCCCAGAAGCGGAAATTGAAGGCCTTGCTCAACCCCGCCAAGACCTTCAATATATGGATCAATTCCGTCAAAATAAAAGATTTTTCGCTCCTCTCCATTAACCAATTGAACAGACTCAATAGAAATGACTTCTATTTCAACGGCACCCCATGAAGGGTAGTCATAATTGAGAGTGTCTCCTGTATTCAAAGAAAAATCATAGATTAGACCTTCCGTTCCATCGTTGTCCGAATCATAAAGATATACCTTCCGCTCATCGACATCTTCGCGGATGTACAACCAACTTTCTATGATCGTATTTCCAGAAATAAGCCAAGGACCTGGAAATCCAAATTCATCGTATTCGGTTACGTAAGGATGATAAAGAATTTTGGTATAAACATGATTACCAATCAGCGTATCTTCTCCAAAAAAGTATTTCCTTTTACCGAAAGGAAAAATGTAGTCAAAATTTGCGTATTCGGTCACGTTCCACTCTAGTCCTGGTCTTATTAAAGGGTGATATTCATCATCCTGAGAAAAGGAGAACGTCGAGAGCAACACACAGAGAATTAAAAAGGATACCTTTTTCATCGTCGAGAAATTTAACAATTATCTTAAAGGTATAAAAAGAGTATCACTTGATCTTAGTTCAAATCAGCCAAACTACCCAACCGCATCCTATGGTGGCGCTGTAAAATAATCGGGTAGAGATTTCCAATAATATTAATCCCTGTCGCCATAAGGGCCATCAAATAGTAATCATGAAAGACCAAGATGATGCTGAGAATCCCAATCACGACCAGCGCTGCCAAGTGTCCATATTCTGACTGCTTCGTTTGGTAAACGAAATTTCGGATGCCACTTCGAGTTCCGTTAAAGTACTTCTTCCGGTTCTTCTCTTTTCCCCAAAAGGTGAGCATTAGAAATTTTCTAAAAACAGAAACTCCGAGCAAATCATACCACTTCGCAAGAACCTGAGGGCTTTGGATTGAGTAATACTTCTTTGGTAAAAGCTTATGTGTAGGGAATCCAAACCCAACGAAGGCGAAAATCCCTGTGGTAAAGAGATTGAGCAAAAAGGCAAAAATCAAGTCCAGATACCATGTGAATTCCTCACTTTGGTTAAAAACCAGATTTTCCATTAGTCGACAAGTTTGGTAGACTAGAAATACTGAAGCAAGAATAAGTACTATTTTTCGAAGCATACTCAAAATGAGCGTTTAAAGCAATCAACCCCCTTGTTTCGAACTGAAAAAAAGATGAGGCGATTAACTGCTCCAAGTATCGTCAAATAAAAAAGCAGTATCAAATGACACTGCCTTTTTTCTTTCCTTAAGTCTCCTGAAAAGACTACGGCTCCATCAACATCATTTGATCTCCTCCTCCGATAATGACTTTGGCATTGGGAGACTTAGACAGCTCCCTGTAAGCTTCGATGGCCTTGTATTTAATAATCTGTGGTGTGAGCCCTTCGGAGATGAGCCTGTTGGCGTCGCGAATTCCTTCGGCTTCGATGGTGCGTCGTTCCGCTTCCTGACGCTCTTTCTGCAAGACAAACTCCATACGCTGCGATTCCTGCTCGGCCTGGAGTTTGTCTTCGATTGATGCATAGAGTCCCTGAGGCAGCTGGATGCTTTTCATCAACACCGCTTCGATAGCAAAACCGCGATCTCCAAGAATCTTCATCATCTGTTCCTTAATCTCCGTTTCAATTTCATACCGATTCCCCGTGTGCATATCCTTGGCCATATAGCGAGCAGATACGTCGGCAGCGGCGGCTCTGAATACTGGAAGAATGACAACATTTTCGTAGTCCATTCCGATGTTGCCAATTACATCGGTGGCCTTTAATTGTTCAACGTGGTAGAGAATGGAGATTTCGGCAAGGACGTTGACCCCTTCTTTCGATGGAAGGTCTAGGCTGACTTCTAGATTTTCCGTTCGAACGGGAACGACTATAATTCGGGTAGCAAATGGATTGTACAATCTGGCGCCGGGAGGAACTATGTTTTCATCAATTTTACCGATGGTCCTTTTTACACCTACGGTGCCTTGACGAATGGTAACACAGCTTGAGAGAAGAACAACTGCTGCGCAAAGCATCGAAATTTGGATAGTGAAAGCTTTCATGGTTCTATTTTATTTGGAAAACACATCGATACTAAATATTA
>JBLIEU010000089.1:0-6090 GCA_047633195.1 Cryomorphaceae bacterium | reverse complement strand
TCAAAAGCATGAATCCTGACATTATGGTAGCGAACAAACTTGTCCAAAAATGTGCCTTGTCCGATGAGGCGTCTTCTTTTGGGGATATGTGGTTTGCTCCTACTTTGGAAAAAAATATGCTCGATCCTTTCTCTTCTAGGCTTAAAATTATCGGGGTCGGATTTGCATTTCAGGTACCTGCTGACGGTGATCGAATGAAAACAATAGCCAAGGCTATACCAGAGTCGAGCTCTCAAACTCCTGCCGATCGTGGTTTAGTAAGCAGCTATAGCTATTTGCAAAAAGGATTGGAGGAAGCTGGAAACCAAATAGAAGCCGAGGAGCTGAAAAAGTACATCGACAAGGAAGGTTTGTAGCCTATGGATAAGGGCGATTTGACTGATGAAGCTTTAATGATTCGCGCGGCGAAGGGAGATCGACGTGCATTCGAAGGGATTTACGATCGTTATGCGGGTAGGCTGTACAATTACTTCTTGAAGATGCTCCATCAAGATGAAGAGTTGGCCAAAGACCAAACCCAAGAACTCTTTATGAAGCTGGCCGAGAAAGGACATCAATACGATGGAAAAAGAGCATTTAAGACCTATGTATTCAGTATCGCCAACAATATGTGCAAGAACATATACCGAAGTGAAGAAGTGAAAAAACGAGCAAATACCGAACTGAAAATTGAATCGGAAACCACTGAATCGCAAAAGATGGAAAACATCGATCGAAAGGCGTTTAAAACGGCACTGACAGAAGAGTTGGAGAAATTCGACTCAGAACGACGAAGCATTTTTATTTTGAGATACAAGCACCAACTCAGCATAAAAGAAATCGCTGAAACTACTGGTGTGGCTGAGGGAACGGTAAAGTCAAAGCTGTTCTACACCCTGAAAAAACTTTCGACCCAACTGGTTTCATTTAACCCAAAGTGATGAACGAAAACGAAGAAAAGATATACGACCTGATTGGCTCGAAATCCTTCGCAGAACTGACTGAGGACGAAAAGACTTTGGTTTTGGAATCGCTGGGCTCTGAGGAGCTTTACGAAAAGATGCGCGAGGCCAATTTGGCTGCTGAAGAAGTACTGTCAGAAAATGCGCCACCACCACCCGATATGAAAGCTTCGGTCATGGCGGTCTTTGACAACAAAGAAGAAAAACGAGGATTCGTGTGGTGGAAGGTTGCGGCGGCTATTGCTGTTCTAGTTGTTGGAGCTTTTGTTTTTTGGCCTTCCGACAATTTAGAAAGAGAGCCCATTGCTGAAAATATAGAGAGAAAGGACAGCACAAATAACAAGGAGCAAGCCCCTAAGGAAAAGCAAGAAACACAAGAATTTGAAACAGAAGGAGAAGCAGTAGTTGAGGCCTTTAAGGGTGAGAATGAAGTTCTAGGTGAGGAAGCTGGAAATGCAATTATAACTTCAGATGAGATTACTAAAAACACTGATGACGTGTTAATTGCAGAAAATCAATCAGCACCCATTGATGAGGAAATAATGGAAGAAGACCATACTTTCGCCGACGAAGCTCCAGTATCTGATACTCCTACCGCACCCGAAATGGAGATAGAAATTGCTGAAGATTTCGAAGGAACAGCTGAGGCCAAAAAAGATGTCCAAACCAAACTTGCTCGAGCTCAAGATCTTTCCGCCGACGATGCGGATTCTCAAACTATTAATGAATTTTCAATGTCAAACATGAAAGTTGAAACAGCGCGATCTGCCACAACGATGCAGTCTGACTTCAATTCGGAAGGAGCCTCATATGAAGGAATCTCTTTAAAAGACATTGGCGGCTATAAAAGCAAAGCCTACGTGGCCTATTAAACACATGCAACAATCAAAGCCTTAGCGAGTTAATATCCTCGAACTTGAACCATGAAGAATTACTTACCCCTCATCATCTTCATCGCCATTCTCTTGGTGATCGATCTTTACGCATTCAAATCAGTGCGCCTTATCTCGTCCGAATGGACAAAACCTATTTGGAGAAACGGTGCTCAAATTGCCTACTGGATTATCTCCGTCACAGCATACGGGGTGCTGATTTACGCCGTTACAACCTACCGAGAGGCGCAGGCCCGAATGGAATACTACTTCTTCTTTATGGGGTTTGGGTTGCTGATGCTAATTTTCATGCCAAAGCTTATTGCAGCATTGTTTCACCTCACGGATGATATCCTTCACATATTTAGAAGAATAACGGCCTATTTCGTGCGCAGCTTTGTGCCAACCGAAACAGCGGCGTCTTCCACTTCAAGCATCAACCGTTGGCAATTCATCTCCAGAATTGGTTGGGCTCTTGCCGCTATTCCATTTTTCAGCATCCTCTACGGTATTGGCCGCGGGCGCTATCGTTTCCGCACCGAGAAGGTGAACCTTGCTTTTGATCACCTACCAAAATCATTTGAAGGATTCAAGATCGTTCATATCTCAGACATTCACATCGGGAGTTTTTTCAATAACTACGGCGCGGTGCAACGCGGTGTTGACATGGTAAATGCCTTGGAACCCGATCTCATTCTTTTCACTGGTGATATGGTAAACAACTACGCTGATGAAGTGAAAGGCTGGGAAAATGTTCTTGGTGGGCTTAAAGCCAAACACGGAAAGTACAGCATATTCGGAAATCACGACTACGGCGACTACGTCCAATGGGAAAGCGAAGTAGAGAAGAAAGCCAACTTGGATAAACTAGCGGATTACCATGAGAAAATGGGCTTTAAACTACTCACCAACGAATGGACTGAGCTCAAATCGAACAGTGGAGAGGTCATCGAAATCATCGGGATGGAAAACTGGGGGCTCGGCGGATTTAGCAAATACGGTGATTTAGCGAAATCCACTGCTGGAACTGACCCGAAACGATTCCAAATCTTGATGTCTCACGACCCATCTCATTGGGATGCAGAGGTAATGAAGAAGACCGATATCGATCTAACTCTCGCAGGACATACCCACGGAATGCAGTTTGGGATAGAAATACCCGGATGGATCAAGTGGAGCCCAGTGAAGTACCGCTATCCTCGTTGGGGCGGACTCTACACCGAAGGGAAGCAGCATTTATATGTGAACAGAGGGTTTGGTTATCTCGGATTTCCAGGAAGGATCGGAATGCCTCCAGAGATTACGTTGATTGAACTGAATTCATAGGGGAATGATCAATTAGGAATAATCGTATTGAGGATTAAGAAATATACTGGTATCAGATATTAGACATCTTTCTGAATACTTCACACCTTCAATTAGGAATAGTCAATGAAAAGAGCTCTCGGCTAGGATAAATTTCTCAGCGAACTCCACGCCTTCTCCCCGACTCTGCGCGAACCTGCACCACACCCTCTCAAAGCGGAAAAACATCCGCCACAGCCAATAAAGCCTCATTGACTTTATCCTGCTCGACTCTTGTCTCCACTCCTCTTTCTTCGAAATAGCCGAGCATCTTTTCGGTGGGCATATTTCCCGTAAGGTCATCCTTGGCCATTGGGCATCCGCCAAATCCTTTTAAGGCACCATCGAATCGGCGGCAGCCAGCTTGGTAAGCGGCATCTACCTTCTCGCGCCACGTATCGGGAGTGGTGTGGAGGTGTGCTCCAAAATTGACTCCAGGTAAGGCAGGGATTAATCCATTGAACAGTCGATCAATGCTTCCGCGACTTGATGTGCCGATCGTATCGCTCAAAGCCAAAGTCTTAATTCCAAATTCGCGGTGAAGTCGCTCCGCCCATTTAATAACGTTGTCAGGATTCCACTCTTCGCCATAAGGATTACCAAAAGCCATGGAAAGATAAACCACCAAATCCTTGTTTGCTTTATCAGCAATGGCCTTGATTTCCTCCAATACGGTTAATGATTCCTCTAACGTAGTGTTGGTGTTGCGCTTCTGGAACTCTTCAGAAACGGAGAAGGGATAACCCAAATAATTGATCTCTTCGAAGTGAGCGGCATCCTGGGCACCACGCTTGTTGGCGATGATGGCAAGAAGTTTTGTTTTGTCATTGAGCTTGAGTCCCTTGAGCACCTCTGCCGTATCGGCCATTTGTGGGATCGCTTTGGGACTTACAAACGAACCGAAGTCGATGGTGTGAAAACCAGCCTCGATAAGTAGGTTGATGTAATCGATCTTCTTTTGGGTTGGAATAAATTCCTTAATGCCCTGCATCGCATCACGCGGACATTCAATTAGCTCGAGCATCTTCGATAATTTTTTTGTTGATTTTCTTCACTAGTGATGGGCCTTCATAAACGAACCCTGTGTACAGCTGAACAAGAGAGGCACCCGCTTCGAGCTTTTCTATGGCATCCTCAGCACTATGAATCCCTCCCACTCCAACGATTGGGATAGAACCGTTTGACTTTTGATGAATGTAGCGAATCACTTCAGTCGAGCGGCTGCTTAGAGGCTTTCCGCTCAGGCCGCCAGCACCCATTTCGGCAACATCAACTTCAGGAGTATGTAATCCCGACCGGTCGATGGTAGTGTTGGTAGCGATGATTCCGTCCACCTTAGTTTCTATGACGATTTCTACAATATCGTCTAGCTGAGAATCGGTAAGATCAGGAGCGATCTTCAAGAGAATAGGTTTACTGACTGGCTTCTTGGCGGCCTCCTCTTTGAGTGCTCTGAGCAATTTGGTCAGTGGCTCTTTCTCTTGGAGCTCCCGCAAGCCTGGCGTATTTGGTGAGGAAACGTTTACCGTAAAGTAATCTACTACATCGTAAAGCTCATTCAGAAGGATCAAGTAGTCGTCAATGGCATTTTCATTTGGAGTGAGCTTATTCTTACCAATGTTTCCACCAATAATTACTGAACTGTAGCGGGTTTTGAGCCTTCGCGCGATCTTCTTAACTCCGTCGTTATTGAAGCCCATACGGTTGATCAAACCTTCATCTTCGGGCAATCGAAACAACCGTGGCTTGTCATTTCCTGCCTGAGGCTTTGGAGTGACCGTGCCTATTTCCACAAAGCCAAATCCCATAAACGAGAACTCATTAAAGAGCTTGGCATTCTTGTCGAAACCCGCGGCTAAACCGACAGGGTTTTTGAACTTGATTCCAAATACTTCCCGCTCTAGCGAAGGATGATTGACATTGTAAGCGCCGTAAAACAAGCTCTTAACAAGCGGCAGCTGAAAGATCACTTTCAAAAAGCCAAAGGAGAAGTTGTGGGCTTGCTCGGCACTGAGCTTAAAAAGGGTCTTTCGAAGAATGGTTTTGTACATCGCGGCAAAAGTACGGTGTAAATTTTCAATACCAACTGCCAAGATTTCTGAGCTCCAAAATTTTTAATTCAGTCCTGACATTCGGTTCAGACCTGATCAACGATTTTAAGACGAACAGATTCCGCTTTTGGATTTAAGTCTATCACTCAATAAGCACACTCTATCATAAAAATGCGGCCTTTCGGGGAACTAAAGCTAAATTTGACTGTTCATTTACAAACCTAAAAACAACGATAATGTCATTTCAATTACCAGATTTACCGTACGCTTTTGACGCATTAGAGCCGCACATCGATGCACGAACCATGGAAATCCATCACGACAAGCATCACGCAGGATATACGTCTAAACTCAACGCAGCTTTAGAAGGAACGGAGAATGCTGACAAAAGCATCGAAGAGCTTCTAGCCAATGTCGATAGCCTCGGAGCTGGAATCAGAAACAACGGAGGTGGCTTTTACAATCACTCACTTTTCTGGAAAGTAATGGGCCCTGACGGTGGAGGAAATCCATCGGGTTCTTTGGCTTCAGCAATTGATTCTGACCTTGGCGGAGTGGACAAACTCAAGGAAGCATTCAACAACGCCGCAGCCACCCAATTCGGTTCAGGTTGGGCTTGGGTAATAGTTGGTGCCAATGGAAAGCTACACGTTACTAGCACTCCTAACCAAGATAATAACTTGATGCCAGGGGCAGGTGCTATGGGAACGCCTATTCTAGGACTTGATGTTTGGGAGCATGCATATTACCTCAACTACCAGAATCGACGTCCCGATTACATTTCAGCTTTTTGGAACGTAATCAACTGGAAACAAGTTGCTGAGAATTACGATGCACTAAAAGGATAATTAAAATACCGCAAACAAGAAGTCGTCCTCTCCT
>JBLIEU010000088.1:0-6562 GCA_047633195.1 Cryomorphaceae bacterium | reverse complement strand
ATGCCGTTAAAAAACACCTAGTGGAACGTCAAAGTATCGACGCCAGCCGTCTTGAAGCAATGGGATACGGTGACTCAAAGCCTATATCTTCCAATGATACGGAAGAAGGAAAAGCCAAAAACAGAAGGACAGAGTTTAAGGTTCTTTAAATCGATTCTTTTGATTTTAGGTTAGTCCGAGTGTCAACCAAAGCCAAATTTCGAGGTATTTACTTTGTATATTGTACCAAACTGGTACACGAAATACACGCTATTATGCTAGTGATAAGTAGTCGGGAATTTAGGCAGAATCAAAAGGAATACTTTGATCGTGCCGATAAGGGTGAGCAAATTATTGTTCAAAGAGGTAAGGATAAAGCTTATGTTCTTACTCCTGTAGGCGAGGATGATATGTATTTCAATGCTGAGATGATCGATCGCATCAAACAGAGTATCGAAGAAATTAAAAAGGGTGATACTCTAACTGTTTCCGCTGCCCAAGAGATTGATGATCTTCTCGGTTTATGAGCTATGCCCTAGAATTCTCAAAGACAGCTCTGAAGGATATTGAAAAGCATAAGAAATCGGGAGATAAAGCCATTCTTATAAAGATCAGCAAGTTATTGAAAGAACTGATGAATCATCCGACAGAAGGGACAGGTCAGCCAGAAATGCTCAAAGGCAACTTACAGGGATTGTATTCAAGGCGCATAAACAAGAAGCACCGACCGGTTTACAGCATTGATGGGCAGAGGGTAATAGTCCATGTTTTAAGTGCCTATTACCATTACAGTGGTAAATGAGCTAGTACGAAACAATCGCCAAATTTCAACTGCCTCACACTTTAGGATATAAACTTCCACTCTACCTGAAAAGACAAATACTAACTCTGTGCACAAATTGGAAATAACCGCTTGACCAAGTCGGTCTACTCCTTTACATTTGCATGACATGGAGATGCTTAAAAAACGGTTTTTCGTAGCGTGGGGCTTGTCAGTTCTGGTTATGATGGTATTGAGCTTTCTCTGGCACGGAGTTATCCTCAACGACTTCATTCATGTCCCTCAGCCTTACGCCTTATTTTACAGCTTAGCCGTGCTGACTTACATCCTGATCGGATTCGTGCTCACTTTCGTTTTCACCTACCTCAGTATGGGGATTGGCATTAAGATGAAAGGAGGATTAATGGGACTCGCATTGGGATTTTTCATCTACCTGATCGCCTTCGTATTTGGTGTTTCCTTCAAGGGTTCAGGCACCGAACATGTAGTGGTCGATTTCGTTTGGCAAATGATCGAACAAGGAATAGGTGGTGGCGTTGTGGGCTTCGTTTATCAAATGGCCAAGCGCCACGATCAAGTCTCGTTTAGCGACAATTAATAACCGTATTTCCCCTTCCATAAGGTGTTGAGCTGTTTCCTCATTTCCCTTTCACGCGCATTGTCTCCAGGAGCGTAGAAGCGCATTTCTTTGATTTCGTCGGGAAGGTATTCCTGGGTCTTAAAGTTGTTTTCGTAAGAGTGGCTGTATTTGTAATCGTCGCCGTATCCCAAGTCCTTCATTAGCTTGGTCGGTGCGTTTCTAAGGTGCAGCGGAACCGCAAGGTTTCCAGTCTCCTTGACTTTGCTCACGGCCATATTGATGGCTTCGTAGGAGGCATTGCTCTTGGCGCTTGACGCAAGGTAGACGGCACATTGGCTCAATACTATTCGGCCTTCTGGCAATCCGATCTTCGCTACGGCATCAAAAGTGGCATTGGCCAAAACCAGTCCTGTTGGATTGGCATTTCCAATGTCTTCACTGGCAAGGATGATGAGCCTTCTGGCAATGAATTTCGGATCCTCGCCACCTTCAATCATTCGAGCCAGCCAATAAACTGCTCCGTTGGGGTCGCTTCCGCGAATGGACTTGATAAACGCCGAGATGATATCGTAATGTTGCTCCCCATCCTTATCGTAGATGGTGGGATTATTTTGAACGACCTCCTTGACCCGATCGTTGGTTATTTCCTTTTCGCCGGAAGGCAAAGCCTGAATAACGGAATCGAGGATGTTCAGTAGCTTTCTGGCATCTCCACCACTGAGTCTCAGCAGGTATTCATCTTCT
This sequence comes from Cryomorphaceae bacterium, assembly GCA_047633195.1. Taxonomy (GTDB): domain Bacteria; phylum Bacteroidota; class Bacteroidia; order Flavobacteriales_D; family Cryomorphaceae; genus JAKVAV01. Next base: position 4,478 of record JBLIEU010000088.1, on the reverse strand, counting down.
TTCAGCGAAACACCTTCCTTCTTCAGTTCCTCGTCTTGATTGATCGCACGATTCACCAAAAGCTGCAAGTCTGCTTTTTCCAGCGGTTTCAACACATGAACTTGGCAACGCGAGAGAAGGGCCGAGTTTACCTCGAAAGAGGGATTCTCTGTAGTCGCTCCCACTAGGGTGAGCACTCCTTTTTCGACCGCTCCGAGTAAAGAATCTTGCTGTGACTTGCTGAATCGGTGTATCTCATCGATAAAGAGAATGGCGTTTCCTTGTCCAAAAAATCCTTGAGACTCGACTTTTGATATAATCTCTCTGATATCCTTGACTCCTGAATTAACGGCACTTATGGTGTAAAAAGGCCGATCGAGTGAAGACGCTAAAATTTTAGCCAAGGTGGTCTTACCCACTCCTGGAGGCCCCCAGAATATAATGGACGGAATCAATCCGCGGTCGAGGGCTCTGCGGAAAACAGCGTCTTTTCCTACCAAATGTTCCTGGCCGATATATTCGTCGAGAGTAGTCGGACGCATGCGTTCAGCAAGTGGAGTATGGTTCATGGTGCAAAACTAATCAAGCTTTTTTCGATACAGCGTAAATACATTACGTTCTATGTAAGTAATATTGCTTCGTGTTAAAACAATCGGCTGTAGACGTTGTCATTCAATAAACTGATAAAGCACCACTAATGATGGAATACTTAAAAGAAGGGGATGCCGCTCCAGAATTTACGGCGACCGATCAAAATGGCAAAAAAGTTTCTCATGCAGACTTTCGCGGAAAGAAAACAATTCTCTATTTTTATCCAAAGGATAGTACTCCTGGCTGTACCAAAGAAGCGTGTGATTTCAGGGATAATTACGAGATACTTGCTAAGCAAGGCTTTCAAGTAATAGGCGTAAGTGCAGATACCGAAAAGTCGCATCTGAAGTTTATTGATAAATACGATTTGCCATTTTCATTGATTTCAGATCCCGAAAAGGAGATGATTCAAAAATACCATGCTTGGGGTCCTAAGAAGTTTATGGGCCGCGAGTACGACGGAATTCATAGAATCACCTACGTGATCGATGAGGAAGGGAAAATTGAGAAAATCATAGAAAAAGTTAAAACCAAAGAAGCCTCCAAGCAGGTATTGGAAGCTCTCGCATAAAACCTATCAAAATGGCAGTAGAAGCAAACAAAGAAAAGCTCAAAGCATTACAGATGACCATAGACCGTATGGAGAAATCTTACGGAAAAGGTGCAGTGATGAAACTCGGGGATAGTGCAATTGAAAAAATAGATGTGATTCCATCGGGTTCTCTCGGAATCGATATCGCTTTAGGGGTAGGAGGTTATCCTCGGGGTAGAGTCGTTGAAATCTACGGGCCGGAGTCTTCGGGTAAAACCACTCTCGCCATTCACGCCATTGCTGAAGTTCAAAAGCTAGGAGGAATCGCCGCTATCGTCGATGCTGAGCATGCTTTTGACCGCTACTACGCCGAAAGTTTAGGTGTGGACACGGAAAATCTTTTTATCTCGCAACCAGACAATGGTGAGCAAGCACTGGAGATTGCTGAAAACCTGATTCGTTCAGGAGCGATTGATCTTTTGGTTATCGACTCAGTAGCTGCATTAACGCCACGAGCGGAGATCGAAGGTGAGATGGGAGATTCTCAAGTTGGTCTGCAAGCACGATTGATGTCTAAAGCATTGAGAAAGCTTACGGGAGCTATTTCGAAAACGGGTTGCTGCTGTATTTTCATCAACCAGCTTCGCGAGAAGATTGGTGTGATGTTCGGAAACCCAGAAACCACTACGGGTGGTAACGCTTTAAAATTTTACTCTTCCGTAAGAGTTGACATCCGTCGTTCGACTCAAATCAAAGATGGCGATACAGTGATAGGTAACCGCACACGTGTGAAAATCGTGAAGAATAAAGTTGCTCCGCCTTTCGTGAAAGCTGAATTTGACATCATGTATGGAAAGGGCATTTCCAAAAGTGGTGAGATTTTGGATCTAGCAGTGGAACTTAATCTTGTGAAGAAAAGCGGATCATGGTTTAGCTACGGTGAAACCAAGCTAGGCCAGGGAAGGGATGCGGTTAAATCTTTGATCGAAGACAATCCTGAACTTATGGATGAACTGGAACAAAAACTAAAAGTCGAAATTGCAAAGGACTAGGCTCACAAACTAATATTTGAAAGCCGAAGGTGAATTCACCTTCGGCTTTCCTTTTTTAGTGAGTTTCAAATCCTCTGAAAATGCGAAATTTGCCGATATGAAAATTCTGTTCAACATTATTGCCGTTTGCTTGTCCATGCTAGTCTTGAACTCTTGTGAAGAATCGACTCAGCAAGAATCCAATACTCCAGAAGAAAAGAAGGAGGCTCCACAGGATTACATCGAGGAATTGAGTGATCAGATCATCAATAGTCCAAACAACGGAAATCTTTACGTTAAGAGGGCTTTAGCTTACAGTGAACGCAACTTGATGTCCCTTGCGGTGAAAGATGCAGAACGCGCCTTGAGTATCGATACTACGGTATCTTATTTTCACCAAGTATTGGGTGAAGTGAATTTTCTCAAAGGAGATTTGCGTCCTGCCCGACTTAGTTTGGAACAAGCGGCCGAATTGGATCCCTCCAATATCGAGGCTCTTCTTAAACTGGCTGAAGTCTATTTTCTCTTGCGTCGATACGACGAAGCGATAACCGCCGTGAATGATGCCCTTCGTCAAGACAATCAGTTGGCGCAGGGATATTTTATAAAGGGATATGTCTACAAAGAGACGGGCGATACGGTTACGGCAAAATCATCTTTTCAGACAGCCATCGAAGTGAACCCCGATCTCTACGAAGCCTATATGGAACTGGGAAGCTTGTATGCTTTTCAAGGCGACCCATTGGCTCTGGAGTACTTTAATTCTGCCCTTCAGATTAGACCTAAGAGTGCCGAAGCTTTTTATCACAAGGGAATGTTTTTACAAGCAGGTTATAGAATTGATAGGGCAAGGGACACCTATTTTGAGATGCTCCGAGCTGATCCCAACAATGTATTGGGTTATTACAACCTCGGCTACTTGTACCTCACTGAATACTTGGCTTTCGATACTGCTGTGGCTTATTTCGACTCGGCCATTGTGGTAAGGCCAGACTATGTCGACGCTATTTACAACCGAGGCTTGGCTTATGAGGAGATGGAACTCTACGGCGATGCGGAGACTTCTTATCGCGAAGCACTAGTGGTAAACCCTCAATACGACTTGGCGGCCAAAGGATTGAGCCGAATATTGGAATAGTGGTCTGTCCATAGAGTCCAATATCTGCGATACGCTTACCCCTAAAACAGCCCTTTCGGCGGGACTCAGCACAGCGCATTTACGAAATGTAAATTCTTTGTTTTCAGACCAGTGCAAGCCTTGATTTTGAACTCTCTCGCCAAGTCACTCGACTAAATGGACAGATAGTAACTAGCGATTTCTATTCACGGCCTTTTTCAGGATCGTAAAAGGTAGAAATGGCATGATTAAATCCAGCTTGCTCATCCACGTTTATTTGATGGTAGAAACTAACCTCTTTTCTGTATTGCCTGGAAGGATCTGAAATTGATCTGATGAACAGCGAGAATTCAAGAGTGAAAGCTTGTCTTCTTACGGAAGGGTCAGGCATGAAAGTGAGCTGAACTTGTCCGTCGCTGAAGTCGTACTCAACCAGTTCGACTCCAGGTGTGCGTGTATTGAGATTGATATCTTGAAAGGCAGTAGGATCAAGCTCATAGTTCGGACCGAGATCTAAGTTATAGGTTATTTCGTTTAAGCCATTGCCTAAGATTAACTCAGCGCCATCGCGCAAATCCGTCAATCCATTTCCTTCGCCTCGGCCTACGCATTCATAGTTGATCAGCCCAATACTTCCCGCCTCACCTGTTTCCAGATTAAGGGTTCTGATTGCGCCATTTCCTGCATCAGCAATGATTAGAATGTTTCCGAGCATAGCGACATCCATTGGCTGGTTGAAGAGAGGATTGAATCCATTTCGATACCCCGCGATATCGGGATTTCCAGCCACCGTCTCCGATCTTTCTTTGAAGGGTTCGATGGATCGAATGCAGTGGTTGTATGTATCCGCTAGGTAAATTTTATTGTCATACGCTACAATACCGTTCGGGTATCTCAATTTGACTTCTTCCTTTTTGCCGTCGGCATATCCAAAAGTGAAAATTCCTTCACCAACAGACGTTTTGACTTTATCACCATCTACATATCTTAAAGCTGAAGCCTGAGCATCGGTAAAGAAAACCGCCCCAGACACGTCCTTGGATAAACCAGAAGGTGAAGCCAATTCAGACTGCAATGCTTTTCCATTCGAAAAGCCAAACTCTTCAGTTCCCGCTATAGGTTCAGCTACTTCCGTTCTCAAATCCATTTTCCAGATTTGGTTGCTGCCCTGCATGCTGATGTAAAGATCATTGCCGTCCAAAAGAAGATCGGTAGGAGAGTTGATCGC
>JBLIEU010000087.1:0-6822 GCA_047633195.1 Cryomorphaceae bacterium | reverse complement strand
GATCCTCAAAGACTCCTGGCAGGAGCGAATATATACAGCATCTACCTTAGCGAAGATGGAGGTCTGACATGGTCTGGAAATAAACAGGAATCGCCGCACGGCGTTTGGGGTGACCCAGTAATCATTCAAGATACCACAGGCAGTTTCTATCATTTTCACCTCTCCAAAGTATCCGACGGAAATTTTATTGACCGAATCGTTTGTCAACGATCAGATGATGGAGGGAAAAGTTTTAGTCAGGGATCGTATTTCGGTCTGAACGGCGATAAAGCTCAGGATAAACCTTGGGCGGTCGTAAATCCTGCCAACAACGAAATCTATGTGACTTGGACACAGTTCGATGAGTACGATTCAAAAGATCCAAAAGATCGATCGAATATTCTATTTTCAAAATCAACAGATAAAGGTGAAACGTGGAGCAGCCCCATCAAAATCAATAGTGTAGACGGCAACTGCATCGACGACGATGACACAGTAGAAGGGGCAGTGCCAGCAGTAGGGCCCGATGGACAAATATATGTGGCATGGTCAGGTCCAAATGGCTTGGTTTTTAATAGATCTTTCGACGGTGGCGAAACGTGGGAGAACGAAGAAATCTCTATTGCCGATCATGCGGGTGGTTGGAATATCGACATTCCTGGAATCTACCGTGCTAACGGTATGCCTGTCACAAAATGTGACCTTTCAGATGGCCCAAATCACGGAACTATTTACGTCAATTGGGCAGACCAAAGAAATGGAATCGACAATACCGACATCTTCCTTTCTAAGAGTATAGATCAAGGTCAGTCTTGGTCGGAACCAATAAAGGTGAATCAAGACACTTCTGGAAATCATCAATTTTTCACTTGGATGGATATTGACCAAACCAGCGGAAACATGTGGTTTGTCTATCACGATAGAAGGAACCACAACGACACTGGAACCGACGTGTACGTCGCGGTAAGTAAAGACGGCGGATTGTCTTTTACAGAATCCAAAACAAGCGAAAGCCCCTTCTATCCTGATCCTGAAATCTTCTTTGGCGATTACAATAATATTGCAGCTCATAGCAATGTGGTTCGTCCTGTATGGACAAGACTGGATGATAAAAACCTCTCTGTAAGAACTTCAATCGTTGATGCATATTCCATTCTCAATGAGAGTTCAAATACGCTAGCTACATCGGCAGAAACAAACGGAGGATTAGTAGTGGAACACCATTTGAAAGGCAGGGTTTCAGTAAAAGTACATACCCTAAATGGAGAAGAAGTACTCTCTAAAACTCGGCTAAAATCAAAGAAAGAAACCTTCAGATGTCCAGAGACATCTAAACTGAAATCAGGAATCTACTTGGTCGAAATTGACAATGGTTCTGAAAAAGCAAAAGGTCAGTGGATCAAGCGTTGACCCAATCGATTTCTTTCTTGAGTAGACCAAGTGTTTTTTGCTCTTCAGAGCCAACCTTCGTTTTGAAATCGTAAACCCAATTGGCTTCCTTTGGGAGACTCATCAAGATGGATTCGGTGCGCCCATTGCTCAATAGGCCGAAGCGGGTGCCGCGGTCGTAGACTAAGTTAAACTCAACGTAGCGACCTCTTCTTAGTTTCTGCCATTCCTTTTCGGCAGGACTAAAAACTTTCTCTCTGCTTTCGTTTAATAAGCTGGAATAGACCTCGGGAAAGAGCCTTCCAAGGGAGAGCGAAAATTCAAGAATGGCCGCTTTTGTGTGCTTCGGATCTTCCGACAAATGGTCATAAAAAATGCCTCCGATTCCTCTTGTCTCATTACGATGAGGAATGAAAAAATAGTCATCAGCTTGTTTTTTAAACTGAGCGTAACAACTAGAATCAAATTGATCGCAGACTTCTTTCAGGCTTTTGTGAAAATAGGAGGCTTGATCCTCCACCACATAATGAGGAGTTAGGTCTATCCCGCCACCAAACCAATAGTCGCCTTTATCTGTCTCGAAATAGCGAATGTTCATGTGAATAATTGGGACATGTGGATTGTGTGGGTGCATGACAATACTCACGCCGGTAGCAAAAAACCACTCGGCATCCATGCCAAGATTTTTTGCCATCATTGGAGTCACTTCTCCTTCTACCGACGAAAAATTCACTCCCGCTTTCTCCAAGACAGTTCCGTCTGACATAACCCTGGTCAGTCCACCGCCGCCGCCTTCGCGCTGCCAATTATCTTCGATAAATTTCCCTGTTCCATCAGTCAGTTCAATCTTCTCGCAGATCAGCGATTGGATCTTACGGTAGGACGCCTCAATCTCTTTTCTATCTGGGACAGACATCAATTCACTCTTTTGATTTCGAAATCCTCATACTGCAAAATGTAGGCTTCTTTATTTTCAAATTCTTTTCCCGTTGTAGATTTCCCAAAACGGTAAGAGCCAGCGGTACCCTCTAACTTTAATTGGTCAAATGCCACTGGGAATGCAAGGCCCTCTTGCAAAAGAGCCTTCCCGAAGAATAGCGCCAAATCATACCCCTTAAACCCATAATCGAAATGAGACGGCTCCGTGCCATATTCCTCGCGGTAAGCTCTTAAAAATTCTATCGTATTCTCATTCTCGTAATCCACGTATGAAGGAACAACCAACCTCAACTTCAAGCGATTCTTGTATTCAGCTTCGATGTTTTCGTAATTGATCCACTTGTCCAAACCATATACTTGAACTTGATAGTTATTTTCGAGCAGGGATATTCTTGTCATCACATCACTCACAAAAGCTAGATCGTTGGATGGAACGACAATTACATTCAACTTATCTTCTCTCAAAAACTCTGCAATTGCACCGACACCGTCTTCGCGATTGAACATTTCTTTGGTAACGCTACGCAACGAATCTGAATAGATATTATTGAACGTTGAAGCTGCCATATTGTAAGTATTGAGGAACTCTTTTCGCATCAGCCATTCCCTCGGCGACTCGCTATTCAACATCAAAACGTTGTGATCTTGGTGGTTGATCGCAATAAAATTTGCCAGATACCGCAGCATCGTTTCTCTCGAAGTCGAGGCGCGGAGCAAATATGGATTGTCCTCAAACACCTCATTCGCAAAGGAATTCGGTGATACCAAATAGATTTTCTCATCAACTGCCATTTCACTCACCAAGGCCAAGCTAGCTTTATGCATGGGGCCAAAAATGATATCCATGTCACGGATCTCTCGTTTTCGCAAGGTTTCTCGTGTTTTCACAATGTCATCTCCTACTTCATAAACATGAAGATTAGCGCTCAACCCTAGCTTCGCTAAAGAGTCCATAGCCAGACGAGTTCCGCGGTAGTATTCCAATGCAATTTCAGTAAGAATGTAAAGTTCCTCGCCATGCTTCAATGCCATTTCTAAGCTGTCGTTCAGCTCCAATTCAAAAGGCAGCATTAAGGCAAGGTCATAAACCTCTTGTCGGCCCACAGGAATATCCAAGGCATCCAACAGTTTCTGCTCCTCTGCTTCTGATCTCATCATCAGAAAAGGCTCGTTGTAAGTCGGAATAATCAAGTACTGATCTTTTTTTACTCCTAGTGCCAAATCAGGATTCATACTTAAAAGACTGTCCTGGGAAATGTCATATTGCTTCGCAAGTGATAAAATCGTTTCTCCCGATTGGACTTGATGAACGATGAAAGAGTCATTCCGCGCAGGCTCCAGAAATTTGCCTTGAACGCTTGAACTCTTCGCTGAAGGTATTTTCAGAGTCACGCCCGTACTCAGTGTTTGCGATGATTCAGGATTCATCTCCATCAGCTCGTTCACAGAAACACCGTAATCTTTCGAAATGGAGAAAAGCGTTTCTTTCTTTTGAACAGTGTGAAGAATGACGTCTCCCTCAACTTTGACATCTTTCTTTTTGGCTTCACGCTTATTAACTGACCCTATGGGAACAAGAATTTCTCGACCAATTTCCAGGCCTTCCTCGGTTGAAGGATTTGCGCTAACAAGAGCCTCCACAGAAACGGAAAACATCTTAGAAATCGCATAGAGCGTATTGCCTGGTTCTACGTAATAGAGATAGTAATCGCTTCCGTCAATGGTGCGTTGAGCATAATTTTGAGCCGAAGCGCTTGATGCGAACAGTGCCACTGCGGCAACAAAAAGAAATTTCAAAAGTCCGTTTTTTATTCCCATTCGATGGTTGCAGGTGGTTTGGAACTAATGTCATAAACCACTCGGTTTATGCCCTTCACTCTATTTATAATCTCATTCGAAATCTTTGCCAATAGCGGATAAGGTAAGTGACACCAGTCGGCGGTCATACCATCAGTCGATGAAACAGCCCTGAGTGCTACGGCCTTCTCGTAAGTGCGTTCGTCGCCCATTACACCTACACTTCGCACTGGAAGCAGAATGGCCCCAGCTTGCCATACATTGTCGTATTCTCCTGAATCTTTCAAATTCGAAATAAAGATATAATCGACCTCTTGCAAAATACGAACCTTTTCTTCTGTTACGTCTCCTAAGATCCGAATTGCCAATCCAGGCCCTGGAAAAGGATGTCTTCCCAAGATCTTTTGAGAAATATCCAAGTCCTTTCCTACTAAACGAACCTCATCTTTAAAAAGTGCGCGCAATGGTTCTACCACTTTAAGCTTCATAAAGTCGGGAAGACCACCAACATTGTGGTGACTTTTGATAGTAGCCGATGGCCCCTTAACCGAAACGGATTCAATCACATCAGGATAGATCGTTCCTTGGGCCAGCCATTTAACGTCTTGGACTTCGTGAGCAGCATCATCGAATACTTCAATAAATACTCGGCCAATGGCTTTGCGCTTTTCTTCAGGATCTTCAATTCCTTTTAGAGCATCATAGAAACGTGACTTGGCATCCACTCCACGAACATTCAAGCCCATGTCTTGGTACGAATGAAGAACTTCTTCAAATTCGTTCTTGCGCAAAAGCCCATTGTCTACGAAAATGCAATAGAGATTCTTGCCTATGGCATGCTGTAAAAGAACAGCTGCCACTGAGCTATCAACACCTCCACTTAATCCCAAAATCACTTTGTCGTCACCGAGTTGAGCTTTAAGATTGCCAACCGTTTGTTCCACAAAACTATGGGGTGTCCAAGATGCGCTGCAACCGCAGATGTCAATCAAGAAGTTATGGAGTAGTTGTTTTCCGTCAGAGCTATGGTATACCTCAGGGTGAAACTGGATTCCGTAGGTATTTTCTCCTTTCACTTCATACCCTGCAACTTCTACATCGTGGGTAGAAACAACCACTTTTGCGTGGTCGGGCAATGAGAAGATGGTATCACCGTGAGACATCCACACTTGAGAACCGACATGAATACCTTTGAATAAGGCTGATTCGGTATCAATTGATCGCAAATTGGCTCTCCCGTATTCGCGTTTATCGCTTTTTCTCACATCACCTTTTCCGTCGAGTTGGGCAATGTATTGGGCGCCATAACAAACTCCTAGCACGGGAACTTTCTTGCGGTACAGGTTTAAATCAATCTGTGGTGCATCGTCATCGTGAACGGAAAACGGGCTCCCTGAAAGAATCACGCCTTTAATGTTATCAGTGAGTTCGAGTGATTCATGATAGGGATGAATCTCGCAGTAAACATTAAGCTCTCTAACTCTTCGTGCAATGAGCTGTGTGTACTGCGAACCGAAATCCAAAATTAAAATGGTCTCTTGCATGGTGGCAAAGATAACCATGCCGAACTTTTTGAATATCTGTTTCTACTATTGACCTAAGCTTGTTTTCAACAGGATTTCATCATTTTACTCTAGTCGACAACATTTTAGTTAAAATGGTCAAATTATTTATTTCCTTTAGCACTATAAATAACCGCTATATCTAACTTTCACTTATGTCAAGCGCCAATACCAAACCGAGAGTTATAACTTCTTTTGAAAAAATAGCGCCTGCTATTCAAGAGCAGATTAAACTTACCTATCGATACGGTTTTAGTGAGGAGCTCATTCATTTCAATAATAAAGACGGAGACCGAATAAGTGCGCTTCGTTTTGAATCGGATGAAAGAATCTATCTCATTAAAATGTCTCAGGCTCGCGCCGAAGAGCTGATTGATGAGGATGAAGATTACGACGATGAAGGTAATCTCAAAAAGAGCGTCAAGTCCGATTTTGAGGACAAATACTCAGAACTTGATTACATGCCTGATGCCGAAGAGGGAGACGGTGACGACGACGATTAGACTAAACTTTTGGTAATTTTCATTGTTCGGACAACAAAGTCAGATCTTCATCTTTAGATGAAGTTTGAACATTATCAGAAAATCATGAAACATCCGAAAGCAGAAAAGCCAAAAAAAGATCAAGAATCCGTTTGGGATTATCCTCGTCCTCCCAAATTGGAAAAAGTGAATTCAACCGTTGAGGTGTTTTTTGCCAGAAGGCGCATCGCATCTTCAAACAAGGCCTGGAGAATATTGGAAACCAGCCATCCTCCAACTGTCTACATTCCACTTCAGGATATCGATCAAAACGTTTTGATCAAATCAAATCAAGCAACCTTCTGTGAATGGAAAGGGAAAGGTGGCTACTATCACTTGCAGTCGGAGGAAATAAGGGTTGAAAATGCGGCGTGGTATTATCCCGACCCAAAAAAAGCTTACCAAGGACTCAAGGATCACCTCGCATTTTATTCTTCCAAAGTGGAAGCTTGTTTCATCGATGGCGAAAAGGTAGAAGCACAGGAAGGTGACTTTTACGGCGGCTGGATTACCTCAAAAATTGTTGGTCCATTCAAAGGAGCTCCAAGTACTTTCGGTTGGTGAAAGGACTCAAGGATCACCTCGCATTTTATCCTTCCAAAGTGGAAGCTTGCTTCATCGATGGCGAAAAGGTA
>JBLIEU010000086.1:0-6995 GCA_047633195.1 Cryomorphaceae bacterium | reverse complement strand
CATAGTCAGTCAACTGACCGAACTCATTAAGGCCCGAAATCCAAAGAAAAAACTGAATTCATCAGAGATTGATATTGCCATATCACATCACCTTGATCAGACTGATATCAATCACTATGGGATATGGGCCTACTACCCTTGGTCAAACAGATTGGTGCACATACTGCCCGAAAACGAATTTATTGAGGTTAGAACAAATAGAAACCACTACAAAATAAGTCCAGCCGAAGAGAAAGTTTTGGCAGAAAAGAAAGTTGGTCTTATCGGCTTATCAGTCGGACAGTCTGTGGCCGTTACCATGGCAATGGAAAGAGGATTCGGGGAATTGCGATTAGCCGATTTTGACTCTTTAGAGCTCACCAACCTGAACCGAATAAGAACGGGAGTGCACAACCTTGGCGTTTCTAAAGTGGTTTGTGTGGCTCGAGAGATTCTGGAAATCGATCCATTCTTAAATATCAAATGTTTCGGTGATGGACTCACTGAGGATAACATTGAGGAGTTCTTTTGCGCAGGAGGAGACTTGGATCTTCTCATAGATGAATGTGATGGATTAGACATGAAAATCATTGCCAGATGGAAAGCTCGTGAAATGAAAATTCCCGTGGTCATGGAAGCCAGTGACCGCGGAATGCTTGATGTTGAGCGATTCGACTTAGAGCCTGATCGTCCTCTACTCCATGGCATGGTCGATGATTTAAGTCCTGAGAAATTAAAAACTTTAGAAACCAATGAAGATAAAATCCCTTACATGCTTGCCATCGTTGGTGCAGATACCATATCTACACGCGCCAAAGCATCGATGCTCGAGATAGGTGAAACGATCTCCACTTGGCCTCAATTGGCCTCTGCGGTCACTCTTGGTGGAGGTATTACTGCAGATGTGGTCAGACGTATATTCTTGAATCAATACCACGAGTCGGGTAGATACTACGTGGATGTAGAAGACCTGATCGGAAATAAGAATGTGCAGGCAAGTAAACAACTTGAAATTAATATTCCTAAGCCCGATTCAGACTTTGGGCCTGAAATAAACAATAATGGAAAGGTATCGATCGATCCTACAATTGTAGAAAAAATTGTAAGAACAGCTTGCCACGCGCCTTCAGGAGGAAATCTGCAACCTTGGAAATGGACGAATAAGGATGACCTCTTTCAATTGAAATTCGACAGGAACTTGGTTAGTTCCTTTCTTGATCATCAAGAAATAGCTTCGATGATTGCCCTAGGGGCATCATTGGAGAACGCTCGTCTCGAAGCCACTAACCAAGGCTACACAAGCTCTGTTGCATTCTTCCCAATCCAAGATGAAAAAGACATCGTCGCTCACCTCGCTCTGAATGAAGGTGATATCCCAAATGAGTTTGAGAAATGGCTTGGATCAAAAGTGTTGCAAAGAGAAACCAATAGGAACCTTGAACCGAGTGAACCACTATCGAATAGCGATGTAGAGAAATTGAAGTTGTCTAGCGATAAAAACGGTTCCAACTTGACGATAATAGAACCTGGTGATGAGTATGATCAACTCGCGGCTTTGATAGCGCAAACCGAAAGATTTAGAATCATGCATCCTACTGGACACCGCAATTTCAATGAAGAAATGCGGTGGACAAAAGAGGAAGTAGAGTCTACAAAGGACGGTATCGATATTGCCACGGTAGACCTTACCATCGGAGAGTTGGCGGGGTTTAAACTGGCTAGAAATGGAGATGTTATTGATAAACTCGTCGAGTGGAAGGGTGGATCAGCATTTGAAAAGCTTTCTAAAAAGTCCACTTCTGCTGCCGCAGCTTTGGGGATTATAACCCGTCCAAAGCGTTCGCGGTTGGATTACCTCCAAGCGGGTATGGATATGGAAAGAGTCTGGATAGCCGCCAATGCTCTGAACATCGGCTTTCAGCCACAGTCACCCCTTTCCCTTTTACTGCCTCGACTTGAGGATGGTAGCGATCTCTCTCCAGAACAGCATAAAGAATTCACAGAGGTTGGTCGACAACTCTATGAAATAACGGCGTTGTTCACCACTGAAGAGCCTATTTTTATCTTCAGATTATTCTACAAGCAAAAAAAAGTGGTGAAGAGCCTTAGACGTGATTTGAACCTACATTTTAAAAGAAGTTAATGATTCATTTGCGTGCCTATCGAGCCATTGATGAGGAAGAAAGCTGTCTAGCTTATGCAATGGGCCATCGTCAGGTGCTTGAAGGTTTCAATTTGGGTAATATTACCACCAATAACTATGACTGGGCGTACAATCCTCATGTCTATGTAGTGGAAGCTGTTGATAAAGAATCTGGACAACTCTTGGGTGGAATACGCGTACAAGTTGCTGATGGGAGAAAAGATCTTCCCGTACAAGAAGCAGTGCATCACTTTGATCCAAATATTAATGAAATGGTAAGGCTTTATGCCTTAGGTGGCGGCACCTCTGAATTATGCGGTCTTTGGAATAGCCGCACAAAGGCACCCAACACTGGGGTTACTATGAATCTAGCCGTTGCAGGAATGGTCATTTGCAATCAACTCCCAATCACTTCGATCTTCACGATTTGTGCTCAATACACCCTGAAAATTGCTACAAGAGTAGGCTTCAGAATAGAGACAGGATTAGGTAATAATGGTGAATTCATCTATCCAAACAGCAATTACGTAGCACGAGTGCTTTCAACTAATCCGCAAACTCTGGAAACCTCGCATCCTATCTTTCAGAAAAAAATACTTCAGATGCGTAAGAATCCAAAAATTGAATTAATGGAGGATATCGCTGGCCACAAGCAGATTCTATACACGCATGATCTTGAACTCAAATCAGTAGGTCAATTGGAATGGGTAGATTAACAGCTCTTCTTCTCGGTCTTTTTTTGATACTTCTTTCCAGTAGTATTCTGGCCAGTGATACGCTTAAACTTACACCAAACTTTGGTAAAAGTGTATTGGGTAGCGAACTTTCTGTTCTCCGAGAAACAGTCTATACATCCAGCTTAACTGATGTTTTAACCAAAGAATTTGAACAGGTCGAATCTGCAAGGCCAAACTTAGGCTTCAACACAGGTGCTCTTTGGGTCAAAACGACCATTCAAAACCTCGCTGAAAACAAAGATTACCGTATTCAAATTCACCAACCCTTACTCGATACGGTCAAAATTTTCGTGTTGAATGAGAAAGGTCAAATCATTTGCGAAAAACTTTTTGGAGAAAGCCTGCCCTTCAATCACAGAAAATACAGCGCACCTCCCTTTATACTCGACCTGACCATTCCCAATGGAGAATCGAGAACCATTCTTCTCAGAATAACAACGGCTGAACAAATTGTACTACCGATTTATGTAGCAACCATCCAAGCATCAGAAAAGCTCTTACTTGTTTCTAATCTTCTCTTTGGGGCTTATTTTGGCCTTATCATAGTTATGGCATTGTATAACTTTTTTATCTTTTTGACCGTTCGCGATAGGAGCTATCTAATTTATGTCTTGTACATCGCAGCTGTGGGCTCAACTCAAGCTGTATTAGAAGGTTATTTACAGCAATTTCTGTGGCCCGATAATTCTTGGTTGGCTTCTAGAAGCCCCTACCTCTTTACCGCTTTAGTCAGTATTACCTCTGTAATATTTCTTCAAGATTTTTTGAAAACAAAGATCTATGCACCTCGTGCAAATATGTTTGCGCGGATCATTTATGGTTACTTCTTTCTAGTTTTCGTTAGCGCACTTTTTGGGGCAAATGCTTTTGTTCATATGGCCACACAGGTGGGCATTACCGTTCTCTCATTTTACATTCTCTTAGCTGGTATTGTCGTTTACAGAAGAGGCTACTTTCCAGCCAAGTTTTTTATTCTGGCGTGGGGAGTTTTGGTAGCTGGAATCATCGTTTACGCGCTCCAAGATTCGGGGCTTATTCCTTCCAATCCAGTCACTAACTACATGATGCTTTTTGGAAGTGCTGTCGAAGCAGTATTGCTATCAATCGCTCTTGCTGATCGCATTAACATTCTGAAAAAGGAAAAAAGTGAATCTCAAGAACAGGCCCTCAGAGTATCTCTTGAGAATGAGAAAATTGTAAAAGAACAGAATGTCGTTTTGGAAGTAAAAGTCAGTGAACGTACTTCAGATCTTGAAAACACAAACTCAAAGCTGAACACGGCCATTTCTGAACTCAAGGAAACCCAATCGCAATTGGTACAAGCAGAAAAAATGGCTTCATTGGGCCAGCTTACCGCAGGAGTAGCCCATGAAATCAACAATCCCATCAATTTCGTGAGTGCCAATATTCAGCCTTTGCGTTATGACGTTAAGGACATCCTGGATGTCCTTGATATGTACGACTCAATAAGCGATCCCAAGACTTTTCAAGAAAAGAAACAGTCTATTGAAGAGTTCAAACAAAAAATAGATCTCAACTACAGCAAACAAGAAGTGAATGAGCTTCTCAAAGGAATTGAAGAAGGCGCAAAAAGGACTGCTGAAATAGTAAAAGGACTTAAGAACTTTAGTAGAATAGATGAATCCAGCGTAAAAGAGTCTGATCTCAATGAGGGAATTCGATCGACATTGAGCATTTTAAAAAGTTCGATTCCGAGTAATCTTCAAATGAATATAGATTTGTCAGAAGACTTACCGCTTGTCGAATGCATGGGCGGAAAAGTCAACCAAGTATTCTTAAATATCGTCAATAATGGTATCCAAGCTATGGAAAAAAACCCATTGGGCCGCCCCTCCATTCTTACTATTAGGACATTTTCTGATGATGAATTTGTGACAATAGAGATTAGCGATTCTGGCGAAGGGATGGATAAAAATACCAAGAGCCGTATATTCGAACCATTCTTCACCACAAAGGATGTGGGGCAAGGAACGGGGTTAGGTTTGAGTATTGTATTCAAGATTGTTGAAGCCCACAATGGCAAGATTAGCGTAGATACTGAGCACGAAAAGGGAACGAAATTTGTTTTGGAATTCCCGATAAAAGCTAGAATTAAGTCCGAACTAAAAATATAATGTCTGAAAACGAGAGAATAAACGTCTTATACCTTGACGACGAGGAACCGAATTTGAGTGCTTTTAAAGCTAGTTTCAGAAGGACTCATGACGTTAGAACGGCAAAAAATGCAGAAGAAGCATTCAAATTAATTGCAGAAGAGGAACCACATATTATCATTGCCGATCAACGAATGCCAGAAGTTAGCGGTGTAGAGTTCTTCCAGACTATTTGCGAAAAATATCCCGACCCGCAACGCATATTACTAACCGCTTACACAAGCTCTCAAACGGTGATCGATGCCGTTAACAAAGGTCATATAGATAAATACTTGGTGAAGCCATGGGATCGGGAATTGATGGAGAAAACCCTCAGCGCCGTTTATAATTCATACAAGACCCGAGTAGAAATAAAGCGCACCAACAAAGAGCTTTACAGAATAAATGCCGAATTGAATAGATTCGTATACAGTGTCTCGCATGATTTAAGAGCTCCACTCCTTTCGTTATTAGGACTAGTCAATCTTAGTAAGGATGAACAAGATCCAAAGCATGTTCAAGAGTATTATGAACTCATGACGAGCAGCATTCGAAAAATGGATGATTATATACAAACTACTCTGCAATACTACCGCAATCTTAAGACCAGTTTAAATCTTGAAAATGTAAATCTAAACGAGCTGATTGATGAGATTTTAGAGCCGCTTATGAACTACAACACCCATGCTAGTTTCAAAGTGAATATTGACGTTGACACTGTCATTCTCTCTGATCGCGTTCGATTGAAAATAGCCTTGAATAATCTTATCACCAATGCGGTTAAGTATGGTTTTAAAGAAAGTAATACTCCTTACGAAATACGGATAAGTCTTGAGGAAAAAGACGGAAGTAGTAGAATAATTGTAGCGGACCAAGGCAAGGGAATACCCCCAGAACAGCTCAAGAAGATATTCGAAATATTCTTCTCTGAAGAAGCTTCTAATAAAGTAGAAAGCAGTGGACTTGGCCTTTATCTGGTGCGCCAAGCGATGGATAAAATACAGGGAACAGTCTCCGTAAGATCTAAGTTGAATGTAGGAACCGAGTTTGAAATCAATCTCCCAGACCTGACAACAAGTAATTAAGCCGATTGCCCTCAGCTATAGGTTTCTTCTCATTAACGCCGACGAAGCGGCAAAAATTCTATGCCTGCTCGGACTTTTAACTCCTGCTCTTGCAATGAATTAGAGCAGCATGATCTGTCCAGTTCGACGATGATATAGGCTAAAGAAGAATACGGATGCCCACAATCGGCATATCAATGTATCTGTAGGTCCGGGGCTGATTTTTTCGTAGCGGCCCCGCCTGCCCAAAATCCAGTCTATTGAACTTTCATTAAATGAGTAGCCTATCCATTTGGGCAAGCTTTGTGGGGTGAGAGGCTAAACTTAAGAAAGACGATACACCAAATAGAGGGAGCGGTTATAACTGACTGCAATTACCCCCGAAAATTACCAACTGTGTTTGACGGATTATGTTTGGCACATCAAACTAAAAGGGAACCGCTACCGCGTTTTTTATCGAAGCGGCGCTTCTCCTCCTCCTCTGAAAAATCTTTGGTTAAGCCGTAAATTAATAAAGTGAGTTTCTACACATCTTTGAATACAGGTAGACCATAATACAATGCCATACTGTATAGTTTAAATGAAAAATGGAGGGCACAGCCCTCCATTTTTAAAAATTACTTTCTTTGATTTTGTGTCGGCACTCGGCAAAAGGCAAGTGAACTTGCTCTTGCCCTCATTCCTAATAAAACCGACCGCTTAAGCGGTGCTAATTAAATTGATAAATTACTAAAAAGCTCGAACAGCACGCACGTTATAAGTGAAGCTCTTACCGTAGGAGAGCTGAATACTATTGCTGAAACCATGAATCCACGCGTTATTGCCATCGGTCTCCGTCGAACTCCAGTAGTACCAAGGAGCAAAACCGCCAACATTTCCTACTCCCAAAGCATCTCCTTGTCCTATGTTTTGATACATT
>JBLIEU010000085.1:0-7495 GCA_047633195.1 Cryomorphaceae bacterium | reverse complement strand
TTTCCCGATTCGGGAAGTTTTGTGGTTTCGCTGATTGCCTACCGCCTCGAAGAGACGTGTGCCGATACGGCTACCTTTACCCTACGCGTAGAGCCAGGCATCCAAGTCTTAATGCCCAATATCATCACCCCCAATTCTGATGGCCGCAACGATGTGCTGGTGGCACAAGTGCAGGGAGTGGTTTCTTGCCGTTGGGTGATCTACAACCGTTGGGGCAATGAAGTGGCGTCGGGAGAGGACAACGATGTGTTCCAAACGGTAGAGCTTTGGCAACCTCCAAGTGACGTGACTGCGGGGCAGTATACGGTGGTGCTGGTCGCAGAGGGGCAGTCCGCCTTCGCCGAGTCTACGGCGGGTAGAGTGGAGAAATTTACGTTTGGGGTTAGCCTTACTCGGTAAGGAATTAGGAATGTTCAATTAAAAATTAGGAATGGCAGGGCGCGGGTGGCGCAACTGTTATTTCGAGTGGTTCATGCGAGGATGAATTGAACTTAGCGACGTCGGTGTGGTCTCATCGACTGAAGGGAGATAATCGAGAACCGTTTGAGGCGACATTGAACACGGTGTGTTTTGCACTCTCAAAGGCGTTGCCCTAAATTCCTTTCAACCTTTTTGGGTTTCGTGATGTGTGAAACACCCTTGAAACAATTGCTTTTGAATTTGTAGTTCGGTAGATGACTTTGTAGCTCCAAACAACTAAAAATCGATACGTTGCTTTTTTGTGGGCGAGCAATGGTTCTATGGTCCCGATGTTAGGGGTGCTCTGCAAGGTTTCGACAGAATCGAGAATTCAGCTGAGCACAATTTGTGCATAAGCAGTTCCCTGTTCTTCTTGAATGTACTTCACCGCTCTTTCCAATTGAGAGAGCGCTTTCTTTGTCCAAACTACTTCAACCATTTCCCCGAAGCTTCTCTCACTTGATTTTGAGTGAATACCTCACCTTTTTTTTCTTGATTTTCAGATTCATCAATATCAGCCAACAGCGAGAGATGTTGGTATACATCTTCAATGGTAGACTCCGGGGTGAGTTTCTCTGCAATTTCGAGGAGGTGTTTCTTTAAAACTGATGATTCCATAAAATAAAGATACGAAGTATATTTCAGAGGGAATTAACTCCTGAGAAACTTGTGTCGTAGCGTCTTTACGTTAAACATCTGTCTAGAAGTAGGACAGTATCTCGTAACAATGTTAGAATAGACCGAAATTGAAGGGGAGTGAGCGTTCACGTTGAGCGAAGCCAACCTGTTGCCGAATTATCCGTGATTGAAGGCCGCTGAGCGGAGTGGTCGCTGAGCTCAGCCGAAGTGTCGAAGCGCCGTTTAATTCACCTCGTAAAAACCAAATCCCTTGAAAACTGCCCCGTGATTAATGCCTTCGTTAATTCCTTTCGCGCCTTGAAGGGTTTGCCATTTATGAAGGAGCAATCATAGCCTTTGAAAGCTTTCAAAAGTGCCTGATGCTTGGCAAAAAATGCTTTTCGAATCAACGATGTTTTAAGTTTGCCTGCGGGTATTTCGGCATTGAGTTTTTCGAGCAGAAATTGTGGATGGAGACTAATAAGAAAACTCGCCTTTTCCAATGATTGGATAGTATCGCTCAGGGCAGGAAGAATTTCGTATTCGAATCCTTCTACATCCATTTTGATGAAAAGCTTCTCTTCAGATAAACTTCGCTCAGAGATAAAGTCGCTCAGATTAACCGATTTCACTTCGGTACTTCCAGCAGAATCGCCGAGCAGAACGCTGGACATGGAGTCTCCGCTTTCGTGGCGAAAGCCGATGTTCACCGAGCCGCTCTCTGGGGCAATAGCGGCTTGAATGGTCTCGGTGTGAGAATACCACGAGGCCGATTTGTTTTGAGCAAGATTGGCGGATAATTCTTTGAAGGCCACCTCATCGGGCTCGAAGACAATTGACTGCTTGACGAGTTGGGAAGCGTAGAGAAATGTACTACCGATCCAGCCGCCTACATCGAGAAAGACTGTTTTCTTATCGAGAAAACGATCAAAGACATCGAAGGTATCTGACTCCCATTTTCCCGATTCGAGCTCTTCCCAAAACCAGAGCTTATCGGTGACTTCTACCAAAAAAGACTTTTCACGAAATGAGACCTTTTTGAGCGGGCGCTCAGAAAACGATTCGGCATTGTCCAAAACAAATTCTTTGAGCCGCGTAGAAAACTCCAAAAGTTCCGTCGCATCCATGCTTTCGACTACACCGCTCTCGCTGAGTAAAGCTGCGCCATTTATATTCTTAGAGATCTTCATTGTGCCGAATCAAAATCAAATTTAACCTTACCCATTGAGGCTACCTCAAAAGGATATTATTGTTTTTCAACAACGATTAAAATCTAGAATTCGAGCAGAGCCGCACCCCACGTAAAACCCGAACCAAAAGCGGTTAGGCAGATCAGATCGCCGCGTTTGAGCTTTCCTTCTTCTAAGGCTTGAGCCATGGCAATGGGAATGGATCCTGCAGTGGTATTCCCCACGGTTTGGATATTGTTAAAGACTTTTGAATCGGGTAAATTGAAATGTTTTTGCACCATTGCGCTGATGCGCAAATTGGCTTGATGAGGGATGAGTAAATCAATATCATCAGCAGTCTTTCCTGCTTTGGCTAGCACTTCATTCACGGCCTCAGGCATTCTAGTGACGGCGTGCTTAAACACGAAATTTCCGCGCATGTGTGCGCGCCAAACTTTTTCACCCATCTCCTCTTCTTTGAACAATTCATTTACCCAATGCG
Source organism: Cryomorphaceae bacterium (assembly GCA_047633195.1). Classification (GTDB taxonomy): domain Bacteria; phylum Bacteroidota; class Bacteroidia; order Flavobacteriales_D; family Cryomorphaceae; genus JAKVAV01. The sequence continues at coordinate 4,747 of JBLIEU010000085.1, read as the reverse complement.
AAGTGGCAGGCCCTTCGATCATGAGCTCCTCAGCATGTTCACCTTCAGAGTGCATGCAAGTTGATAAAATTCCACGTTCATCTCCTTCAGCGGCCGAGAGGATGACAGCACCTGCGCCATCCCCAAAAATAACCGAGACACCTCTACCGCGATCCGTCATTTCCATAGCCCCACTTTGGAGCTCACTACCAATGAGGAGAATGTTTTTGTACATCCCCGATTTGATAAACTGATCAGCTACAGACAATCCGTAGATGAATCCCGAACATTGGTTTCTCACGTCTAGCGACCCAACAGTGTCAAGCCCCAGATCGCGCTGCACAAGCACTCCACTCCCTGGGAAAAAATAGTCTGGTGAAAGGGTAGCAAAGATGACAAAGTCAATGTCCTTTGCCGTGACTCCTGCCATGGCCATGGCTTTTCGTGCAGCTTTTACCCCCATACCGCTTGTGGTATCTTCTCCCTTGATCACATAGCGTCTTTCCTCTATTCCAGTGCGTTCTTTGATCCATTCATCACTGGTGTCGACAAGCTTTTCCAAGTCGGCATTGGTTACCACATTTTCGGGCAGGTAACTCCCAAGTCCTTTAATAGCAGTTCGATTCATAGTTCTAAGTAGATATAGTGCTGATCATATTTCGAGTTGGATGGTGAGCTAAAGATAATGACGCAAGTGACATTGAATGATCAAGGTTTTATTCAGAGAAGTTGCATTAGCATTATTTCTCCCTTAGATATGCCAACCCAAGTACCGCATTTCACCGTTTCTGTTTATAACTATCCTTGTGCGCAAAAAATTTAGATACTACATCTCTTATGAAACAGACTTTTCTTAACGCGGTATTTTTCGCTTCGATTTTAATGGTGGCTACTTCTTGCAACGACGATGATGACAACAATAATAGTTCAGGACCAACCCCACTTTCGTATAGTTTTACAGCAACAGAAACAGACCCTCTAACCAGCACTAGCTCGGACTGGATAGCTACATCTGCTTCAGCTCGTTTGAATTTGGATGGTACATTCGATGTTACAGCGACCAACGGAGCAGACTCCGTATTTTTTAAGTTTTCAGGAAATCAAGTTGGTGTATTTGTGGTTGATACGCTCAGCATTTACAGAACTTATAATTATTTTGCAGCGTTCAATAATGATGATTATGGTGTAACTGACAGCACAGGTACTGTAAGTTTCGTGATCACTGCAAACGATTTTGACAATCAACAGATCAGCGGATCTTTTAATGCAGTATTTTATAATCTAGTTGGTTCTTTAGACCTCGTAGTACTTCAAGATGGCCTGTTTGTAGATCTACCTTAGACAATCGAAGAACCTGAACTAGGAGGAGCTGGCAACATTCCTTTTACTGCAAATGGAAGCGCAACGATACTAGACCAAATATTTAGTTCGACTAGTATGGGGACAGTTCAAGCGGTTGGCACATCATCAAGCTCACCTTCTACGTCAATGACCTTAACTTTTAGTGAGGACATTGCACCAGGCAATTACGACCTAGGTAATTTATTCGGTGCGGTTACAATGGCTTACACCGAAGGCTCACAGTTTTTCTTTTCTGACGCTGGAATATTAATTGTTACTGTAAATAATACAGGCACAGACGAGATTCAAGGAACGTTCTCGTTCTCTGGCTCGGAGTTTCTAGGAGGTGGCACTGTCGAAGTCACCGATGGCTCTTTCAATATAGAGTGCTAGTAATACAAGACTATTTAAAGAAGCCGCTTGACTAGTTCGAGCGGTTTTTTTGTTTCCGATAATCTCTTCGAAAAGAGAACAAGCTGTTGACCCAGCTACCGGGGCTGCATCCGTTCGATCGACAAATTCTGTCACTGTGGCGTTTAATTCAGAGGGCCTTCGCATTAAAGCAATAAGCGGATCTGACACGCTCTTTATTGCCATTGCCGAAGTTGATGCCGGGTCTTCCTTTTTAGAACAACAATCTCCGCTAGGACCATTGAACAGATTTGAATCGGTTAGAGGAAATGGACTCGTCCTATACACCTCTCAAGCCAATGGCAATGGAGGCGGCGTGCTCAACATCACAAAAAACGACACCGTAAATCGGACGATTACCGGTGATTTCTTTGTCAAGTATTTCAACCCGATCAATAATTCTAACTTCTTTGAAATGAATAATGCTCAATTTCAGAATCTGAATTATGGCTCTTTCATTGGCCCACCCGTTTTTACGCCAGGAACCAGAACCATCTCTTTTACCCAAGGAGGTGTCGACTATTTGTTTGAGGGTGAAGACGTCCAAGCCCTTATAGATGTAGGTCCTGTAATTCGTATGCAAGGGGTTATCAACCTTCGCCCACTGAAACATCTATATCGATTGCTTTCGAAACTGATATCGCTATAGGCTCTTACATATTAGACGGAACGACTCCTTTGACTGCTGGAGTAATAAAAAACTTGACTGAAGTCTTCTTAACCGACTCAGGATCTTTGGAAAACCTTATGCACGATACAATCAATAACGATATCTCAGGAACGTTTAACTTTAAAGGAATTTCAACTCTGGCAAACGTTGATTCGACTTACGTGACTGATGGATTTTTTAATATACACTACCTCGACTAGGTTGGCAGCTATCCCGAATCAACTTTCCAAAACCCGCTTGGTAGCAACTGAGCGGTTTTTTTTGGGCTTCTTGGGAACAAGCAAATAAGCTAAAAGAGCCGCAAGCAATCCGAAGGTGATTGGATCCAATCCAAATGGCAATTCAACAATCAGAATAGTAAGGGTCAACGTGATGGTTCCACCGATGATCATTGAGAACATTGCAGCCTTTTCAGAGGGTTGTCGGGAATAAAGTCCGAACAAAACTGGAATGAATAGTCCCGAAACCATAAAGGCATACGAGTGAAGCATAAGTTCGAGCACGCTCTCCATGTAAAGGGCAATCAGCAAGGCGACAGCACCAATTACCAATGTGGCCCATTGACTCAATCGCAAATCGTCTTTTGCCCGAAAGACACCGAACCGCATCATGATATCAGAGACGATGTTTCCCGAACACGCCATCAAACAGCTGTCGGCAGTGGAAAGTATCGCACTGAAATAAGCAGACATCATAAGGCCCATTAATCCTACAGGTAAAATGGTGCGGAGCAAAAGAGGTAGTCCGATTTCGGCGTCCATTCCTGCGGCAGAAGCATAACCGATCTCCGCAAACATGCCTTGCTCGGCAGCTACTTTGGCAAAAAGCCCGAGCAGAACTCCCATGAAAGCCATAATGGGCCACTCAAAAATCCCTGCGATGTACCAAGCCTTTTTGGCCTGCTTCACATCACGAGAAGCATAAATTCTTTGGTAAAGGGTCATCCCGATAAACCAAATGGGAATAATAGTGATGGACCAATTGACTATGTTTTGCCATGAAAGATTGGTCAAGCTGAGCAGCGCCTGATCGGTTTCGGCGCGCAAGCCTTCCATACCCCCTATGGAAAAATATCCCAGCGGAAGGCCAATGAATATGAGACCCGACAGGAGAATAATCCACTGAATGGTATCGGTGTAAATAACAGCCTTCAGGCCTCCCATCACCGTGTAAATTACCGCGACTACACCCATGATCAAAAGTGCCTGATCGAGGCTAACGGATGGAAAAGTTGCTGATGCCAATTTGGCCCCTGCCAGCATTTGCGAAGAGGTAAATCCCAAGTAACCGATGGCGGATATAATGGCGGCCAGCAGGGCTACCCGTTTGCCATAAATCTCGCCAAAAACCTGAGGGAAAGTGAAGAGGTTCACCCTTCTGCCCAGCTCAAATACTTTGGGAATGAGAAAGGCCGCGGCAAGCCAAGCACCGATTAAACCCGTAAACAACATCCAGCTTCCGCTGATGCCCATGGTGAAGCCCAGACCTCCCAGCCCGATGGAAAAACCACCGCCTACATCGGTAGCCACCACCGACATTCCGATGTGCCAAGGGCCCATATTTCTGCCAGCGAGGTAATAATCCTCAGACCCTTTATTTGTTTTTAAAAAATAGTAACCGACGCCCAGCATGGCAGCCATGTAAATAAAGAAAATAGAGAGGTCTATCCAATTCATGCAATGTGTTTAAATAAGAAAGGCTCAAAGCTTTTTAAAGCCTTGAGCCGTTCCATTAGAATAAATTCAAGTTAATTTACAACGAATCTCTTGCGATTCACTGAACCATCCTTGCCGGAAACGGTCATTAAATAAATACCGTTGGACCAAGAAGAAACATCGAGTCTGATCAATCCTTCTTCTTGCGTATTCATTGATTGAGCGTAAACCACTCTTCCATTCACATCAAATACATGCATCGCAGTTCCATTAGCCGATGATACTGTCAGAACATCCGTGGCGGGATTTGGATACAGAACCATTTCTTGCTCTGAAACATTCTCAGCGATTACATCAGCCGAAATGGCCGAGCCAAAGCTGAAAAAACCAGTAGACGACCAAGGCCCTGCGACTAAAGGATCAGCTGAGCAGCCACATCGCACCTGCCATTGGTACTCGGCACCCGACTGGATAGCAGTAGCAGGCACAAAAAATTCCGAAGCATTCGCTTCAAAAACGGTTACAGTAGTTTGAAATCCGACTGAGCTTAAACCCGCTCTAATCTGGCAACCGATTGATCCTTCAATAGGTGTCCAAGAAAGTTGAACCCCATTAGAAACATTTGAGCTTGACAAATCAGAAACCGCTGGATATGGACTTTGGCAATCTGCTATATCACCAGAGCAAGCAT
>JBLIEU010000084.1:0-7510 GCA_047633195.1 Cryomorphaceae bacterium | reverse complement strand
AAGTACAAGCAAACTTTTTTGGGTTTTGCTTGGGCCATTCTTCAGCCGCTTGTACTGATGATCATCTTTTCGGTTTTCTTTGGTCAGGCATTGAATGTGCCCAGCGAGGGGATTCCATATCCTTTGTTTTGCTTTTCGGGGCTCATGCTGTGGAGTGTGTTCTCTACTGGATTGAGTGGGGCGGGAAACTCCATGGTCTCCAATGCCAATATCATCAAGAAGATCTACTTCCCCCGATTGATCATTCCCATGAGCTCAATCTTGGTAGCCGTTTTTGATTTCTTCATGGCTTTCTTGGTCTATTTGGGGCTGGTACTTTATTACGGGTTTGGCCTAAGCTGGGAATTGCTCTACATGCTTCCGCTCAGTTTACTTTTGACCATCATTGCCACCTTTGGGCCCGGGACACTCATTGCCGCATTGAACGTCAAGTACCGCGACTTTCGCTACATCTTGCCCTTCACGATTCAGATCCTTCTTTTTCTCACCCCTGTTATTTACCCCATCTCAATGGTGGCCAATTACCCTTGGCTCCAAAAAGGGTTGGCATTGAACCCCATGTACGCGCCCATTACCCTCATCCGAAATGTCCTGGTCGATCGACCGCTTGACATGGAGATGGTGGCAGTCAGCATTGCCTCTGGACTGGTATTTCTTTTGATTGGAATTCTGTACTTCCGAAAAACAGAGCGTTATTTTGCAGATTTGGCATAGATTCGAAGCCATATATATGAAAGCATTTTTTAAATCATGTCTAAAAAAAATTGGTGTGAGGATGTTCTTTGAGGGAACCATGCCTCTTGGATTCGATCCTATTTTAGATATCAGGAACCATTTTGAAAATTATGAGTTTAAGCTCATTATCGATGCAGGTGCCAATGTTGGTCAATCCGTGGTTTACTTTAAGAAACAGATTCCATCGGTTGAAGTGATCTCTTTTGAACCTGTCAGTAGCACATTTGCGGAGCTACGTAAAAACACATCTGGTTTTGACAAGGTACATCTTGAGCAAAAGGCGCTGGGTGATATTGAGGGCATAGAAAAAATTGAAATTAAGACGAATAATTTGTGGAATACTCTCAAGACAAAATCGATTCATGGAGTCTTTGAAAGTGTTGAAGTAATTACACTTGATAAGTATTTTGAGAAAAAAGGTTTAGGTCATATATCCTTACTCAAAGTTGATGTAGAAGGATTTGAAGAAAATCTTTTTGAAGGTTCTAAAGGTATATTACGACATGGGCATGTGGATTTTATTCTTGTAGAGGTTGGCATTAATCATGATGATAATAGCCATTCATATTTGGAAAATGTCAAGCATCAATTGGAAGGTTTCGGATTTCATTTCATCCATTACTATACGCCTGCTTTGGTAGGAAAATCAGGACACTTTGCCAATGCTCTCTTTTATGATTCGAAAAGACTTAAATATGTATAACCTACCACATCTGCTTTCAAGTCATTTCTTCCTTCTTTCGTTTCCATTAAGTTTAGTTTAATGAAGCCAATAGTAGAGGTCAAAGGATTGTGGAAGGAATACCGCCGTGGTGCGCAAAAAGAGAAGTACCTGAGCCTGCGCGATAATGTCTTCAGCACCTTTAAGCCATCAAAAAAGAAAGAATCTTTCTGGGCTTTGGAAGACATCAATTTTGAAGTATTTCCGGGCGATAGTTTGGCCATCATTGGCAAGAACGGAGCGGGCAAATCAACCTTGCTGAAAATCCTTTCCAAGATCACCCCTCCCACCAAAGGGGAAATTACCCTGAGAGGGAGATTGGCTTCTTTGCTCGAAGTCGGCACGGGCTTTCACCCTGAACTGACTGGACGCGAGAATATTTATCTCAATGGGTCCATCCTCGGATTGGGACGAAGCGAGATCAACCGTCAGTTCGATGCCATCGTTGAATTTTCCGGTGTGGAAGCTTTTCTAGACACTCCCCTCAAGCATTATTCATCAGGAATGCAGTTGCGGTTGGCGTTTGCAGTGGCAGCACATTTAGAGCCTGAGATCTTGGTGATTGATGAAGTGCTCGCTGTCGGCGATTCTGCGTTCCAGCAAAAGTGCATTGACAAAATGACTGAAGTAAGTCAAAGTGGTAGGACAATCTTGTTTGTTAGTCACAACATGCAGGCAATAAATAACCTATGTAAGAAAGGTGTTCTCCTTCAGGAGGGGAAGCTCATGCTGAAAGGCAGCATAGAGGAGATAATCAGTGGCTATACTTCAGGTGGAACTTCCTACGGGCGAACGATAGATCTAACTCAAATTACGGACCGACGAGGGGCTCAAGTCCTCCGTTTCAGAGAACTGGAATTGAACAAAGAATCTTATCGATCAGGAGAATCAGCTGAAATACGGCTAAATTTGATTTCTACTGGCGCTGATAAATTTCTGGATTTGGATTTTGGCTTGGCGGTTCAAGACAGTCTGAACACAACTATTTTTCATCTATCCAATCGTTTTTTATCATTTAAAGTGGATCGACACGAAAAAAATGCTACTTATTTATTTCGATTTGCTCAATCCCTCAAGCCTGGAAGCTATAATTTGGTTTTATTCATTCGAGCAAATGACACTGTCGAGGATTGGCTTACACTGAACAATGCATTGAAGATTGAAGACAGCAATATTTATAATTTCAACAATTCGGAGTCTATTAGTGGTGTAGTTCAACCGGAATTTGAATTTAAAGTCGAATAGGATGGATTGGAAGAGGGGATTAACAAAAATGCTTATTCGTTTTGGCTATAGAGTTTTGAATCAAAAGGTCGTTGCCATTGCCCAACAATTGATAGGTGTTGATATGGGCACCGACGCATCCAATTCAGGTGAAGACTTTGTGCTTTCAAGGATTATTGCGTCCAACCCTGATGTCAAAACGGTTTTTGATGTTGGAGGGAATAAAGGAGATTACACCATGTTGCTCCGAAAAAGATTGCCAAATACCCATGTTGAAATTTTCGAACCAAATCCTGAATGTCATTCATATTTAGAAGAGCTTATGGGTTCAACATTGCATCGTGTAGCTCTCTCGGATAAAGACGGTGAAATGACTTTTTATACTCATTCTCAAATCGAAGGTTCAGCACATGGAAGTTTGGTTAACCATTTTGAAGGCAATCGGGATTCAAACTATAAACAACATCCTGTTCTAGTTCAGCGTCTGGACACGATATTTGCCGAAGGGCTAGTTGCGCTGCCTGACTTTATGAAAGTGGATACCGAAGGTCAAGATTTAAAAGTGCTTATCGGAGCAGGGGATTACTTGAAAGATATTTCGTTCATCCAATTTGAGTTTAACGACATGCACGTATATTCTAGAATTTTCCTCAAGGATTACTACGATCTTTTAAGTGATTTTGATATTTATCGGATTGGCAACAATAAGCTCATCGACATAAGGGAATACAGTACCAATTACGAAATTTTCAGATTTCAAAATATCCTGTGCGTAAACAATAAATTAGAACTCGACCTAAATCGTTTTTTTTAACATTGGAACTACTCAAATCATATGATCCATATACCGTTCGGCGAAATATTCCTGAAAATTTTAGCGAGGAGGATCGTGCCTTATTCCATCACGAATTAGAACGGCAATTTGATGGGTTTCGAATTGTGTCATATTGTTCTGTATGGATTGATAGCGGCGGTTTAGTAGCTAAAAAATTCAGTCTTGTAGAGAAAGAGTCATTAGTCAACCTTCGTATTGGTAAGCACGAGTCATTTAAGTGGGTAAAACAATCTGCTAAACTTCACGCTAAAAAGAGGAAGGCTCACGTTGAAAAGGCTATTTGGATTACGGAAAGATGGAGCCACGGATATTTTCATTGGTTCTGTGACGCTTTGACAAGGTATTTCATACTTCCTGAGAAAAAATTAGACTATATCATCATTCTACCTGCTCATTATGCAGAATTTTCTTACATAAAGGCTTCTTTGGCATATCTTGATCTGAAGCACTTTTTTGTCAGTAGGGGAGAAAAAATATTTGCGGAGAACCTAATTATGGCTGAGCCCACATCAAAAACGGGTAATTATTTTCCTGAAGCCATTCGTAAAGTATCGTCAGCGTTGAAATTTTCAGCTAATCCTGAATTGAGCAATAAACGTTTTTACATTAGTCGTAATAAGGCGAAAATCAGACAGCTATTGAATGAAACAGAATGCCTGCCGATTTTAGAAAAGCACGGTTTCTCTTTGGTTTATTTGGAGGATTATTCCTTCACTGATCAAATGGAACTCATGGCGACTGCCGAAGCTATCATTGGGGTTCATGGTGCGGGGTTTACCAATTTATTGGCATGTCCCAGGGGAACAATAACTATTGAAATTAGAGGAGTAAATGACAATAAAAACAACTGCTTTTTTTCATTGGCTTCGGCTTTGGATTCACCGTATTACTATATAAAAGCTAGTGAAAACCCAACAGCTTCTGATTGTGTGGGTAATGTGTTTCTAGACCCAGCAATACTAGATAATGCCTTGAAACAAATCTTTCCAGAAAAGTAAATTATGGCAGTACAGTTAGTAACGGGAGGTCTTGGATTTATAGGTAGTCACCTTGTGCGCTCTTTGCTTGGTGCTGCTCACAGAGTTGTGGTAGTTGATGACTTGTCCAATCACGCTCCGGAATCTCTCGAAGAGTTTTCTACTTCTGAGAATTTTCAATTGATCAAACACGATATCTCCAGTCCATTGCCTGCTATCGAAATGCCCATTGATAAAGTCTTCCACCTTGCGGCTTTGGTAAGCGTGCCCGACTCCTTTCAAAATCCATTGCGCACACATCAGGTCAACGAAACGGGTTTGATCAATGTCTTGGGTTTTTGCCGAAAACAGAATGTGAAAAGGCTGGTCTATGCCTCCTCCTGTGCCGTGTATGGGAGCTCTGATAATATACCACTTAAAGAGAGCGAAACAGCAAAACCTGAATCTCCTTATGGTTTAACCAAACTGAACAACGAATATTACGCGCGCTTTCACCATCAGGCTTACGGCACATCTTCCGTTGGACTGCGGTTTTTCAATGTATATGGCCCCGGGCAAAAGCCCGATTCTGCCTACGCAGGAGTGATATCGATTTTTATGGATCGGGCCATGAACAATAAGCCTGTGACGATTTACGGCGATGGCAGTCAAGTACGGGATTTTGTTTTTGTAGGTGATATTGTGGATGCCCTGATCTCAGCTTCGGAGAGTGATGTTGAACTCGATGTATTTAATATCGGTCGAGGGATTGAAACTTCGGTGAATGATTTGTTTCATACCATCAGCAAAATCACGGGCTATAAACAATCGGCCAATTACACGCCTCCGCGAATGGGAGATGTGATGATCAGCTGTTCTGACCCATCCAAAATTAGCGAACGTATTGGCTATTCAGCGAAATGGTCTTTGGAAGGCGGCCTTTCTGAATTGTACAAAAGCATATCCAAGTAGAATACTCCACTCCATGAGCTATCCCAAGATTTCTCTTGTGACTCCTTCCTACAACCAAGGACAATTCTTGGAACAAACCCTTGACTCTGTCTTGAGTCAGGGCTACCCCAACCTCGAATATTTTGTGGTAGATGGTGGCAGCACCGATAATTCTCGTGAAATCATTGAGAAGTACAGCAAGCACATCGATTGGTGGGTCAGCGAGAAAGACAATGGACAAAGCCATGGCATCAACAAAGGACTTCGGAGAGTTACGGGCGATATTGTCAATTGGATCAACAGTGACGACTACTACGAACCAAGAGCACTATTCACGGTAGCTGAGAAATTTATAGAAACCAATGCTTCGATGGTATCCTTTCGGGCCAATGTGTTTGGGATGCAGAATCGAATTTCACGAGGCACTGACATCTTCGAAGGGAACCTCCCCAAATCGCTTGCTTACACTAGAATAGATCAACCAGAAACTTTTTTTTCGAAAAAGGCATTTCAAAAAATGGGATTGCTCAATGAGCGATTGCATTACTGCATGGATAAGGAGTGGTTGCTTCGGTATTTACTGAACGAAGGCCAGGAGCGTGCTATAAATTCAGATGAGATTATCCTGAATTTTCGTTACCACGAAGATTCCAAATCGGTGACTCAAAATGACAGGTTCGAGAAAGAAGCCGACGCGATTTATCTGCACTATGCTAAACATCTGGGCTTGAATAGTGAAGCGGACTTATTGAAAGAACTTGGCGCCGCTGCTGACGAAAACTTGAAAATGGACTATCCCGGTGGCCCTCTCTTGTCGGAGCACGGTGCCGCCATGATTCATTATTACCTCTTTAAGCGGTACAAAGAAGAGTACGAGAAATTGAACCGCAAGAAGGCCTTTCTCATTGCAAGTGGTTTAAATGTCAATGACCTGTCTCAAGCCGATCGACAAGAGTTTACCAAGCTCAACCAGCGGCTAAAGCAACTGCCTTCATTTCTGATTCGGTGGGGTAGGCGAATGACTCGGTAATTCATCTCGGTAATAACCGCGGTAAGTTGCGATGTATAAACGGTAGTTTACCACTCTTTCGTAAATGCTACCAAAGGGAAGAATGCCCTCAATTGCGCTTAGCAAAGGCTCGAAAAGATGACCGAGTAGTCCTTTTACTTTTTGACCTCCGTTAAAATTCACTCCGTGTTTGGTATGGCCTGCGTTGCTCGCTACCCTTCTGGTAAGGGCTCCAGTCCGGTACCGTCTCACCAAACTATCAGAGCTCAGCTTATTGACTTCGTATTGAAATACGGTATCACCAAGCGAAAGCATCACTTGTACCCCTAGCGCTTTTAACTTATCGAATAGCAGTAGGTCTTCGATACCCGCAAATGGGATTTGATCATAGCCTCCTACTGCTTCAATCCATCTCTTTTCGATAGAGAAGTATTGGGAAGTCAATCCAGTCATCTTCACCATCCCTTTTTTACTTTGATGATCAAAGTCTAGACGGTGAGCATTGGAGTATAGTTTTCGTTTGAGAATATACTTGCCAAAGGCCGATTTATTCAACTCTGTCATTAGTTGATCGGGATAGACCCAAAAGAAGTTATAAGCTGCAGAGCCTTCTTGCGCATGAAGCTCCAAAGTTTTTTGAAGGTTTTGCTCAGTGATCCAAATGTCATCATCTAAGAAGAGAAGAAGTTTTGCTCTGGCCGCTTTCCAACCAATGTTTCGCGCATTGGCCGCACCGAGTCCACCGCTCCTGAGAAGATTAAATGGCTCTACATCTTTCTCATTTAAATTGCCTGCTTTTGAGTCATCTACGATCAACACTTCAATGGGCTGATTGCCAACGGCTTTTTTTAGTCGCTCCAAAGTGGGGGCGAGCACATTTATTTTGCCGATAGTAGGTATTACGATGGTCAAAGACGGTGCGATTGGATTCATCTCCATGTGGCAAAGAAAAGACTATAAAAGAATTAGATTTGGCCCGCAGAAACATTTTAATGCGCATACTCTTTTATTTTCCGACCAGCGAGAGCAGTGTTTCACTTGAAACGCTGATGGAAGAGTTTTCCAATCTCGGCCATGAG
>JBLIEU010000083.1:0-7650 GCA_047633195.1 Cryomorphaceae bacterium | reverse complement strand
CTATATCACCAAAGTACACGCGCTGAAAAGGCGTAGAAAGTAATCCCTCTTGTTGTACAAAATCAAGTGCCAGTGACCCTTGCACGTTTTTGTGCAGTATCTGCGAAAAGCCAAACCCCAACGAATAAGAGTTGCGTGTTTCACTATCGAACTCAGTAAAGTCAGGCGCATAATCTTCATTGCCCGTGATGGTATTGTTTCTAAAAAGCGCATTGTCCAATCCATCACCACCATCGGCAAAAGGCCTGAGTTCAAAAGGGTAAATGGCGTTCCAAGAATCCAAGTACACATTTCCATGAACGCTCAACTCCGTATTTTTCTCATTGAAGAGTCGGGTATAGCTTCCGCCTATTCCCGCCGAGAAATAATCGTACTCCGTAGAAACGGAGCCCTTGGCAGACCAAATCTGGTTTCGGTCATCTGAACTGTGGCTATAACTGAATGTAAGGTTGGCCCATAAATCGCCACTCGACGCGCCAGATGAAGCTTGAAACGGATCGGCCTCGCCACTTCCAAAAGGATTGACATTGCTCGATGATGCCGATGTATAGGCTGAAACACCTGCATCGATCGTTAAGACGTCATCGTCATTAAGTGGAATAGAAACTACAAAAGTTCCCGTCACATCCGTGAGTTCTTCCGTTCCGATTCCGCCACTCACGGCGGCATTATCTCCGTCTTGGGTGTAGTAGCTCGTTAGAAAGTCCACCTCCGTGGTTTCGAGCACACGTTTTTTATACACTTTGGTCGAGTCAGGTGGATCTGTGGCTTTCGCCGAAAAGGCTAATAGCAAGAGGCACGGGAGCAGAATATAGCGCAGTAGTTTAATCGGCTCAAAGCACAAGTCGTTTTTCTTTAGCATCAGTTGCATCCGCAGCCCCCTCCAGTTTTACCACCATTTGCTCCTACTGCAGCCTCGCGGTATGAGTGAGCCGTAGTAAGGTTTCGGTCGCATGGTTTGTCGGACAAGGCCATATCGGGATCGTTGATGTTCACTTTTTCGTATTCCTTGACAACTACACAACTCGAAAGGAGGCAAGCAAACACTGCTGGGATCAGGATTTTCTTTATCATGATTTATCTATTTCTATGTTCTTAGAATGAGTGATGTTTCCTAAATCATCTATGATGATGCATTCTATTTTTGGCAATTGATTGATGCGATCGAGCCCCACTTCCTTCCCCATTACGAAGACAGAGGTAGCCAAAGCGTCGGCCAGCTCTGCATTGGGAGCAAAAACGGTAACGCTGATGATGCCAGTCGCGGGATAGCCCGTGCGCGGATCGATGATGTGGGTGTAACGTGTACCATCAAACTCGACGTACTTCTCGTAATTTCCCGAAGTGACTACTGCCCCGTCGGTAATGGGAAGCAGGGCAAAAACCTTGTCCTTATTCATCGGATTGGTAATGGCCACTTTCCACTCCGTTCCGTTGGGTTGCTTTCCCCAAGTATTCATGTCGCCCGATGCATTGATGATTCCCGAAACCACGCCTAGCGACATGAGCAATTCCTTTGCTTTGTCAGCTGCGTATCCTTTGCCAATGGCACCAAAACCGATTCTCATCCCCTCATTCTTTAAGAAGACGGTTCCCTTTTCTTTGTCAAGCAAAATGTCGCGGTAGCCCACTTTCGATACCGAGGCATTGATCTCCTCTTCGGAAGGCATTTCGGTCATGCTGCCGTCAAACTTCCAGATGCGGTCCATCGAGGCATAGCTGATGTCAAAGGCCCCGTCGGTGAGTTTTGAGATAGCCAGAGCTCGTTCGATTAAATCGAATAGCTCTCGATCAACTGCTACGGCTTGAATGCCCGCGTTTCGGTTGATGGCAGACGTTTGGGAATTTTCATCCCAAGAAGAAATGAGTTTCTCGATACGGTCGATCTCGTCAATAGCCGTGGAGATGTATCGATCGGCATCCACCGAATCTTTCGCCACTACGGTTATTTCAAACTTGCTCCCCATCAATTTGAGGGTGCCCTTGAAAGGCTGTTGGGCCACGCAGGCAATTCCAATCAGCACGGCCGCAAGAGTGACGAGACTTTTCACCCTATTGGATAAAAGCATTCAACTCCTTAATGTACAAATCGGGCGTTGTCTTCTTGTAACCCGTTTGGCCTAGAACATTCCCGTCCGAATCCAGCATTACCACAAAGGGGAAGACTCCGCTGGTGTTGTACTTTTCTGCCAAGGCGGCATTGGCCTTTGTTTGTTTTTCGGGGAGGACATTCGCTTTCCTTCTCGGAAAATCAGCTTGCAGCATCACGTAATGATCGGCAGCGTATTCCTTAAAGGCTTCCGTGCTCCAGATCTCACGGTCCAGTTTCATGCACGGTGCGCACCAGTCAGACCCCTGAAAGACGAGTACGATTGCTTGATCATTGATGGAAGCCACTTCCTTGGCTTTGGCAAAATCTGTATGCCAGTCTTGTGCGAAAAGTGAAGTAAGGCCGAGAAAGCAGGCTACAAAAAGTACTAGTGTTTTTTTCATGATTAGTAGAGTGTACTGGCATAACGCTTACTCTTTCAAGATGGTATACGTTATTTGACTTATGTGATTCTGGTCACATCCAAAGCTGATAGGTTGCGTGAATGTGATAAAGAATTGAGTAAGAATACCTAAAATTAAGGAGATTGCCTCGGGGTGGCAACTTAGCGACAAAGGAGCGATCTCACCGAAGGTATACTCCGAGGAGCGAGTGTGATTGTTAACTTCCTCATGATCCTTTTAATGAATGCTAACGACTAGCTAAGAATCGGCTCTTGCCAAAGCAAGATATGATTATAAGGTCTTGTCAGAGTTCGCTTTCGTTTTTTAAGTGTTTTATGTAATTATTTAATAATCCTCTAATTTGTTCAGCCGCTACAAAGTTTGCGGAGTGAACTTTGAATTCTAAATCAATCAAATTTAGACCAGATTCATAAACCAACCATTTGGCCGCGGCATATCCATCAGGCCCTATTTCATCGTTTTCATCTAAACCTAAATCATTATCAAAACTTATAAAATTTGGAAGCCCATTTGTTTCAATGTACTTCACGAAATCAAAATAGTTGCGAACTATATCGAATTCCTTCTCCATAGATTTATCATATACCATTTCGATGGTTCTTATATCATCTAAGAATAGTTTTTTCATTTTTAATGATCTCTAACGCTAAGCTAAGAAACGTGTCCCGAAGGGCATGTTTTCTTAGGTGTTGTTGGCATCCGTATTCCTTATTTTCTATTTTCCGACTTTATTACGAGCTGTGTAAGGTGGCATATCAAATGGGGTGCAAGGACATAAATACTTAAGTGCACTAACCACTTTTGCGGACAGACTAAACGTCAAATTGACACGACATTGGGTGAGCGGCATAACACAATGTTAACATTAAAAAAAGAAAGGAAATCCAATACTTTAATTACATTTAAAACAACCAAAGCGATAAGGATGGTACAGAATAGAGAAGGCTGCCTCAAGAAAACATAGAAAAAAACTTGCTCTGAGCGGAGGCGAAGAGAAAAAACCCGAGGTGTTGAGACCCCGGGCAAATCAAATACACCTAATCGTCCATTAAACAAAAGGAGGTGCAAATGAAGTGACAAAAGTAACTGTATCAATAAACTTTATCAAATGATCAAGTTTTTGATATTCAGATATCAAGTCTTTCCGAAAATCGGAAAGCAATCCCTTACAATCAATACGTATGAAAAGTAGAGTCCTTTTTTTACTTGCCTTTGCGGTGAGTAGTGTGAATGTGTCAGGTCAGAATTTGGTGCCTAATGGCGGTTTTGAAGAGTATAGTGAATGTCCTCTATTTTTGGGTGAATTAGAGTCCAAATGCGATTTTTGGTATGGTAGTATTGTCAATCCTGAAGTTCCTTTAGACCAAAACCCAACACCTGATTGGTACCATAGCTGTGGAATAAACGGCGGAATGCAACCTCCCGATGTTGCTGCTGGATATCAACTGCCAAATTCGGGAAACGGAATGGCAGGATTTGTCATTCTTAGAATAAATGGTACCCTGCAAAGAGAAGTAGTAGGAGTTCCGCTCATTGAGCCATTAGAAATAGATAATGCTTATGTAGTAAAATTTAGTCTCGTTTGTGATGGCGAGCTGGGAAACAGGGCCGCTGTGAGCAAAATTGGCTTTAGATTTACCACTTTTCCAACTTTTAACTCAACGGAAGAAATAGTCGATGATTTTGCACATGGGACGATAGATGAAGTTGTTTCAGACACACTTAATTGGAATACATTCGAGTTTAGTTTCACAGCAGATTCTGCCTATGAGTTCCTTCATATTGGTCATTTTTTTTCAGGAGAATTTGTCGATACTCTTTTATTTGAAGGAAGCATAGGAATCAACTCCTACTATTTCTTCGATGATGTAAGCGTGGAGACAAGCTCTCTTAATGCCAACTCCATGTCCTACGCAGATCGGTTCAAACTTTTTCCAAATCCTGTCATCAATGGATTTCAAATAGAGCATCCTACAAACCTAAAAATTGAATCTATTGAAATCATGGATACAACCGGAAAACGATTGATACGATTCTATGGTAATCAGAACAGTTATAATGTGAGCAATCTTAAAGAAGGACTTTACTTTGCCGTAATTAGATTACAAGGGAATAGATCCATTACTAAACAATTTGTAAAATTCAAAACATGAAAAATCTATTCTTATTATCAATTTTTGTGATGCTGATTTCACTCTGTCAAGGACAAGCATCAACACCTGGAAATACTGGTGTATTGGGAGACTATCTCGGATGGAATATAAACACAGGGATCGACCTCGAAATCAAACACGAAGCGGCCTTCCCGATCACATTTTTCACCAACAATGTTGAGCGTATGCGCCTTACGCCGAGTGGAAACTTACTGGTAGGACAAACTTCCGTCGGAATACCCGCGAGATTAGACGTTCTGGGTAGAAACATAGCCATCAGAGGGATAGCAAATAGTCCGAATAGCGTTAATCATGGCGGCTTCTTCTCTGCCTCAGGCGGCGTAGATTCTTATGGTGCCTATGGTGTGGCAACTTCCAATATTATTGGCTCTAACTATGGACTAGCTGGTGAGGCATGCAATGGTCAGACGGCTAATTATGCGGTGTACGGAATCGCTTGCTCCAATACAAACCAGAACTGGGCAGGGTATTTTGATGGAAAAACCTTCTGCACTTCAGGACAATGGGATGCGAGCGATGAAAATCTTAAAACCAATATTGCTGAGCTTGAGAATGCAACTGCCATGCTAATGAACTTAAGCCCTAAGAGCTATGAGTTCGATCAATCCATTGAGGCCATTAATCTACCTGAAGGTTTGCAGTACGGCCTTTTGGCTCAAGAATTACAAGAGGTAATTCCTCATGCGGTTACAGATGTAGTTTCTCCGCGAAGGCTGGATGATGAAGGAAATGTAGCGGTTGAATCGATGGAGTTCAAAGCGGTTAATTACAACCAACTTATTCCAGTACTCATTGCAGGTTTCAAAGAACAAAATCAGTTGGAACAGTCAAATATGAGTGCAATCGCCGATTTGCAATCAAGGCTCAATGAGGTAGAGAATAAAATGGCGGTAGCTACTCAGTTACGGCTAGTTGAAGCAACAGAGCCGGAAGAAAATCTCAAAAAGGTAAAACTAGATCAAAATAGCCCTAATCCCTTTGAAAACGAGACTCTGATCAGCTACGATATCTTGCAATCCGGACAAGTTCGGGTCGACATTGTCAACGACAAGGGAGAATTGATTGCCACATTGGAAAATAGAGTTATGGATACTGGTTCATTCAGTTCCATGTGGAATGCAACAGGTCTCGCAGATGGAATATACTTCTGTATCATACGCCACGATGGAGAAATTCAGATTAAAAAAATGCTAAAAAAATAATAGAACTATGAAAGCGATATTAATAGCATTCGTCGGTTGCCTATGTGCAACTATGGGATTTACTCAAACATCGACTCTTTTTAATACAGGTAGTTCAGGAGACTACCTAGGATGGGATAATATGACAGGTATTGATTTGGATATCAAGACCGAAGCGGCAACAAATATTCGGTTTTTGACAAGTAACATTTTGCACGGTGGGATAACTGGCAATGGCGGGATTCTCTTAGGAGTTACAATGATCCAAAATGGGGCAAACGTTTCAGTAGGAAATAATTCCCTCTTTGGATCTGAAAATGTAGCCGTAAGAGGGCAAGTCGACCAGGCGCAAGACATCACAGGTATTTATGGAGCATATTTCGAAGCTCAATTTGGAAATGCCAGTAGTCTTGGCATACGAGGAAGAGCCTACGGTGGCAACACATCTTCAAACTATGGAGTAGCTGCCCGTGTATGCAACAACTCTCCTAATTCAGTGGCCTATGCCATATATGGAAGAATTAAGAACGGTTGTACTGGAAGCTCATGGGCATTGTTCCTTGAGGGGCCTACTTTTACCCCGGGCGCCGCTTGGTCAGGAAGTGATGAAAATCTAAAGACCAATATTCAGAATCTAGAAGGAGGCACAGGGATAGTGAATAATCTCAATCCGAAGTCTTATGAGTTTGATAGCAGTATTTCGTACATGCCTCTGCCTGAAGGAACACAATACGGGTTGCTAGCACAAGAGTTGGCAGAGGTTATACCACATGCCGTCACTGAGGTAATAGATTCCGAATTAGGATCAGAAGAAATTGTGGCAAATGAATTTCTCGCTGTCAATTACCAGCAACTCATACCTGTCTTGATTTCGGCCTTTCAAGATCGTCAGACACAACTTGATGAACAGCAAGAATTGATCACCCAATTGGAGCAAGCAATTGAAGCTGCAGAAACTCAAATCAGTCAAATAGCTACAGACTGATTATTGGTTGAATAACTTAAAAACCGCTGCCAAATGGCAGCGGTTTTTTTATGTCATCGTTTTTGCAATTCATAATAAACGAAGACTTTTTGTGTTTGAAGATTTTCTGGTAGTTATGAAAGAAAAAAATTATCAGAGTGTTCTCATTCGACTGTGATTTCAGCGCATCTTTATGGATGCCAACGCCTGCTGTATGTGGCGTATCGTTTTTAAAGTGTTTCCGTTTGCGTCCCACAGAGCCTTTGCTCTTGGCGGCTACTAATTTAATCAAACCAAGTAGTTAGCCATGAGCGAAGGCGAGTTTCTTAAAGTGAACAGCTTTGCGACCCACGACGGAGATATGCCATATACAGTTTGTTGGTATGCGTCTTTCATTTTTTTCCGCAATCCGACTTCATCAATATTCAAGCGCTGATCAAGCCATTCCGATTCGATCCAAGAAGAGGCGTTCAAAGTCCGAAGTGTCTGAGCAGCCATACCCTGCTGTCCGCGCTAATGCAAAGTCCGACGAGAAACAGCCTGGGGCAATTGTAACACGGCCCCTCCGAAAGCGCGAAGAGTTGTCGTTCCTTATTTGACGCATCGTTGATCGTTGGAGAGAAAGCACATTCAACCGACAGCGCGCCTCCTAGCCCCCGAGTCTAACTGTCACGTCTATTTTAATGCATACCAACAAGTAAATAACCGCAATTGAGTAGCACTTTACCCTAGTATTTGGTGAATAACCGCAACTCAGTTGCACTTATTCCGCTTATGGGATGATTACAGTCTCTCCATTTTGGTTAACCCTTTGTTT
>JBLIEU010000082.1:0-8321 GCA_047633195.1 Cryomorphaceae bacterium | reverse complement strand
ACCGAATGGGTGTCGACTTTGACAAACTCTACTACGAAAGCTACACATACCTTCAAGGCAAGGAGCAAGTGCTGAAAGGAGCAGAAAATGGAATCTTCAATCGACGCGAAGATGGTTCGGTATGGGTCGATTTAACTGCTGATGGTTTAGATGAAAAGCTTCTTCTCCGAAAGGATGGAACGACGGTGTATATGACTCAGGACATCGGCACGGCCATTTTGCGCTACCAAGACTTTCCTGAAGTATCTCAAATGGTTTATACCGTGGGTAACGAACAGGAATATCACTTTAAAGTACTCTTCCTTATTCTTCAGAAAATCGGCTACGAGTGGGCCAAGAATTGCTACCATCTTTCCTACGGTATGGTAGAATTGCCGGAAGGCAAAATGAAATCGCGTGAGGGGACCGTAGTGGATGCGGATGACATCATGCAGGCTATGGCCGACACGGCCAAAGAACTCACCGAGGAGTTGGGAAAACTGGAAGGACTGGAGAATAGCGAGAAGGAAGGACTCTATGAGACGATAGGAATGTCGGCGCTCAAATATTTTCTTCTAAAAGTAGATCCCAAGAAAAATATGCTCTTCAATCCAAAAGAAAGCATCGATTTCAATGGGCACACTGGGCCGTTTATTCAATATGCCCATGCTCGAATTCAGTCGGTATTGAGAAACATCAAAGGCGAATTGAATTTTGATCTAGCCAACATTAAAGTAGATGAATACGAACGCCGTGTTCACTTCAAAATCCACTCTTTTCCAAAATTGATCGAAGAGGCTGCCGCCGAATACAGTCCTGCTATTTTGGCCAATTACACCTTCGACTTGGTGAAGGATTTCAATTCGTTTTACCAAAATTCAAGTATCCTTCACGCTGAAACGGAAGACTTGAAAAATTACCGCGCACTCTTAGCGAAACAAGTAGGAGAGATCATTAAGAAATCAATGGCTTTGTTGGGAATTCAGTCGCCCGACAGAATGTAGACATATTGCTAACTTTGCCAACCGAAAATCAGTCATTATATGTTCGAAAATCTTACCGAGAAGTTTGATAAAGCGTTTCAGGTCTTAAAAGGCCAAGGCCAGATAACCGAGGTTAACGTAGCCGAAACGCTTAAAGAAGTGAGAAGAGCCCTTCTTGACGCCGATGTCAATTACAAAACGGCGAAGGACTTTACCAATGAGGTAAAAGAAAAAGCGCTGGGACGCGATGTGCTCACGTCGTTGAAGCCTTCGGAGCTGCTCGTGAAAATCACCCACGAATCGCTCGTCGAGCTGATGGGTGGTGATCAGGAAGAAATCAACCTTTCGGGAAATCCTGCTGTCATTCTGATGTCAGGCCTCCAAGGTTCGGGAAAGACGACTTTTTCTGGAAAGCTAGCAAACTACCTCAAAACCAAGAAAGGAAAAAATCCACTTCTCGTTGCCTGTGATGTTTACCGTCCTGCGGCAATCGATCAGCTGCACGTTGTCGGAGATCAAATAGGAGTAGAGGTCTTTTCGAATAAAGAAGAAAAAGATCCCGTAAAGATTGCCCAAGCAGCCATCCTTCACGCAAGAAGCAATGGTCACAATGTGGTCATCGTCGATACTGCCGGTCGATTGGCAATCGATGAGCAGATGATGAGTGAGATCGAAGCGGTAAAACGCACAATCGAACCATCGGAAACGCTTTTCGTGGTTGATGCCATGACTGGTCAAGATGCCGTGAATACTGCCAAGACCTTTAACGAGCGACTCAATTTCGATGGAGTAGTTCTTACCAAGCTCGATGGTGATACCCGAGGTGGGGCTGCGATTTCCATCAAAACGGTGGTAGACAAACCCATCAAGTTTGTGGGTACGGGAGAGAAGATGGACGCTTTGGACATTTTCTATCCAAGCAGGATGGCCGACCGAATCCTCGGAATGGGAGATGTTGTTTCGCTTGTGGAGCGCGCCCAAGAGCAATATGATGAGGAGAAAGCGCGTAAGCTTTCAAAAAAGATTGCCAAGAACGAATTCAACTTCGATGATTTCCTGGATCAAATCCAGCAGATCAAGAAAATGGGGAATATGAAAGACCTCATGGGTATGATTCCCGGTATGGGAAAAGCCATGAAGGGAATGGATATTGACGATGACGCTTTCAAAGGAATTGAAGCCATCATTCATTCCATGACACCTCAAGAAAGGAACGATCATAAAGTCATCAACGGATCGCGGAAGAAGCGAATTGCCAGAGGAAGTGGAACGGATGTGCAGGAGGTGAACAAACTCATCAAGCAGTTTGAGCAGACGCGGAAGATGATGCAATTAATGTCAAACAAAAAGAACATGGCCAACATGATGAAAATGATGGGTGGCCGTGGAATACCAGGAATGTAACCATGACAGAACCAAAGATTCTCAGCGGAAAAGATACAGCGAAAGAGATACGGCTAGAGATTGCCGCAGAAGTTGCGAAGCGAAAAGAGTCGGGGTTTAAAGTTCCTCACCTCGCCGCAATACTCGTGGGAAACGACGGTGGAAGTGAGACTTACGTCAGTTACAAAGTAAAGGATTGCAAGGAGGTTGGATTCGATTCTTCCTTGATTCGGAGAGATGATAACATTACTGAGGCAGAACTTCTCGAGCTTATCGATCTGCTGAATGCAAATGATGACATCGATGGATTTATCGTTCAGTTGCCTTTGCCAAAGCACATTGATTCACAAAAGGTAATTACCGCTATTGACCCCAATAAAGACGTAGATGGATTTCATCCGATGAATGTGGGGCGAATGAATCTTGGACTGGACGGTTTCTTGCCAGCCACACCTTCGGGAATTATCGAATTGCTGAAGCGCAATGGAATTGAGACTTCGGGAAAACACTGCGTGATTTTGGGAAGAAGCAATATCGTTGGTTCCCCGCTTAGTGTCTTGCTTTCGCGAAACAGGGAAGTGGGAAATGCCACAGTCACTCTTTGCCACAGTCGCACCAAGGATTTGGCCCACTGGACTCGTCAGGCTGATATCTTAGTCGCTGCCTTAGGAATCCCTGGATTCGTAACTGCCGACATGGTCAAGCGAGGCGCCGTAGTGATCGACGTGGGGACTACCAGAGTTCCTGACGATTCTAAAAAGTCAGGCTTCGCCTTGAAAGGAGATGTATTGTATGATGAGGTAGCTCCGCTCACGGAAGCCATTACACCCGTGCCAGGTGGAGTAGGACCGATGACACGTGTGGCACTGCTGTTGAATACACTGCAGGCTGCAAAGAGATTGAAAGATTCTGATTAGAGTCTGTCCATAAAGTCCGAAATATTCATTTGACTTTGTTCTTAAAATAGTCATCTTGCAGTATTGCGGGACTCCTTTGAAAACACCATTTACTAAGCCGATTGAATGAAGAATAGTTTGTTGTTGAGTTTATGTGTGTGTTCACTCCTTTCTTGTTCGGAAAGCCAAGTGATTGAGCAAAAGATTGATCAGGAAAATATTGGTTCTATGCTCAGCTCCAGCTATAACGACATCTATTTATTGCAAGATGTTGAAGGAGGGATAGAAAATATTGAAAAGTATCTATATCAAACAGATTTTGATACCTCGTATTTTGAACCCTTTAATGCGCTGATTGCGGGTTACACTTATCTTCGGGAATTTGAGAAAGCAGACTCGCTTCTGGCGTTAATCAACAGAGATAGTTTGTCGCAAAAACAAGATTTATATTGGATAGAGAACTCCTACAATTTAGCCGTTGTATCCAAAGGTTCTAATCTGGCATTGGCGCCTTTGGACAATAGTCATGGTCATCCAGCAGATAGAGCCGAACCATTTATAGCCAACTACGGCAACGGTCTTTCGAAATGGCATATTCAGACACAATTGGAAAATTGGGACTCTTCACATTTCTACTACTCTGAATTGGTCGAATCTCTCAGAGACTCTTCTGATTTGAAGGATTTTACTGCAATGGGAGAGCAGGATCTTAATGTTCTCGAAAGTTATTTGTCTGGCGATCTAGCGCACCCTGATTCGGCGAGCGCAAAATCGGCTGTTCTAGATATTGAGGAGTAATGTTCTTTGTGTGAAACATTCCTCAATGATTTTGGAAGCTTAATGAGCGCGGTGTGGTTTGAGATTTTGGAGAATCAATAGTTCATCTTGAATCCAAGACTTCAGTTTCTTACTTTGAAGAAAATTCTTGAATTTCAGGAAATGGGTTGGGAACCGCAGGGCTGCAATCCCAGCGGAGCAGAGATTTGACAATAGAAAGCACAGTTTGAGAACACTTAAAGGCGTTTGAATTTTTAATTAAAATGAAAACAAATTTAACCGTAATTCAAGATAAACTTATCGCGTTAAAATCGACTAACAATACGTACATTTCTAGTGAAGACTTGGAAATTAATAGTCACAACGGGATGGTTTTATTCAAAGACTGGTTTACGGTTTTCAAAGATACACTTACGATTACTGAAGAGCTAGAGTTGAGTGATTTTGAAATCAGTCTCGTTATTTTTTTAGAGGATGACGAGATTTCTAGAGCTTTTGTATCCACGAGTTTATCAACTTTTATTAATGAAATTGATACTGGCGACGTTCAAAAAATGATTGTAAGCAAGGCAGACCACTTTTTTTCCAGAAGGCCATTTCCAGCTGAGATTTATCGCGTCCCAGTTCAAATGGACAGACAACATAATCTATTAGATTTTATAGATGTGTACTACAAAGAGATGTATTTCATTGATGACTTGGATAAAAAAATGCCTTTTAGCCGCGATTTAAATTTGGTGTTTAACAGCAGCTGGGTAATAAAATGGCTACTGCAATTTTCATTTTCGCTTTCTTCGGATTCCTTTAATGATAGGTTCCTAGATTAAGAAAAGTCACAATTTTCAAGCTTGAATAAAGAATTCTGCTATCCAAACTCTACGTTGCATATGTTCAAGAGACTGATTTCAGTTTTCACTTAATTTAGCCCCACAAAATTCTTGTTATGGATATAGAAAGCTACAACTTAGGAATAGGCGCACGAGTGCAGCACCCCACTTTCGGTGAAGGAATCGTGGTAGACATGGATGTCTCTACTCTTCAGGTATTTTTCAAGGGGGATGGCGATCGAGAGATCTCCAGATCATTCGAAGGATTGGATGTGTTGGAATCACCCAAAGAAGTAAACGAGTCAATCGGCATCGAAGATGTCAAATCTGCCATGAAGTCCATCATCAAAGACTTTTCTGACTTGAGCCACGTCGTAGATCTTGGCGATAAATGGAACGGTGGTAAGGTTGTCCTCGTTCCAGGTAATCCCGATCTTCAATCGAAAGAAATTCCGATTGATACCTTCTTTCACAAAATTGTCATGGTAAGAGACCGCTTAAGAGTCTTGGAACAAAACATTAACGCACACGATGTGTTGACGGATAGTGACAAAGTTCACTTGCAACAATACATCAGTCGGATCTATGGTTCCCTCACCTCCTTCAACGTATTGTTTGCCGAGAAAAAGGACCATTTTTCGAGCAAGTAATTTGCTCTTGTTTGGTTTTATTCCTCAGGTAAAACATGTAATTTTGTCGTTAAGGAAGTAAACGAACTCCCGTGCGAGCATCAAGTTTGAAAAACTAACATTTTATTTATTGGAGCCCAACTTGCTTTGGTTAGGGCGGGCCTCGATCCATTCGTTGGGTTTTCGCGCATTGCGAACGA
Organism: Cryomorphaceae bacterium; assembly: GCA_047633195.1. GTDB lineage: Bacteria > Bacteroidota > Bacteroidia > Flavobacteriales_D > Cryomorphaceae > JAKVAV01. The sequence goes on along the minus strand of JBLIEU010000082.1, from coordinate 2,647 downwards.
GAGGATTACCGATCTAAGGCGGAAGCTTCATTCATGCCGTTTTAGAGTTTTTCTAAACACACGTTTCGCACGGGTTTCTTTTCCACTATCATGCCCCTATCTCCTAAAAATTCTGAAGTGCAAGTAGATCTACTCCCCGTAATGGAAGAGTTTTACACCATCCAAGGCGAAGGTGCTCATACGGGCACAGCCGCCTATTTCATCCGCTTAGGTGGCTGTGATGTGGGCTGTGTCTGGTGCGATGTTAAAGACAGTTGGGATGCTTCTGCGCATCCCAAAAAGACCATAACCGAATTGGCCGATAGAGCCAAATCATCGGGAGCTGAAGTAGCCGTGATTACAGGTGGTGAGCCAGCCATGTATAACTTGGAAGCCTTGACATCGGCGCTCATTGAAAAAGGCCTTAGAACCCACATTGAAACATCAGGTGCATACCTGCTCACTGGAAAATGGCACTGGGTTTGCTTTTCACCGAAAAAATTCAAGTCGCCGATAGACTCGGTTTGCATAAAAGCGGATGAACTTAAAGTGGTCGCTTACAACAAGCACGACTTCAAATGGGCTGAAACTCACGCTGCCAAGGTTCGTAAGGATTGTCAACTGTATCTACAACCGGAATGGGACAAGGCAGATGCCATGACCCCATTGATTATCGGCTACGTAAAAGAAAATCCGAAATGGCGCATCTCTCTTCAGACTCACAAATACATGGACATTCCATGATGAAATTATTCAAGCTATTTATTCCCGCTCTTTTTTTATTCGCTTTCCATTCCAACGCTCAATCTCAAGATTACACGACTTCCGACAAGAAAGCAGTTCGCTCTTTCGAGAATGCATTGAATGCTTTTGATGCTAGGAATTACGACTTGGCCCTTGCCTTGATTGAAGAGGCGCTGGAAAGAGAAAGTAGCTTTATCGAGGCTCATCTATTGGGTTTTGAGGTTTGTACCGAAATGCGGGATTATGATTGCGCCAAAAAATCACTGAAAAAAGCCATCGCGATTGATCCTGAGTTTTATGCCAATGCCCATTTTTATTTGGGTGCATTCGAAATGAACGACGGTGCCTACGAAGATGCCAAACATAACTTCGAACGGTTCTTGTCATTTGACCGCATAAGCCCCGAGATGAGCGAAAAGGCGAATGCCGAATTGCTCAATTGCATGTTCGCTTTAGATAAAATCGAGAATCCAGTAGATTTCGATCCAATCAACTTGGGCCAAAACATCAATAGCCCGTTTCCCGAATACTATCCCACCATCACAGCCGATGACCGTCAACTTATCTATACTCGGCTCATCGATGATCCAGAGGCTTATCGCGGTAAGAACGAAGATTTTTATATGGCTTTCAAGGACGGTGATAATTGGCGGGCTTCATTTCCGCTAAGTGACATCAACACTTCCTACAACGAAGGTGCGCCAGCTATTTCTGGTGATGGACGAGTTTTGATTTATACCGCTTGTGAGCTTTTCAGCGAATACGGTGGCAATAGACAAGGATTCGGCTCTTGCGATCTATTTATGTCAGAGAGACAAGGCAACACATGGTCGCCTCCCGTCAACCTTGGACCTGAGGTGAATACATCGGCATGGGAATCTCAACCTTCCCTTTCAGCTGATGGCCAAACAATTTATTTCGTGCGTGGATATCCAACTGCTTATGGAAATAGGGAACAAGATATTCACGTGGCAAAGCGAACCACCGATGGAACTTGGGGTGGGGCAGTTAAACTTCCTAGAGTGATCAACTCACGCGGAAAAGAAGAATCTGCTCATATCCATCCTGATGGTAAAACCTTGTACTTCTCTTCAAATGGACACGTAGGTATGGGAGGATTAGATATTTACGTTAGCCAGAAAATGGACAGCGGTAAGTGGTCTGATCCCGTTAATCTCGGTTATCCGATCAATACGCATAAAGACGAGAATAGTCTCTTGGTCTCGCCTAATGGTGAGATCGCTTATTTTGCCTCAAGCCGCGATGGTGGATTTGGAAACTTAGACATGTACAGTTTTGTGCTGCCTAAGGAAGTAAGACCAACGCCTGTCACATTTGCCCAAGGTTTGGTGGTGGACGTGGAAACGAAGAAACCTGTTGAAGCCAAGCTTCGATTGAGTGCAGTCTCTTCTCAAAGTCTCATTTCTCAATTGAATAGTGACGCCGTTACAGGAGAGTTCTTGATTGCTTTGCCTGTAGGCCAAACCTATGCCTTAAGTGTTACGGCAGAAGGGTATCTCTTCCACTCTGAGAATTTCTCATTGATGGAGAACAAAAGCAACGAGCCATATGCCTTGACGGTTGAATTGCAAAAGATAAAAGCAGGAAGTGCCATTGTCTTGCAAAATATCTTCTTCGACTTGGACAAGGATCAAATGAAGATTGAGTCCCTTTCTGAATTGCAAGAACTTGCTGGCTTCCTCGAAGCGAATCCCGAAGTGCGGATAGAGATTTCAGGACATACCGACAATCAAGGGGCATCTGAGTACAATGAGGCTCTTTCCTTGCGACGAGCCAATGCCGTTAAAAAACACCTAGTGGAACGTCAAAGTATCGACGCCAGCCGTCTTGAAGCAATGGGATACGGTGACTCAAAGCCTATATCTTCCAATGATACGGAAGAAGGAAAAGCCAAAAACAGAAG
>JBLIEU010000081.1:0-8426 GCA_047633195.1 Cryomorphaceae bacterium | reverse complement strand
TTTCCTTTTGCCAGCATTTCATTGGCTTCTGCATTTTGATCTGCTCTACCTCGGTATATTTCGAAGAGATCGGCACTAATGGCTTTCACAGGATCTTTGTCGTAAGTCTTTTGCGAAGGGTCAGACAAGAAATCCATCATGCGGTCTTTGTCGGTGAAAATGCTTTTGGAATAAACCTTCTCGGCGTATTTCATCCATTTTCCGTCCATTTTTCCATTTAAGTCTCGCATGTAAGTGGGCTGCTGCTCCATCACTACATTTTTGGAATAGAGTTCATTCGTTACTGCAAAAAGCTTCATGTCAGTAGGCATATTCGCCCCTTCGAAGAATTCTTCGGCGTAAGCCATCATCCCTTTTTTCATTTCCTCTTTTTCTTCTCCCTCTTCCATTGGGAGGTAACCCTCTAATTGTCTACCCAATCGGTAAGAAAATAAATTGACATCAGCTCCGAGGAGTCCTCCTTCCAAAACATACGTGCCACCTATCACTCTTTCATCCGTTATGGCGTAGGCCCGCTCGATCATGTCCAAAGCTCCGCCATACTTGGCTTTGCGCTTAGGGTCCGAATTTGCCCATTTCTGAAAACTAGCTTCGATTCCTTCTTTTGTTCCCTTCACGTCATTGGCTTTCAGCTGTTCCGTTTGTCCAATGTAGTACTTCCAATAGTTGGCGATTTGCGCGTACTTAGAGGCGTACATCAATCGTATGGCGTCATCCTGCTTCATGTCTTCGCGAAGTGCTGCGAGTTTCACATCTCTGATTTCAACGATGGTCATGTTTTCTAGTTCCAGCGCCTGCTCTACTCCAAATGAGGTCAAGTAACGATCAGTACTTCCTGGGTAACCAGCAGTCATTGTGAAGTCGCCAGCTTTCAGACCTGCGATTGACACAGGTAAGAAGTGCTTTGGAGTCATTGGAATATTGTCTGCGCTATATTCTGCGGGCTTTCCGTCGGGGCCGCTGTAAACGCGAAACATCGAGAAATCTCCTGTGTGCCTTGGCCACATCCAGTTGTCAGTGTCTCCGCCGTATTTCCCTACGCTTGAAGGAGGAGCGCCAACCAAACGAACATCTGTGAACGTTTCGTAAACAAAAAGGTAGAATTCATTGCCCTCATAAAAGCTCTTTACTCGAGCACTGTAATGAGAATCTCCTTTTGCAACAGCTGCCAACTCCGCTCCTTTTTCGGAAATGATTTGATCTCTCGCTTCTTCGGTATCGGCACCTTCGAGCGCCGCGAGCATTTCGGTCGTCACATCTTCCATTCTTACCAAAAAGGACGCATAGAGCCCTTCATTCGTAAGTTCTTCTGCGTAAGACTTGGCCCAAAAACCATCGGTGAGGTAATCAGCTTCCACCGTACTGTTTTCGCGAATCGCGTCGAAACCACAGTGGTGGTTGGTAAGCATCAAGCCATTTGGCGAAATGATTTCTCCCGTGCAAAAGCCACCCATTGAAACGATGGCATCTTTGAGGCTGGAGTTGTTTACACTATAGATTTCTTCTGGGGTAAGTTGTAGCCCCATTTTTTGTAGATCTCTTTGGTTCAAACGCTGGATAAGCATTGGCAACCACATTCCCTCATCTGCCCGAACGGACGTGAAGGTGATGAGCGCAAGAAGCGCTGAAATAATGATGGATTTTCTCATGATTTGTATTCTGATTTGGTGTAAAAATAGCACTTCAAAACTGACCTACCGAAAACGATAGGTATAGCTCTGAATGCGAATGGCTTGTTTTATTTCGTCTCGGGTCAATTCGGCTTGTAGAAGCATGTCTTCACCGCGGTAAACGTACTCTCTTCTTTCAACTTTCGCGCCACCTTTGTGAAGTTCCTCTGCCAGTAAATTTCCCACTTCGTCGTATTCGTAGTGCCTGGAGAATTCCTCATTGGGACGCTTAATGTCTTTTTCAGAAAGCAGACCGTGGTCATTATAGCTGTACTTTTCTTCTTCTCTTCTGCTCGTCATCACAAAGTCTGAAACGTACTTTAAGAAATAGCCATCCGCGTCGTAGTAGCGAATTTCTTTTCGGTAAGGCCTGCCAGAAGTATTGAATTGCGTGCTGTGCAATTGAGTGTCATAGACTTTATGTTCAAAGGTCTCCGTGGAAATCTGAGTGCTTTGATTTTCCTGCCTTTTCTTTCCAAGACGAGAGTACTTCAGGGAATAGGGTCTTTCCGTTTTATCGTAAGTATGGCAATAGCTAAAAAGACCCGAAGCGTCATTTTTTACTTCACAGCTGAGTCTGCCTTCGGTGTATTCGAAAATCGTCAGTAGCGTATCCCTCGACTTCGTAATCTCTTGAATCGAAACCGTTCTCCCTTCCACATTGAACTTGTAAATGACCTTTCTTCCCGTCGGTATTATTTTTTCTCCATCGGGTTTGAGCTCGTCAAGAATCTCTATTTCTGAGATATTGTTCGCAGCTATAAATATCGGATTGAACTTGCTTTCAGACTCGAAGCTTTTTCCTTCGGGTAGCGTAATGAGTTGCCCGTAACAATCGGAAAACACAAGCAACAGAAAGAATAGAAAGGCTGTCCTTCTCAATTTTGCACGAAAATTTTCTTGATTTCTTTTCTGGCTTCTGCCAATGAGTTTACCGGATGTTTGCAGGCTCGATTCTGACAGAGATAGAATTGCAATTCACTTGAGTTTAGTCTCCCTTTGAGCAATTCCGATTGGCTTTTTTCTTCGGCGGCAGCCTTGATAACCAATGGCGCATACAGGTTCAAGCTCCCGATTTCTAAGGCGGCATCAGTTCCCGCTGCTACCAGCTCTGGTGAGCCTATGCTCAGTCTCAACCAGAGTTCTGCCCAATTCGAATACCCAGACCCATATTCTTTCATGCCAGTTTCTACCGCATTGAGTAGTCTTTTGGCTACAGCCTCAAAATGTGGCAGACGATAGTAGGAGGAGAGCTTAATGAAGTTCACCGCCATCACCGAATTGGAAGATGGGCTCACATTATCGTTTAATTCCATCGGACGCGATATCAGATCTTTCTGGTGGTTTGGGGTAAAAAAGAATACGCCCGTTTTCTCATCGTAGAAAAGATCAAGTGCTTTGAACGAGAGTTCTTTTGCACGTTCGAGATACGCTTCCGCGAAAGAGGCTTCGTAAAGAGAGAGATAGCCTTCGATCAAAAAAGCATAGTCTTCTAAGAAGCCATCGATTTTTGCTTTTCCGTTTTTCCAAGTATGCTTCAAGTCAAGCGTCGCGGCATCCAAAAGTTCACTTTCGATAAAGCCTAAGATCCTTTTGGCTTCAGCCAAATCAGCTTCTTCTCGCGAATGAATGTAGGAAGTCGCAAATCCCGTGATCAACATGGCATTCCACGAGCAGAGGCTTTTGTCATCCGTTCCCGGTCTTATTCTTCCGCTTCTGGCGGTGAGTATTTTTTCATTGATAACAGTCAGCTCAGAGAGAACAGATTCTTCGGAAATCTCCAATTCTGCTGCGAGTTCTGAGATTGTTCCGCGTCGAACGGGAATGATATTTCCTTCCCAAATGGCATTGTGATCTAAATGGTAGAATTTGGAGAATTCGGGATATTCTTTTTCCAAAATTTCTTTCTCCCAAGTATAGAATTTTCCTTCTTCACCTTCGCTATCAGCATCGATGGCAGCGTAGTAGCCTCCCTTTCCGTTTTGCATCTCTCTTCTCAGCCACGCATTGATGCCATTGGCCGTGTGGAGGTATTCCAAATCACCAAAAGCGGCATAAGCCTCGCTGTAAAGCGTGAGGAGCTGCGCATTGTCGTAAAGCATTTTCTCAAAATGAGGAACCTTCCACTCCGCGTCGGTGGAGTATCTGGTAAAGCCTCCGCCGATTTGATCGTAAATGCCACCGCGGCCCATTTCGTTGAGCGTGAGTTTTACATGCGCTAGAATTTCCTTGTCGTGATTGATGTAGCCAAACTTCAGTAGAAAGGAGTAATTGGATGGGAGTGGAAATTTCGGTGCTTTGTTCGGGCCACCTCTTTCATTGTCAAAGCGGCTCTTCCAATTTTCGACGGTTTCTTGTAATGTGCTGAGAGGCCACTCGGCCTTGGGATCAGGTGGAGGTAAAATCCCCGAAACCTTCATGCCCTGAGTCAGCTTGTCTCCGTATTCGTTTATTTTTTCGGGATTGTCATTCCAGAGCGTGGCCAATTGCTGGAGTATTTGAACCCATTGCTGCTTTGGAAAGTAAGTTCCACCATAAACTGGTTTTCCTTCTGGATTGGTAAGGCAATTGAGAGGCCAACCACCTTGCCCTGTCATCATTTGAACCGCCTCCATGTAGATTTGGTCAATGTCAGGACGCTCTTCTCGATCTACCTTCACACAGACGAAGTAGCGATTCATGATTTCCGCCACCTCTTCATCTTCAAAGCTTTCGTGCTCCATCACATGGCACCAGTGACAGCTCGAATAGCCGATGGAAACCAGCATGAGCTTGTTTTCATCAATGGCTTTTTGGCGAGCTTCATCGCCCCACGGCATCCAATCTACTGGATTGTGCGCGTGTTGCAGTAAATAAAGACTGTCTTCTTCAGCGAGGGCATTGGTAAACTTGTGTGCGCTCATATTTTAAAACTTGGCTTCGTGGGTATAGTCGAAATCAAATTTTTGGCCAATGATAAAAGATTTCGCTTTTATGGTTCCTTTCGCCTGTATGTTAACGCTTTTGCTGAGCGCCGCCCCAAAAATGATCGGGATGAGTTGAAGGCTCCCACCTTCAAAGTCTGTTCTCACTTTTGCCTCGATCACATCGTTGAAATTCGCAGGAATCACAATGTTGTTTTCCAATTTTGCTTTTCCAGCTTTCCTCCCGTCCAAGAACAAATCAGCATCCGTAGATGTGATTTTGATCTTGTAAGCGTTGGGGTTGCTGACTTTCAAATTGGCCGTAAAGCTGATGCCATCCTTGTCCAATTTGTGAATCTTCACATTTGTAATATCCTCTACATCTACGTTTTCGTAGTTGCACGAAGTAAGGAGAATCGCAAAAGCAAAAAATGGAAGGAACGTTTTACTTCTTAGAAAGCTCTGCAAAGTTTTTGAAGAACAACGGAATAGTCTCGATGCCTTTGTAATAATTGAAGAGGCCATAATTTTCGTTGGGGGAGTGAATTTTATTGGAATCCAATCCGAATCCCATTAGAATGGTTTTCAGGCCAAGAATTCGTTCAAAGTAGGTCACGATCGGAATAGATCCTCCTCCTCTCATCGGGATTGGCTTTTTGCCAAAGGCTTCTTCCACCGCCATCTCGGCTGCTTTGTAGGCTACAGAGTCCGTTGGAGTCACTGCGGGCTCACCACCGTGATGAGGTGTTACTTTTACTTTCACATAGTCAGGAGCGATGCTCTTGAAATGGTTTTGGAAAAGCTCCGTGATTTTATCTGACGATTGATTGGGAACCAGTCGCATGGATATTTTGGCGTAAGCCTTAGACGGCAAAACAGTTTTTGCACCTGGAGAAGTATAGCCACCCCAGATTCCGTTCACGTCAAGTGTCGGTCGGATGCTCGTTCTTTCTAAGGTTGTGTAGCCCTCTTCGCCTTTTACATCGTTGACTTCTAAATCAGCCTTGAATTCAGAAAGGTCGAATGGTGCCAAGTTGAGTTTTTCACGATCTGAAGCGCTCAATTCTTCTACGTCATCGTAAAAATTTGGGATAGTAATTCTCCCTTTTTCGTCTTGAAGAGAGGCGATCATTGAGGCCAATACATTAATGGGATTGGCAACTCCACCTCCGTAGATACCTGAATGCAAATCGCGGTCGGGCCCAGTTACTTCCACTTCTACATAGCTCAAGCCTCTGAGGCCAACGGTGATGCTAGGGGCATCATTTGAAATCATGGCAGTATCGGAAACCAAAACAACGTCGGCGGCCAATTTTTCTTTGTTTGCCATCATAAAAGGCTCTAAGCTATCCGATCCGATTTCTTCTTCACCTTCTATCATGAACTTGACGTTGCAAGGCAAAGTGTCGGTAGCCATCATTGACTCAAAAGCCTTGATGTGCATGTACATCTGGCCTTTGTCATCGGCTGCACCACGGGCTATTACCAAACCATCTTTTACGACTGGCTCGAAAGGGGGCGAATGCCAAAGCTCTAAGGGATCGGCTGGTTGCACATCGTAATGGCCGTAGACCAGTACAGTTGGCAACGAAGGATCAATCATCTTTTCGCCGTAAACGATCGGGTATCCGCCCGTTTCACAGATCTCTGTTTTGTCCGCTCCCGCAGATTCTAGCTTTTCGCGAATAAAATCTGCTGCTCTCAGTACGTCATTCTTGTAGGTAGCGTCTGTGCTTACAGATGGTATTCTGAGCAGTTCTACCAGCTCATTTAGAAATTTATCTTTGTTTGATTCGATGTAATCTTTAGTCTTTTCCATACGGTGTGTTCTAAGGGCAACAAATGTAAGAAATCGACGGGGCTCGCCGATGAGTTGATTAAGCGTTCAATTAATGAATTTTGTTTAGCTTCGAAACGGGCAACTTTAACACTCCTTCACCGTCAAAGTCACTATATGTTTATAACCAATTCCATGGATAAGACTTCACCATCAATGAATCCACTTCGTTTTCTTGCCTCAATCATTCTTTTTTTAGCAGTATTGCCAGCATCCTCTCAGATAGAGATGGACAATACCATGACTGTTGAGGAACTCGTCCAAAATGTGCTTCTCGGAAATGGAGTTTCTGTTTCCAATGTCACCTTTAACGGAATCCCAGCTGATCAAATTAATGTTCAAGCAGCTCGATTCTCGGGAAATAGCGCCTTAGTAGAATTCCCTGAAGCTTTAGTGCTTGCTACAACCAACGCTTCTAATTTGGTTACGGGAGATTTTGCAGGTGACCCAATTACGAATGAATTAGAAAATGATCCAGATCTGGTTCAAATTTCTGGATTCAATATAAACGATGCAGCAGTTTTGGAATTTGATTTTGTTCCAAACGGAGACTCTCTTGAGTTCCGTTACGTGTTTGCTTCTACCGAATACCAAAGTTTTACTTGCTCCAATTTTAATGACGCTTTTGGATTTTTTCTTAGTGGACCAGGCTTGAACGGACCATTTACAAATGATGCAATAAACATTGCGTTGATTCCGGATAGCGATATTCCTGTTGGTGTGAATACGGTAAATGGAGGAGTGCCCACCGGGGGCGGACAAGCTTCCAATTGCTTTGACTTGAATCCAAACTGGGTTGAGGACAGCCAGTACTTCGTAGAAAACTACGATATGATTCCAGATGATATTCAGATCAATGGGATGACCGTTACACTTACTGCTTATGCTCAAGTGACCTGTGGAGAGGAATATCACATAAAACTCGCCATTGGAGATGCATCGGATGGTGCACTTGATTCAGCCGTTTTTTTAGAAGCAGGTTCATTTACTTCAAATAGTTCCGTTCAAGTCTCACTTGCCATTCCGATCGGCGTGAACGACTCTACTCTCTACGAAGGATGCGGAGAAGCGTTCTTGCAATTTGTGAGGCCAGTCTCAAGTTCTGGTATTCAAGAGGTCGCTTATTTAGAAATAACCGGAACTGCGACGAACGGAGTTGATTTTTTACCAGAATTACCCGACAGCATTGTCTTTCCACTAGGAGTTGATACTGTTTTTGTTACTTTAAGCGCGCCTTTTGATGGCCTGACTGAAGGCGAAGAAACGGTGATAGTTAACATTACAAATGTAGCTTCAGAGTGTTCAGGAGCCGTTCTCACATCCAGTTTTGAATTTTTTATTCGAGAACCTGACCCGATGGAAGTCACTGGTTTTGACGGGGCATTATTTGATTGCTCGGATGAGATAGAGCTATTCCCGACAGTCACTGGTGGCTATGGCGAGTATGGCTACATCTGGAGCAATGGCATGTCGGCTGACGCGATTACTGTATCCCCTGGTTTTACCACCACCTATTTTCTTACAGTGACGGATACTTGCGGAGTTGATCCGCTTTCCACCCAGTTCAATGTGGAGGTTCCCGTTTATGCACCCGTATTTGTCGATTTAGGTGACGATGTGTTTATTGAAACATGCGATGTGGTGTTGCCGCTCACTCCAGCGACTACATCGGGAGGTTTTGGCGCCTATTCTTACCAATGGTTCGTAGATGGCGAATTCGTTACGGATGTCAATCCATTCAACTACTTAGTTGAAGCTACCTCAACCGTGGCAGTCATTGCCAGCGATGTCTGTGGGGATATAGATTCTGATACGATTTTTGTAGAGCTTCCCCCTTCGGATGTGACCGCATTTTTACCGCAAGGATATGTCGCAGAGTCTTGCCTTGAAAGTTTCCTTCTACCCGTGATCGCCGATGGCGGAATCGGAGGCTTGAGTTTTACCTGGACGGTAGATGGAGATACCATTGTAGAATCTACGCCACTGTCTTATTTTGAATACCACCCTTCTATGGGG
>JBLIEU010000080.1:0-8964 GCA_047633195.1 Cryomorphaceae bacterium | reverse complement strand
GCAAATAAGTAAATCTGCAAGCGGTTCTATAATGGGCTGTTCCACAAAACCTACTTCGATGGTATCAGAATCCATGCAAAAGCCCTTATTGGTTTCCATCCAAATGATGTCGTAAAACCCAAAAAAATCGGCATTTACGGTAAGGGTGGGACCCACTGTAGTGCCAAATGGAATAAGCTCATCGGGCAGAACCCAAACGCCTATGCCCACAGATACCGAGGCAAACAAATTGAGCTGATCGCCACAGACCAAACCGCCTTCGCCAGCATCGGCAACAGGTTGATCGATAAACTCGACAAAGGCAGTATCAGCCGCCACGCATGGCCCATTGATGGTTTGGTAAATAATGGCTTCCAAACCTTCTGCAGCAGCTACTGCGATGACTGGATCAGAAAAGGGGTCAACGAGCGCGACGTTTGCACTCAGCTCCCAATTGGGCGTTCCGTTTGTTCCTGAAACCGTTAGTTCTACTTCTGGCCCGCACACTGAATCGACAGCAGCGATAAATGCAGTGGGCTGGTCAAAAAATTCTATTGTAAGGGTATCGCTATCGAGGCAGCCACTTCCATCGTCTTCTGTCCAAAACAACGCGTAAATACCAGGTGTAGTAGCGGTAATTGATGAGGTCGGAGAAACAGAATCTGCAATGGTTATTTCAGGATCATTTGTAGTCCAAAGGGTTTCGCCAAAGCTTGGAATCGCCTCCAATTGATACTCTGTTCCACAGGCAAAATCATCGGCACCAGCATTGGCATCGGGAAAAATCAGGTTCAGAATAACAAAGGTTTGCGAGGTAGAACAGTTGAAATCATTATCAGTGATGTTGACTGAATAGGTTCCTTCGTTGAGATCAGGACGCACCAAGGCAGTTGTGGGATCATCGTCCCAAACTACGGTGTAATTTCCTGAACCCGTGAGCACCGCAATGTCAATCACCCCATCATTCTCAAAACAGGTTTCGGGGGTTACTTCGATTTCGAGACTCAAAGGCACCACAACCTCTACGGTGTCGGTCGCCGAACAAACACCGTCGGTAAAGTCGCCTTGTACGATATAAACTGTCGACGTATCGGCAGTGATAACGGGGTTTGCACAAGGATTGCACGAAAAGTTAGGCCCCACTTGGATTTGATTTCCATCAATATCGAACCACGTATAGGTCTGATCATTTTTAGCGAAAAGCTGAACACTCTCACCCGAGCAGATGGTGGTATCTGGCCCTGCCAACATGGGTTCGCGGATCACAAATTGAACGGCATAAAATGCTTGTCCGTAGATGGAACAAAAATCATCAATCGCCGAAATCACAAAATCGGCACCCGTGAAGTCTGTGGGGATGGTTCCACAAAACTCAATGGTAGCTGGGTTGATTCCCGACTGGGTAAAGGTGGCTCCGGGAATGGCTTGAGCAATATCTGCCGAAAGAGTCAACTCCAAGATAGGATCCGTTGAAGTAAAATCGAGTTCCAGACAAAAATCATCACCCGCGCAAATTCCAATTTGGTTATCGCTAATCGGATATCCACCTCCACTTACTTGCACGAGAGAGCCTGGCTGTGGCGTAGGCGGCGGAACGGCACAAGAAATCACAATGACATTAAAATCCAAATAGACTATGCCGATCAGGACGCCTTCTCTATACTCACGCACCTCAACTGTGATAGTGTACTTTCCCTCAGCGGTAGGGGTCATGTTCATTTGCCCCGTCTCTGAATTGAACGTAAGATTGTCAATAGGTGCTGTAGGTGAGTATCCCAGTTCATATGGCATATCCATCGGCATATCCGCCTGTGTAGAAGTAATAGCGGGAGTCAATGCATAGACTAAGCTGTCTCCGTCGGGATCATTGAAAGAAAGATTGTAGAAAAAGGCATTGTCCACGCAAACGAAAGGCAGATTAAACAAACCCAACTGCGGAGACGTATTGCATTCTCCCGATGCATTGTTCAAAAAAGCCTCTACGTGTATTCGGCTGTCGCCAAAAGGGTCGACGAGGTTTAATACCTCAGCGCGGTTTGTTTCTGCCACGATAATTTGCCAATCGGCACAGGGCTGTAAGGTGACCACTCCGCTATAGATGGTCAAATTGACCCCCGGCAGGATGCCGCCGTTACAACTGCTGGAAGGAAGGGAGTCAGGGCAAAGTTGGGATACCTCCTGGCTGTCTTGCAAATCGATTTCTACGAATACACCTGGCACACAAGAAGAAGTGAAAAAGACATCTAGAAAATTAGGCGTGGCGGTGAATTCGGCACAATCTCTAAAAAGATGAACACTGACTAGGTAATCATTGCCGCCAAGGCACTCGTACTGCACATTTATACCCTCATTTCTGCCACCGTAAACATCTGCTGGCAATGCCAGAAAAAGAGCAGAAATAAAAAAGAGACAACTGGCAAAAAAACCCTTCACGCCGACAAATATAGGATGAATAAAACCCGCACAGCTGAATCGTTTTAGAGAAATCAGCACCCGATTGTTGACGAAAGAATCACAGGATAAAGGTTAAGTTTAGATTAAATCTTATCCACAACTGAGAGGGAACATAAGAATGAGCCTCTCAAATCGCTACTTTCGCATAACGAAATCTTATAACAAACACATGAGAACACTTTTACTTTCAGCAGCGGTAATAGCCGCTTCCTTAACTGCCAGCGCGCAGTGTGACAGAATATTCATTTCTGAATACGTTGTTGGAACAGGCAACAACAAGGCATACGAATTGTACAACCCCACTTCTGAGCCAATTGACTTGAACGGCTACATTCTTGAGAGATGGTCTAATGGTGAGCAGCAAGTTACGGATCAAACCAATTTAATGGGAACGATCGAAGCCTACGGAACTTGGGTAGTTACCAACGGACAAACTGAGGATATCGACCTTGGAACTTTCATTTCTCCAGCTTGTGATCCTGAGCTTCAAGGCTTGGCTGATCAGCTAGACAACCCCTACCCAGCACCTACTTTCATGAATGGAAACGATGCCTTGGTATTGGTCAACTACGGAATCTCTCCCCCAGTTTTCGATATTTTCGGAAAGCCAGGTGAAGATCCAGGAGATGCTTGGACTGCTCCTGATGGAACTTTCATCACCAGCAACCAGACGATGGTCAGAAAATTTGACATCACGGAAGGTATTGGTTTGCCTCCGTCTGAATTCTTACCTATGGCTGATTGGGATACTTTAGGAACGGATGTTTGGAGTAATCTTGGTCTTCACGATTGTGCTTGTTTTCCTCTTAGCGATGGTGCGCAGGAAGTGCTAGATGTTCAGGTATTCCCTAATCCTTTGGTAGGTAATTCTCCATTGACTCTTACCACCAACAAGAACATTAAAGGTGTGGAAGTCTTTGACATGACTGGTCGCTTAATAGCAACTGAAGTGAAAATCGTCAATGCTGAAAAAACTGAAATCACTTTCGACAACTTGCCTGCAGGAACTTACATTGTGAATGTAAATATGGAAGGCTCAGTCGGCTTTTCAACGCGATTCATAAAGCAATAAGTCACCCACTATTCCATCCCACTGTCGCTCGCGGCAGTGGGATTTTTCTTTCCTAATACACCCGTTGTGAAAAGAGCATTAATCACCGCCACTCTGTTCCTGATTTCATGGACTGCTATGGCTCAGACCCTAGGTACCATAAGTGGAACCATTAAGGACAAAGGAACCAGCGAAACGCTTATTGGAGCAGCCGTAATTTACGCCGACGGAAAAGGAGTCATAACCAACATTGATGGCAAATACGAGTTGGATTTGCCTTATGGCACTTACACGCTTACTGCAACTTATGTAGGTTATGAGTCTATTGAGAAAAACATAATAGTAGATAGTAAATTCAAGCAAGTAAACTTCTCTTTAGGTACAACCTACCTTCGGGAAGTAGAGGTGGTAGCTGACTTGGCAATAGCGGCAGAAACACCCGTTGCCTTTTCTAACATTACCCCCAAGCAGATTAAGCGCGAACTGGGTTCAAATGACCTTCCGCTGCTCCTCAACACCACTCCAGGTGTATATGTGTCGCCCACAGGTGGCGATGATGGAGGTGCAAGAGTATCCATTCGTGGGTTTCAAGACCGAAACATCACCGTGATGATTGACGGAATACCGATCAACAATATGGACAACGGAAACGTATTTTGGGCCAATACTTTTGGAATTGACGGAGTGCTTGCCAATATGCAAGTACAACGTGGTATGACCTCCTCCCGATTGGCTATTCCCGCGGTAGGTGGAACAATCAACTTCATTACCAAGAGTATTGAAAACGAAGAAAGTGTCTATTTAAGACAAGATTATGGTTCGTTCAATACCCTTCGAACTTCTTTTGGTTACAACTCCGGTCGAAAGGACAACGGCTGGGGATATTCAGTGGCCGGTTCCTTTAGAAAAGGAGATGGTTTTTCCGAGCAACAATACCGCGAAGAGTATTTTTATTATGGAAAGGTTCAGAAAGAGATTGGAAGCCACATCATCAGCGCCAGCGTATTGGGCTCCCCTGTTGAGTACGGATTGCGACGTGACCAGCAGAAAATTGCGGTTTATAATGCAGAATATGCAGAGAATCTTTTTGAAGGCTCAGATGAACTTTATGGACAACTTTCAACATATAACGTTACTTATCAAGGGTCGCGTTATGCTGGTTCTCCAGAAAATCAAGAAATTTATGCAGCTGAATTAGCTGGACTGAGAGAAGAATTTGGGTGGGGTGTTAATGATTTTGCTCAATTAGCTTCTGCTAATAATTTTATCGATACAGCTGGTGTCGTTTCAAAAGGATATCGTTACAACAACCACTGGGGTACTTTGAATGGTGAAGTCTTGAACGAAAGAGTAAGGCAATACCACAAGCCCATATTTTCAGTACGCGATTTCTGGAGCATAAATGAAAATCTTTATTGGTCAAATGTCGTCTACTACAGCTTTGGTCGAGGGGGCAGTACATCTCGGGTACCCACACTCGGCTTTGGAGACTATGACGAGAATCTTCAAGTAGATTTTCAAGAGGATTACAATGGAAATACGATAGGCGGATTATTCGGGCCTCCTATTTTCTTGCCTGAAGAACTACCTGGTGAGCTAAAGAGCGGGGTTATTCTTAACAAGAGCTTTGACAACCATTCATGGTTGGGATGGCTTTCAACAGTTGACTGGACCATTAGCGAAAACCTCACTTTCGCAGGTGGGCTGGATTTTAGAACATATTCTTCAGAACAGTACCAAGAGGTACATAATCTATTAGGTGGCGATTACTATATTCCGGCCAAAGATGAACTTCCGTTCGATAGAAGTTTTGAGCCGCCTAATAATACTTTTCGTAAGGGAGACAGATACAATTACAACAACGAAAACTTGATGAGATGGGGAGCTTTCTTTACCGAATTGAAATACAACAAGGACGATTGGCGAGCCTTTGTGAACGTATCAGGTGTAGTGACGGGGTACAAGCGAATCGATAATTTTAATAGAAGGGATTTTATTGCCGATGGTGTGCGGTACCCAAACGCTATTGGATATAGTGATGTTTTGTTTTACAACGGCTCAGATGTATTGGTTGCTGGGGTGACCCCTCAATCAGAATATGAAAACATAACTGTGTCAGGAGATACTACTTTTATTAATCAAAATCCTCAAGGAAACATAAATGAGTACGCACCTGCGGGGGACCAATTTATTGTTGGTGCTAGGAGGGTAGAATATAACGACGAAGGTGTAGAAGTTTCCGAAGTACCTTGGAAAAATATCCCAGGATTCACAGTCAAAGCAGGCGCGAGCCGAACGATTGAAGAGAAGCACAACGTATTTATAAATTTTGGATACATCAGCAGAACTCCTCGGTTCAGAAATGTGGTTGACTTAGGTGTACTAAATGAGTTTTTACGAGACATAGAAAACGAGAATATTGCCTCCATTGAGTTGGGATATGGATACCGAACCTCCAATTTTTCGGCAAGTGTGAATGCCTACTACACAGATTGGCAAAACAGACCTATTGATGGTGGAGTAAATGTTTTTCTTCCCGATCGAGGGATCAGTGTGCGAGCCAATTTGAACGATATGAGCGCAGTCCACAAAGGGATTGAATTCACGTCGAAGTATGTCATCAACAAAAAACTTACCGCCGACTTCTTTGCCTCTTTTGGCGATTGGAGATGGAATAGCGCCAAGACAGTCAACTTCTTTGACGATCAGGGAAGACCACTTGCCGTTGTAGATGATAACAATCAACCTACAGACTCTCTAGTGACCATAAAATTTGATGCCAAAGGAGTGTTCGTAGGTGATGCACCACAAACACAAATTGGTGGCGCATTTCAGTGGGACTTTGTAAAGAATGCTTACATCAAAGCACGATATACTTATTTTGATAAACACTACTCGAACTTTGATCCACTACAGCTTCAGGATGAGGACGAAGGAAGACAATCATGGAAAATTCCAGGATACGGCTTGATGAGTGTTTTTGCTGGATACCGATACGACTTTGAAAAAGTATCGCTCGAGCTCAACTTCATTGTAGACAATGTTCTAGACACTCGCTATATTGCCGATGCAACAAACAATGCGGGTTCGGCATTGGCCATTGCTAACTATTTACCGCCTAACAACCCTGAGCTTTTAGGCACACAGGAAGCCACTGTGGCTTTTGATGCTAACTCAACAGCGGTCTATTTTGGTTTACCCAGAACATTCAGTATTTCGCTGAAAGCAACACTTTAATAAATATTTAATGAAAATTCTAAAAACAGTCTTTACCGCTTCTCTATTTGCTATGTCTGCACTGGCTTTCGGCCAAGACAACATCGCAGATATGAGAGAGAACTTCAACGTAGGTCAAACCGTCACGGTGACGGGAATTGTGACGAACGGAGCAGAGTTGGGGAGCATTCGATACATTCAAGACGAGACGGCAGGTGTGGCTATCTATCCTGGTTCCAACTGGAATAGTTTGGATTTTGAACCTCAGCTAGGTGATGAAATCACGGTAACAGGAGAAATCACCGAATTTGCGAGTCTACTCGAAATCGGACCCGACATCTCATCAATGGTTTTGGAAAGCAGCGGAAATCAATTGCCCCAGCCAATTGTCCTCACGCCTAGTGAGCTCGATGAGACTTATGAAGGAATGTTGGTACAACTTTCAGGTGCAGTCTTTGCCTCTGGTGGAAGCATTTTTGCCAGTACCTCGACTTACAATTACGAAGCTTCAGGAGAAACGGGAATCATATATGTTCCTGCTAGCTCGCCATTGCAGGGAGAACTTGTCCCTCTTGGTGAAATTGAATTGATAGGTCTTCTTTCTCAATTTAGTTTTGCAGATCCATTTAGCGGCTACCAGCTTCTTCCTAGAACAATGGAAGACTTAGTCTCTGACAGCAATATTAATTTTGGCTCTGAGATTGAGCAAAATGATCTTTCTACTACAGGTTTTACGCTTACTTGGAGCACCGATGTGGCTTCGACCAGCGAAGTGGAATATGGCCCGACCCCTGACTTTGGTCAAATCACTTCTGTGCAAGAAGCCTTAGCTGATCACTCCATTCAGCTAATGGGCCTCGAACCAGGTACACCTTATTTCTGCCGCATTTTCTCAGTAAATGGCGAAGATACCGCCAGTGCTACCGGAACCTTCAGCACTGTTTCCCAATCTTCGGGAGACATTGCGGTATACTTCAACCGTTCGGTTGATACTTCAGTCTCTACGGGTGTGGACGCCATCAGCCTCTTTAATGCTACAGATGACACCATCATCGCCCAGATCGACAGGGCTATGGTCACTCTTGATATGGCGGGATACAATAACACTAGCGGAACGATCGTGCAAGCATTGAATAATGCCTTGGATCGCGGTGTCACCATTCGTTACATCGCAGAAGGGCAGACTTCCAATTCAGCTTTGGCCAGTCTGGATGATGCTATTCCAGTTTTCGAAAGAGAGAACGCCACCAGCAGCGGGATGCACAACAAGTTCATCATCGTTGACCGAAACAATGTGGATAGCGCATTGGTGTTAACGGGTTCTACCAATTTCACCACTGGCAATCTCTTTACCGACCCGAACAATTTGATCATCATAAAAGATCAATCATTAGCCAGAGCCTACACCATCGAATTTGAAGAAATGTGGGGTGGTTCGGGTGCACAACCAGATCCCGAAAACTCGCGTTTTGGTGAACTTAAGTTTAAAAATACACCGGAGAAATTCATTATCGGAGGGAAAAACATTGAGCTCTACTTCTCGCCTAGCGACAACACCACAACGGCAATAGCCGAGGCGATAGCAACTACGGAGTTCGATCTTGAATTTGCTTTACTGTTGATTACGAATAATATCCTTGCTGATGCTATCGTGGATGCGGCAAATCTCTTCGTTCAGCCTCGAGGTCTCCTCAACGATGTGAATGGATTGGGATCTGATTTTCAGTACCTGTTGGACGAAGGAATCGACGTGGTTTCCCACGTGGGTTTTGGTCAATTGCACCATAAATATGGTATCATTGACCACAGTCAACCCGATGCAGATCCGATTGTAATTACGGGTTCGCACAACTGGACGTCTTCAGCAGAATCGGTGAATGACGAGAACACCTTGATCATTCACGATGCGACCATTGCAAACTTGTTTCACCAAGAATTTACAGCGCGTTACAACGAAGTGACCCTGAGCACGGATGACGTAGTTCAAACAGAAATTAAACTATTTCCAAATCCCGCTACTGATCAGGTAACGTTGGAATTTGAGGGTGGAGGAAATGCGGCAGTTGTTTCGGTTTTTACCCTAGAAGGTAAAGTCGTTAACCAAGTGAACGTAAATGCCTACAATGGGTCGAACAGGCTTGTTCTCGACGTTTCGAATCTCCCTGCAGGACTTTACCTTTTGCAGTACAATGAAGGGAATAGAAGTGGTGTTCAGCGATTGGCTATTTCGAAGTAAGCCATTTGTAAAAATTCGTTTAATCGCA
>JBLIEU010000079.1:0-9188 GCA_047633195.1 Cryomorphaceae bacterium | reverse complement strand
CTTCTGGAGAAGAGGTGATGATGAACCTAAGCAACCTAAGCCAAGAGCAGCAGGAAGTGATGGTAGAAGTGTATGACCTCTACGGGAAGAAAGTACATGCTGAAATCCTAGGCAACAACGGATCACAAATGAATGCAATCATTCGTTTGCCCGAACTCGCTTCTGGAATTTACACAGTGAATGTTGTGGTAAATGAGGAAAGAGTTGGAGCTAAGAAGCTAGTTGTTCAATAGTCTAATTTAATATTAGTGAAAACCCGCTTTGCGAAATGCAAAGCGGGTTTTTCTATTTTTGACTTATGACTTCTCAAGAAAAGGAAGAAATAATGGTTCGGATTTCTGAAGAAATAAAGAAGACTGGCAGAGAAATAATCGATCTGAAAGAGCTCACTAAACCTATCTCTCCAGAAAATGCCATTGGCAGAGTAAGCCGAATGGATGCCATTAATAACAAGAGCGTCAATGAAAACAGACTTCGAGTAGCCGAGAATAAAATAAAAAAACTGCATCATTCCTTGAGGAAGAGTAAAGAACCAAACTTTGGAATATGCGCTCGATGTGGAAACGATATACAAATTGGCCGTCTAATACTGCTCCCTGAAAGTAATTTTTGCATCAGGTGTGCCAGCTAAATCGCTAGCTGAGAAAATCTAAATGAAAAGAAAAATATTCCTCAAAAGGAGTTTCACAGTATGATAAAGTAGCATAGCCATCCCTACCAGGGTTTTTCTATTTTTGGGCCACATCAAAAAAATCAAAATGGAGGAAGTTGTATCGGATATCCCTTTAATCACCAATGACGCTGTAACCTTTGGTATTCTTGCAGGCTTACTATTGGTCATTTTCAGATTTGGCGAGCATCCCATGGGAGCTAAGCTTTACAAAATCATTCCTGCACTTCTATTGTGCTATTTCCTCCCTTCACTGTTCAGCACTTTTGGAATTATATCGCCCAAATGGATTGATGTGGCTGCCGCAAGAGATGCGCTCATCACTGCGGGGTATGACCTAACCAATATAACGTCATTCAAAGACCTTAAAAACTTCGTTTTGAATGAGGAAGTACCCTCAAGCCTAATCGATCCATTTATAGGCAAGTCGCAACTTTACTTCATGGCTTCTCGGTACCTGTTGCCAGCAAGTTTGATCCTTCTTACGCTAAGCATTAGCCTGAAAGAAGTGTTCAGGCTAGGGCCGAAAGCATTGATCATGTTTATTGCTGGAACCATAGGAGTTGTTATCGGAGGACCATTGGCAATTCTTCTGTTTTCATTTATAGCTCCTGATGTCGTTGGCGGAGCTGCTCCAAACGAAGTCTGGAGAGGCATGACCACAATTGCAGGGAGTTGGATCGGTGGTGGAGCAAACCAAGCTGCCATGTTCGAGATTTTCAGAGGAGAGGATAATTTAATCTCGGGATCCATGTACTCCATGATGATCACAGTTGATATTATTGTCGCAGAAGTATGGATGTTCTTTCTTCTTTTAGGAGTTGGAAAATCTGCTCAGATTGATCGTTTCTTCAAAGCAGATTCATCCAGCGTGGAATCCTTGAAAAACTATATGCACAATTTCAGTAAGAAGATCGAACGGATCCCTTCATTTACCGACTTCATGGTAATCTTGGGGATTGCATTCGGGCTTACAGGATTGGCCCACCTCCTATCGTCGATCATCGCACCGTGGATTAAAGAAAATGCTCCCTATTTAGCTGACACATTCAGTCTCGGTTCCGGATTCTTTTGGCTGATCGTATTGGCCACAGCATTTGGAATCGCGCTGAGTTTCACCAAGGCACGAAACTATGAAGGTGCTGGTGCCAGCAAAATTGGAGGAGTATTCATTTATATCCTCGTAGCAACGATTGGAATGAAGATGAATGTGATGGCAGTCTTTGAAAACCCAGCTATTTTCTTGGTCGGATTGACTTGGATGGTTGTTCATGTGATCATTCTCGTGATTGTGGCGAAAATCATTCGAGCACCTTACTTTTTCTTAGCGGTTGGAAGCAAAGCCAATATTGGCGGAGCAGCTTCTGCCCCTGTTGTAGCAGCAGCTTTTCATCCATCTCTTGCACCTGTAGGTGTATTGCTCGCAGTTTTGGGTTATGCTTTTGGAACTTATGGAGCCTTAATCTGTGGTTACCTCATGCAGGCAGTAGCCCCTTAAAGAGGGCTGCTTTTCCCGAAAGGGTGAAACACCAGTTGAATTCAATCCATAAACTTTCTTTCACACAGATGGTTGAGAAGACATGCTCAAAGTAGCCTGGAATAAACACTATGCACATGAACTCCCCGAAGGGCACCGTTTTCCTATGGAAAAGTATAACCTTCTCCCTCAGCAGCTCTTGCACGAGGGTACAATAGAGAGAGAGAACTTCTTTGATCCACCAGAAATTTCTGAAGAAAGAGTGTTGCGAATTCACACCCGCGAATACTTAGACAAGCTACTGACCAAAAGTCTCACTAGAAAAGAAGAACGGGCTACTGGCTTTCCCCTTAGTGATAAGCTCGTTAAACGAGAACTGATCATCACCCAAGGAACGATAGAAGCAATCGACCATGCTTTCGAAAACGGAGTTAGCGCCAACATTGCTGGAGGAACACATCACGCCTTTAGAGATCGAGGTGAAGGTTTTTGTTTGCTTAATGATATCGCCGTCGGATCAGCTTATGCCATTGAGGAACTCGGCCTGAAGCAAATATTGGTCGTTGATCTCGATGTTCATCAAGGAAACGGTACCGCAAAAATATTTGAAAACGATCCACGGGTTTTTACTTTCAGCGTGCACGGCCAGAAAAATTACCCGCTGCGAAAAGAAACGTCTGATCTTGACATTGCTCTACCAGATGGTACTGAAGACCAAGAATACTTGGATATGCTGCGAGAGACTTTGCCCGGATTAATTGCTGACGTCCGTCCCGAATTGATCTTCTTTCAATCAGGTGTCGACGTATTAGAATCAGACAAGCTTGGTCGATTAGCCTTAACCCTTCAAGGATGCAAAAAAAGGGATGAACTCGTCTTTATGGAAACGAAAAAACGAGGTGTCCCAGTTGTATTCAATATGGGTGGCGGTTATTCAAAAAAGATAAGCGTGATTATAGAAGCTCATGCGAACACCTATCGAACGGCGAGAGAAATCTATTTTTAAAAAAGTCCGTTTGTTTCGTGTCTGAGGAATTCCAAGGCTACATCACCTGGAAGCTTTTCGACGTTTGAGGCAGCTTGAAACATCTTTCTGCTAAAGTCTATTGAGGTTGCATCTGGTTTCATCCCTTCCCCTGTAGCTGTGATGAATTTAGTCATCTCATCCTTTGCGCCCTTGATCAAATTCCAGGCATTTTCTGAAATGTAAATCTGCTGAGAAAGGTTGTGATCAAATTCCTCTCTGATCGACTTCAACATTTCGTTTTGAAGCATCTTAGCCGACATTCCGTTTTGGTGTGATCTCATAACGAGCCGTCCTGGCTCGATTCGCTCTAGGTACAAGACAAAGCGCTCGGCGGCTTGCAATCGAAGCTTTACAGCAAAATCATTCGAAGATGCTGGCGTATCCGATGGAGATATAGGGCTCTTGGTTTTCGAATTTAATATGGCCAATCGCTTATCTCTTTCGTTCACAAATCTCATGTATTCATGAAAAATGTACAAAACAAGTCCAGCCATAATTAAAGTGGGAATAGCCTCGATTAAAACAGTTATGAGCGTTTCCATCATCTGAATATTTAGTCTTTGTAAATAAGGTATTTCGCGCGAATAGCTTTAAATGTATTCAGGTCTTCTTGCCAACTTTTCTTGATGGCATCCTGATCTATCCCGTCTATGATAGCTTTTCGCAATTGATCGGTTCCTGCGAGCTTATCGAAGTATCCGCTTTCCAAAAAGAAATCACTGCGATCATCCGTTTCATTATACATTCTTACGAGCCAAGTGAGATCAAGTTGTGAAATTTTTGACGGTTCAGAAATAGACCCGGATAAATCATAACCTTGACAGGTCACTCCATTGTGTTTTGGGTTTATGGAAGCACCCTTCTTTGGCACAGGAATAAACACAAAATCGCCACTTTTATTTCCGGGTTCCCCGATTATTGTGAAAGGTTCTGACGTCCCTCTTCCAACGCTGACTTTGGTTCCTTCAAACAAGCATATCGAAGGGTATAAGTAGACCGACTCCATGGTAGGCAAGTTAGGCGAAGGCTTATTCGGGAACTCATAAGTCATGCCTCTTTCGTAATTCAAACAGGGTAAGACGGTCAAATCACAGGCTTCGGCTTCATGCCATCCTTCGCCATTCAGCATCAGCGCATACTCGCCAATGGTCATTCCATAGACAATGGGGACAGGATGAAGCCCAATAAAAGCTTTAAACTCCTCTTTGAGAACAGGTCCATCGACGTAATGGGTGTGAGGATTTGGCCTGTCCGCCACGATCAATGGTATATTCTGTTCGGAGCAGGCTTGCATCACGTAATGCAGTGTGGATAAGTAGGTATAAAACCGTGCGCCAACATCTTGTATATCAAACAAGACAAGATCCACATCTTCCAGGCTTTCTCTGGATGGTTTCTTGCTGTTGCCGTAGAGCGAAATGACAGGGACTCCTGTTTTTTGATCAATATTATCTTCAAAATTTTCCCCGTCGGCATGATCCCCACGGAAACCGTGTTCTGGAGCAAACACTTTTTTTACCAAAATACCGGAATTAAGCAAAGAGTCAACAATATGCACGCCGTCGATGGAACCCGTATGATTGGTCACTATGCCGACTCTGCTATCGCCAATAAGCAATAACAATTGATGAAAATCATAGATCCCCGGTTGCACTTTTACCTCCTTGGGACCCGACTCTTCTGATTGCCCTGAAACTTCAGGAGCCATTCCACATGAAAGGAACAGTGAAATGCCCAAAATGTAGAGTACGAAATTCATACTTTTGCTGGAAAGGAAAGACACACGCATTGAATACAGCTCTGTTTATTGCCAAACGATTAATAAAACGGGAAAGTAAGCAAAAAGGTCTTTCTGGTCCGATTGTTCGAATAGCCACTGTGGGTATCGCATTGGGAATGGCCGTAATGATTGTGGCCGTCGCCATAGTCATTGGCTTTCAGAATGAAATCAGACAGAAGGTCATTGGCTTTGGCTCGCACATTCAGATCACCAATTTTGGAAGCGGTCAAGGCTTAAGCCAGCCAAAACTTCTATTGGATCAACCGTTTTATCCTTCGCTCGATACGCTCGAAGAAGTGGAGAGCATTCATCAATATGCGCTAAAAGAGGGTGTGATTGAAACCACTGACAACATTCAAGGAATTATCCTGAAAGGAGTTGGTGAGGACTATAATTGGTCTTTTTTCGAAAAGAATTTAAAGGAAGGAATCATCCCTGACTTTTCGCAAGAAGACTCGAAAGATCAACTCATTCTCTCCTCATTTTTGGCTGGAAGGCTGCAAACGGGATTAGGAGAAAAAGTGGCTGTCTACTTCCAGAATGCTAAAGGGAGCATGAGCCAAAGAAATTTCGAGATCATAGGTATTTACGAGACAGGGCTGCAAGATTTGGACGAACAGTTTGTTCTCGTGCATATCGATCAGATCAAAAAAATTAATCAATGGGGACTTCAAGCAAACCTAAAAGTGGTGGGATGCGAAGAAGGCAAGGTAGCTCTCAAAGGATATGGCTTTGGGGGCAACGGCAGATCAAAGCTAATTTGGAGTGCCGATTCTCTTCGTGGTGAAGGCCCTCATGAGTTTTGCCTATTGGGAGATACCACCATCTATGTGGTGGCAAGAGAAAAAGGGACTTTCTCTGATACTGCTTTTTTTAGATTCAAATCGCAAAAACCATCTGTTTCTGACTGCCAATGTCCTGATGAATCAGAAGTAGAAATAACGACAACAGGTGGAAGTGCAAAGTACTACACTGGAGGTTTTGAAGTGATGCTCAGCGACTACCAGAAGCTGGGGAAAATGGAGGGAATTATTTACCAGCACCTCAATTATAATTTAAGAACGACCACTATTCGCCAAAAGTCTCCTGAGATTTTCAATTGGCTCGAAATGCTTGATCTCAACACAGCAGTTATTATTACATTAATGATCCTGATTTCCGTGATCAATATGACTTCTGCGTTGTTAATACTCATAATGGAAAGAACCCCAATGATCGGCATCCTCCGCGCCATCGGTGCCTCCGCAGAGACAGTACAAAGAATTTTTCTTTACCAAGCTGGCTACATCATTTTGGTAGGTATGGCATTAGGAAATGCCATCGGAATTTCATTCTGCGTTCTTCAGAGAGACTATGGCTTTTTAAAATTAGACCCGACAAACTATTACGTCTCAGAAGTTCCTGTTTTGTTGCGCATGGACTACATCTTGAGTTTGAATGTCGGTGTCTTTATCATCTGCGTGCTTATGATGACTCTACCAACTTTGGCCATTAACGGCATACGCCCCTCTAAGGCCATTCGCTTTAATTAAGTCCTTACCTTCGCAAAAATTTAGACATGAATCACTCCAAAATATACAATAACATCCTGGAAACCATCGGTGAAACTCCGATGATTAAGCTCAACAGGATTGCCTCTCACATTCCCGCAAAAGTCTACGCAAAAGTAGAATACTTTAACCCAGGCCACAGCACCAAGGATCGCATGGCGCTGCAAATGATTGAAGATGCCGAAAAAGACGGTAGGCTAAAACCAGGAGGAACGGTTATAGAGTGTACTTCTGGAAATACAGGTATGGGCTTGGCTCTAGCATGCATCGTGAAAGGGTACAAGCTCATTTGCACCTTGAGTGATAAACAGAGCAAAGAGAAGATGGATATTCTACGTGCTATGGGCGCGGAAGTGCTCGTATGTCCTACCAACGTGGCTCCTGATCATCCTGAATCGTACTACAGCGTTGCTGAAAGGCTGAACAAAGAAATTCCAAATTCATACTACCCTTTTCAGTACGACAACCCGAGCAATAGAAAAGCTCATTACGAAGGAACGGGTCCTGAAATTTGGGAGCAAACAGAAGGGAAAATCACTCATTTTGTAGTAGGAGTAGGCACAGGAGGCACCATCTCTGGCGTGGGACAATACTTGAAAGAGAAAAATCCTAATATCAAGATTTGGGGTGCCGATAGTTATGGTTCCGTTTTCAAAAAATACCACGAGACAGGAGAATTTGACGAAAACGAAATCTACTCTTACATTACTGAAGGAATCGGCGAGGACATCCTACCGAAGAATGTAGACTTTGGTCTAATAGATCATTTTGAGAAAATAACCGATCGAGACGGAGCGCTCTACGCGAGAGATTTGGCAAGAAAAGAAGGTTTACTTATCGGCTATAGCTGTGGATCGGCTTATGCAGTAATCGAGCAAATGAAGCACGAGCTAACCGAAGACGACGTGGTAGTGGTACTTTTCCACGATCATGGATCGCGCTATGTCGGGAAAATCTACAATGATGACTGGATGCGCGACCGTGGATTCTTGAACGTTCTCAATAAGACCGCGCTTGACTTGGTTAACAAGCATATTCATCAACCCTTGGTAACAATAAGTTCTGGAGAACCATTGAGCAATGCCATTGCGAAAATGAAGAAGTATGACATTTCTCAAGTTCCCGTAAAGGACAATGGAACCTTTGTTGGAGCAATTGAAGAAAGAAAATTGTTTGAGCTGATCAGCGATGGAGTAGACACTGCCGTGATTAAAGTGAAGGACGCAATGAACAAGCCTTTCCCTATTGTGGAAAGCAATGAGGAAATCGGAACGGTCACTAAGCTCATTAACAAAGAGAGTACGGCAGTAATTGTAAAAATTGATGAGGACAACTACCACATCATTTCTCGCCATGACCTCATTTCCTCTCTTCAATAGTCATGAGAATTCTCGACCAAGCAGGAAGAGAATTATGCTTTGACGAGACACCGATTCGGGTGGTCTCTTTGGTCCCTTCTATAACTGAATTGGCTCACGACTTGGGTTTTGAGGTCATTGGAAAGACAAAATTCTGTATTCATCCTAAGAATCTAGACTCTACTTCTATAGTTGGTGGCACCAAGAATGTAAAGGTGGATTTGGTTAAAAAGCTCAAGCCTGATTTGGTCTTCGCCAATAAAGAAGAAAACACCAAAACAGCGGTTGAAGGACTTATCCAAGCAGGTATCCCTGTTTTTATTAGTGACGTCTCTACCATAACTCAAAGCCTCGATCTCATTAATAGGTTGGGTGAAATTGGAGGGTTTACCAAGAAAGCTCAAGAGCTCGTTCACATCATTTCAGAAGGATTTAAGTCCATCTCACTTCTTGAAAAGCGACCAAAAGCACTTTATTTGATTTGGAAGGAGCCATATATGGCCGCAGGTACTGATACCTACATTTCTGATTTAATGTCTCATCTGGGTATTGATAATGTCATGTCCACTTGGGGTGAGCGAGGGTTTCGCTATCCCGAAGTGGACTCCGACCAAATCAAAGCGCTCGATCCTGATTTCATCTTACTTAGCTCAGAGCCTTACCCCTTCAAAGAAAAACACCGTGAATTGATCTGCAAGGCATTAGGTATACCAACACTGCTCGTCGATGGTGAATCATTCTCATGGTATGGTTCTCGTCAAGCCAAGTCGATAGACTACCTAAAAGAATTTTCACGTCTTTTAAGAAACTAAGGTCAAAATTGAGTCGTTTTCCATTGATTCATGCACAGTTAAAACAGTAGCTTTATCCCAATGAAAATGAGCATCCGACTGCGATCAGTGATCACTCTTGTGATTTTTATGCTCACTACATGTGTACTTCAGGCCCAGAAAGTGGGATTGGTACTGAGCGGTGGCGGGGCAGCAGGTTTGGCGCATATCGGCGTCATCAAGGCTCTAGAAGAAAACAATATCCCAATCGATTACATCACGGGCACTTCCATGGGAGCCCTTATTGGAGGTTTGTACGCTTCGGGTTATTCAGTTGAAGAAATTATCGAATTCACTGAAAGCCCTGAATTTTTGCTGGCCATCGAAGGGCAACTCGATAAGAAAGACGTCTACTACTTCTCGCAAGATTTATTGGATGCTTCGATCATTCGAATTAAAGTGAATCCTCAAAATGTTCTGAGGGCTAACCTTCCAACGAATCTAGTAACACCTGACCTCATGGAATTCATGTTCATGGATATCTTCTCAGGTCCTG
>JBLIEU010000078.1:0-9448 GCA_047633195.1 Cryomorphaceae bacterium | reverse complement strand
GTGCCTCATTTGGCATATGACCACAATGATGTTCTGCTTCTGGCTTCTCAGAGACTGAAACGCCGACTTGTCAATAGGCCAATTGGCTTTAAGCTTCTTCCACAGGAGTTTACCTTAACAGAATTGCAACAACTTTATGAAGAAATTCTAAATCGTCCACTCGACAAAAGGAACTTTAGAAAAAAGCTTACGAAGCTCGGTATCCTAACTGCCGAGGGTCATGAAGACACCACAAGTCCCGGGCGAAAGCCAAGGTTATTCAAATTCGACGAGAAGAAGTACGAGGAGTACATGGAACAGGGCTTCTAGCTCTTCTTATGAGTTTCAGACTTCTCATTCTTAACAGGCTCCTTTGACGCTTTGGGTATGTTTGACTTTACCAGAATGAAGAGGGCGACAAAAAAGAGGATGAGAGTTACCCAAAATCCACCGAAGTAGATAAATAGCGCCACAGCACCTGCAGCAGTGAATGCGCCCAACGCTGTCAAGAACCATCCTCCGATAACGTTGACAACGCCCGCAACTCGATAAGGGGCACTTCCTTGTCCCCAAGCACGATCTGCTAAAGATGCGCCCATAGCCACCATAAAGGAAACGTATGTCGTAGACAACGGAAGCTTTAGTGAAGATGCAAAAGCGATCAGAATACTCGCTATCATCAAGTTTACGCTCGCTCTGACCAAATCAAATGCAGGAACATCAACAGAATTTTGGCGGAGAGATCGGAATCTCCAATTCACGAATGTAGTCGTCTTTCTGGGTACCACTCCGTTGAAAAAGGCAGCGAAAGAATTCGCCGAGTTAACTATACCTCTTGAAAGAATGTTGGGTCGAAAACGCTCGTCTACCGCTCCTTGAGCACCCAGATTCACCGAAGTCTCAGTTACCTTTTTGGCTTTCGCCGAAAACCACAATGTGAGAACCATAATAATACCAGCTCCATAAAGCATCAAGGGTGGGGCAGAGACTGCCTTCGAGAGTGTCGACATCATGAAATCTTCGGCAGCAAGTCCAGAATCAATCCACATGAAGTAAGATTGGTACCCTGTTATTGGAACTCCGATAAAATTGACCAAATCGTTTCCTGCAAAGGCCATTGCGAGGGAAAAGGTTCCTAGAAGAACAACCACTTTTAATGGGTTGATTTTAAAGATGCGTTCCAGTAAGAATACGGCGAGTGCAGAAGCGAAAAAAGTGATCAGCACAATAGATAACCCACTGTTGCTAACAGATTCAGCAAATTCAGGGGTGACAAATGCCGCACCCTTTATTCCTTTCACCAGCATGAAATATACGATAATGGCAATTGCAAACCCAGCGAAAAGAGCCCCGTATTTCTTGAGTCTTTCCTCAAATCTGAATGTAAAAAGTAGACGGGTAAAAAACTGAACAATCGCACCGATAGTGAATGCTACACCTATACTCAGAAAGATGCCTGCAATGATTTGGGAAGCTTTCTCGTAATTGATTAATTCCCAAATGGAAGAAGCAACATCGGGATTTGCTGAGATGGCTAAAAGACCTGTGACTACGGATGCCCCGAGAAGTTCGAATACAATGGAAACCGTTGTACTTGTGGGCATGCCAAGGGTATTGAATAAGTCGAGCAATAAGATATCGGTAATCATAACTGCCATGAAAATAACCATGACGTCTGCATAGGAGAAGTATTCGGGATTGAAAATACCCTTTCGGGCCACCTCCATCATGCCACTGCTAAAGGAGGCTCCTACAAATATCCCTGCTGCAGCGATACCCAGAATGACTCGTTTAGAAGCTACTTTGGAACCAATAGCAGAGTTTAGAAAGTTTACAGCATCGTTGCTTACACCTACCATAAGGTCGGCTACAGCTAAAATTAACAATGCAATTACCAGAATCAGGTAATAATCCATTAGTAGAATTTATTCAAATGCAAAAGCTTATTTGTAAATCATTGATAGTCAATTTGTCGACTAATCAATGGCTTCACTACGTCGCAGCTGCAATGCTAAGTAAATCACATTGCAACCTATGAGGAGCAAGGTTAAGTAATTATTAAGTCAAAGCTAATTATTCGTGGGGTGAAGTTTTTCACACTCAACCTCAGATAGTTTAGTCTGGGAATATGTTAACATGGGTGCTCAAAATTGACTTTGGCTTTAACCTAGTCTACCTTTGAGAAAAGTACGATATAATGACCATAATTGAATTTAACTCCCTTACTTTTGACGGAAAAGCCTCCCTGCTTACTAAATATGGAAGGTATCTGGATCAAAGAAACTCACCTGTGGGGGCCAAAATTCTGATCCATGATCTATTTGGTTTCTACGTAGAGGTTAGCTACAGATTCGATCGAAAAGTCCAATACATCCGTGCAGTGAAAAATATCTTTGAGTCGGAGACTTATTTGGAGAGTATCAATCTCCTTCACCTGAATTAACGTCTGTCCATACAGCCCGTTATTGGCGTTGCACTTTTTTTAAAAACAGTTATTGACAAGGGGCAGTTCCTTGATTTTTAAACCTACGTGTGCCTTGCTAAAGAACTATCTGGCTCCGCCACAGAAGTGTATCGACAGACTTTAATTAGGCTCGTCTTATTAAATTCCAATATCATAACTCTGGCTTGATTTTCGTTGTGCACGCCTTCGAATTGATTTATCGCCAATATTATAGGCTTGATCTAAGTACTTGCTAGGGAAATATCGGGACTAGACACTCGACTCAATTGACAAATTTTAATAGTCTCGTACAAACTCATTGCAACGAATCAAGCCTCGACCTGGCGACATCACACTACTCCATTGTTGCTAATATCCAAAGGGCAAACTGTTTCGTGATTGCTTCTCAATCACATGCCGATTTTTTCGCCCCGTGAGGGCTTGTACATTGGTGAGACTATTTATCCTATGGGATTGCAACTATCGCTGGTAGATAGCTCCATTTCATGGCTTGAAAGCGAATAAGAGATTGTTGATAAAGTGAAGTGACTTGATCAGAGAGTTTAATATCGAGTCTATAGATAAATCCGAAGGCATGTCGTAACGCAGATATTGGACTCTACAGACAGTCCTAATTGAGATTTGGGTTTTTCACGGTATCATTAATCAATAAGACAGTCCTCTTCTCGTAAACCCACTGTTCGAGGAACATTTTAGTCATAGATTGAGCATCGAAAATCTCATTTTTTGTATTGATTTCTTTAGGTTCTCCTAAGACTGCACGAAGTTCTGTGGCAGACATTCCTTCGTGAACCAATGATTGAGGTTTTATGTCTTGACTAGTTGATTCTTGGCATGAAGTGAAAATAAAAAAAAAGATACTAATTTTAAAAACAGATTTAAGCATCCCTCAGAATACTTAGCTGTTCTTTCAGTGATTCGATTTCCTTTTTTGCTCTATCGACTTTCTTCTCAACTTCCTCTTTCAACTTATCAGCCCCTTTTGATTTGGCAAAGAATCCCATATTATTCTCAAATTGAATAACGTCGCTATTGAGTTTAGATATTTTATTCCGTACATGATCCTGCTCTCGTCTTATGAGAAGATCGCTTTTATCAGATTCTTTAAGCGTTTCTATCTTCTCTTCAAACCTGATTTTCTTGCGCTCATTGTTGTCAATATCAAGTGCCCCATACTTTTCATCCATAAGCTCCTTGTATTTGGAGCCTATTTCATCCTTTTTGTCAAATGGAACAAAGCCAATAGCTCTCCATTTCTCACCAAAATCTTTCAGTGATGCTATGTTTTCGTTTCTCTTCCCTTTTTCGGGAGTCCAAGCACTCAGCTCGGCTAACACTCCTTCCTTGGCTTTAAGGCTTTCTTGCTCTCTATTGCCTCTGCCAGCCCTATGCTCGTTTCTTCTTTTGAAGAATTCATCACATGACTCTCTGAACTGACGCCACAGCTTGTTTTCATCTCTTTGATGAGCGGGCCCTATTTCTTTCCATTTTTGTTGAAGTTGGATCAATGCATGAGAGGCTTCTTTCCAATCTTCACTTTCTTTAAGCTCGTTAGCTTGTTTTAATAAACTGGTCTTTTTGTCTTTGTTATCGTTTTGAGCGCCTCGTAAATCGTCAAAGTGTCTTCGTTTATTCGTAAAGAATAAATCACAGAGAACCTTGAACTCTTTCCACATTTCACCAGATTGGGACTTCGGAACGAATCCAACCATTTTCCATTCTTTCTGAACTTCAATGAGTTCGTGAGATTTATCCTGCCATTTCTTTGCTGATTTCAGCTCTAAAGAGGCTATATGCCTTACTTTTTCGAGTAGTAGCTTCTTGGCTTCGAGGTTCTTATCTTGCTCTTTTCTTCTTCCATCATAGAATTCCTGAATCTTGTTGTAAACGGATCGAGTGGTTTCCCAAAACTCTCCTTTCATCTTATTCCATTCCTCCTTGTGCGTGGGACCTATCTCATTCCAACGGTCTTGATTGAGTCTGACCTCTACCTCAAGTAAACGAATGTCATTCTCATCGAGAAGCCTTTTTTGATCAGCCAGCACGGCATTCTTTTCGTCGAGGTTGTGCTTTAAGTCAAGTTCTTTGAGCTCTTTATAGATATTGATGTTGTAGAAAAATTGTTCTACATATTTATTATAGTCTGAGTTTAGCTCTCGATAGTCGTCATTGCTCACCTTTGGAAGAGACTTCCAATGCTGCATTATTTCGTTGAATCGGGAAAATGCTTTACCGATGTTCTCTTCTTCTGCTACCAGTTCTTTCATCTCCATGAGAATCTTTCTGGCTTCCTCGACAGTAGCTTTCTCGAGCTTCGCTTTGGCTTCTCTGACCTTACGGATCTTTTCTTTGAATTTATCAGTGAGTTCTTGTAGTTCTTTTCCTATCTCCTGAAGTCCTTCTAATTCTGCTTCTTCTACCTGTTGTCCTTTCGATTCAGGCTCTTGTGAAGTCTCTGATTCCGAGATTTTTTCAGGTGCTTGACTAGGCTGAGTCTTAGTCTCTGGTTCCGATTCTGTTTTTTCTAAAGTAGAAACTTCATGTGTTTCGACTATTTCTACTACTTCGGGAGTTTCACCTTTAGAAGCCTCTACAACAGGTTCAGTCTTAGCCTCAGTTATTGATTCTGATACAGTTTCTGCTTCGGGAGTCTCTTCTTTGGCAGCCTCTACAACAGGTTCAGTCTTGGCCTTAGTTATTGATTCTGATACAGTTTCTGCAACAGCAGAAACACCTGGCTTTTCGAAGGTATCGATTTTTTCAGGAGTTACCTGCTTCGTGTCTTCTACTGCTGGTTTTGAAGATTCAGTGGTGTTATCGTCGGAAGCTTTGGGCTCTTCTTCGCGCACTGAAGCTATTCCGTGATCAAGAAGGTTTCGAAGTTGTGACTTAAGTTCGTTAAACTCTTTTTGGTTAGCTAGCACATCATCGGAATTGGCTAATTCCTTCAGACGGGTAAGGATTTCGGATTTCATATCGGTTGATCTTTTCTCAAGTAGCAATTTAGGGAAATAACCAACAGAATCGGGAGTTTTCGCACCAAATTTGGAATAAATCTCGAATGAAACGTAAATGGAAATAGGTGATTGAGTTTGGCTGAAGCCTAGAACTTGATCCCAACAACGGAGATATCATCAATCTGTTCATGAGGACCTTTCCAATCCTCAAAAGCCTTTTCATAGATGAATGATTGCGCTTGCATACTGTATTTGTAATTTGAACTGATCAATTTTGAGAATCGCTTTTTCAAGAATTTTTTGTCCTCTGGCCCACCAAACTGATCAACGAAACCATCACTGGCAAGGAAAATGGAGTCTCCTTTCGAGATTTTGAAACACTGATTTTGAAATTTTCTATCGAGAATGTGGTGCTTTCCACCAATGGGTTGTCTATCACCTTTGAATGTGTTGAGTTTACCATTCATCCAGTACATGTCTTGGTATGCTCCCGCAAATGTGATTGTTAATTCAGGAATATTGATTTTTACAATACTCATATCCATTCCATCGCTCGATTCTCCGTCCGTTTTTTGTCGAAGTGTCTTGATCACTTCCTTGTTCAATTCGTCCAGAATAAGTGCTGGATCGGTTAACTTTTCTCCTTCTACTATTTCGTTAAGGAGACTGTGTCCGATTATTGACATCATAGCACCAGGGAC
Organism: Cryomorphaceae bacterium; assembly: GCA_047633195.1. GTDB lineage: Bacteria > Bacteroidota > Bacteroidia > Flavobacteriales_D > Cryomorphaceae > JAKVAV01. Next base: position 3,347 of record JBLIEU010000078.1, on the reverse strand, counting down.
ACCGTGTCCTGTGCAGTCGGCTAAAGCAAACAGATACTCTTCCTGTGGTTTTAATTCGTGAAGCCAAACAAAATCTCCACTCACAATGTCCTTGGGTCGATTAATGAAAAAGGAGTTGGTGAAGTACTTTCTGATATGGTCCTCTCCAGGGATGATAGCATCTTGAATGCGCTTGGCATAGTTGATACTATCTGTTATGTTGAGATTGTGTTTCTCAATCACCGAAGCCCGGTCGCGGTAAGCTTTTTCGGCGAGCTTGATTTCCGTGATGTCTTCAGCATATACATTGATGTAGTCTTTACCAGAAACAGGGTGGAAGCGGATGCTGTATATACTGTTATTTGACTCGAGATTCAGTTTTTGTTCCTGCTCAAGATCTGATGCTAACCTTATTGTATTGAGGATTGATTGCTTTTCTAGGAAGCCGTTTGCTTTTGCTCCCCAGGCATTTAGAAGTATCTCACCTGATTCATTTGCAAACAACACTTCTCCGTTTTTCGCAAAACGTATTAAGGCATTGGAATTTTCTTTAGTGAAATTAGCCAGTTTAGAAACCTCCAACTCTGCCATCTTGAGTTTTGTGATATCAGCATCTACGAATAGAAGATTGTCAACTTCTCCTTTATCGTTTAGAATGGGAGTAACTGTTGTGCTTGACCAAAATTCATTCTTTTGTTGATTGTATGATTTAGCTTGATAGATATAATTCTTCTTAGTCCGATTCACTATTTCAATAACCTCTTTGATCTTCGAATGGTGACTCACTTCTGCCAATTCACGACCGATGAATCCCTTAAGTTCTTCTGCACTGAAGTTGTTTTTGCTTTTTGCCTTTTGATTGAGCCATTCAATTTTTCCGTCTTGATCGGTGAGAAGAATGATGTTCTCACTTTTTCCCAATACAAATGAAAGCCGCTCAAGTTCTTTATTTCTAGCCTCGGCTAAGGATGCGTAATCGCTGAGTTTCTTTTTTGCAATTACTTCATGACAAAGTATTCTGTTGAGGTATCTTTTTCCTAAAAAGCCTAAAATGGCTATCGTTAAAAAAGCAAGTATCAGTCTTCGAAATAGAATTGTTCGTGCTTCAGTGAGATTCTTACCAATGTTTTCTTCAATAAAGAGATAACCATGGTAAGTACTGATTTCAGAAAATGCAATGGGGTAGGCATAAAAGAGGCTCTCGGCTTCGTTTGCCTGATCTAAACCTTTCTCGAGCGGGGTTAATGGTAAGTCTTCCAGAATTGATCTAACTATTGGATCAGTGTTTTCTAAAGAGGATGCTCTACCTGAAGAGATGATTTCTGTCAGATCATCTTGGTTTCTTACTAAGATCAATGAAAGTCCTCCCTCCAGCTCGTTCAATCTATTTGCGTTGGTCAAATAATACTTGAGCTTTGAGCGTAAAAATTGATATTGCTCCTGTGCTGAAACTGCTGAGTCAACCTCAATTTCCATGGATTCTAAGTAAAGCGCTTGAATTTTAACCACTGACTTAAGGTGGTTCATCTCTGCTTTCTCAAAGGCATCAATGGTGTCAACGTATGAAACGGTGGCAAAAAAACTAGTGATTACGATCATGACGCCCAGAATGAGCATAAATATTTTGAACGTAATTTTTGTAATCAGGTGCGTCATAAAGGGACGTGTGAGTCCCTTAATACGTTAGGTCCCTTAAAAGGTTTGCCCTTTCGGGAAAGAAAAACCGCCATAGACCGAGCTCCTACCTCTGACCTGTCTTAAATGCAGAGATCGCATTTTTAGTAAACTCACTTAAAACCAATGCACCACTCATAGCGGCACGTTCTTCAAGTAGATTCTCCCAGTTTTCAGTCCCCAGCCAAAAGTTTTGCTTCAAAGCCTCCATTGCTTGGGAGTTGCTTTTGGCCAGCTTTTTTGCAAGTACGGCCACGTGTTGGTCCATTTCCTCACCTGTATCAAAAACTTGGGCAAATAACCCTTGATTTTGAGCCCACTCAGCAGTTCTCCAACTGGTAGCATCAATCGCCAACTGAGACATTCCCGATAATCCAACCTTGCGTTGAACAGCAGGGCCGATAACGAAGGGGCCGATGCCTATAGCCAGCTCACTCAATTTGATTGAAGCGTGTTTTGTAGCGAAACAATAATCTACTGATGATGCCAGCCCAACTCCACCACCAACGGTTTTTCCTTGAACGCGGCCTATGATGAATTTAGGCGCCTTTCGCATGGCAAGTATAACGCGGGCAAATCCCATAAAGAATTCTTTCCCAATTTCTTCATCACTAATAAACGTCAATTCGTCAAAACTAGCACCTGCGCAAAAAGCGCGGTCTCCGCTCGACTTTAAGACAATCACACGAATCGCATCATCTTCACCAGCTGCAGTTATGGCTTCTGCGAGCAACTTAAGGACAGCTCTCGGAAGAGAATTGCTGGCGGGGTGAAAGAATTCAATCGTACCAATACCATTTTCTTTCGTCAGAACGACATTTCCGTTTGGGTATTCAGTTGGGTTCATTTGGTTTGGGCTTTTTTGCGGTTATTTTGAGAACGAATGTTCAATGCCTCAACGATGAGTGAGAAGAACAATGCAAAGTATACAAAGCCTCGCTCGATGTGTTGGTGCAATCCGTCCAGAATCAGTACAAACGAAATCAAGATTAGGAACGATAGAGCCAGCATTTGAATGCCAGGATGACTGTTGATGATGCGGCTGATCTTGTTGACAAACACAAGCATCACAATCATTGCCAATACCACGGCCGCGACCATAATAGACAATTCGTCTACCATTCCCACGGCTGTTAGGATGGAGTCGAATGAGAACACCATATCAACAAGGATGATCATTCCTATCACACTCAAGAATGTCCGTGGTTTGGCCTTTGGCCCATGCCCTTCCTCATCACCTTCGACTTTGTTGTGAATTTCAGATATGGTTTTCACCAAAAGGAAAAAACCTCCTCCTAGTAGAATAAGGTCTCTTCCCGAAAAATCAATCTCAAATAGGGTGAAGATTGGTTCTGTAAAATGAACCAACCACGAAATCACGAATAGGAGGGCGAGTCTGAAAATTAAGGCAAGTGCCAATCCCACAACTCGAGCTCTTGGCTGTTGTTCTTTGGGAAGCTTCTCCGAGATGATTGAGATGAATAAGATATTGTCCACTCCCAGCACAATCTCCAAAACGGTTAATGTTCCGAGTGCTACGAGATTCTCGGGGGCTAGAAGGGCAGCTATGTTAAACTCCATTTATTCTTGGTTCTTCTTTTTTACCATGGTAAGAATAGTCGCAATGGCTACGGTTTCTCCTTCTTCGTCGTAAACGTCAACCAAGAATTTGACTATTCCTTTGGCAATATCCT
>JBLIEU010000077.1:0-9511 GCA_047633195.1 Cryomorphaceae bacterium | reverse complement strand
AGCGGGCATGGTGAAAGCGATGTCTCCTTTGAGGAAGTTAAGTTTTCGGTCGCCCTCACTCAGCTTGAGTAATTCTGTTTTTAAATCACTGTAATGCCGCCTAATCAATCCTTCAAAAGCCGTCGCAGCTACTTCGCCTTCGGGATGACTGGTAAGTAGCAAAAGCTCTTCTTCTGATGCCATTGAAAGTAGCGCTTCTCGACTTGCGTAGGCAGCTGAAGGTTCTGGAGAACGACCAACTTTTTCCGTGCCGATGTAATCGGTTTCGATGAGTAGGTTTACCAATTCGGTTAGTTCAGGACTCATATTGTCTTGCTCCAAAGTCGAAACATCTTTTCCTGATTTGCACGAAAAAAGTAGAAGTAGCAATAGAATAGAGAAAGGCTTCATAAAATGGAACTTAAAAGAATGGCAAAGGTCCAAAAAATGACAAGATTATCTTTAGAGCGACGCAATTAAAAATAAACTTGTTCGAGTTTGAAGCTGGTTTTACGGCATCTCCATTACCAACACTTGGGTATCTTCGCGGCCATGTTCGAAAGAGCCTTACTTCTTTTCATCTGTTTAAGCCTCTTGCCAGATCATGTATTTGGCCAAGGCATTACTGGCAATTCAGTAAACGCGCTTCCCACGACGGCGAGTATAGAGCTGGATGGAAAGTTGAATGAAGACGCGTGGAAAAACGCGGAAAGGATAGATCAGTTTACCCAAAGAGAGTTGGTATTAGGCGAACCTGCCAGCGAGAGAACGGAAGTAGCCATTTTATACGACGAGGAAAATCTCTACATAGGTGTTTGGGCTTACGACTCGCAACCGGATAAAATTGTTGCAAAGGAACTGCGTCGCGATTTCGACTATAACCTCGATGACAATTTCATTGTAATCATCGACACCTACCTCGATAAGCGGAATGGGTTCATGTTTGTCACCAATCCAAATGCTGCAAGGGCAGATCTTCAAGTTTTCAATAATGGTGGCTCGACCAATGCCTTTTGGAACGGGGTATGGGACGTCCGCACCACACGAACTGCCGAGGGTTGGTTTGCCGAGTTTAAGATTCCTTTTTTCGCATTGAAATACCGACCAGAACAAGGGGAGCAGATATGGGGAATTAATTTTGAACGAAACATAAGGCGAAAGCGGGAGCAATCACGCTGGCAAGGATGGGGCAGAAACTTTGACATTACTGATGTAAATCAAGCGGGTCAACTCCGTGGCTTGAAAAGCCTGAGAGATGAGCGATTCATTGAAGTGAAGCCATACCTTCTTGGTGGAGCTGAGTCGATAGACGGAGAGGAAGATGGAGTCATTAATGCAGGTGGAGATATCAACGCATTGCTCTCGCCATCGTATCGATTGAACCTTACTTTTAATACTGATTTCGCTCAAGTTGAAGCAGATCAGCAACAGATCAATCTCACAAGGTTTCCGCTTTTCTTTCCTGAGCTACGTGAGTTTTTCCTCGAAGGAAATGACTTTTTCGACTTTGGTTTTGGAGGCAATAGGATCGTGCCTTTTTACACACGTAAGATTGGGTTAAACGAGAATTTTGAAACGGTTCCCATAATAGCAGGAGGAAGGCTTTTGGGAAAAGAGCAGAACAGCACATTGGGTTTGATGAGCATCCAAACGGCTGCTGATGAGACGACGCCATCTACCAACTTTACCACTGCGAGTTGGAGGCAAGACGTAGGAGAGCAAAGTGTAATAGGGGCGATGACCGTCAACAAGATTAGCGAGGGACGCTGGCACACCACTACGGGAATTAATGGTCGATTCAGCACTCCGAGATTTTTGGGAGATCGAAACCTGGATATCGGAGGATCCCTCATTCAAACCTATAATACCGATGAAGGCTATGACAATATGGCTTGGGCTTACCGCGCATTTGCTCAATACCCAAATGATAAGCTCAACATTTTCACCAGTATCCAGCGCAGCCCGACTCCGTTTGAGCCAGAAGTAGGTTTGGAACGAAGATCAAATTTCCAGGAGTACTTTGCTACCGTAGCTTTGCGACCACGTCCGAAAAAGAACCTCAAATGGATACGGCAATTTAACTTTTCGCCTGGAACGGTTACTTATACACTCTATGATGATACGGGGCAACTGCAGTCTTTTGAGTACGAATTGAGATTCCTAGCCTTTGACACAAGAAAGGGAGAATCTGTTTCATTCAGTTACCTAAATCGTGCCGAGGGGCTGATTGAAAATTTTGAGATTTTCCCTGGTGTCGTGATTCCTGAGCAGACCTATTGGTGGGATGCATGGAGTGCAAGTTTCGGGACTTTCAAAGGAAGAGAGTTAAGCTTGGACACCCGATTTCAATTTGGCGAATTTTACACAGGGACGACTTTCCAAAACACAACGGTTTTGCTTTGGCGAGCCACCAAAAACTTCAATATAAATCTTCGCTACGAAAAGAATATTATCGATTTACCCAACGGTAATTTCGAGACCGATTTGGTTGGATCTAGAATAGAGTACGCGTTCTCACCCAATGTGTTTGGCTCGCTATTGAATCAATGGAACACCGCAAACGACGAGCTAAATGTCAACTTCCGTCTTCAGGTTATCCCGAAAATCGGAACGGATTTCTTTCTGATTGTTAATCAAATCTATGATACTGAATCGGGTAAGATTGATCCAGAACAAGGAACGATTCTGGCGAAGTTGATTTGGCGGTTCGTTCTTTAGTTAAAAAGGTAGATATGACATTGCATCTCCTTGTGAATCGATGGCCTCTGAAGGCCGCCCGCTTGAAGAAGTCTCTGATAGCGAAGTTAAATTTAACTTTAGTTAAAATTTGAACCTCGATGCGTATTTGCCTGATCATTTTGTTTTTATTCAGCTCATCTTTGATTTTTGCGCAAAGTGAAATTGAGCTCACTGTAGAAACAGATTCTACGATTCTTTCGGGTACCCTCCTGCTACCGGAAGATAATCCTACCAAGGCAGTGGCTCTCTTCTTTTCAGGATCGGGCTCCACAGATAGAAATGGAAATTCAGGGGCGCAGTATACCAACAACTCATTAAAGATAGTGGCAGAAGGTCTTGCTGAAAACGGAATTGCAAGTCTGAGGTGCGATAAGCGAGGAATTGGTAAAAGTGCATTCAAGGGTAGGGAAGAAGACGTAATCTTTGATGACTTTGTGACCGATGGACAGGCGTGGCTTAACTTGCTCAAGTCAGATGATCGATTTGAAAAGATCTATGTGATCGGACATAGCCAGGGTTCTTTAGTGGGGGCAATGGTTTCAGGCGATAGCGCAGTGCAGAAGTTCATATCTCTTGCTGGGATTAGTAGTTCTGCGAATGAAGTTATCCAAACACAACTTGAAGCTCAATCTCCCTTAATGGCCCTGGCGGCCACCCCAAAGCTCGACTCCCTCAAAGCAGGTTTTATGGTCTCGGTACCCGAACCTTCCTTGAACATGATTTTCAGAAAGAGCAGTCAGCCTTTTCTGATATCCTGGTTTTATTTTGAGCCAAAAGATGTTTTCGCAAAGCTTGGCAAACCCATATTGGCCGTGATTGGCACCACAGATATCCAAGTCCCAATGAGTGAAACAGAACTGTTGCATGAGGCAGCCATAGGATCCGAATTATATGTGGTAGAAGGAATGAATCATGTGCTCAAGGATGCGCCAGCGGATAGAATGAGGAATCTCGAAGTTTATTCAGACCCAGAGAAGCCTTCAAGCGATGATTTGGTAATGAGGTTGGCAGAATTTCTAAACTCCAAATAGGAGCTCAAAGAGTTTGAATTTCGATTTTTTCGTGCCCTCAACAAAGCCACAGATTAGGCAATGCGTTTTCTTCTTTTCACTATCAGTCTTATGTTGGTAAACCTTTGAGCTGCCACAACGGTTGCAAGAGCGATCGTGGTGACTTTTGCTAAAGACCTCTGAAGTGGTAATTTCTTTTATTCTTTTTTTTGTCAAGCCCTTTGCCTCCAAGGTGTGAATCAGCTTCTTCTTGCTATCTCTTGAGTGATGGTTCAGCTTGTACTTCGCATAAAAAGCCATCTCCACCTCACTCATTCCTGCCAATATTGCTGTTGTTTCGTTTCCTTCCATTTCCAACGGGTATTTCCCTTGGAAGGCAATTTATGAAGTCTTGAAGCCAAATCATAAAAATGGATGGGGGGTAAAACCCTATTTTTTTTGAGGTTTTTCCCTATTTGATGGTTAGATCTATGAACTAAAGCGGTTTACAATTAGCGGATGAACATGGTGAATTGGACATCTCATACATTCTCGAAGTTTTACGGCACAAAAAAGCCCGTCTCGGTATCGAGACGGGCCTAGTTCTTAAAGGATATTTATGACTTAAACAACTTTTACGTTGACTGCATTCAAACCTTTTTTGCCCTCTTTGAGGTCAAACTCTACTTCGTCACCTTCTCTGACCTCATCGATCAAACCTGAAACATGCACGAAGTGCTCTTTTTTACTGTCATCTTCAATGATAAATCCAAATCCTTTGGTTTCGTTGAAGAACTTTACTTGTCCTTTATTCATGATAAATTTTAATTATAGGCCCCAAAGGTACTACAAATTCTATCTGATACTATTTTTTATTGAAATTATTTTCTCTTGATTAACAGCAGAATAGGGGGGTGGATTGCTAAAATATCACAATTGCCATCTATGGCTTGCGCTGATTTATCCCTTCCCACCTCAGTCTTAATTCATTGGTGTCTTAGGGTTTAAAGTCAGTCTTTTCTAATTCTTCCAGCCTTTGTTGGGCCTCATCACATTCGCGGTCTTCTGTTTCGCATAGACGCATTAACGAATAGGTGAGTCGATATAGCGCTTCTTCGCTTTCTGGATTGAATGTTAAAGAGGTGCGGTATTCAAAAGCGGCATTGTACCATTGGCTTTGGTTCAAGTACTCATCGCCATAGGATAGGTAATTCTCATATTCTTGTTCTTGGTATTGAATAGTTTCCTCGGCTGTCAAGGTTTTGTCTGCGGTTTCAACTGCGGTCGCTTCCCGTATTTCTTGGATAAACCACACTCCAACTGTCACAGCCATGATAATTCCCAAGCTGGCTCCGATCATCAAACGTTTTTTCTGGGAACGATTGCGTTCTTCAATTTGACGCCTGAGTTTTGTTTTTTCCTGAAATGTTAATTCGGGAACTTTGAGCTTACCTTTATAATTGCTGTATGAATTTGGCTTCGAAAACTTCCCAGTCCCTTTCTTATTGTAGCGACTTGAACGCAGCTGCTGCATATTCTCGCGGTACAATTGGTTCATATGTGAGATAGCTCCCATCGACGGATATTCTGAAATCAAGATAGGGAAAAAATGAATTCTCTTTTAAGGAAGAGGACTTACAGATTCCAATTGCTCTACCACTGCCTTCAAAGAATCTGTATACTCCAAATCCCAGTCGAACTCTCCGACTGTGATATCCATAAGAGCTTTTCCGATTGGGTTTTGGCTCAGCAACTGATTAACCAATTCGTTTTCATTTTTTGCTAAACTCATATCGGTCGGCATATAGTAGCCTTCCCCAATCAATGACTGAGGTATCCTACGTGTATCAATCGTTAGGAATTTAGTGTGGTGCTCAGGTGACTTATATCTAATTTCATAGCTATGGTCGAAGTCCATAAAAACGATGTAATTGCCAAACTCATCGAATTCAATGTCTTGGACAATACCATTTTCATCAGATAGTCTGATACTACCCTCAGGGTAATATAGGGTGTCCGAATCAAAATGCGACTCGAAAAAGACACCGTAGAGTTCGATGCCAACGGAATATTGATTCTACTTTTCATATTTTTCCTCCGCATCAAGTTCGGTTTTTTCCTCTGCCGATTTTACGTCATCAACTCGCACACCTTGGCATTCACAAGAGGAGCATTAGCATTACAGAAAGAAGCAATAGGCTTATCTTCATTTCAATTTAGGCTAGGTATTACACAGTTATTTGTTAAAAAGGTGAAGTGATCAAAATTCATATTTCTTCTAAAATGGATTCTCCTTTTGATCCACCTCCAGATGTCCACTGCCACTTTTCGTGCAAACGAATTTTTCCGCTATCCAATATTTCTCGAACCGATATGCAAGTACCAGTCATAAAGTCTCCATTGCGGTTTACTTGGTGGTACCTCATTTCTATATTGCCATCATCATCCACCAAGCCCATGAGCTGACCTTTGGTGATGTTCTTCCCGTGGTAAGTACAAGTCAGTATATTCCCTTCTTGCCAGTAGTGAAAGATCAGTTCACTTGATACCTCTCCGTTTTCAGTATTGGAGATGGGGCGGAACTTTTTGTTGTGGTAATTCAACGCTGAAGGTTTTGTATCATGCAGAAATTAAGATGCAATTTATCGAAAAGAGTGATCATTGGAAATCTGCAATAGGATCTTTTTGGCATCCTCACCGAGTCAAGGCGTGGATACACTCCTCACGGACCCTCCAAATATCGTCAAACGCAAAGTCAAATTTTGTTTCTTCCAGCCACTCCTTTATAAATGACTTGTGGTAGGATATTTTGAATAAGGCTGCTTGATCGGGGCTGATTTCTAATTCTTTTAAGATGTCCTTTTCAATCAATTTTATATTGGAACTCTTGCTGGTGAAATCAAATCGATTCCCTTTAACCTTCAGGTAGCAATGTGCTTCTGGGATATATGGTATGGAATGGTCTTCCAACACAGCGCCTATTCCAGGTGTGTTAGCTCTATTCATCTTGTAAATGCCTAGAATAAGCTTGACGTCTGGCACATTATTGAAATCTGCTAGTTCTTTGAGCAGAGCGTGCTTCGAACTGCAAGTACCTTTTTTCTCAGAAAGAACGAGGCTTACGTCTTCACGGTTCTCGTTTCTGCCATAAGGAAGTTTACTAATGTATGTGGTGAGTTGATTCCAAGTGGAAATGCCAATGGAATGAAGCGAAATGGTTAGTTCGTCTTGCGAATGAATTGAATAGTCAGTTTTCATCAAGGCTACGGATGACTGGAATCAATAGAAATTTATTCAGTAGAAATTGAATTTTAGCCGAGTATACCTTTTTAGGAAGCTTACTTAATCATCACCTTTTGGTTGATCTTCAGCTTTTTATTCTGATCGCGAACAATCACTAAATAAATGCCTTTATCCAAGTGCGTAATGTCGATTTTCATCTTTGTTTCTCCCCCAGTGGTATTGAATACCATTCTTCCTGTCCCATCAAATACGCTGATGTCATCACCCGCTGTGATAGATTTTAGATGGAATACACCTTCAGAGGGATTGGGATGGATAAGATCTTCTTTGGATGAACTAGCGCTGCTGAAAATATCGCTGTCTTGCTGCTCTGTGCTATTGATAGGGATTAGGGCCTCCCCTGACTCTTGACCAAAAGTCGAAAGGCTTACAGGAATAATGAAGATGAGCAGAAAGTACATTCGGCACATAAAGTATTGTGGTTGAATTCACTAATACAAAGATAGGGATCAATCAGCTGGAATGCTCGACTTAATTCGGATAAAACATAAACTTCACAAAGTTTAAAACTTCTGTTAGGCTTCATGCTCCGAGGCATTAGCGATTGGTGCGTGTTAAACAGAATTTGCGCACAAGCCGCAAAGGAAATGGGACAATCACTTCATCTTGTAGTGCTGCTGCACGAGGCCCGTTTTGAAAGATTGGCTCGAAACCAACTCGAGTTCTTTTTCTGGGATTCCAGTTTCAAATAGAGCAGTGCCGTTGCCTAGAATAACTGGAATAACCGAAAGTATGACTTCGTCAATTAGATCCTGCTTGAAGAGCATATTGGCCACGGCCGAGCCTCCATCGCAAAATATATTCTTTCCAGGTTTGGCTTTTAGTGTGTTTACTAGATTTGTCAAGTCTCCGTTGTAAAAAGTAATGTTTCCATCCTTGGCTTTTTCCTCGCGGGTAATGATGTATGATTCTTTGTCTTTGTGAGGATACTCATAGCCCTGACCGATCACCCAGTCATACGTTTTTCTGCCAACGATCACCGCATCTACAGAAGAGATAAAATCATGGTATCCATAATCTTCTCCTTCCACTTGAACCTTATCGAGGAAACTCAGGTCATCTCCTGGTTTGGCGATGAAACCATCGAGAGAGCATGAAATGTAGAGGATGAGTTTTCTCATTGTGGTTATTTCCATGTTATTTTGAAATGATGACTTTAGTTGATGATTTCGAAGCGGATCATTCTTGCTTGAGCATTTTCAGCAATAACCATCCAATAACCATCCAATAACCATCCAATGACCAGGACTCTACTGTTTAGTTTCATCGGTGATGGTTTGCTTGTATTTATTGTACAAGAATGAAATGATCAATAAGAGGATACCTAGTGAAACAAATACGATTGTTTTGGCAATGGTGTTGAGATTTGAGATGTCGTAAAAGAAGAGTTTAAGAATGGTGATTCCAAGAATGACAAAGGCCGAAATGCGCAGATGTTTTCTCGATTTTAAAATCCCCAAGGCTATCATAAATAGGGCATAGGCGCCCCAAAGAATGGTGAGGCCTAACTTGTACGAGTTGCCAGCACCAGCCATTTCCAGCAGGTGGATGAGCTCGCTACTCAGAATCCACAAAATGGCGGTATGAAGCAGGACATTGAAGGAGGTTCTCAAATCAAGTTTTATGAAATCTTGCTTTAAGTATTGGTATCCAGTAAACATCATCAAGGCAAAAAAGCCAATGGAAATGTATCGGATCACAATATGGAAAATTCCAACATCGTAGTATTCTGCCAAGTTTTGTGTGAGGTAACTCTCTCGCAAGTCGCTTAAAGCATAAAGTCCACTGGATAAGAAAAGAAATATGCCGAAGACAATGAAGATCATATTTACAATTCCCAGGGTCTGATTCTTTATTTTCTTGAAATTGGCGAAAGCCAAAACAGTAAAAAACAGCATGCTGTAATTGATGATCCAAATAGACTTAAATCTATTCAAGTCTGTGTTGCCAGATCTGGATGCATACTCCTTGATCTCACCAAGTTCTAACCGCGAGTCTATAAAGAGCTGAGTCCAATAATTGGATATCTCCATGTAAATTCCAAAATAAACCGCAAATAGAAGAACGGCGGGAAGCCCGAACGAAATGATATTGCGAAAGGTATTATTGAATGGAATGGAAGAAGAGTCACTCTTATGGTGGAGAAAGTTGATAATCGCGAATGCGCCAATGAAGAGTAGGGATGTGAGAAAATGAACGTTCAGAATCGGGGTGATATGCAATTGTTCGGCGCCTCCGTAGGAGGTGTGATAAGAGGTCGCCCAGTCTTGGGTTAAACTCATAACAGCCAACAGCATCAAAAGGTACGATAGACGCTCGTAAAAGGGTTCTGCCTTGTTTTTTCCAATCCAAAACAGAACACAAGCCTGCCCAACCCAAAGGAGCGTGACCCAGCCACCATCTAGCTGAACAGGGATGGTAATAGTGAGAAATACGAGGGCCAGTCCGATCATTAGATTCATGAGCTTCTGATCTCCCGTTTTTTGGCGATAAATGAGAAC
>JBLIEU010000076.1:0-9600 GCA_047633195.1 Cryomorphaceae bacterium | reverse complement strand
GGCGAACAAAATAGCGTCTACAGCGAAGAGCCGGATATTGTAGCACCTGAAGTGACTGCCGTTTATGCGCAAGGATCAAATTTGATTGAAGTGCGCTTTTCTGAAGTAATTGATAGCTTGTCAGTTCTCCTTACCGATATTACAATTACGCCAGAAATTGGGGTGGAAGCCGTTATAAACGATTCACCTGATTATACCTCTTTGTTCATCCAACTCAGCGAGTCTCTCGAGCTCGGTGTCCGATATCAATTGAGGTTGGAAGGGGTTTCTGATTGTGTTGGTAACCTGATTGAGCCTACGGAGACTTTTGATTTTGCCAATCCTGAGTCGGGAGAACCGGGAGATTTATTGATCAATGAAGTACTCTTCAACCCTAGGACGTCAGGGCGCGACTTTGTGGAGATTTACAATGCCTCTGATAAGAACATTGGCTTGAAAAACTGGGTGCTCCAAAATGCCGATTTGACAACGAGGGTAATCAGCGAAGATCCGTTGGTGATATTTCCTGGCCAGCACATGGTTCTCACCGACGATGTGACTGCCACCATTCAGGAGTATCCTATGTCCGGTGCTTACCGCGACAATTTTCATGAGATGGAATCGCTTCCATCTTACAATAATGGCGATGGGGCAGTAATTCTGGCCGATTCTCTGGAAAACCCCGTAGACCGATTTGACTATTTGGAAGACTACCATTTCCCACTTCTCAATACGTTTGACGGAGTGAGTTTGGAACGATTGAGTTATACCCGACCTACCAATGAAAGAGTGAATTGGTCGTCGGCTTCCGAAAGAGTTGGATTCGCCACTCCTGGATATGTCAATTCTCAATTTTTGCCGGAAGGCCGAGCCTCTGCACAATTCGAATTGCAAGATGAGGTATTCTCTCCCGACAATGATGGATTTGAGGATGTGCTATTGATCAATTACGCCCTGGATGGCCCCGATTACCTTGCTACTATTCGTATTTACGACAGCACAGGCCGTTTGATCCGCGGGCTTACCAACAATCTTCTTTTGGGAACAGAGGGAACTTTGACTTGGGATGGGACGACGGATGATCGCTCGAAAGCGCGCATTGGCCCACATATTATCCTAATCGAAATTTTCAATCCCGCAGGCAAGACTGAGACCTTTAAAGTCCCTTGTATTGTAGCGGGAAATCTTTCCAACTAATCCATTCGGTTTACTATTTTTGTGGGCCCAAACTAAACACCTAGCATGCGCTCACCCGTCGATATATCAACCAAACTTCCGAAAGTCGGTACGACGATTTTTACAGTCATGAGCAAAATGGCTCAAGACCACGGTGCCATCAATTTATCGCAGGGATTTCCAGATTTTGATATCGATCCTATTTTGCTCGATCTGGTCACCAAGCATATGAAAGATGGCAAGAACCAATATGCACCGATGGCGGGTGCAATGGTTTTGCGAGAGGCCATCGCCAAAAAGACGAAAGAATTGCACGGGGCCACGTACGATCCCGACACTGAAATCACTGTAACGGCAGGAGCTACACAGGCTATTTACACGGCTATAACAGCCCTTGTAAAGGAAGAAGACGAGGTAATCATTTTCACACCTGCCTACGACTGCTATGTGCCGCCAATCGTCTTGAATCAAGGGAAACCCGTTTACGTTCAACTCAAAGCTCCTGATTTTAAGGTTGATTGGGAAGACGTCAAAAAGGTTATCACGCGCAAAACTAGACTCATCATCATTAACTCCCCGCACAATCCTTCTGGTACTGTATGGGATGAGAATGACATGAAGGAGTTGGAGAAACTCGCTATCAATAGTGATGCCTTGGTGCTTAGCGATGAAGTTTACGAGCACATTGTCTTTGATGGAAAAAAACACTGGAGTGCTTCAAAATTTCCTGAATTGGCAAGGCGGTCTTTGGTCGTGGGTAGTTTTGGAAAAACATTTCACGTTACTGGGTGGAAGCTCGGATATATATTGGCTCCCGAAAATCTGATGACGGAGTTTAGAAAGGTACACCAGTACTTGGTTTACTGTGTGAATACACCAATGCAATTTGCTATAGCCGATTACCTTGAGGTGCCTGATCGCTACAACAATATCGCGGCAATGTATCAGCGCAAACGAGATACTTTCCTTAGTTATATCGAGGATTCGCGTTTCAAGGCATTGCCTTCTTCGGGGTCTTATTTCCAGTTGCTAAATTATTCTACGATTAGCAAAATGGGTGAGGTGAAATTCGCAGAGAAGCTTACCAAAGAGCACGGCGTAGCATCCATACCTGTATCGGTATTTTACCATCAACCGGTAGAGCAATATATGTTGCGATTCTGCTTTGCCAAGTCAGATGAGACTTTAGAAAAGGCTGCGGCCATTCTCAGAGAATTATGAGTAAATCTTCAACACTCAAGCTTGCCCTCCTCCAAACGGTATTGCATTGGGAGTCTGTTGAAGAAAATCTAAAAATGGTCGAACGGAAGGTAGAACTCCTACCTGAGGACTTGGATATTGTTGTTCTTCCCGAAATGTTCTCTACTGGTTTTACCATGAATCCGTCTAAGGTGGCCGAGGAGAATAGTGGTGAAGCCATGAGTCGACTAATAGAATTATCTATCGAGAATGATTTTGCCATTTGCGGAAGCTTTGTAGCCAAAGAGAACGGGAATTATTTCAATCGCTTTTTCTGGATAAATGAGGGCAAACTTGAACACACTTACGATAAGCGCCACCTCTTTCGCATGGCGGAGGAAAACAAGGTGTACAGACAGGGAATGGCCGATGTGAGGATCAAATTCAAGGGCTGGAATATCATGCCTCGGGTCTGTTATGATCTTCGCTTTCCAGTTTGGTCGCGCTCTAGCGATGTTGATCTCCAAATCTATGTAGCCAATTGGCCAGCAGCCAGAGTAGCCGCATGGGATAAGTTGCTATTGGCAAGAGCCATAGAGAATCAATGCTACATTATAGGGGTGAATAGAATCGGTGAGGATGGAAATGGCGTTCCATACTGCGGCCATTCTATTGCCATTGATGCGAAAGGAGATCCTACATCTAAAACTGGTAATGAGAGCGAAGAATGGATTTTTTCGAGCCTAGATCTGGATTCTTTGAATGAATTCAGGAAGAAGTTTCCCGTTGCGCTAGACGCAGATCAGTTTGATATTATTCCATAAGAAATCGGGGCGGGAGTCCAGTCTATTTCCAAGTCCCAATTCGACCTAACTTCAATTTCTTCAGGATAGAATAATCTCTTCTCGGGCTGTATCCCAAATTGGTAATTTCCAGTATCCCATTCGCCGTTTCCGCTGGCATCAAAGTTCAAACGTAGATTGTATTTTCCTGGTTGAAGTTGTTCAAACTTCAAGGTGTTTCTTCCGTTGAGTGGTCCGGATTGAAGCACTTTCCCCCTCTCATTGGTGAATTCAAAGACGGGGTTGGACGTTGTTTGAATCAGACTGTCATTAATGGTAACTGTCAAGTCACCGTAGTATTCTTCGTCTTCAAGCTTAAATTCGAAACTCGTGCTATCGCTGTAAATTCCATAGAGATCTTTAATCGCGCCCTCTTTCATGATCACCTGATAGACGGAGGTAGGTTTTTTCTCTAAATGAATAAAAAAATGAAGGCCACTGACGGACTTTTTGAATGCTTGCGGCAAGATTTCCAAGCTGTCTTCGAGGATTATAATTAAAGTAGTGTCCAGCTCTTCCAGCGGATTCGAAAGGTTGATTTTGATCTCTTCGTATCGATCCAGCCGCTTCTGCTGCAAATTGGAGGTAATCTTAAGTTTTGGCTCCTGCCTAAATTTTGGGTCAACCTCAGGATACCAGAACGAGGTGTCTTGAATGGCATCACCGTCTTGAATGAACACCTCAATTTCTTCGATAGGGGCTTTTCTCAAATAAAGCGGAATCCATGAGCTCAATGTATCTCGGGTGGAGTTGAGAAGATTAAGCGCTGGAAGTACAATTCCGCTTTCTCCTTCTCTAAAAACGATTTCTGGTTTCTCTGTTGGGAGATTAAAAATTGCTTGATAAAAACCGTAATCCTTCTTTTCCGTTCCCGCAATAAACTGAGTGGTATCTCTCTCAGTAAAGGCCGCAATGATGACTTGAGTCTCTGTAGAATCTGGTATTCCGGACGAAATGCGATCGGCTGAAAACCCAATTATTTCAGGAGGCCCATCGTACATGTAGTTGGAGGCTTCCTCAGAAAGTACGAAGAGTTTAAAATCTCCTTCCGGCAAATAGCGTAACCGAAAGAGTCCTTCCTCATCGGTTAAAGCGAAAAAATCGGGGGGAGTGGTTTGCGGCAAACTGTCGGCTTCTCCGCGGTACAGCAGCACTGAGGCGCTTGCCACGGGTTTGTTATCCTTGGCGGTCAGCACTTTTCCTGAAATGGAGAGGGAATCAATCAAGTCGCCCGTAGAGAAAACGTAAAGTAAATCAGTGTTGACATTCGACTCGTTCAAGTCGGAGATCGCGGTTCCAAAATTGAACTGGTAGGTGGTATTCGCAAGTAAATCTTCTTCCCATTCGATGATGAGCGTTTTGCTCTTCAGCGAATATTTAGGTGGCTCGCTCAATAGGGGTGATACGATCAATTGTTCCGAAATACTTTTGACTTGAATGAATTCGTCAAACTCAATTTCGAAGCGATTTCCTGAAAAGTTGGTGCTAAGATTAGCAGGGCTGTATTCCACCACTTGGGGCGGAATAATGTCTTTTTCTCCTCCTGTGAGACTGTTTTGTTTTGCACAACCCCAAGTCAGTGCTACGGCTATCAAAAGAAAGATCCTCAATTTACGGGGATAAGATTGGTGATGATCTTCGCGAGTTTTTCTAAAGCCAGCTGATCGTTTTCTCCAAAGTCGCCAATTGAGCTGCTATCTACATCGAGAACCATAGTTACGGCTCCTTCTTTATTCACAATCGGAACCACAATTTCTGATTGAGAATGTGGGCTGCATGCGATATGGCCAGGAAAGTCATGTACGTTTTGAATGAGAATGGTTTTGTTTTCACTCCAAGCCGCACCGCAAACACCTTTTCCTTTGGCTATTCGTGAGCAAGCTACTGGACCTTGAAATGGCCCTACTACCAATTCCCCCTCTTTTACGAGATAGAACCCAACCCAAAAGTAACCTTCCAGTTCTTTTAGAATGGCCGCGATATTGCTCAAGTTGGCAATCAAATCAGTTTCACCTGAAACGACTCCTTCTATTTGTTTGAGAGTATGGTCGTAGTTGCGATTCATGGCGCAAAGATAGATCAAATTTAAGCCGTGGCGAGTGTGAGAAAGCTCAGTTTTGCTGCCCCCGCTTCGAGAATTGTGTGTCCGCAGGCTTCCATTGTTGATCCTGTAGTCACCACATCATCAATCAGTAAAATGTGCTTTCCCGAAATTTTTTCGGGGTTCGGTATGGAAAAGATTCGTTCTACATTTTCCCACCTCTCAAATCGGCCTTTTTTGGTTTGAGTGGAATTGTTGGAGATACGTTTTACAAAATCTGATCCGATTTCGGCTCCCAAGTATTTATTCAGCCCTTCGGCGATTGAGGTGCACTGATTGAATCCTCGGATTCGTTGTTTTGACGGGTGCAGCGGAAGCGGAATAATGACATCTGGAGGAGTGTAGCCATCGTTCATAAGGTCTTTGGCATATAGCGCGCCGAGCCTTTTGCCGATATCTTGTCTTCCGTTGTACTTTAAATGATGGAGAAAAGCTCTGGCAGAATTTCCACGGGCGAAATAGAGGAAAGCAGAGGCGGAATCGATTTGAATTCTACCTCGAAATTTATTGAAAACGGGATTGGTTTCGAGGCGATGATAGTTCGTCCGGGGTAATTTTATGAGGCAGTCTATACAAATGTTGTCTTCAGCTGCGTTGAGAGGTTGAGCACAACCGATACATATTGGGGGGAAGAATAGCTTGCCGAAATCACTCAACCAACCAAAATTGTAGTTTTGTATGATTTTATGCCAAGTTTTCTGTTTCATCACTGAAAGATACTAAAAACGAGTAATTTTGATAATTCTTAAAGAATTGAATCTATGACTGATAGTACTGATTCCAATAGCAAGAAACTTCTGATAGCAGTAGTTATTTTGGCCATTACCACCTTGGTGTTAGGGATTCTGGTGTTTACCAAATCTCAAACGGTAGAGGTCAAAGAAGATGCTATCTCAGGATTGCGGTTGGAACAACTTCAACTTGAGAATGATTTGCAAGACATGCTAATACAGTACGATACGGTAACTGTTTCAAATAGTCAATTGTCTGCGGAGATTACCGCCCAGCAGGAGCAAATCAAAGAGATGCTGAAGGAAATTGATAAGCACAAAGATGATGCTTACATCATTTCTAAACTCAAAAAGGAGGCGGGTACACTGCGCGATATCATGAAAGGATATTTGGTAACCATCGACTCGTTGAATACAATGAACAAAGATTTGATCAGGGATAACGATTACTTGGCTGGAGAACTCATTGATGCAAAAACAAAAACCAAGCAGCTGGAAAGCTCCAAAGAGAATTTGGAAAGTATCGTAGCTACAGGTTCTATCCTTCAATCATTGGAGATGACTGCTGTGGGGCTCAGAATGAGGAATAACGGAACGCAAAAAGAAACGAATCGAGCGAACAAGACAGAGATCATAAGAACCTGCGCCAAGATTGGAGAAAACAGAATTGCAAAGGCAGGCCGCAAAACCATTTATCTCAGAATTATTTCTCAAGATGGGGTAGTCTTGCAGCCAGAAATGACAGATGATCAAAGTTTCGATTTTGATGGAGTAAGCGGAAAGTACACTGTGAAGCGCGCATTTGATTACACCAATGAGGCTGCTGATGTTTGTGTTTTCTTCAATGTTCCTGGAGAATTTGATATACCCGAAGGAAACTACATCGTAGAGATGTATGAAGGAGGAGCTTTGATTGGAAGGGCAGATTTTGATTTAAAATAGTTAGTGTCTGCCCATACCCTCGAGAGTCTGAACTAGAAAGTTCGATAACAACGCGCACGAATTTTTAAAAATGAATGATTTGACTGCAGTCAATGGGATGTCCTGAGACCCGTAGAAGGGACTGTTTTTAAAACAAGTCCTTCCACCAAGCCAACGGCATGGTGGAAGGAAGGTAACGGACTGTATGGACAGACACTAATTAGAAGAAGGCTCTGACTTGAACATTCCCAGTATGGATGGATCGAGTTTCTTCAGATTTTCGACCGTTGTAGGTCAAGCTGAGTTGAAGGTTTTTACCCAAGTTTCTCTGCACTCCCGCTGCCCAAGTTATGTTTTGTCCGTTTTGTAGTCCTTCGAGCATCTCGTAGGATAAGCTATTGTTTACGCCTCCAATATAGTCGATGGTGATGTAATTTATCTGGGCAAAGTAGGTGCCTTTTTCAATTTTACTCAAGCGCAAGTCTGCACCGAAGTCGACTATTTCCGCCTCTTCGCCGCCCAGGTTTTGTGCATTCTCTTTTAGGGTGTATGCGCCTGAAAGGTTTGCCCTGAATGCCGTGCTGGGCTGGTATGAGAAAGTGGGCTTTAGCGAAATGTAGCCGACGGAGTAGTTGCGTCCTTCTAGGAAGTCTGAACCACTTAAGCGCGTCCCCGTTTCCTGTTCTAAAATAGCTCCATATTTAGCGGTGAAGTTGTACCGCAAGCGCATAATATGAGCGGTGTTTTCTCGCTCCTCAAAACCCGATGTAAGCGGAGTCTTGCTTGTTTGGTCGCTGTAGGTATAGTCCACGCCAAACTTGGAACTCGTCCGATTAAAGAAAAAGGTGTTTCGAATGCTTGACGATTGAGAGATCAAATTTTCGGTTCCTGAAGGATCTGCAAAAGGGTTGAAACGATCTACCTCATCTTCCTGTCGTGTTTTGCGCTGAATACGGAATGCGGTCTGGTTGCTAAATTTGGCCAGTATTTTCTTTACGCCTTCTTCTTTCATCCAGATGCCTGCAGGACTAATATTCAGGCTTTGTGAAAACTGGTTGGAATAAGCTCTTTCATAGTCATCCGTGGGTGTAAATATTCGCAAGTATCGCTCGCCATCTTCTGGCCGGGCAGTCTCAAATTCGTTCAGTTCTTTTATTCCGTTGTCATTGTAATCGATCCAAGTAAATGGTGCTTGTCCTGTTGGGTCGAGAATGTAGATGAATTCTTGTCTACGCTCAAGCCCTGATCCGATTTCATAAAAGGTATTCGCCGTGATTGTATTTTTAAAGAATCTACCAGCATACTCTATTCTCATCAAAAGGGTTTCTTCGGGCTCCTGCGTTGTGGATTCTTCATCTACAATTTCCAGTATTCTGTTTGAAACAGTGGCCTTTAAGGTATTTTTAGGGTTGCCCATCAAGGATATTTCTGCACCATAGTGAATGGCGTGCGTACTTTCGGCATAATCGTCAAAGGCTGCGGCAAAATCTGTCCTCTCTCGATAAAAGACTTTATAGCCGAAGTCAGATGAGTCGCGGTTGGCAATGTAAAATTGCCAGTCATAAAATTTATAAGCTGCCGAAGAGAGCGTATCGCTACCCGGCGAAAATCGGAGGTTATCTTCCCGTTCGTCTGTGAAGCCGATTTTTGTAATCCAGAGGTCTTTTTCGACAAGTGATTTGTGACGGGTAAATCGAGATTTAATGGCACCTTCCGTTTCAAGTAAACTTCCAATAAACCAGCCTCTGAACCCGTCTAAATTTAAGTTAGCGTTCAAATTGTTTTTAATACCCGTGTAGTCGCTTCCTGCATCGAAGCGGTCGAGAGAATATGTCAGGTTGTACTTGTCGAGCTTCTTAATTCCTAGGACACCTGAAATGATATTTTGCGCGTTGTTTTCGAGGCTGTCATTCAAGTTCCAGTTGCGGGTAAACTCAACTGAGCGATATGGTTCAATCGGTCTAAAGTTTTTCCCTCTTGACTCCACCATTGTCCTACCAAATATTTCTGCTGCTTCAGGTTTCTTTGATAGAGGTTCAGCGTGCTCAACTTTAGCAAACAAGCCGTGGCTCAAATTGTCATTGTCTCTGATTTCCGAAAAGGTATTTTGATCATCATTGGAAAAGCCACCTTCTATGCTTGCCGATGTTCTTTCGGTAAATTTCCCATTGGCTCCTGCCATAAGCAGTTGATTTCTTTTAGGGGCTATGAGTTGGCGCACGGGAGCGTAATCTCCATTGCGAAATACTTGTCCACCGATGACAGTTGGTTCTACCCAGCCAAATATTCTACCGGTTGCGTCAAACCCGGCTTGCTCATAGTCTCCGTTTCCTTGGCCGACCTCGCTAAAGCTGACATTATAGAGTGGCGTTGTGGGAGCGGTGACTCGCACAAAAACCGAATCGAAACCGAGAGTATCAATCAAGGTATATAGGACGCGGTCATTGCTGTATTCAAATACTTCCTCAAATCCAGGAGCAATGGCCAATTGAGGATTGTCTCCCGCATTGCTCAAAATAACCCTGTCCTCATCGGTTAAGTCTTGCTGGAGGGGTTGATTCTTGGCGTCCTGTTCGCTAAAGAAGTTGACGAAAAATTGAAAACGGTCATTTTCTACTCCTGTAGAAGTTTGAACAAGGCTGCGGGTATAGTTCGCATCCGTGTACTGAAA
>JBLIEU010000075.1:0-10073 GCA_047633195.1 Cryomorphaceae bacterium | reverse complement strand
CATTGAAAGAACAAATCTACTGAATGGTTACCTTGGATCCTTCAAACACAGAATACCAATCGATGTTTTTAAAGAAATTCTTAAACTATTTAAATCCTGCTACCTTTTTTAAAAAGGGTAAGGATAATGTCAATCTGAGGATGATGCACGGAATCAATCGCATCTCAATTTTCATGTTCTTATTCTGCATTGTCGTGCTTCTCGTGCGTTATTTCAATCGTTAAGTAAGACCAATGATCGTTCGCGTAGTAGAGCTCAAGATTGAAAAAGAAAAGCTTCCTCTGGCCTTAGAAAAGCTAAAAGCAATTGCCCCCAAAGTGAGAGGCATGGAGGGTTGCAGCTACCTCGAAATAAGCAATGGGATAAAAGACAAAGGCATGATTCTTACTTACAGCCATTGGTCTAGTATTGATGCTCTCAATGCCTATCGATCTTCAGAAATTTTTATAAACTTCTGGGGAGATATTAAAAAGCTTTTTGCAGAACCAGCTCGGGCTTGGTCACTCGATCCTTTAGTTGAGTTGGTTTAGACATTGCTTAACCGCTAAGACCTAAAAGATGGCACAGAGCTCACAGAGAAAAAGGGACAAGCAAAGCTCAAAGCCCTGAGTTTATTTATGAGAGCTAAACTTATTTCTCTCTCTTATCCCTTATCAATCTCGGCTGAGATTCTCTGCGACCTCAAAATATCGAGTTTTAAGCGTTAAAAAATCTCAGCGTCCTCTGTGCAAATCTTTTTGGCTAGTCCCGATGTTTTCAGAATTTGAGGAGCACTTTCCTAGCAAGTCACATCTCAATACCCTCTACCCACTGCCCACTACCATTTCAAGTCCTGTTAAGAATTTCAAAACGTTTTCGATTCACGCACGCTTTCCGACTTGCCGATCGTTCTTCTCCACCTGTTTATTCCATTATCTTTGGCGATTAAAATTCACGATAATTCATGTGGGCACTTTTTAAGAAAGAGCTAAGAAGTTTCTTGAGTTCTGTTATTGGTTATGTCGTTATAGCCGTTTTCCTTTTGCTCACTGGTTTATTCATGTGGGGATTCCCTGGAGATTTGAATATTCTGGATCAAGGCTATGCTACTCTTGATACTCTTTTTTATGTGGCTCCTTGGGTGTTTATGTTTCTCGTTCCTGCGATCACGATGCGTTCTTTTTCTGAGGAAAAAAGAACAGGCACCATTGAGCTTTTATTCACGAGGCCACTGACTGACTCTGCTATCATCTTGGCAAAGTATTTTGCGGGAGTGGCATTGGTCCTTCTAGCACTCTTACCCACTTTGATTTATTTATTCAGCGTTGTGAAACTGGGTAATCCCGAAGGAAATGTAGACATGGGTGGTGCTTGGGGCTCTTACCTAGGTCTCTTCTTTCTTGCAGCTGGTTTTACCGCAATTGGCATTTTTGCCTCTGCCATTAGCGACAATCAAGTTGTCTCTTTTATCATCGCTCTTTTTCTCTGTTTCTTCTGCTATAGCGGATTGAATCAAATTGCATCTTTCGACCTCTTCGGTTCCCTCGATCGATTCATTCAATCCCTTTCTATCGCAGAGCACTACGATTCTATGAGCCGCGGTGTCATCGACACCAGAGATGTGGTTTACTTCATTGTCCTTTCGGGAATCTTTATCATTTTGACTCGCGGAATCCTGAAAAACAGACGAATAGCATGAGCCGACGCATAACCTCAAAATCTAAGGTTTGGTTTGAAACTCTACTGGGAATAGTCCTACTGATTTTGATAGGCTTCATAAGCACGATTAAATTCCAACGATTCGACCTTACCGAAGAAAAAAGACACAGCCTTACTTCATCTACCATCCGTTTATTGGAAGAGCTGGATGAAGTGGTTTATGTGAAGGTTTTTCTCGATGGAGATTTTCCTGCCGATTACCAGCGGCTTCGTCAATCTATCAGAGAGAAGCTCGATGAAATGAAAGCCTACGCGGGCGATGAGATTCAATACGAGTTCATCAATCCCAGTGAAGCCGAAGACCGAAAGTCTCGTGAAGAGATGTACGGGGAATTGGTCAAAAAGGGACTTCAGTACACGGCTTTACAAATTCGAGAAAAGGACGGGGTTACCGAGAAAATAGTCTTTCCAGGCGCATTGATTTCTTACCGAGAAAAGGAGGTTCCTCTTCAAATTTTGCAAAACCAACAGCGTACGACCGATGCGCAGATGGTCAATCGCACCATTAACAATTTGGAGTACAGTCTTGTAAATGCCATTTATCAGGTTCGCGAAAGTGGGCTTAAAAAAGTGGCCTTTATCGAAGGGCATGGCGAGTTATCTTCTTTGGAGACACGCAGCTTTCAAAACGAGTTGGAGAAACATTACAAGGTAGATCGTGTAGATATCGGTGGGATGGTAAACTCGCTGAGTCGAAACGTGGCAGGTGCAGGTAAACGAATCAACCGATATGACGCGATTATCGTCGCAAAACCTACTAAGGAATTTACCGAACAGGACAAGTACATCATAGATCAGTTTGTGATGCTGGGTGGAAAGGTGGTCTGGATGGTAGACGCCATGCAGGTGTCTATGGATAGTTTACTGACCAGCGATGTCACGATGGCCTTGCCTTTGAGAACCAATCTCGATGATCTTCTTTTTAACTACGGCGTCAGATTGAACCGCGATATTCTATTGGACAGAACCTGCGCACCTATATCTCTTTTGACGGGGCCTTCTGGCAATGAGCGCGCTGAGCTATTTCCATGGTATTACAAACCCATTTTGATCCCCGATGTATCGCATCCCATTGTGGCCAATGTAGATCCCATATTGTCAGAGTTCATTAGCAGCCTTGATACAGTAGAGGCTACTGGCATTACCAAGAAAGTTATCCTAAGCACTTCTGAATTCACCAAAATTTTGAAATCACCGGCAAGGGTGAGTTTTAACATCGTTTCAATTGACCCAGAATTCGGAAGTGCCAATAGACCGAAGCAACCTGTCGCCGTTTTGCTAGAAGGGGAGTTCGAATCGAATTTTGCCAACAGGCTTCCGCCAAATTTCTTGAACCAGAATTTATTGGATTTCAGAGATAAGAGCACGCTCACACGGCAATTGGTTATTGCCGACGGCGATATTGCAGCCAATCCTGTGAACAACGATGGAACCAAATTTCGTGAACTTGGCTTTGATGCCGTGTTGGGACGTAAGATGTACGGCAATACAGAGTTCTTGATCAATGCGATGAACTTTCTGCTAGGTGATGCTACGTTGATCAACGTTCGCTCTAGAACTATCGCCTTGCGAAAGCTGGACGATGAGCAAGTCCTTCGAGAACGGGAGCAATGGCAAATGTTGAACATCGGTCTGCCAATCTTGATCACTATCCTTTTTGGATTGGGACAGTGGTTTTGGCGAAAGCGAGCATATTCTAAAAAATAATTTTCCGCAATGAAGAAAATCACATTATTGCTTCTATTAGTAGCTATTGTCGGCGGTATCGCCTTCTATCTTTCTACTTCCAATGATCCCTTTCGAAGCGAAGGGGCTGAGCAAAGCGATTTTGCAATCGCTGACACTGCCTCAATTGGGAAGATTCTGATCGCCGATCGATCGGGACGTATCGTCATAGTGACTCGAGGCAGTGGGAGGTGGATTCTCAATGGAGAATACCCCGCCCGCGAAGATGCGGTTGAAACACTTCTGCGCACGTTTAAGAATATCTATATCCAACGGCCTGTTCCACGTGAGGCGCAAGAACAGGTGAATACGGTGATGGCATCCTCTACCAAGAAAGTAGAGATTTATGACCTAGACGGTGAGCTCATAAAGACTTGGTATGTCGGGCATGCCACTATGGACAAAAAAGGGACGTACATGCTGCTGGAAACCCCGAAGAATGGAAAGTCATCAGCTCCTTTCATTATGGATATGAAGGGCTTTATCGGGATGCTGAACACGCGGTTTTTTCTCGATGAGAACGAGTGGCGAAGTACGCTGCTTCTGGCTTATCCCGATATGAACTTGGATAAGATCGAAGTAGAGTACCCAACTGATCAAGTATCGTCATTCAAAGTGGAATATGATGGTGGAAATCAAATTAAACTTTTCACAGGAGATGATACGCCCGTGGCTGTTTTTGACACGCTTACCCTGAAGGATTACATGCTCAACTACAAAAAGATGGCATTCGAAAATTACAGAACTGGTTTGACCGAATTTCAAATCGATTCAATTAGGTCGACCGCCCCCTTTCAGATTATTCGTGTCATAGATTCATCGGGTAATCACGAGATAAAGCTTTGGCCCAAAGAAGCTCCCGATTATGATGAGATGGCTAGTAGTGACAGCTTAGTCATTGATCGTGGACGGGTTTATGGAACCTATAACGACGGAGAATTGGCTCTGGCCCAAAGGTTTGTATGGGATAAATTCCAAGCTCCAATAGGAGCGTTCATTTCCAAAGAATAATGTTCACATTCTGTTCAAAAAAGTGGTTTAAGCGTTTGTCTTAATCGCGTATATTTGTCGACACGCCACAATGGCTGAAACGTGTTTTTATCATGAAATTCATCGTCACTAGTACCGAACTGCTCAAGCACTTACAAACCGTAAGCGGTGTGCTTGCATCCAATAATACTCTTCCGATCCTCGACAATTTCCTCTTCGAAATTGACAAAGATTCACTCACCATCTCGGCGAGTGATCTGGAAACAACTATGATTACTAACCTTTCGGTGAAAGCCGAAGAGACAGGATCTATAGCCGTACCAGCGCGTATCGTGTTGGACTATTTGAAAACTTTACCTGAGCAGCCTTTGACCTTTACCATCGATGAAGCGAGTCTTGGAATTGAAATTTCAAGCAGCTACGGTAAAAGTAAAGTGGCTGGGTTTTCGGCAGATGAATTTCCGAGAAACCCTGAGATGGAAGATTCCTCGAGCGTTAACATTCCTTCAGACGTGATCTCTGAGGCTATCCACAAAACTATTTTTGCGACAGGAAACGATGATCTTCGACCAGTTATGTCGGGCATCTTCTGCGAATTCTCTAAAGAGGGTCTTCGATTCGTTGCTACCGACGCGCACAAATTGGTTCGCTACACGCGCACCGACTCGAAAGCAGACAAAAATTCGACTTTTATCATTCCTAAGAAGCCTTTGAATCTTTTGAAAGGTGCCTTGGGAAATACAACGTCTGACGTTCAAATGGAGTTCAACGATACCAACGTTAAAATCTCTTTTGACGATACGGTGATGATCGCTCGATTGATCGATGGAAAATACCCCAACTACGAAGCGGTTATTCCAAAGGACAATCCGAACAAGATGTTAGTGGAGCGCACAGCTCTTCTTGGTTCTGTTCGTCGGGTGTCTATTTTCTCGAATAAAACCACTCACCAAGTTCGTCTTCGCATCAGCGGAAGCGAGCTATCTGTATCTGCCGAAGATCTTGATTTTGCCAATGAAGCGAATGAGCGTTTGACGTGCAGCTACGAAGGTGACGATATGGAGATTGGCTTCAACAGCCGATTCCTCATTGACATGCTGAACAACTTGGACACTTCTGATGTGCAGCTTCAGTTAAGCGCTCCGAATAGAGCGGGTATTTTGGTTCCTATGGGTTCTGAAAATGAAGGTGAGGACATCCTCATGTTAGTGATGCCAGTGATGCTGAATGCATAATTAGTATTGAGTACTTAGTATCGAAGTGGTATTGGGTATTGAGACGTGACTTGCTAAAAAAGACCTTAGCGGTAAACTTATCCTATCGGCAATCCATTTCCAGCGCTTTGCTCCGTGCTAAGAATCACTACACCTTTTTTTGTGTAAACCCCCATGATTAAGCACTCACTTTTGAAATCTGCTACTTGCTTTGGAGGTAGATTGATCAAACAGATCACTTGATTGCCAATTAAGTCTTTGGTGTCGTAGAGTTCCGTGATCTGAGCGCTTGTTTTCCGTATCCCGAAATCGCCAAGATCAATGTAAATCTTATACGAAGGTTTGTGGGCCTTTTCAAATGGAATGGCATCTATAATAGTGCCTGTGCGTATGTCCAACTTCTCGAAATCTGCCCAAGTAATAAGCGGCTTGATAAGCATGTTAGATTTAGGTTTGAAGTAAATGTAATCTAAAATTACTCCGCAATAAGAGGGGGTAAATACCTAATTAACGAGAGTTTGACGTTAATCGAGCATCGAGCTGAAGGTCTTAAAATGAACAGCCAACAGATAAATAAAAGCTACGGATCGTGGCTGGAATAATTCCAGGGCCAGGGTAGCCTTCGGCTCTTCGGGTGAAATACTCCTCGCCGGTGAGGTTATTAACTCCAGTAGAAAATTTGAATCGATTTGGCTTATACTCTAAGGAAAGATCCATCACATAATAGGATGGGATGATCCCAGTTAAAGCATTGGGATTGAACGTGGAGTTGGTGGCATCCGAGAACTGTTCTCCCAAATAGGAGAATTGATACGTCGCCATAAAATCCTTCCACTTGTAGTTAAGGCCCGTTCGCAACATCACATTAGGCACGTACTCTACTTGTCGCCCTTTTATGGCTGTGATATCCGACTCTATGTAAGTAGCGTCGGTAACAGACAGGTTTAAGAAGAGTGAAAGATTGGAATGCTTCTGAGTGCTATTGATGAGATTCCATATGTCGATCTCAGCGAAGGATTCAATACCAATGTGGCGCGAATCGCCAATGTTGGTTCGGAAGAGTGTAGTGCTTCCTGGCAACTCGAACAAGCCGATTCGGTTATTGTATCGCATGAGAAACACACTCACGTCGAGGCTGAGCCAATCTCCAAGATTTCCTCGAATTCCGATATCGGCATTGTACCCATTCTCATCGGTAATGAGACTATCCAACTGGAAATTTGGGTTGACCACCCTTAAGTCACTGAAGGTGATCGATCGAAAATTCTGTGAAATATTTCCATAGAGATTCAGATCCTCTTTGATGTCATAGCTTACGCCAACTCCGAAAAGAGGAAAGGAGCGGCTCGTTGAAGAGGCGTCTTCATTTGCCGTCGAAGAAATGAGATTGCCTGCAAAATCATACCTGTTCAACTTCCAAGTACCTTCAGAGTCTGTCCGAATGTGTTCCACCCTGAGGCCAGCCGTTACACTGAGTTTCGAAGTAATGTGAAGGAGATTCTCTACAAAAAAGGCGTAGTTCTGACTGGGGAATTCATAGTCAAACTCTTCGGGGTCATCTGGATTTAAAAAATCGAAGTCAGGCGTGCTGGCGTTGTTGGCGTCTCCCTGCATTCTGTCGGTAAGTCCATTGTAGTATCGAGCCCCGACCACCATTGCCGAGTGCTTGCTGCCAACCTTGTATCGATGGAGGAGTCTCGCTTCAGAACCAAAATTCCGAAAATCATCTCGAATCAACGTTCGATTCTCATTGGGATTGTCGGGTACTCCAATTTGAACCAAGTTGCCCATTGCATTTCTCGTAGAAATCAAACCAAATGTTCTGATGTTCAGTTGCGTCATACTCGAGAACTGGTAGTCGATGGTTTGGGCAAATAAATTCCAATTAACGTTGAACCAGTTTCGATCTCGATTGGCTCCTTCAAGGTCTCCAGCAAAGAACTGTTCATCAGTCAAACCACCTGGCTGCTGGGCCTCATAGGTCATGTAAGAATATTCAAAACCCAGTTTCAAGCGTTCGTTTACCTGGTAGCCTATTCTTGCGAATGCCGTGTGTGCTTCAAAACCCGAGCTTTCTCGCCAGCCATCACCACGGCGGTATTGGTAGTAACCGTAGTAATCCAGTTTGTCTTTTGTTCCTCCTGCACTCACAAAGGAATTCCAAAGTCCGAAAGAGCCAACAGCTTGCTCCACATTAAGCTCGAAAGGTTTTTCAGGCGCTTCTTTTATTTTGAAGTTGAGCATTCCGCCAAACTGAGTTCCGTATTGGAGCGAGGCAGCTCCTCTTACGATTTCAATTCGATCGACCGCTTGAAGCGCGGGCATGTAGTAGCTTTCGGGGTAACCCAAAGCATCGGCGCTCATGTCGTAGCCGTTCTGGCGGGTGTTGAAGTTTGCGGTGCGGCTGGGGCCGAGTCCTCTCGCTGCAATATCTAGTTGAAGTCCCGCAAAGTCGCTTTCCCAGATATTTAGCCCCGGAACTTTAGCGAAGACCTGTCTCGCTGTATTCGAGACACGATTGGCAGCGAAGTCGTCGAGGATGATCACCTCGTTTTTTTTGGCTTCATAAATTCCCATCCCGTCGATTGAGCGCATTCTGGTTATTCCATTCGTTTGGTCTCTTCCCGATTTAATCTCAAATTCGGCCAATTCGGTCGCAAGCAATTCCAAGTAAAAGTCGACCAACGTGTCTTGTGCGAGGGTGATTTCAATTGCCTTGGATTTCATGCCCAAGTTAAAGGCCTCTATCCTATGCTTGCCTGCGGGCAAGGTGATTTTGTAGCTGCCATTCTTATCGACAGAGGTTTGAATATTGAGCGCGCGAACAAAGACCATCGCTTTCTCAATGCCTTTCTCGGATTTTTTGTCAAAAACTGTTCCTGTCACTTCGAGGTCTTGGCCAAGAAGTGCCGTGGTCATTAAGATGCCCAATATCAAAGTCCAGAGCCTGCTCACCTTAGTTCATTCTCATTAAAAGGTAAAATCCAATCTTTGTGAGCCCAGCGATCTGTTTTCGCAGTCAGATCGACTTCAGGATCGATTAAGAGTTGCGCAGGCCTCGCGTTTAGTGTTACCCAAACTTCGGCTCTCACCTTGGGGTTTTTCATTCCCTGCTGCTTATAGTGGTCTTCTAGCAAATGAGCATATTGAAGAATCAGGTCGGGCTGCATGGCCATTTGCTTTTCTTGATGAGAGTTGAGGAACTCGTGATTCACCACGGAACCTTCCCTTCCTTCGTCACCGTCTTTTACAAAGAATGTGGCCGTTCCCGCTTTCTCCATGAGCATCACTCGCCATGAAAAACGGTAGCCTTCTTCTGTCCAAAATAGACTTCCCGGATAAAGTGTATACCTCCACGGAAAAAGAAGCTGAAACATAAAGAAGATCATCAGGAAGGGGACGAGAAGCTTTGATTTAGAAGTTTTTGAAGGTAGATCATTCGTGGCAATTGTCACGTCTCTTTTTCCTTTAAAGAATCTTGTAAGCCCATCGATGATAAGCCCGTGAAAAGAGTCGGAGAAAAAAATGGTGACGGCAAAAATCATCACAATAGGGAAGACGCCGATTTGAAATAGGATTCCCGTTAAGGAATGGAAAATAACAACGGCGATATAGGCCAGCCACCGTGTTTTCTTGAAAAGCAGACCCGCGATGATGATCGTGTCGAACAGCATGCCAATCCAGCTGAATAGGTATGCCGTAAATTTATACTTGAAAATTGCTCCAATAATTGGAACGCTCGACTTTGCGGGCAGCCAGATGGCAAGGGGTAGGGCTTCCAGTAGCCAGTCAGTATTGATTTTGGCTAGACCTGCATAACAATACACAATAGCGATCTGCAACTTGAAAATTAGGATGCACCACCTTCCAACGGTTTTCCTTTCTAATGCTGGACTTCGCCTTACATCCAAAGAGAAGCAGCGGTTGGCGGGAACCAGAATCATCATAAAGGAAATGATGCTGACGAAGTAGTAATGATTGAGGTAATAAGTGATATCGATTAGCTCTACGTAGGAGAAGCAAAGGAAGAAGAGCGCTGCGTAAAAACGGTAATACCAGCCAAGAATAATCGCGGTGCACGCAATAGCCATGGCAGAAAAAACAAAGTACATCCCAATGCCTGGCAAAGGTTTTACCCAGTCGAATCCAAAATAGCTAAAGTGAAGAATGGGATCGATAAGCTGAGTGTCGACCCATCCCATCGACATATAGCGAAGGGTGCTAAAAAGCATGACCACTCCGAAGGCAATCCTGAATGAAACCAAAGGAGCAATCGACACCGATTGCTCCAAATAAGCTGTAAGCTTAAAATATGCGTCTCTATTTTGGGTCAAGCCGCTTCTTTAATCTCCATCGCCTGAGTTGAATGTGATGCTAATGCCTAGCAAAGAGCTCATCGAGCTTTTGAAATTAGCCGTGTTCGACTGAAGCTCATTTCTCAGAATT
>JBLIEU010000074.1:0-10430 GCA_047633195.1 Cryomorphaceae bacterium | reverse complement strand
TGACGAGGATGTAGATGTTTTCCGAAACGATGAACTGTCCCTTTCTCAATTGGCGAAATATGAGTTCATCGTATTTTCTCCAGGCCCTGGATTACCCGCCGAATCTGAGAATTTATTGATTCTTATTTTCGAAGCCATTAAGCTAAAAAAGAAAATTTTAGGTGTGTGCTTAGGTCATCAAGCATTGGCGGAAGCCACTGGTGGAAAGTTAAAGAACCTGAGTGAAATTCATCACGGCGTTTCCCACTCCCTTTTCATAGAAGTACAAGAATCTCTTTTCAGTGGTTTACCAGCCCAATGTAAAGTGGGTCGATACCATTCGTGGGTTGTCGATAGTGCAAGTTTGCCAGATCAGTGGCAAGTGACCTGTCGCGATGAAGAAGGAGAAATCATGGGAATGAACCACAGAACACTGCCAGTATTTGGGATTCAATTTCACCCTGAGAGTGTTTTGAGCCCTCTAGGAAAGATTATCCTCAAGAATTTCTTGGAAGTATAGTTAGGCCCAGACCTTCGTCCCTTCTGAGCAATTCTTGCAGATCTCGATCTCACTCCGCGATCGAAGCAAAGCCGATCTAAAATTGGAATAGGTCGCTCCCTGCCAAATATCCGCAAAGCTTTCATTCCCAATTTGACCCATTTGGTGGGTAGCATCTTTGTCAAAACAGCATGGGACAACTCGCCCATCCCAGGTAACCACTGCCGAGTGCCACATTTTCCAGCATTGATCATCGAGTAGATTTTTTATTCCCCACTTCCCATCGGGATTCTTTTGATAACGGGCATATTTATCGATAGTGGGTATGAGTGGGTTTCCGTTTTCATAATCGTAAACCTGGGCCGTTTTAAAGTGAACTCCGTCCACTCCAAGTTCTTTCCCAAGCTTTTTTACATCCTCGATTTGGTGCTCATTTGGCTTGACCACAAGAAATTGGAAGTATACTCTCGGGAAAGTGCTTTTGAGTTCTTTTCGTTTGGCCAAAATCATCTTGGTTCCCTCAATCACCTTTTCAAGTTTCCCTTTTTTGCGGTAAGATTCGTAGACATCTTGAGTCGTTCCATCAATGGAAATGATCAATCTATTCAGCCCTGACTTTACGATTCCTTCGGCACTCTTCTCATTGATGAAATGCGCGTTGGTGGAAGTAGCCGTGAAGATTCCTCTACTATTCGCTTTGCCAATGAGCTGATTCATGTCGGGGTGAATAAATGGCTCGCCTTGAAAGTAAAAAGTGAGGTAGACCAAGTCTTGACCGATTTCGTCTAAAAGCTGATCGAGCAGTCCTTCTTTTAAATTTCCCGTGGGCCTGGTAAATTGCTTCAAGCCGCTGGGACATTCAGGGCATCCTAAGTTGCAGGCAGTAGTGGGCTCTACAGAGAGAGCGATAGGCATTGGGTGCGAAACAGGAGGGCCAATACGTCTACTGCCGCGAAAGGATCGATACAATTTCCACGCATTTTGGAAACGACGCCTTGTCAGGTGCTTCAGTAAATAGCTCGTTTCATGAAAGTCCGCTAGCATTCTTTGGCAAAGATAGCCGCCATACCTCAGCTGTTTACCATTCTATATTATATTTGTTCCTCACTTACGACAAGCAATACATGTGGGAAAAAACAGCCGGGATTATTCTGCGCAATCGAATTGCGTTATTGGTTGTTGTTGTGGTAGTTACTGTTTTTATGGCTTTTCAAGCACGAACGGTGACGATGACTTACAAGTTCGGTGGGATTCTTCCCAAAGATGACAGCACTCAGGTAGAGTATGACCGTTTCACTGATCGTTTTTCTGAAGACGGAAATATTTTAGTCCTTGGC
Source organism: Cryomorphaceae bacterium (assembly GCA_047633195.1). Taxonomy (GTDB): domain Bacteria; phylum Bacteroidota; class Bacteroidia; order Flavobacteriales_D; family Cryomorphaceae; genus JAKVAV01. The sequence continues at coordinate 8,615 of JBLIEU010000074.1, read as the reverse complement.
GTACAAGGAGAAAATCTACATACTTACCCGACTTTCTCGAAGTGGTATACTCTTGGTTACGACCTCAAAGCCATTGATGGAATAGACAGCGTTTTCTCGGAAGCGCATCTCTACACCTTGAAGAAGAATGACGAAGAAAAGAAATTTGATGTTCGAAAACTGGTGCAGCGACGACCAGAATCTGCAGAAGAAGTAGACAGCCTCAAAAAGCAAATCAACAGCCTCCCCTTTTATAGAAACTTACTTTACAATGACTCTACAGGCGCGAGCTTGATGATGCTTTTCGTAAATCGAGCGGCATTTAATAGCAGCAGACGAATAGCGGTATTGGAGCAAGTGGAAGAAGTAGTTGAAGCATTTTCTGATGATACGGGACTTCAAGTTCACTATTCAGGATTGCCCTATATCCGAACCAAGCAAACGGCCAAAATCAAGCAAGAGCTAGGAATGTTCGTTGGCCTTGCCGCTGCGGTGACTGCCCTGCTCATGCTCCTTTTCTTTAAGAGTTTCCGAGTCATGTTTATCAGCCTTTTGGTAGTAATCATAGGCGTGATTTGGTCTGTTGGAACAATAGGTTTATTGGGCTTTCAGCTGAGTGCATTGATGGGGCTAATTCCTCCATTGATTATCGTAATCGGTGTACCCAATTGTGTTTTCCTGCTGAACAAATACCATAAGGAATACCGTCTCCACGGGAATCAGATTAAGGCGCTTAGCAGGGTAATCCACAAAGTGGGTAATGCCACATTCATGACCAATGCCACTACGGCAATGGGTTTTGCGACTTTCATATTTACCCAAAGTGCCATTCTTCAAGAGTTTGGTATTGTTGCCTCGCTCAATATTCTAGGTGTTTTCATTCTATCGCTGATCATCATCCCTTGCCTTTTCAGCTTTATCGCTCCGCCGAGAGAGCGACATGTTGCACACCTTGACCGAAAGTGGGTAGATAAGGCAGTGTCGATCCTTCACGGATTGGTAAGCAACCACCGCCGAAAGGTTTATATCGGAACTGTCGTGATACTCGGGGCTTCCATTTATGGCGCCACTTTAGTAAAAGCGACAGGAAACATAGTGGACGATTTACCAAAAGACGATAAGATCATTACCGATCTCAAGTTTTTTGAAGATAATTTTGCAGGAGTAATGCCACTGGAGATATTGGTCAATTCACTTGACAGCAGTCTAGTCACCAAGGCCAAAACCCTTAAAAAAATTGAAAGGCTCCAAAAAACACTGGAGGCGTACCCAGAGATTTCACGGTCGCTTGCCATAACTGATGCCATTAAATTTGCCAAACAGGCATACTACAATGGGCTGGAAGATCGATACAGTTTGATTTCCAATTACGAAAGATCTTTCGTAGGGCCTTACCTCAGAGGTAATGAGTCTGACGCAGGTAAGATTTCAGGGATGTTCCTTGATTCGACTCAAACCGTTACGCGTATTTCTGCTCAGATTGCCGACATCGGTACTACCGAGCTGGACGCTCTTATGGAAGATCTTAAACCGAAGGTTTATGAGATTTTTCCGCGCGACGAATACAAGGTTACCCTTACGGGAACGAGTATTGTCTTCTTGAACGGGACCGATTACTTGGTGCGGAATTTATTTATCAGTTTGGCCATTGCGATTTTTGTTATTTCCATTTTGATGGCGCTCTTATTCAACTCTGCTCGAATGGTGGTCATTTCACTATTCCCAAATTTATTACCGCTTCTTTTTACAGCAGGGTTGATGGGGTATTTTGGGGTAGCCATTAAGCCTTCTACTATTTTAGTGTTTAGTATCGCCTTTGGAATCTCCGTCGATGATACCATTCACTTTCTCTCAAAGTATCGTCAGGAATTGAAAACCAGATCGTGGGATATTCGAACCTGCGTTTTGAATGCCGTCACCGAAACGGGAGTGAGCATGATTTACACATCCATCATTCTCTTCTTTGGTTTCTTGGTTTTCACTGCTTCCAGTTTTGGTGGAACCGTGGCCCTCGGAACACTGGTTTCGGTAACGCTATTGGTAGCGATGATTTCCAACTTGGTCTTATTGCCAAGTCTGTTGCTTTCGTTTCACCGCAGCTTGGTCACCAAGTCTTTTCGAGAACCATTCTTGGAAATTATCAACGAAGAAGAAGACATCGAGTTGGAGGAACTGGAGATTCGAAAATCGGAGTAATCACAAAAGCTTTACAAAAATGAAAGGTATTATTTTAGCTGGAGGCTCAGGAACCCGACTTTACCCACTGACTATTTCGGTGAGTAAGCAGCTTATGCCTGTTTACGACAAGCCGATGATCTATTATCCTTTGTCCACCCTAATGAGTGCTGGGATTAGCGATATCCTTATCATCACTACACCGCATGACAATGAAAATTTCAAGAGACTGTTAGGAGATGGCAAGCGCTTGGGATGTAACTTCACTTATGCTATTCAAGAAGACCCGAATGGCCTTGCACAGGCATTTGTGATTGGCGAGGAGTTTATTGGCGATGGCAAAGTAGCCTTGATTCTTGGCGACAATATTTTCTACGGTCACGGTTTGCAAGAGCTGCTTTCAGAAAACAATAATCCCGAAGGTGGAATCGTATACGCATACCACGTTTCAGATCCTGAACGATATGGCGTCGTAGAATTTGACGAAGAGATGAAGGCCTTGAGTATTGAAGAAAAGCCTGAAAAACCCAAATCGAATTACGCGGTTCCAGGCCTCTATTTCTACGACAATGATGTGGTGGAAATCGCCAAAAATTTAAAGCCAAGCGCACGTGGTGAATACGAGATAACCGATGTCAACAAAGCTTACTTAGAAAAGGGTAGACTGCAAGTGTCAGTGATGGATCGAGGCACGGCTTGGTTGGACACAGGAACTTTCTCCTCCCTCATGGCTGCTGGTCAATTCGTTGAAGTCATCGAAGACCGTCAGGGATTAAAAATCGGTTGCATCGAAGAAGTCGCCTTCCGAAAGGGATTTATTAGTGCCAGCCAACTCAACCAAATAGCTCAACCTTTTGTTAAAAGCGGCTACGGACAGTACCTGCTTAATTTGATTAAATGAATTCCAAACTCGATCAACTGCGATCGCTTCTCGACTCCGAGATAGCCAGCTACACTTCCCAACTACCAGAAGATAATCTGCACACTCCTATAAAGTATATTATGTCCTTGGGAGGAAAGCGCATTCGACCATCTTTGGTTTTGCTTTCCGCAAATGCCTTTGGCGGTTCCGTTGAGAAAGCAATGCCAGCAGCATTAACGGTAGAAATATTCCACAATTTCACCTTGGTTCATGACGACATTATGGATGAGGCCCCTCTGCGAAGGGGCAATGAAACGGTGCACCAAAAGTGGGATACGAGTACCGCGATTCTCTCAGGCGATGCTATGGTGATCGAGGCGTATAAGCAATTGGCCCTTTGCGGAGCCGAAAGGCTTCCCGAGCTCTTGGATTTGTTCAACCGTACTTCGGCCGAGGTATGCCTGGGCCAGCAGTACGATATGGATTTTGAAGAAGAGGAGGCTGTTACCGAAGAGCGATACATCGAGATGATTGGTTTGAAAACAGCCGTGCTATTGGGCTGTAGCCTTCAAATGGGTGCCATTTTAGCAAATGCTGATAACGATGAGTGCGAAGCTATCTACGCTTTTGGAAAAGCTGCAGGTATTGGTTTCCAGTTACAAGACGACTATCTGGATGCTTTCGGGAATCCCGAGAATTTCGGGAAACAAGTAGGTGGCGACATTATAGCCAATAAGAAGACTTACCTCATAATTCGAGCCTTGCAAAAAGCTTCGGATGAACAAAAAAGAGAGCTGGAAACCATTTATTTCAACGGGAAAATTTCTGATCCCGTCGAGAAGGTTGAACGTGTCCTTAAGGTCTTTTTGGATTTAAAAGTCGATCGTGATATTCAGGATAGAGGCGACGAATATTTCGCGGAAGCGAAACGTCAACTGGACAAAACCAATTTGAATCAAGAAGGTCGGGAACAGATGGAAGGTTTCCTCAAGATGCTCCACACCCGCAGCTATTAACTCTTATAAATTGCGCTAAGGGCATCGCGAAGGGTGCGGTACCGAAAATCAAACCCTGCTGTTTTTATCTTTTCCGCAGAAGCACGACTTCCCTCTAAAATCAATCGGCCCATTTCACCGAAAACAGCTTTAAGCGCGAATGAAGGAACATTGGGCAGCCATAAAGGTTTTTTCAAAGCTTTGGCCGTCTCCTTTGTCAAATCTGCGTTGGTAACATGGTCTCCGTTTACTGCATTGTAAACTCCCGAGTAGTTTTCTTTTTCAATCGCTTCCAGATACATTTCGCATAGATCCTCGATGTGGATGTAAGGCACCCACTGATCTCCTGAGCCCAACGGTGCTCCAAAACCAAATTTTATTGGCTGCGCGATTTTCTCCAGAGCACCTCCATTTTTAGAAAGAACGATCCCCGTTCTCAGTTTCACCACTCGGCTCATTTCAGAAAATTGGTCGGCCGCTTCCTCCCAAAGCACGCAGCATTTTCCGATAAAGTCATTCGAGGGAGAATCGCTTTCAGAATAGATGTTTTCCGTTGTGTCCAATCCGTAGTAGCTGATTCCGCTGGCCGATACGAATACCTTTAGTGGTGGATTGTGCTCTTTCGCCTTTTGGTAAAGAAGGTTGGCAGATTCAACTCGACTATCTATGATGATTTTCTTTTGCTGCTCCGTCCATTTACCATCGGCTATGCCTGCTCCCGCCAGATGGACAATTGCCTCAACCCCTTCTAAGGCAACATCGTCCATCTCTCCTTTGGAAGGATTCCAAACGAACGTCGCAACTTTATTATCTGATGATTTACTTCTGGATAGGTGGCTGACGTCGTGCCCGTTCGCGACGAGCAGTTTTGTCAATGCAGAACCAATAAGGCCCGTTCCACCTGAGATAAGGATTTTCATAAGGAGCTAATCTAGCGAATCAATCAACCTATAAGGATACTTAAAAGTTTTATCGAACGATCGGTTTACGCATCTTTTGATGAAAACAAAAAAGGCCCGCGATTAGGCGGGCCTTTGAATTAGGTATTAAATAGAATCTAAAGAACTGGAACAAGCACCTCGTCAATGACGTGTACGACTCCATTTGTTCCTTGTATGTTAGTCAATTGAACTGTAGAGACACCATCATTTACGTCGGTTACAGTTACTGTAACATCATCAGCTAGAATAGCGATTGTAATTTCTTGAGTATTCACAGTTGCAACTGCACCAGGAGTGATGTCTTCTGCACGAACTTGCGCGGCAACAACGTGGTAAGTAAGAACAGAAGTAAGTTGTTCAACGGTAAGTCCATCTACAGTTGATTGAATAGCCTCAAACGCACTGTTTAAAGGAGCAAACACTGTAATAGCGTCAAACCCTTCTAAAGTCTCAACAAGATCAGTAGCTACAATAGCTCCAACCAAAGCGCTTAGATTAGAATTGAAAATAGCGTGGTCAACAACAGAAGGTAATTCGAGAACACCATCGATTTCGTGTATCACACCATTTGTAGCGAAAATGTCTGCTGCTACGACTGTAGCGCCTTTTCCAGATCCACCATTTACCCATACAGTATTGTTTGCTGGCTCAGCTAACAACGAAAGTTGGTCACCATCTGGTGAACTCGTGCTTGATGTTGAAACGTAAGTTTGAACCGTTACTGCTGCCGCTGGTATTTCAGAGGCGATGACATGGTATAATAACAATTGAGAAACTGCATCTACACCCAATGCTGCTGCAGCTTCGTCAACACGACTACCGTCATTATTGTCGTCGGTCAATTCTGCTTGGTCAAAAAACGCGTTGAATGCATCGTTATTCGGTGCAAATACGGTCATAGGGCCATCAGCGGCAACTACATCAACCAAACCAGTGGCTGTTAAAGCTTCTACTAAGATGCTGAACTGTGGGCTGGCTACTGCCAATTCCGCAATATTCTGTGTTGGCCCTGATGGTGGATTTACCTGCGGATCTTCGTCGTCATCGTCATCGCAAGACGTCATTACCAATGTTAAACTTAAAAATAGAAAAAATGAGAATTTACTCAGGTCTTTAATCATGGATTTGTTTTTTAATGGATTTAAGATTCACTTAACATAGAGGCATATTGCTTGTTTAATTTCTCCTGTTAACAAAGCTTAATAAACTGGAATCTCAATCGTTACAATGTCAAGGCTTTCAATCTCTTCTTTGGTCGTTGCAAACGACGTTATGTGCAGAAGTCTTAGGCCTTTCAGGTTTTTTGCCTAGCGGGAAAGGCCAACTTTAAAAACTCAAACACTTGGATTCCGGAATGAATTTTAAATTATCTTATTTCTCCATTGTTGTCCTCTTCCTTCTGGGCACGCAAGATGTTTTTTCGCAAGATCAGTCCTTCATCGATTTTTGGGACAAGGATCAAAAAGTGAAGCGTTCCGAAGGACTTTATCGTCGAGGATTGGAACATGGAACTTGGAAATATTACTACAGCGACGGCGCCATCAAGGAGCAGTCTGACTTCTTTTTAGGTCGACTCAATGGACCCGTGAAAAGGTTCTATAAGAATGGTCAACTGGAAACCGAGGGATACTTTGATTGGGATAGACCAGATAGTTTGCTGCAGTCATTTTTCCCTTCCGGAAATCCCAAAGAAAAGGGATACTATAAGGAAGGACTGAAAATGGGAGAGTGGAAGTATTGGTACCCCGATAGTATTTTGAATATGGTTGAGTTTGTCCACAAGGAGGATAGTGTCAAACTGATTAGCTACTTTTTATCTAATGGAGAGGCGGCCGTTGTAGATGGGTCTGGATTTATGGAGACATACTACACGGATGGCGAGCGGAAGAGTAAAGAGGCATATACTAAAGGATGGATGACTGGTGAGTCAACTACTTGGTATCCCGATGCACAAAAGCGAACTAAGGGATATTACGATCAGAGCAAGAAGGACAGCACATGGTTGTACTATTTTTCCAATGGCAATCTTTGGAAAGAGACTCATTTTGAAGAGGATTCGCTCGATGGACTGTTTATTGAAAATTTTGAGAATGGTGAAGCTGCCGTTACGGGTCAGTACGAGATAGGTTTGAAAGAAGGGGAGTGGCAATTCTATCGCGATAGCGGTTTCATGGAGATGAAGGGTCATTTTGTCGAGGGGCTACAAGAAGGTCAGTGGATATATTATTATTCCAACGGTCAAGTTCAGTACGAAGGCGCATGGCAGAAAGCAGAGAAGTCGGGTGAATGGATCTTTTACTATCCGAATGGAAGCGAGTGGAGAAAAGGTGATTTCCTGAAGAACAAACGAAATGGAAACTGGACCACTTGGTTTGAAAATGGAAAAATGTTGCAAGAAGGCCCATACGTTAGCGGACTTGAAGAGGGCTTGTGGAAATCTTGGTACCAGTCGGGTTCCCCAAAAGATGAAGGGAGTTTTGAGTCGGGAAAGTTGATTGGGAAGTGGAAAGGGTGGTTTCCAAATGGATCGCCCATGTATGAGGGGGCGTGGCAAGGCGATGAGAAAGTTGGCAATTGGAAACATTACCACGAAGATGGAACGCTTGAAGAAAATGCGTGGTACAAGGATGGAAGCTTTAATGGTCCCTATTCCGAATTCTCTGAGCAAAACATACCAATTAGAGAGGGCGCTTATCTAAAAGGTAAGCCCGACGGCAAATGGATTTACTATTTCCCAGAAGGAGGAAAAATGAGGGAATCGGGATACCGCGATGGGAAACAACACGGCAAATCCGTGATCTATCATCGCCAGGGAGGGCAGCCTGAACTGGAGGAGAATTTTGAGGAGGGGAAGCGAGAAGGCATCTCGACATCCTTTTCGCCACGTGGCAATGTGATTACCAAGATAGAATATAAGAACGGTCGGAAAGTCAGAGTGGTAGAAGACAACCGAATGAATCGATAGCACCATTGATTTTCAGGAAAAATCATTACATTTGCACTCACAAAATAAAAGAAACTAAATCGAGGGGCCGAAGCCCCTCTTTTTATTGATTACAAGCGATTGCAAGTGATTACCGAGAACACCATAAGAAGTTTAGTAGCCGAGAAGATCGAGGGAACGGAATACTATATCCTAGAATTGGATATTAAGCCAGGCAATATTATCAAGCTAGAGCTTGAGAGTATGGGCCCCGTTTCTATACTAGATTGTGTGGATATCAGTCGTCAAATTGAGCACAACCTAGATCGAGAAGAGGAAGATTTCTCTTTGCAGGTAGCATCGCCAGGAATTGATAAACCCCTGAGAGACCCTCGTCAGTATATCAAAAACGTGGGGAGAAGCTTGGAGATAAGGCTAACAGAAGGAATAGAAGTGGAAGGGGAGTTAATGGCTGCTGACGAAAAAGGTATCAAGCTTCAAACGAAAAGAAAAGAGCGGGTACCAGGAAAAAAGAAGAAAATACTTATTGAAGAAGAATTGGATCTGTCTTACACCGAAATAAAGCAGGCCAAAATCAAAATCAATTTCAAATAACAGCACATGAGCAATGTAAATTTGTTCGACTCGTTCACCGAGTTCAAAGAGTTTAAAAACATCGATCGTGAAACGATGATGCGCATTTTGGAAGATGTCTTCCGAAATATGCTCATCAAGAAACA
>JBLIEU010000073.1:0-10439 GCA_047633195.1 Cryomorphaceae bacterium | reverse complement strand
ATATGTTTTTTAATATCTGCTTTCCCTGAGGTGTGGTCTTGTTGACCTTCACCATGGAGAATATGACTTTTTTGTCGTCGCTCATGGAGGTTTATTTTGAGGCGGTGAATATCGGAAAAATTGAGGGTTTTAAGGGTGTGTGTTTTTCACGCGAAGGCGCAAAGACGCAAAGGGGAGGTATTTATTCATCAATGAAGGAATCAAGATGAAAAGCCTTTTGGTAATCAAATATATGCTGTAGACTAAATCTACCTTTATTTAGAACTATTCTTGGCGGCTTCGCGCCTTTGCGTACAGCCATTTTCACTTTCAAACGATTTTTACCGATTCAAAGCCAAACTATTTATTACGTACAGATTTATTACTTTAGTCGTATAATAAAATGTTATGGATGCAAAAATCACCTTATCCTTTAACAAGGAGATCATTGACAACGCTAAAGCCTACGCGAAAGCTCACAACATCAGTCTTTCCAGGTTGACGGAATTCATATTACAGAAAATAACTTCGGAAGAGTATCAGAATCTTCATGATTTTCCCGTAGCCGATTGGGTAAACCAAGTTGCAGAAGGAAAAGTGGAATACAAAAAACGTGGAAGGAAGTCGATGAAAGATGAATTCATGAACTCTCGAAAATGAGACTCTTTATCGATGCCAACATCTTGGTTGCAGTTGTCAATAGAGAATATCCTCTATTCGATACTGCTGCGCGTGTTCTAAGTCTCGACTCGAAAAAGAATATAACACTCTTGACATCTCCGATTTGCTTAGCGATAGCCTTCTATTTCGCTGAAAAGAAAAGCGGATCGAACATAGCAAAGAACAAAATAAAAACCCTTTGTGACCATATTGAAATAGCGGGCTCTTCAAGAAAATCCGTGCAGAAAGCATTAAATGATCCCAAGGTATTGGATCTCGAGGATGGGTTCGAGTATTACGCTGCGCTGGACTCAAAATGTGATTACATCATCACGGAGGATGTCGGGGATTTTCACTTCTCGAAGATTGCAGTAATGAAATCAAAAGATTTTTTAGCGGCTTTGGAGAAATAGATAAAAACTACTGTTTAAACAGAATGAAGCTTTTCTGCAAAGCAATATGCCATAATTTAGGCTAGTTAATTTTACAACCAGACTGCATGGCTTTTTTAGTACATCCATGTTAAGGGGAAGACATATCTGGAATATTTGCGGTAGCGCGATTATTTGGCAATTGGTCTAGAGTACCTTCCAGAATATCCCTCAATAACAAAACTTCTAACCGACAGGCATATCTTAGTTAAAAATTAAACGATTATGGAATTTTACTTTATAGAAGAGTTTTAAGGAGAGCCTTCTAGAAATTGGCTAAATGCGTTGACTGCGGTAATTGCAGTATCAACGGGAATTATTGCCTACAAATCGTTTCGCATAGCACAAAACTCAGCGAATACTGCATCTGTTTCTGTACACATGTTTGCGGCTAAATATTTAGCCGACTCGCTATCTGAAAGATATATCAATCGAGCAGAACAGATTGATTGGTTTATTGAATATGCGGATACAGTTGTAGAATTTGAAAAGCGATTAACCAATCATGTCAAGGATACTGCCCTCTGTGAAGAGGTTATGAAAGATCTTTTCTTCCTTCTACCAAGTTCATTAAGAAAACCTAGCAAAATACGATAACTCTAATGTATTTCGGGAAGAAACTTTGGAGTGATGAAGACTCTCTAAAAATGGAAAAAGCAAAATTGCTGGCTACATCACTGAGCACTGTTTATGATAGATATGGTCAATTAGACCATTTATGAAAAGATTCGAAAATATGAATAGCTAATCTTGGAACAGCATTAATTCCGTTTTTAAAAAGCTCAATTAGCGCCATACGTTTTTTGTGCGTCAGAGAGCGGATAAAGCTCCTTCTATATGAATCGAGAACACTTTACAATTGAACCAACTCCCCATACAAATCATACGGCGCACAATCCGTGATCTTCACATCGGCAAAATCACCAATACGGGCATAACCCGTTGACTTTGGAATAATCACTTCATTGTCCACTTCGGGTGAGTCGAATTCCGTGCGGCCGATGTAGTCGTTTCCTTCCACACGATCGATCATCACCTTGAAGGTCTTGCCGACTTTCTCTTGATTGATTTCGTGGGAAATGCCACTCTGCAATTCCATAATTTCATCGGCACGTTGCTTCTTCACTTCTTCGGGAACATCGTCCTCCGAATTAAAAGCATGCGTATTCTCCTCGTGAGAATATGTGAAACATCCCAATCTGTCAAAACGCATTTCGGACACCCATTCGAGCATTTCAGCTTGATCTTCTTCGCTCTCGCCAGGGTACCCTGAAATGAGTGTAGTTCGCACCGCGATGCCCGGAACTTGCTCGCGAATTTTACGGATCAGCTCAGTGGTCTTCTCTCGGGTGATTCCTCGTCGCATCGCTTTGAGCATTCGCGTTGAAGCGTGCTGTAGCGGAATATCAAGGTAAAGACAGACATTTGGATGCTCTCGCATCACGTCTAAAACTTCCATCGGAAAGCCACTCGGAAAGGCATAGTGCAAACGAATCCAATCGATTCCTTCCACATCTGCTAAGGCTTGAAGTAATTTGGCCAACTCTCGCTTCTTGTAAATATCGAGGCCGTAATAAGTTAGATCTTGGGCTATGAGCATAAGCTCTTTAACTCCTTTCGCCGCTAGACCCTTGGCCTGCTTTACTAACTCCTCAATTGGGGTGGAGCGGTGTTTTCCGCGCATCAGCGGAATGGCACAAAAAGAACACGGGCGGTCGCAACCTTCCGCGATTTTAAAGTATGCGAAATGAGATGGAGTAGTGAGCAATCGCTCTCCCACCAACTCGTGTTTGTAATCGGCTTTGAGCGTTTTCAAAAGTCTTGGCAGTTCGCGCGTTCCGAAATAGGCATCCACTTCTGGAATTTCTTTTTCGAGGTCGGCCTTGTACCGTTCAGAGAGACACCCCGTCACGTAAACTTTATCTACAAATCCTCGCTCTTTGGCATCAGCCCATTGAATAATAGTATCGATACTCTCCTGCTTGGCATTATCGATAAATCCACATGTATTGATGATAACAACCGAAGCGTCGCCATCGTCACTTTCGTGGACCACGTCATACTTATTCGCCTGAAGCTGGTTCATCATCACTTCACTATCGTAGATATTCTTTGAGCAGCCGAGAGTGACTACATTGACCTTGTTTTTCTTGAGAGTTTTTGTCTTCATCCTACACGTTCCTAACTAAAAAGAGAATCCACAAATTCGTATTTATTGAATACTTGTAAGTGGTCTATTCCTTCTCCAACTCCTATGTATTTCACAGGAATTTTAAATTCATCGGATATTCCGATTACGACTCCGCCCTTGGCTGTGCCGTCAATTTTTGTGAGTGCCAAAGCAGTGACTTCGGTCGCTTTGGTAAATTGTCTTGCTTGCTCAATCGCATTTTGTCCCGTACTCCCGTCGAGTACCAAAAGTACTTCATGCGGCGCGCCCGGAACGACTTTATCCATCACGCGACGGATTTTAGTTAGCTCATTCATCAAGTTGATCTTATTGTGAAGACGACCAGCAGTATCGATCAAAACCACATCGGCATTTTGGGTGACGGCAGATTGAAGGGTATCAAAAGCCACAGAGGCGGGATCGGCACCCATACCTTGAGATACGATGGGAACACCAGCTCGCTCTGACCATATTATAAGCTGATCTACCGCTGCCGCTCGAAAAGTATCAGCAGCACCTAGAACTACGCTTTTTCCAATCTTCTTAAACTGATGTGCAAGTTTCCCGATCGTAGTAGTCTTACCAACACCGTTCACACCGACCACCATAATGACATATGGTTTGTGCCCTTCGGGAATGTTGTATTCTGTATCCTCACCTGAATTATTCTCTTCGAGGAGTGCCGCTATTTCCTCGCGAAGGATTTTATCGAGCTCATTCGTTCCGAGGTACTTATCCTTGGCTACACGCTCTTCAATACGACCGATTATCTTGAGGGTGGTGTTGACTCCAACATCCGAGGAAATAAGTACTTCTTCCAGATTATCGAGAACTTCTTCATCGACTTTGGACTTCCCTGCAACGGCTTTGGTAAGTTTGGAAAAGAGACCCGTCTTGGTTTTTTCCAACCCTTCGTCTAGTTTTTCCTTTTTGTCTTTTGAAAAAAAATTAAATATCCCCATGAATGCAGTGTTTAAACACGAAAAGCCTTTTCCCAGAAAATGGAAAAAGGCTCTAAATAATTACGTGGAGGATTACTTGTCTTCGTTGAAGAAGTCGCCGACTTTGTCGTTGGTAACGATTTCTTCACGAAAGCTGTAAGAACCTGATTTAGACTTTATCATCTTAATCACTTTTGAGTGGTTCTTTCCGCCCCCTGTCTGGAGTGTTGCTACGGTCTTCTTTGCCATGACTCAGTCTTATTTAATCTCCTTGTGGACAGTTTGCTTCTTCAAAATACGGTTGTATTTCTTCAGCTCCATTCTGTCTGGAGTGTTTTTTCTATTTTTAGTAGTGATGTAACGAGAAGTTCCGGGCATACCCGTCTCTTTGTGCTCAGTGCATTCCAAAATAACTTGGACGCGGTTACCTTTCTTGGCCATTTCTACTCTTATTTTCCGTTATAATAGCCTTTTTCTCTAGCTTTTTTCAAAGCCTTGGCTATTCCAATCTTATTAACAGTGCGAAGAGCTGAAGTTGAAATTGTAAGTTCAACCCATTTTTCCTCTGCGCCGAGATAAAATTTCTTTTTTATCAAATTTGGCTCAAAGCGTCGCTTGGTTCTTCTGTTCGAAAATGAAACATTGTTACCAACCATTGCTTTTTTGCCCGTAAGTTCGCATGCTTTAGCCATGATTACTGTCCTTTAGGGTGTAAAAAGTGGGGTGCAAATAACGGCATTATCTTCTTATTAATCAAAGCTTCCTGAAATAATTTCTTGCCTTAACCAATTCAGGGCGGTAAGCATTGATATTCTGATGTTTCGCTCTCGACTTTTGCCCAAATTAAGGCGTTTTGATAAAGTTTTTTTTGGTCCCGCAATTGAAACCCACACGGTTCCAACGGGTTTTTCTTCAGAACCTCCATCTGGACCTGCCACTCCGGAAGTGGCAATTGCGAAATCTGAACCGAGTTTGTGTCTGGCCCCCTCCGCCATTTCCCTCACCACTTCTTCGCTCACTGCTCCATGCTTTTTGATCGTGTCTTCCTTCACATCCAAGACTGCCATCTTGGCTTTGTTACTGTATGTAACCATAGAGCCTAAAAAATGAGCGGATGAGCCTGGAATCGAGGTTATTTCATGAGCGATTAATCCACCTGTGCAACTTTCGGCAGCAGCCAAAGTGAAACCTCTAGATTGGAAGAGGTCTTGAATGGCTTTTGCAACCGTATCCTTCTCACTGCCATAAATATATTCGGGAATTCTCCTGTACAATTCTGAAATGTAATGCGCTATTTTTTCAGCGACCACTTCTTTATTGCCATTTTCAGCATAAGCTGTAAGCCTTAGTTTAACTAGACCTGGAGAAGGCAAATAAGCCAGTGCGACACCATCATTTCTTAGGGCAGTTTCCCAATCGCTAATCTTTTCCGCTAAAAAACTTTCGCCAATTCCTTGAGTTTGGATTGTATGGTGAAGGATGGTCTTCGTCGGGAAAAAGTCTTGAATCATGCTTAATCCATGATCGCGCATGATTCCCTTCATTTCATAAGGAACACCTGGCATCGAGATCAACACTTTACCGTTCTTTTCAAACCACATACCCATGGCTGTGCCTCGGGTGTTGCGCAGAATTTTCGCGTCTCTGGGAAGGTCGGCTTGCTTTTGGTTTGATTCGAGCATTTGCAATCCTTTCGATGCGAAGTACGAGTCGATGGAATCAAGAACGTCCTGATTGCGCTCGAGGGCAGTCCCGAAATAGCCTGCTAAGGTTTCTTTGGTGACATCATCTTGGGTAGGCCCAAGGCCTCCCGTCATTAGAATGAGGTCAGCTCGATTAAAAGAGTCATCGATAGATTCGAGAATCGCTTCGGGCGTATCGCTAATGGTAACGATCCGATTGAGCTTAACTCCTATTAAATGAAGTTGTTCACCCAGCCACGCTGAGTTGGTATCTATGGTTTGGCCGATGAGAATCTCATCACCTATGGTAATTATCTCCGCTTTCACGGCGCGAAATTACGAATTTCTTAGAGGTCAGATTGGAGAGATCAGTTTATAGAGGTCTTTGAATTTTGGACACTTTAGTAAGTTCTCTGCTGCCAGGCTCATTCTAAATTAAAAGAGGTTGCACCACACAAAACAAATCTTCTTCAAACACAATTTGCTAAAAGCCTCTGGTCGGCTGGCGGTGGTCAGGGAGCAGCAATGGGCTTACGGCCTTCACACAGCTACAAACCAGAAAAAGCTGTCGTTTGAAAGACAGCCGCGTATTCTTGAGCTTGCAGGCCTATGTGGCACTTATTGCACCTCGTGATATGACGGCTGATTTCCCATGTCATGTTTGGTGTATGCCGCGCATTGCTTTTGGCCATTCGAACAGGACTGGATTAGAGCGACAAGTGCAATGCCTACCAATAATGAGAATAACTTTTTCATATAAAAGGTTCTAGTTTCTTGAAAGTATACCCCAATCATCTCTGAAAGTTTCAAAAAAAACCATCCTCTACCATTTATCCTGTTTTACCGCCATTTAAATAGTACTATGTCAATTTTTGGTACTTTGCTTTGCATAGTACTGTATTATTTCAGTATGTTTGCATCGGTTAAACATTAAACAAACGAAACAAATGGCAAATTCAAAAACGGGTGCAGTATGCACAACCCCATTAGGCAAGGGTTGCAAGCATCCAATTCACACATTAGAACGACTCCAATATGAAGATTGAAAACACAAAAGCGCAAATGCGGAAAGGAGTCCTTGAGTTTGTGATTCTGCAGCTACTCAGCCAGAAGGAAATGTATCCTTCAGATATAATTGGCGAGCTCAAAGAATCAAAACTCATAGTAGTTGAGGGCACACTTTACCCACTGTTGACGCGACTTAAGAATGCGGGTCTGCTAGACTACCGCTGGGAGGAATCTAAATCGGGTCCTCCTCGAAAATACTACAAGCTCACTGAGCTAGGAGAACAATTTCTAAGCGAATTGAGCAAAACCTGGAATGAACTGGTTCTCGCAGCTAAACAAACCATCACCAAGAACTGACTATCATGAATAAGACAATAAACGTAAACATAGGCGGGCGCATTTTCAGCATAGAAGAAGATGCCTATTCCCAACTGGAAAGATACCTGGCAGCCATTCGAAACTCTTTCGAAGGTCACCAGAGTGCAGATGAAATCATCTCTGACATCGAATTAAGAGTATCTGAACTCTTTGCCGAACGAATCAGCGAAAGCAAGCAGGTTATCATACTCGATGATGTGGAAGCTGTAATTGTGATAATGGGAAAACCAGAAGACTACATCGATTCTGAAGATGAGGAGATGGAGGAAGAGTTCAAAAAAAGAAGCACGGGTAAAAAATACGAGAAGCGTGTTTTCCGCGATCCTGACGATAAACTATTGTTTGGGGTTTGCAGCGGCCTTAGTGCTTACTTAGGTTGGGATCCAATTATTCTACGAGCACTATTCGTCGTCTCTACCGTAGCTTTTGGTTTTGGGCCATTGGTTTACATCATTTTGGCACTCATTATTCCTAAGGCTAAAACAACCGCTGAGAAACTACAAATGCGAGGAGAAGCCGTAACGGTAGACAACATTTCTAAAAAAGTCAATGAATCTTTTACGGACATAAAGGATGACATCAAGGATTTTGGAAAAAGAAACGACATAAGTGGCGATAGAGTTAACAATGTGGGAAAGCATATAGGCGACGTCATCAGTGATTTTTTCGAAGCGCTCGGAAAGATCCTGAAAGTCCTGATTGTCGTCTTGGCAAAAATCATTGGAGTTGTTTTCTTTCTAGCTGGTTCTTTCGCCTTAATGGCCTTGATTACCGGACTATTCGGGATGGATACTTTTCTCTCAGCGACCGGTTCTCGTGAAATGACAGAATTCGTGAATTCTACCCTGACTGATTCGACAAACAAAGGATTGGTCTTTGGAGGCATAGCAATCGTGCTCGGAGTTCCAGCGGTTTCCCTCCTTTTATTGGGAATCAGGATGCTTTTTCAGAAAATTCGATACTCTGGTATTGTCGCCATCGCGATGATCGTGGTCTGGTTTGTCGGCATAGGTTTACTAGCGGCTAGCGGAGTTCATCTTTTTGAGAATCGACAAACCAAAGCACGATTTACTGAGACTTTGAAAATAGATGTCGACCCTACCATTGAGACATTAGTCTTGGATATTGAAGGCGCGGACCTTCCACGGTTTAAGTTTTCAGGTGAATTTATGGATGGTTCGATTTTTTTCGAAGGAGGTGTAACAATTCCATGGGTTGATTCGACTAATGTAGTGTACGTCGGTAAGAACAGGATCACCACAAAACAAGCAGCTGGAGATCGTTTTTTACTCGAAGTTGAAAAATCGGCGAGAGGTTCCACGCAAAAAGATGCCATTAGAAACGCTCGCCAAATGAAGTCAAGCTGGTCAGTTTCCAACGATAGCTTACGCGTGTCGCCTTACTTTATCTTGAAAAAAGGAAATAAGGTGAGATCGCAAAGGGCAAGTTACATCCTTTACATTCCAGTAGGAAAGGCAATAACCTTAGCTCCGAGCTCGAAAGATATCATCTACGACCTGCCCAATATCACCAATACGCGTGACAGGGATATGCTCGGTCAAACTTGGCTAATGACTGAAAAAGGGCTTCAATGCACGACTTGCTTTGAAAATGAAGTGGAGGAAGAAGAACCCGAAGTGGAGTAAGTAATTATTGAAGAAGTAAAATAGATAACGAACAAAACAACCAGTATTACTACGTTGACCATTAAACAAACCAAACAGCACAAAGCAGGCCCCATTAGGCAGGGCCTGCTTTAAAACACTCAAAGCCATGACAAAGAAATACGCACCCGCCCTCATACTGATCGCATGCTTCGTGTTAGTAGCCTTTTTTACCATGATTTATGGTTTCACCCATGCAGCAGCCTTTACAGAGAAACCATCGGAAGTAGAAAAAACCACCGTTAGCTATTCGATGCCAAATATTGTACCTGCCGTTTGGCTGGGAAAGCATTGAGCAGAAGGCTGTTTTCATCAATCCCCATCCACTACTAAAAAGGGCTTTTGGTTTTGCTATCTTTGCAGCATCTAAATGCCACCTCCATGAAGACCCAAGAACAGGCAGTTTCTACTGAAGAAGAAGCGTTTATTCAAAAGATTATTGCAGATTATAAGTTAGTATGCGAGAGCCGTGAGGTTTCACTTTTAGGCAGAAAAGAAGTTCTAACAGGAAAAGCCAAATTTGGAATATTTGGCGACGGAAAAGAAGTGGCCCAAATTGCCATGGCAAAGCAGTTTCAAGATGGCGATTTCCGATCTGGCTACTACCGCGACCAGACTTTTATGATGGCCATTAAGGCATTGTCGATCAAAGAAGCTTTTGCGGGACTCTATGCGCACCCAGATGTAGACAAAGAACCAGCAAGTGCTGGAAGACAAATGGGAGGCCACTTCAGCACTAGGAACTTGGACAAGGATGGCAACTGGAAAAATCTTACCGCTCAAAAAAACTCATCAGCCGACATCTCTCCTACCGCAAGCCAAATGCCTCGGCTTGTAGGTTTAGCGCAAGCTTCTAAAGTATACCGCCAAAACAAAGAGCTCCATTCAGGATTCGAAAAGTTCTCAAATAAAGGGAATGAAGTCGCATTTGGAACGATCGGTGACGCGAGTACCAGCGAAGGCCTTTTTTGGGAATCATTTAATGCGGCGGGAGTATTGCAAATACCGATGGTCATATCCGTTTGGGACGATGGCTACGGGATATCGGTTCCTAAAAAATATCAAACTACAAAAGCAAGTATCTCTGAAGCACTTAAAGGATTTCAGAGATCAGAAGGCAGCCCTGGCTATGAAATTTTTAACGTAAAAGGTTGGGATTATGTAAACCTCATCAAAACTTATGAGGAGGCCGTAGCACTGTCTCGAGAAAAGCACATTCCCGTGCTCATACATGTTGAGGAGTTAACTCAACCGCAAGGACATTCAACTTCAGGCTCACATGAGCGATACAAGTCTGAGGAACAGTTGAATTGGGCCAAAGAATATGACTGCATAGCTAAGTTTAAGACATGGATTATAGAGCACGATTTAGCCACTGAGGAAGAGCTAGACATCATTTCCAGACAGGCTAAAAATGACGTTCGTACCGAACAGAAGGAAGCATGGAGAGAATTTAAAGCCGAAATTCTCAGCGAGCAAGATGAGCTATTTTCAATACTCAAAAAAGCTCATGGAAACGAGCTAAT
>JBLIEU010000072.1:0-10475 GCA_047633195.1 Cryomorphaceae bacterium | reverse complement strand
AATGAAAAAGAAATTCTCGCAGCGCTCCACTCCGATTTGAGAAAATCAGAGATGGAGGCTTACATGACCGAAATTTCGATCGTTGTAGAAGAAATCAAGTACCTCAGAAAAAACTTGAGGGAATGGATGCGTCCGATTAGACGAGACACTCCACTCGCCATGCAGCTTTCAACAACCACCATGCGCTATGAACCAAAAGGTGTTGTCCTGATCGTCGCTCCTTGGAACTACCCTTTCCAATTGGTAATGGATCCTCTTGCGGGAGCAATTGCCGCAGGTTGCTGCGCGGTAGTGAAGCCAAGTGAAGATGCTCCGGCCACGGCCAAAGTTATTGAAACCATTATTTCAGAAATCTTTGATCCATCTTTCGTGAGCACGGTTCAGGGTTTGGGCCACGAAGTCGTTCCCGAATTAATGAATTCGTTCCAGTTCAATCACGTGTTCTTCACAGGAAGCCCACAGGTAGGAAGCGCTATTGCGAAAATGGCGGCCGAAAAACTCACGTCTACTACCTTAGAGTTAGGAGGAAAAAGTCCTGCAATTATCGACGGAACGAGCAACATGAAAACAACCGTAAAACGACTGCTCTGGGGTAAATTCATGAATGCAGGACAAACCTGTGTGAGTCCCGACTATGTTTTGATCAAAGAAGGTTTTAGCGATCAATTCCTCGAAGAAGCCGAAAAGGTGATTGAAGATTTTTTTGGCAATGATCCAAAAACAAGCCAGTCCTTTCCACGGATAGTCAATCTCAAAAGATTTGAAGCAGTGAAAAAACTCATGGCTTCTGGTGATGTGGCAATCGGCGGACAATCAGATCGAGAAGATCTGTACATCGCTCCCACTCTATTGACCAATGTCTCTCTCGAAGATGCAGTTATGAAAGAAGAGATTTTCGGTCCCGTCTTACCTGTCATTACTTGGAAGACGGAAAGAGAAATCCTAGACATCGTAAGGAGAAATCGCTATCCCTTAGCTTGCTATTACTTTGGCAAAGACAAAGCACTTCGAGAATTCATTTTGAACCGAATAGAATTCGGCGGTGGATGCATTAACAATACTTTGGTTCAATTCGGAAATCCCGACCTGCCAGTGGGCGGCGTTCAACAAAGTGGAAGTGGCCACTACCATGGCTTCTACAGTTTTGAGTGCTTCAGCAACGCCAAGACCATCGTAGATTCTGCTACGTGGATTGATCCATCGATTAAATACCCGCCATATACCAAGACCAAATTGAGCTGGATTAAGCGCTTATTGGGCTAATCCAATGTGAAAATGTCCTCCACTTTTTGTTCTAGTTCACGGCAGATCTTTAGAGCCAGCTCAGTAGATGGAACATATTTTCCCTTTTCAATAGCGTGAATACTCTGCCGGCTCACGCCCGTCCTCTCAGCCAATACCTGTTGAGAAAGCTCCTTTCCCAATCTAATTTCCCTGAGTCTATTCTGCATGAGCGCCCTTTTTAAGTTTCATCGATTGATAGTGGTAGCGACCGATATAGAGGACATAAAACGATACTAAAGCAATCATCATAAACGACAGGAAAGCGAAGTTGTAGAGAAACAAAATGGCCACTAGCAATGCCGCAGACTGAATTTTTAAAGCCCAGATAATCGACTCGAAACGCAGTTGCTGGAAAAATTCATCTTCAACTTTTTCTTTCGAAAAAGCGACCAAAACTGAGCCAATGAGAACGAGCAAGGCTACCATCTCATTCGTGAAATTATCATCCACAAAATTTAAAAAAGAAGGTTCTGTTTGAGTCAAAAACAAGTCGTAATCACCTCCTAAGGACAATACTTTAATGTCGAGCCATGAAATGCTGAGATCAAAAAACACAAGGAAAAAGCCGAGAATCAAACCTGCTATAAGCAGAGGCCATCCGGCATATCGGTAGGAATGGGGAAATAAAGTAGATTTCATAATGTAAAGTTTGCTTTACAAATGTAAAGAATACTTTACATCAATAACAAACCGTTTAACACTTTTTTCTCTTGAGTAATTCAAAAAGAAATCATCTTTGGAAGCGGATGAACCTCCTACCCTTCGCCTTCTCTTTTCTATTTCTGGCGCAGAGTCAATGGAGCGATTCTTCGCACAAAGATCTGCAGCATCGAATTATAGCCCCTGATCCTGTCCCAATTTGTGAAGTTGATGCCATAACGATTCCATTTAAGAGAGCAGGGAGACTTCTCATCATCGAGGCTCAAGTCGACTCTCATCGAGGAAATTTCATTTTTGATACGGGGGGCCCTTACCTAGTTCTGAACCGAACGTACTTCAGAAATTACAGGAAACGAAAGAGCGCAACTGCAAACGGAATTACAGGAGAGTCTAGCTCCATAGACTAAGTCAAAGTGGACAGCTTGAACTTCAAAAAGATTAGCTATGCCAACCTCATTGTAGATTTAATAAACATGGGAGGTAAAGAAAATGTAAGAGGCATAAAAGTGCTCGGACTTCTCGGCATCAAACTGTTCAAAGGTTTTAAAATGGAGATTGATGTGAGAAATAAGGTGCTCAAATTATACCGCTTCGATGATAATGGAAATTGCCTTAAAAGCCCTTCCTGAATTTGAGTGTGAAGTCGAACTGCCCATTAAAGTTTTTGACAATGCGATTCTACCGTTGGCTCAATAGCTGGTGAGAAACCTAAATTTAGTTTCGATTCTGGCGCGGAAACGAATGCATTGAATTCAAGAGCTTATAAAAAAGTTTTGGAGACCATCTCAATTACTGGTCGCCACAGATTGAGCGGAGTCGGCGATCGAAATATTAAAATACTCTTCGCTCAATGATCTTAAAATGACAGACAATACCATTCTGGGAATGCAGACACTTATCACCAATTTAGATGGAACAAGCGATGTTTATGGTACTCAAATTGACGGGATGCTCAGATTTGATTTCCTTTCCAAAAGGAGTAGTCAGAATAAATTGCAGGAAAAACCACCTCAAACTGTGCTTATTTGATAAATTTAGTAGCGAATAAAAACGTAGAGAAAATATATAACCCTCTGCGTTATTATGGTATTTAACCTCACGGTAAAAGGCCAAGACGACATTTACGTGCTTGAAGATGGCAACTTGGTATTCTACCTTAACCAAGGATTGTGATGTGTATAAACGCAGGGAAGTCATTCTGAAATGCGGACTTCACTGATTCTTGAGCAAGCTCTCAATGCTGCATCTAGTGGCAATTTTAAGTTTGGAGAAGAAGCTTGAGGTATCCAGCAATTGGAGGGCAGGGAGATTACATTATCCAAAACCATTGACGACATGAAGGGACAAATGACCTGGAAAAAAAAAGTAATTTTTACTCCCAACGATCCTGCTTCGGGTCTCGATGGTGGCCTTGGTTATGTCGATATGGAAAGTGTCGCGTGTGGAGTGAACACCTTATCAAAGGTTGTAATAATCCAGCACCACAATGGCAACACCAAATTCGTTCTGCCAGAATACAAGGATGCCAAAGAAGTTCTGATCTCGGGTTCATTTAATGGATGGAGTTCATCTGGCTTCGCAATGAAAAAGACCTCTACAGGATGGGAAATCGAACTAAACCTGACACCTAGAAAGTACCTCTACAAGTTCATTGTGGATGGAAATTGGATAAAAGCCCCAGGAAACTCTTTGGTAAAAGAAGATGGATCGGGAGGGGGAAATAGCGTGTTCTATCAATACAATTACGAATTTGTGCTGGACGATTTCCAAGATGCTAAAAAGGTATCTCTAGCTGGTAGCTTCAATAATTGGGATCGAAAAGAACTCAAGATGGCAAAGACCTCAGAAGGCTGGGTTCTGCCGATGTTCCTGAAAGACGGAACTCATGCGTATAAGTTTGTCGTTGACGGCGAGTGGTTCACCGACCCAGATAATCCGATAGCCCGTCCCGACGGAGCGGGAAACTTCAACTCCTTTATGGCCATTGGCGATACTACCATGTTTCGCCTCAATGGTTTTACCGCTGCAAATCAAGTAAGGCTGGCGGGATCTTTCAATGCGTGGAATCCCGAAGAGTTGTCGATGACCAAAACAGCAGGGGGTTGGGAGCTTCCTTATGTTCTATCATCAGGCAATCACGAGTACAAATTTATCGTGGATGGCGAATGGATTACAGATCCAAACAACCCTTACCTCATTCACCACGGCGAATATGAAAACAGCTATCTGTCCACGAAACCGAATTGGACCTTTACCCTCGACCAACTTCCAGATGCTGAGAAAGTGCTGGTAACAGGAACTTTTGCTGGCTGGAGTGAAGAAAACAATCGACTCATAAAGGAAGATGGCGTTTGGACGTTTCCGATTCAACTGAAGCCTGGGAAGTATCTCTACAAATTCAAAATCGATGGTGAATGGATTATTGACCCAAAAAATCCTGCTTTCGAGGAAAATGAATTCGGGACAGGCAACTCAGTTCTTTGGGTAAATCCAGATGGATTTACTCCTTAAAGCTCACCCCACAACCTTCCAACTTTGCATATTTCTACTGGTTAAGCTCACCAAATAGATAAGGTTTGTAGCATAACTCGCTTTTTCTTGATCAATTATTAAAAAGGCGGATCAACCTAATGGAAATACAATAACGTATTCGCTTAGCTTATAATTTTGTATCGAACAAAAAAATCACTTATGTCTGAAAAACGATTAATAACCGTTGCACACGGCGATGGAATAGGCCCTGAAATTATGGATGCCACCCTGCGCATTATGGAAGCCGCTGGTGCGCAAATCGAAATTGAAACCATCGTCATTGGCGAGAAAGCATATCTCAATGGATACAAAGCCGGTATTGCTACAGAATCTTGGGAGGCTCTGCGCCGATCAAAAGTATTTCTAAAAGCTCCTATTACGACCCCACAAGGTGGTGGATTTAAGAGTTTGAATGTGACTACCAGAAAGACACTCGGTCTCTACGCAAACATTCGACCATGTGCTTCTTTGCACCCATTTATCGATACCAAGCATCCTATAATGGATGTTGTCATCGTTCGTGAAAACGAAGAAGACCTTTATGCTGGTATCGAGCACCGTCAGACGGATGATGTATATCAGTGCTTGAAGTTGATTTCTATTCCAGGTTCTGAAAAAATCGTTCGCTATGCATTTGAATATGCCGTGAAGTATGGTCGCAAGAAGGTGACTTGTTTCACAAAGGACAATATCATGAAACTAACAGACGGAATCTTCCACGAGATTTTCGAAGAAGTGGCTAAAGAGTATCCTCAAATTGAAAGCGAGCATTGGATTGTTGACATAGGGGCAGCAAAATTGGCCGATACTCCTGAGGCATTCGATGTGATTGTCATGCCAAACCTTTACGGAGATATTCTTAGTGATGTAGCAGCACAAATCACAGGTTCCGTCGGTCTTGCAGGTTCTGCGAACATTGGAGATGGTTTTGCGATGTTCGAGGCCATTCACGGTTCGGCTCCCAGAAGAGCAGGTCAGAATCTAGCTAATCCATCGGGATTAATTAAAGGTGCCATCCAAATGTTGGTGCACATCAATCAACCTGAGGTTGCTGAGAAGGTAGAAAACGCATGGCTCCGAACCATGGAAGATGGAGTTCACACTTATGATATTTACCGCGAAGGTGTGAGCAAAGAAAAAGTGGGAACGAAAGAATTTGCCGATGCCGTAATTGCACGAGTTGGTCAAGAACCTCAAACACTTCCTAAAGTGAGCTATGAGAAAGATTCCATGCCAATTCAAATCAAAATCAAGGAGCGCCCAGTGCCAGTTAAAGAATTGATCGGTGTGGATATCTTCTTAGATTGGAAGAAAGGCGGCCCAGATGATTTAGGAGATCAGTTGATCAAACTCACAGAAGGTACGTTGAGCCTCAACATGGTGACCAACCGTGGTGTAAAAGTTTATCCGAATGGATTCCCTGAAACATTCTGCACAAACCACTGGAGATGCCGCTGGATTAGCCAAGATGATGCCCCTCTTGATTACAAATCAGTTTTGGCACTTCAAACACAAGTCAATCAAGCTGGATTTGATGTGATCAAAACAGAAAACCTATGCACGTTTGATGGAGAACGTCAATTCTCTGCAGGACAAGGTCAGGGCTAATTTCAAGTCTTTTTTACATACTGAAATCGCCTGACTGAAAAGTCGGGCGATTTTTTTTGTTTTGCATGCATCTATTCGATTACATGGTCGTCAAAATTATAAAACCAAAAGTTCCACCTTTGTGGAATATTATCAATAGACATTTAGTCACGATCTTACTAACTTCGCGACATCCTGCAAGATATTATCATGAGAGTAATAGTTCCCATTGTTTTATTCACCTTTATTTCACTTCAGCTATTTGCCCAACAGGGAGATAGGCCAGACCGTTGCCATACGGACCAGTACCATGAGCAAATGATGCACGATCCTGATTTTGCTGAAGCTCATGAGCAGAAAATGGAAAACGTACGTCAGTGGCTTAAAAACAATAAAGATGAGACCAAAATAGACTGTGATGTAATTCTATACATCCCAGTGGCGGTGCACTTTCAAAGTTCTGGAGGGACTAGTATAGGGGTCACCCCTGCTTGCGCCGAAGAGATGGCTTTGAGCCAAATTGCCGCGATCAATGCCGATTTTGCTGGCACCAATACTGATATAACCAATTGGCAAGACGGTCAGGCTACATGGCCAGGAATCAATAATGGAGAGTCCTGCGTTCAGTTTTGCTTGGCTACGCTTAATCATCCTGCGGGAACTGGAATAGCCGAAGGAGACTATGCCATTACCATCGACGAATACGATGAAATTGGTAATATCCCCGAGTGGAGCGGTTACATGAATTGGGCGATTAGAGATATGCAAAACCCTTTGGGGTTTTCACCTTTAGGAGGTGGTGGAAACGGTGATGTTGTCGTCTGTGGACTTCCCTATTTCGGTACGAGCAATTGCAACGGAGATTTAAGCGGCACTTATGGTCTGGGCAGAACAATGACACATGAGGTAGGACATTACTTGAGCTTAAATCATCCTTTTAATGGAAATGACTGCGCTGGCTTGGGCGATGGAATTGACGATACTCCTGCGACGGATACGGAAATGTTTGGTTGTTACGTGATTGGGGAATCCATTATTAACTGCACTGAACCTGTGTTATGGCCAAGCTACATGGACTACTGCGATGACGCCTGTCTTTACATGTTTTCAGAAGATCAAGTGGTGCAAATGGAGGCTCATGTAAATGCCAACCTGCAAAACTTACTAGGCAACGCCACAACAGTATGTGAAGACGCGGCTTGTCTGGGCAAGGAATTAACTGTAGCTGTTGTTCCAGAATCCTGCTTAGAGGGCGCTGACGGAGCTATCGAGCTTCAAGTCATAGGTGGCAATGACCCCATTCAATATTCATTTGATGGTGGGGCTTCTTTTCAAGCAAACAGCACCTTCCCTAGCTTAGAAGCAGGAAGATTCGATGTTGTCATTGTCGACGGCTCTGGATGTGAATTGATTGATAGTGTATTCTTACAAAGAGAGGTGCCTCCGATCAATATTTTAAATGTCACAAGCTCTTTCTGTGGAAATCCCGATGGGTCAGTTTTTGCAGAGGTAGACTATCCTGATGTTTTCGAGTACAACCTAGGTTCGGGGTGGCAGGATACTGCGTTCTTTGACGGGCTAATCTCGCAGCCATACATCCTTAGCGTTAGAAATGATGTAGGATGCACCAACAGCGTTGATGTTATAGTCAGTGACGATACTGATCTCAATCTTGCGGTATCGAGAGTCAGGCCCGTTAACTGTCCACTTTTTGACAATGGACTTATTGACGCAAGTCTCAGAAACGGAGTACCTCCCTTTGAATTCCGTTTGAATGGAGAAGATCCTAAGCCAAATGGTTTCTACGAAAATCTTTCTACGGGCGAGTACATCCTGTCAGCCGAAGATCAAAGAGGTTGCAAAGTGGATTACGAGTTTTCTATCAATATCTCTTTTGCCAACATTGCCAGCGACTGCCCTTGCGAAGTATTTATCCCCAACGCAATGACTCCAGGTGACGGAGACGATTTAAACAATACATTCAAACCAATTCCCTCCTGCCCGATCACTGATTATACCTTTCAAGTTTTTGACAGATGGGGAGATATGGTCTTTGAATCCAGAAATTTGAAAGAAGTTTGGAATGGCGGAGATGGAGAGTATTTTGGCCAGAGTCAACTCTACTATTACAAAATGACCTACCGCTGGGGAGAGCAGCGAAACGAGGGCTTAGAACTCCAGCTAAAAACAGGTTTCATAACCGTTTTAAGATAAAATAAAGACCCTGCAATCGCAGGGTCTTCTTTTTTCCAAGCAACTATTTTATTGTGTATTGGGTCATAGTACCAAACCAATCATCCAAACTATGAAATCCTACCTTTTAGCTGTCTGCTGCCTTTTTTCGGCCACCCTTTTTTCTCAAAACTCCGGAGTAATTGTTGAAATTGACCTGTTCAATGCTCCCCAAGAACCTGTTTTTGCAACTGTAGATTTTATCGGTTCTACCGAAACAGAATCATACACGATCTTTTTAAATCCAGGGGTATTTTCAACCTATTATTTTGATCCTCAAATCACCTGGAATGAGGGGCTCGTTCACATAGAAGATTGCAACGGAGACTCTCTCTTTGATAATTTTAATCTCATCGACAGTACAGGTTTCTATTACACCTCATTCTTCTACTGCGAATCTGACTCCATATTCGGTTGTACCGACCCAACAGCCTTAAATTATAATTCATTTGCAACGATAGACGATGGCTCATGCATATACACTGAACCCAACAATGACCTCTGCTCAGGAGCACAGACCTTGGAGCCAGGAACCATTTTAATTGACAATACATTTGCAACTCAGAACGAAGGGATTTTTGGCGAATGCTGGAATTTTGGATCGGGAGAAGGAGAGCAGAGCAGCCTTTGGTTCAGCTTTACCACTCCAGCTAACCCTGCACAAATAAGCATCGAGGCTGTCGGAGACGGATCATGGACACTGACTGATACCCAATTTGGTCTCTTTACAGAATGTGGAGGCGACATGATCTACTGCGACGGAAATTCGGGAGAAGGCTTACTTTCAGCATTTGAATTTTCTTGTGGTCAGCTTGACACAAACGCCACCTATATTCTCATGGTAGATGGATGGAACGGTGATGCAGGAACTTGTTTCTTGAATTACGAAGTAACGGCCCCTTGTGCAGAAGAAATTTTCGGATGTACAAACCCATCGGCTAGTAACTACAATCCAAATGCAACAATTGATGATGGCTCTTGCAGCTATGAATGCACAGAAGTTTATCTGGGTTTCGACTTTACGAATGGCTCTCCATCTGACAGTTCTGGCATGTTCTGGACGGTTACAAATGAACAAGGTGTAATTGTTGAACAAGGGGACTTTTACGAGCCTGCACCCCAATATGTGCTTTGCTTAGATGACGGCTGCTACACACTTGGAGTATTTGATATAGACCCAAGTTGGTCTGGTATTTACAGCATCTTTGTAGCCAATGGGGAAGAATATTTCGGTGATTTCGATGGAGAATCAGAAGTCTTTTCAGTAGAATTTGGGGTAAACAGCCCTAATTGTGGTGACCCAATAGAAGTTGAAGGGTGCACCGATCCTAGCGCTCTAAACTACAACCCTCTTGCCACTGTTGACAATGGATCTTGTGAATATTTTGAGTGCGAAACCAACGAAGTAATCATTCTTTTCGCGACACAAAATTGGGGTTACGAGATCTCTTGGAATATAAGAAATGAAGATGGAGAAGAAGTAGCTGGCTCGGGTGACTACCCCAGCTATTCTACCATCACAGAATTGGCTTGTCTCGAGGACGGATGCTACACTTTCGAAATGTTCGATTCATATGGCGATGGTTGGAATGGAGCCGCATTTGAAATCACCTTGAACAATACCTTACTGGCTGCTGGAACACTTGAAGAAGGAGAGTTTGGGTCTATCTCCTTCGGAGTAAACGAAGAAGGATGCGGAGAAGTTGAAATCTCTGGTTGCACCGATCCTGAAGCAATAAATTACAATCCATTTGCGACCATAGATGATGGAACTTGCGATTACTCTGACTGCTATAACAACGAATCCATAATTGTATTTGCTACCGAAAACTGGGGATACGAGATTTCTTGGAGTATCATAAATGAAGATGGCGATGAAGTGGCTGGGTCAGGTGACTACCCAAACTATTCTACCATCACAGAATTGGCTTGTCTAGAAGACGGTTGCTACTCTTTCGAAATGTTCGACTCTTATGGTGATGGTTGGAATGGAGCCGTATTTGAAATCACATTGAACAATACCTTACTCGCTTCGGGAACACTTGAAGAAGGAGAGTTTGGATCTATCTCATTCGGAGTAAACGAAGAAGGATGCGGAGAGGTAATCGAAGTATTTGGCTGCACCGACCCCGCGGCAATAAACTACGCTCCCGATGCTACTATTGACGACGGTTCTTGCG
>JBLIEU010000071.1:0-11825 GCA_047633195.1 Cryomorphaceae bacterium | reverse complement strand
CTCATGGTTGGTCATCTCTCAAGTTTAAGTAAGACTGTTCTTTTATGTTCAATTACTATTTCAATGTCTGGAGTAGTCTTTAGCCAATCCAACCTTACTGCGAGTAATTTTGAGGCTGAGATATTGAACTATCAACCGGTCAAATCTTCGAGTATTTCTGAAAAGGATTTTAATTTTGCCTCGATGGTGATCAGAGAGACCAAACAAGTCGCGGGCGATGACCTCGAGGGTTTTAACAGAGCGGACTATTTCAATGTGCTCACGGCTTTGCTCTCCCTTAAAGAATCTGACGAGAATATCCAGTTGGCCTTCGAGAAGTTCAGTCAATCGGAAGGAGCTTGCGAATACTTCACCAGCTTTAGCGAGACCATAAATGAAAAGAAGACATATGCTCCAATTCGAGACCAATTCAATGCACGTGCGGCAGAATGCGAGAAAAGCGCGAAACCAAAAGAGAATTTTTTTTTAGCACAGTATTGCAGTGAGCACAGCCTAAATAGCGACTTGGTTGCATTGATCGAAGAGGTAGATATCAAAGATCGGAAGTACAGGGAAGACGACTATTATAATCACATCACAGATCAAAAAGTCCTAGACATAGAAAACCAATTCACTATCGTTTCATTGTTTGAGGTTCATGGAGCTTACATCGGCGAAAGCCAAGTAGGGCCGAAGTTTGAATCTACGATGTGGGCAGTTGTCCAGCATTCCATCCCTGAGATGATGAAGAAGTATCTGCTTGTATTAAAGAAAGCAGTCGCCTTGGATGAACTGGGAGAAGCAGCCTTTAAGATGACCATAGATCGCTATTATGCCTTGACATATGGATACCAGGTTTTTGGATCACAATCGGGAATGGGGGTAGATATCGCTGATACCGAAAAGAGAAATGAGATCGCCAAACTCTATGGAATAAAGAATTGATCTCCGAGTTGGCTTTTTTCACTAAGGCTAAAAGTGATTCTCTTTAATTGCTGATTTGGTGAAATGTAAAGATTTCTGTTTTCTACCCTTGCCATTCTGTTTACTTCTCTTCTAATTTTTTTTGAGCCCAACATTTCTAAAATTGACAGCATCGTTCAGAAGGCTGTCAATGAGGAATCTTTCGAAAGAACCATATTGATCGCAGAACAGAGGAAAACTGTTTATGAGAAATCGTTTGGTTTTAAAGATCCAAAGAGTTCTGATCTAGTAAATAATTGTAGCCACTTTGCCATCGCTTCCATCACCAAAATGGTCACTTCCATTATCGTTTTACAGCTTGTGGAGGAGGAGAAATTGAAAACAGAAGACCGTGTTTCGAAGCTGCTAACAGAACTTATTATTCCCAAAGGAGATAAGATCACCATCCATCATCTCCTCTTGCATATTTCGGGATTGCCCAATGAGCCTGAAGAAACCCATGTGCACTTCATATCCCGACTACAACTGCCCATTGATCCCATCGCAGCCACGAATCATGGAAAGACGAGGAGGAATAGTTGGCGCGAATTGCGTCCTTACACGAATTCTCGATTCGAATAGAACAATTATCATTCAGAGCAATAACAACGAGTTTAATCCCGACTCATTCGGCGAAACCGAAAGTCTGAGAGAAGCCTTGATGATTGAGGTTGGGAGTATTTCAAATAATTGAAGAAATGACTGAACTAGAGCAATACATCAATTCACATTTGGGAATATCTAAAGCCGACGTGACCAAAGCTGCTTCACTATTCGAAGAAACGGAATTGAATAAAGGAGATTGCTTTGCCAAAATAGGAGAGAGGTGCGAGAAATTGAGTTTTATCCAAAGTGGTTTCGTTCGGGTTTCGGCTTATTCAGATTCTAAAGAGGTGACTCAATGGATTTCTTCTAAAGGGTATTTCATTACTGACCTCTCCAGCCTCATTTTTGGTAATCAAGCCCGCTGGAATATTCAAGCTCTGACAGATTGTAAGCTTTTCACTATTGAAGGGGAAAGCTATAGACGCCTTGGCGAAGTAGTGCCGAACTGGCCGCAAATGGAAAAACAGTTCATTGCTGCTTGCTTCATCACTCTCGAAAATAGAGTCTTTAGCCATCTCTCGCTCAGTGCTGAAGAGCGATACGATCAGCTCTACGAATTCAATAAAGAGCTTTTTCAGCACGTTCCACAGCAATACATTGCATCTATGCTGGGGATGACTCCCGAAACCTTTAGCCGAATTAGGGCTAAGAAGATTTCTTGATATATATCAAGAGTAGAACCCCGCACTCGAATCATCTTTGTCAGTATAAAATCACAACCATGGCAAAACACATCACAACATCAATTGAAATCAAATCAGACGTTCAAACCGTTTGGAAAATTCTCACCGATTTCAAAGCCTACCCGAAATGGAATCCATTTATCAAATCCATCGAAGGGGAAGTTGCCGAGGGACAGAAGGTCACGGCCAAGATTGCGGGAATGACTTTCAAACCCAAAGTTCTCATCTTTCGAGAAAACAGCGAATTGAAATGGCTTGGGCACCTTTTTCTCAAAGGACTTTTTGACGGAGAGCACCGTTTTTCACTTACAGAAAACGAAGGCGGAACCGTCCATTTCGAGCAAACCGAAAAGTTTACGGGCATCCTAGTTCCACTGTTTGCTAGAAGCCTGGATACTGATACTATTAAAGGCTTTAATGACATGAACAAAGCTTTGAAGAAAAGAGCTGAAGACAAGATTATGGAATCGTAGATTGTTTTCTAACACTTCCACTGAAGAAGCTGATGATAGAATGCATAGTGGTATGTGGTTCATGTCTAGTGTGCAAAAAACTATCTTCGCCCTCATGTCCGACGAAAACACCCCTTGCCCCGAATGCAAATCTCCTTATGGTTATCCTACAGGAACAGGCTTAATGGCCTGTCCCGAATGTGGTCATGAATGGAATCCCGAAGAACTAGCCGAGGAAGGCCTGGTGAAGGATTCCAATGGAAATGTCCTTAACGACGGCGATTCGGTAATTGTGATCAAGCAACTCCCAGTAAAAGGCGGTTCTGGCCCGATCAAGATTGGCACAAAAGTCAAGAACATAAAGCTCGTTGATGGCGACCACAATATCGCTTGCAAAATTGACGGCTTTGGAGCGATGGGATTGAAATCAGAGTTTGTCAAAAAGGCCTGATTTGAGAGTTGAAGGGTTTAGTTTTCGATCCCCTCCAAGTCCAAAACAAAAGCATACTCCAAGGCAATTTCCTTGTAGCGATCAAATCGTCCTGAAGCTCCGCCGTGACCAACTTTCATGTTGCAATCCATCACTAGGATGTTTTCATCAGTTTTCATATCTCTAAGCTTAGCCACCCATTTTGCAGGTTCCCAATACTGAACTTGGCTATCCCAGTATCCAGTTGTCACCAGCATATTCGGGTAGTCCTTGGCTTCCAAATTGTCGTAAGGCGAATAAGAAAGAATATAGTCGTAGTAAATAGAATCTTTTGGGTTTCCCCATTCGTCAAATTCTCCTGTAGTAAGCGGAATAGACTCATCAAGCATCGTCGAAACAACATCCACGAAAGGCACTTGTGCGATAACTCCATTCCACATCTCGGGAGCCATATTGGCGATAGCACCCATGAGCAATCCACCCGCACTTCCACCTTGTGCATAAAGGTGATCGGCATTTGTGAATTTCTGATCGATTAGAAATTGACCACAGTCAACGAAATCGGTGAAGGTATTTTTCTTGTTCAAAAGCTTTCCATCATCGTACCATTCTCTACCCAAGTCTTGCCCTCCACGTATGTGTGCGATGGCAAAAGTAACGCCTCGATCTAACAGACTTAGGCGCACTGAACTAAAATATGGATCCATCGTGGCACCATATGAACCGTATGCATAAAGCAGGAGAGGAGCTTTCCCGTTTTTCTCAAATCCCTTTTTGTAAACGATCGAAATAGGAACCATCTTCCCATCACGAGCAGGGATCATTAATCTTTCGGAAACGTAATTTTCAGATGAGAATTCACCGCCGAGAACTTCCTGTTGCTTAAGGATAATTTTCTCCTTACTCACCATATCGTAATCGTAAGTCGTTCCTGGTGTAGTCAAGGAAGTATAGCTGAAACGAAGGGTCTCCGTATCGAATTCAGGATTTCCCGTTGGGTAAACCGTATAAGCTGGATCGTTGAATTCTATGTAGTGTTCTTTGGCATTGCCCCATGGCATAACACGAAGATTGATCAATCCTTCTTTGCGCTCTGTGACTACGAGGTGGTTTTTGAAAATGTCGATTCCCTCCAGCAAAACATCTGCACGGTGAGGGATAATTTCTTTCCAATTCTCTTTGCCTGGATTTGAAACAGGAGCCTTTACCAGTTTAAAGTTTTTTGCATTCTCGTTGCAAACAATGTAAAAGTCGTCGCCAAAATGGTCGACTCCATATTCCAAGCCACGAACCCTAGGCTGAATCATTGTCCATTCGCCATCGGGATTGTCGGCGTCTAGGTATTGATATTCGTTGCTCATGGTTTGAGATGAGCCGATTATCAAATATTTACGTGATTTTGTCTTGTAGACAAACGTACCAAATGTGTCATCCTTCTCTTCGTACACCAGTGCATCGTCTTTGCTATCAGCTCCTATCACGTGTTTGTAGATCTGATACGAACGCAAAGTCACAGGATCTTTTTTGGTGTAATAGATGGTCTTGTTGTCGTTGGCCCATGTAATACCGCCAGTAGTTTCAGCAATTTCGTCAGAGAGAATCTCATCTGTCTCCAGATTTTTGATGTGAATGGTGTATTCTCTTCTCGACACATAATCAGTACTGTAAGCCATCATCTTATTGTCCTCACTGATCTCATAGTCGCCAATGGAAAAGTAGCTCTGGTCTTTTCCCATCTCAGGGCCGTTGAGAAGGATTTCTTCTTCAGCTCCTTCTGTCAGTGCCTTACGGCAATACAAAGCATAGTCATCGCCTATTTCGTAACGGGTGTAGTAGCTGTAGCCATTGGTAGAAACTGGAACAGATTGATCATCCTCTTTTATTCTCGATTTGATCTCATTGAATAGCTTTTCTTGAAGCGGTTCAGTATGCTTCATCATCGCTTTCGTGTAAGCGTTTTCTTCGTTCAGGTAATCCAAAACATCCTGAGTTTGGGCATCGGGAGTTTTCGCTTCTTTCTGCTCATCGCTCAAGCGCATCCAGAAATAGTTGTCTATTCGGGTGTCGCCGTGAATCGTTAATTCTTCAGCTATTTTCTTCGCTACTGGTATTTTCATTGCTGTTTCTGCGCTTTGTTCTGTATTTTCTGTCCCACAACTCATTACTGCAATTGCCATGGTGAACAGGGTGACATTCTTCAAGACTTGATTATTCATGAGCTATGGGGTTTATAGTTTTGAGAGTTCGAATATAATCTAAGTAAATGATGTCTTAATGCTAATTAATTCAAGAGTTACTCACTGACTCAATAATTTGAGCGGAACGATGAGTAAATCCTGAATAATCTCAAAATCGATGCTCAATAAGGATCAAAGTCAGTTTATCTTTTGTAAAATCGTCATCTAGATTTTTTAACTCGTGTTTCCATTCTCTCACAAAGTCAACCCTGTCGTTATTCGCCCATATGGAGGTTTTTCCAATGACTCTCATTTCTTTGCGAAGGCGAGAATTCTTGAAGACAAGGGAATTGAGCATTTGGAAACGGATGGAATTCTGCGAACGCTTAGAAACTTCTACAAGCGAATGGGGAGCGATGAAAAGCAAGGCATACAGGTTGATGCCCAATGGAGTTGTGGCGTTTGCGAATTGATATCGGATAGAGAAGGGTATATTAATCTCAATACTTCACATGATTTGGGGCCTTGTCCTACCACCAATTCATGGATCGACTTGCAATTCAAGTTGAATCATGAAAAGTTTGATCACAGTATTTCCTCTAAAATCCTGCGACCGGGAACATCGGCAGAATTCGCGCTGATCTCAGACATTGACGACACGATTATACATACAGGAGTTGCTTCTCGATTCAAGTGGAGGCTTTTAGTGAATTCGATTGTCAGAAATCCTTTTGTCCGCAGGCCATTTTTGGGAGTTCGCGATTTCTACCAAGCGCTTCAAGAAGGCAAATCGGGAAAACCTACCAATCCTGTTTTTTACGTTTCAAATAGTCCTTGGAATTTGTTCGGATACCTCAATACATTCCTTGATTACCACAATTTCCCGAAAGGGCCGCTTATACTGCGCGATATCGGGATAAAGCCAATGGAGCACGCAGCCTTTGGTGGGAAATATGGAAGGGTCAAAGAGATCATTGATGCTTTCCCGAATATGAACTTTGTACTCTCGGGCGACTCTACCGAAGTGGACACAGACATTTACCTGCAATTGGCGCGTGAATATCCCAATCAAATTCACAGCATATTCATTCGGTCGGTAAAGAATAAGAAGCGCATGAAAAGAGTCAAAGAATTGATAGAGGACAATCAGGACGTAAATATTCGATTGATCTATGATTCATCAGAAGGGTTGGCTTTCGCCAAAGAATTAGACCTGCTTTAGTTTTGACAGATCCAGAAAAAAAAGATTCCGACTCCACAGGTCAATTCCGTCATTTCGTTTTGCATAAGCCACAGCGATATTTATCGCAATTGATCAACAACCAAGACCGCCGAAAGAACAAGAAGCTTCTCGGTGAACTGTATGATTTTCCAGAGGGAACCATGGCCATTGGCAGACTCGATGAAAAGTCAGAAGGGCTCTTGCTCCTCACCACTAATGGAAAGGTAAGCAACCTGATTCTCAGCAAAAAATTTGAAAAAGAATACTTCGCCCAAGTTGACGGCATCGCCACAGAGGCGGCTATCGAAGAGTTGAAAACAGGAGTGGAGATCACCGTAGGCAAGGAACCTTATACCACAACTCCTTGTCAGGCGAGAATCTTGGAAGAAGTCCCCTCATTTCTCGGGGAATCAAAACACGTGAGGGACGATCGGCATGGCCCGACTTCTTGGATCTCCGTTACGCTTACCGAAGGAAAGTTTAGGCAAGTGCGGAAGATGACTGCTGCCGCTGGTTTCCCCACCTTGAGGCTAGTTCGAGTCAGAATTGCATCTACAACTTTGGAAGGTCTGCTGTCTGGAGAAGTAGTAGAAGTGGATCAATTCAAACTTTAACATGGTTTTCGCTGTTTTGATTCTATGGGAAAAGTCATTGAAGCTCACCACGATTTAGCGACAATTCGAAGACTCTGCATCGGACAGCTGGCAAGAGGAATACAACAGAAAAATCACCCCTTTCGAGAAGTGGCAATGTCCACTGCCGCTGATATCCCAAATATTCGGATGGTGGTTTTGAGAAAACTGGAACAAACTCCTTTGTCCATATTGGTTTACACCGATAGCCGTTCGGATAAGATTGCCGAGCTAAAAGCCAATCCGCACGCAACATTTCTATTTTGGCATCCCACATCTAAGTTTCAGCTCAAGCTGAAAACCAAAGTCGTGACCCACCACAAGGACAAAATCGCAATAGAACATTATAAGACAATAGGCGAAAGAGGGAGAGAGTCGTACAATACTGAGCAAGCTCCTGGCTCGGCAATAGACTCCGAGAAAGACCTTGAAACTATACTGAAAGAAAAATTCGATGACCGCTATTTTTGCGTTTTGGAATGCATTGTATTTGAAATGGAAGCACTTCAACTGAGACGCGAAGGGCATATAAGAGCACTGTTTTCTCTTGAAGCGGGCGAACAGAATTTCATTGTGCCTTAATCGAATTTTCCCACTAAACTCTCAGAAGTCAAGCTATAATAGGAAATTCTTACGCACTCATCCAAACGCTAGCGTTCTTTTATGGCATCATCGTTACGGACTTTAACCGTCCCATTTCTCACTTAACTCTGCGCCGCCCTGACCACATCAACTAATAGTCCGTCTTGATCTTCTTATCAAAAGGCACTTTAAACTGATAGAGCACATCTCCCGAATTTTTGTCGTCGAGCACATCCAGACCATACTTTACTTTCTTGGGATCTCCGATCACCAATGTCCCGAACATGCGGTCCCAAATAGAAAAAATGTTTCCGTAGTTGCTATCCGTCCACGGGCGCTCAAAGTGGTGGTGAAACTTATGCATATTGGGCGTAATAAATACAAGTCCAATGGTCTTGTCAACCCAAGTGGGCACTGTAATGTTTGCGTGAGTGGAGTACGTGAAAAAGACGGTGATAATTCTATAAAGTAAATAAAAGGAGAGAGGCGCGCCTACAATGAGAGCGGCCAGTAATGAGAAGACTTCGCGCATGATATAGTCTCCAGGATGATGCCTCGTTCCGCTTGTTACATCTACCTCTGTATCGCTGTGGTGAACCATGTGAAAGCGCCACATGAAACTAACCTTATGCAGCAGGAAGTGAACAAAGTATTGTGCTACCAAGTCGAATACCATCAATGCAATGAGCAGGTTGGCCCACAAGGGGAGATCAAATAGGAAAAGCAGACCGAACTCATTTATTTGAGTCCAGTTGAACACCCCGACGGTTAAAACCCCAAATAGAACATTGATGACGAGAGTAGTGCTCAGAAAAATCAAATTGATCTTAGCGTGTTTCCACTTTTTGTAGCTATGCGAAATAAGTGGATAAACTCCTTCCGCAATCCAAGCTACTCCGATACATGAAATAACCCAAGCCAGCTTTTGCCAGGTAGGCATGTTCTCAAAAAACAACAGCATCTTTTCCATTCTTCACAATTTTTCAAACAGCCAAATTAAGGGATTTGAATCATTTTTATTTTTAATAAGCGTTTAAATAGTTTTGGTAAACCCAATTAAAATATAAAGCGGATCAACTAGATTCTGATCGAGTAAGTTGAATTAACTAGCTCTTCAAAATGAGGTAAGAGCACTATTGGATTTCCAACTGCTGAAAGAAGGAGATCGATATTAGAAGACTTACTATTCCCTCAATTCTTTCTCGACAGTAGTCTTTAGCCACACTTTGCATTGGGTAAATGTGTCGAAAACATGATCGAATGGCAGCACATTTGGAATCACCTTCATTTTACCGAGTAAAGTCAAAATCTGTCTATTTGCTCCGCTTACAGCGACCACGACGTCTTTAGCGTGAAGCTCTTCAATAATTGCTTCTAGCGCATAGACTCCAGATTGATCAATAAACGGAACTCGGTCCATTCGCATTATGAACACCTTCATATCTGGCAATGCCGAGACCATACCACGAAAGTGAGAGGTAAACCCAAAAAAGAGGGGCCCATTTAATCTTTTTATGACCACTTTATCTCTGAGCGACTCGCTCATTTCAATTTCGCTCTGCCAGTCGTTAGCTTGAGAAGCACCAAGAGTAAGATCAGAAACAACAACTCTTTCTACTGCGAGATCACTCATTCTTTTTAGGAAAACTACAGCCGCGAGCACAAGACCCACAGCAACTGCATAAACCAGTTGCCAAAAGACAGTGAGAATGAAGACCACAACTAGAATAAGCTTTTCTGACCATTGCATTTTCGGCAGAGCTCTAATTCCTTTGTAGTCCATCACTCCTATACCAACGGTAATAAGTATACCTGCAAGGACCGCAGCAGGGATGTTTGAGGCCAATGGTCCGAGAAGAATTAAAATAACGAATAGCAAAACTCCTGATATCATTCCCGATAGCTTTGTCTTACCACCCGCTTGAATATTTACAACGGTTCGGATAGTCGCTCCAGCACCAGGTAATCCACCAAATAAAGCGGCCACACCATTGCCAATTCCTTGACCAATCAATTCTTTATTAGAATCGTGCCTAGTCTTGGTCATGCTATCTGCTACCACCGAAGTGAGAAGGGAGTCGATTCCACCTAAAAGGGCGAGCATTAAGGCAGTGACTAAGTATGGTATAATTGCACTCAAATTAAATTCGGTGAGAATACTCGATTGAAACTTCGGGAATCCAGTCGGTATTTCTTGGATGAGACGGTAATCAAACCCCGTGAAGTAAGCACCTCCAGACACGAGCAGTAGTGCAATTAAAGTGCTGGGGACAGTTGTGGTGATTTTTTTGAATCCAAAAATGATTAGGATGGTGAGAAGAGTCAGCGAAAATTCAATGAAATTTATTTTTTCAAGCGCCCTAGGTAGATACCTAAGAGCGCCAATAACTCCTTTCCCATCATTTTCTGCTAGGATTAATGCCTCTTTGTGAATGTCGTCCTTGGTGATCAGTTCGGCCCTGCCAATGGTCTCCCTAAATTCTTCAAGAACCAAAATGCCATCTTCAGCCTCTTCCTTTAGAATTCTATCTAGAATCAGCTCTTCTGCGTGCGGCTTAAACTTTTCTATTACCTCTTCATTTTCGCCAGCATAAAAGCCAAGTGCTGGAGGAATCTGTGTTACTAGGATGATTACACCGATACCAGTCATAAATCCTGATACGACTGTATAAGGGATGAATCGAATATAAGTACCAAGTTTAAGAACTCCTAGGACAATTTGAAAGATTCCCGCAAGGAAAAAAACCATGAAAATAACAGGTAGCGCCTCATTCAATCTTCCCTCAAAGGTTTGAATCAAACCTGCAACTACAATCATGCTCAGGGCAGTCATTGGAGCGGTAGGTCCTGATATTTGAGTTGGTGTTCCACCAAAAAAAGAGGCGAAAAAAGCAATGAAGGCAGCCCCATAAAGTCCTGCGGCGGGACCTAATCCGGATTGCTCTCCAAAAGCAAGAGCAAGGGGCAAGGCTACAACTCCCGAAGTCAAGCCACCAAAAAGATCGCTTTTAAAATGACTTAAATCGAGAACCCTCTTCTTCATCGGGTAATGATAGGCTAAATTACTGTCTTTCAAAAAGTAGGAAGGTGGTCAGTGAAGAAATCAACAGCTTCGGATTAGCAATTTGAATCACAAAATGTCTCGAATCAACTTGTCTTCAAATTGAATGGATTGGCTATTTTCAATCCTATATTTCTACATCATGCACAGCAGTTTTGATCACTTTTTTAGAATTATTTTGAATTAGTGAACTCGATAATGCAAAACTTTGTGCGATTGGAAATTACACCATAGCAAGGATTCTTATTGTGATGTGTGGGAAATAAATGGTCAATGAGTTTAATCCAGCACAGGGATGTTTATACTTTCAACAGTAATTTCT
This sequence comes from Cryomorphaceae bacterium, assembly GCA_047633195.1. Taxonomy (GTDB): domain Bacteria; phylum Bacteroidota; class Bacteroidia; order Flavobacteriales_D; family Cryomorphaceae; genus JAKVAV01. Next base: position 716 of record JBLIEU010000071.1, on the reverse strand, counting down.
CGCTTTGGAGCAGTCTCGATAAATTCGTGAATCACTTCCAAGGCATCGTGATCAAACTGTGTTGTCCTAGATCCATCCATTACAACTCTACTTTTAGCGGGCAGCTTGTCGAGGGTTGTTCTCAAGTCGGCTTTGTTTAAGAATGAGACGTGTTCGCTTAGTCTGATTCTGATCTGATCTGGTTTACCATTTTTCCCTGCTTCGTCCTCGTAGAGATATGGACTGTGGTAATTGCTTCGGATGATATAGAATATTCCGATACTCATACCGATTAGAATACCTATCAAAAGGTCTGTGAACATAATAGAAACAACGGTAGCAATGAATGGAATAAACTGTTTGTTTCCCATTTTGAAGTAACTCCTGTATATAGTGGGCTTCGTTAATTTAAATCCAACGTATATCAAAATCCCAGCAAGTGAAGCGAGCGGGATCATTTGCATTACTCCAGGGATAAGGGCCACCGAAATCAATAGAAAGATACCATGCAAAATAGCAGAAAGTTTGGTTTTTGCACCAGCTTCAATATTCGTTGAGCTTCGAACAATTACAGACGTTATCGGCAGTCCGCCAATCAATCCACTGATGATATTTCCCACTCCTTGTGCTTTCAGCTCAGGGTTTTGCGGAGAGTGTCTGTTTTCGGGATCCAGTCGGTCGGCAGCTTCCAAACTCAAGAGCGTCTCCAGACTCGCCACTATAGCTAAAGTTACTCC
>JBLIEU010000070.1:0-12162 GCA_047633195.1 Cryomorphaceae bacterium | reverse complement strand
TCAACGGCGGCCTTAGCAGCTCGTTGCGATATTCCAGAAGCACCAGATGTGAATTGACCTTGGAGCTTGTTGCAGGCTTTGGCAATCCATAGAGGAGCGCCGATGTATCCAATTCTCCAGCCCGTCATGGCGAAGGATTTTGAAACACCATTTACAGTGACCGTTTGGTCGTAGATGGTATCTATTGAGGCTAAACTAAAGTGGTTCTCGGTGTAGTTAATATGCTCATAAATTTCATCGCTTACGGCAATGAGATTTGGAAAGTCTTTGATTACATCGGCCCATTCCCGCAATTCAGCTTCGCTGTATACCGATCCGCTCGGGTTGCAAGGCGAGCTAAAAATCAACATTCTAGTTTTGCCGTTCAAATTCTCGCGCAACTGACTTGCAGAGATCTTGTAGTCGTCTTCTATTGAAGTCTCAACGACCACTGGAGTGCCTCCAGCCATCTTCACCATTTCGATGTAAGATACCCAGTAAGGCGCGGGAAGAACAACTTCGTCCCCTGGATTCACGACAGCCAGAATCAGATTCGCCAAAGATTGTTTGGCTCCTGTAGAAACCACAATCTGATCAGCTGTGTAGGCAATATTATTGTCGCGCTTGAATTTCATGCTGATAGACTCGCGGAAATCAGCGTATCCATTTACAGGCATGTAATGCGTGTAGTTCTCGTCGATTCCTTCCTTAGCCGCATCCTTTATAAAGTCGGGCGTAGCGAAATCTGGCTCACCCAAGCTCAGGCTGATTACAGCATGTCCTGCTTCTTTTAGTTCTCTACTTTTTCGGGCCATCGCCAATGTGGCTGATTCACTTAGTCTTTCGAGTAGGCCAGAAACTTTTTGATTTAAACTCATCGTTTTCAACTTCTTTTAAGGGGTCAAACTGTTGCTGTAGCGGCATAAACCACGAGCGCTTCTTTTAGTATTTTAATGGCCTTTTTTAAATCGGTTGAGTTTAGAACATAGGCTATTCTAACTTCTTGTTTTCCCAAACCCTCGGTAATGTAGAAACCACTCCCCGGGGCAAGCATTACTGTTTCTCCGTCTAAGCTGAACGATTCCAGTAGCCATTTGCAAAAATCGTCAGAATCTTCAATGGGTAGTTTGGCGATGCAGTAAAATGCACCTCCTGGTTTCGGGCAGGTCACACCTGGAATGTCGTTCATACCTGCGACCAAGATATCACGGCGCTTTTGGTATTCCTTGATCACGTCGTCAAAATAAGACTGAGGAGTTTCCAAAGCTGCCTCGGCCGCAATTTGGCCGAGGGTCGGTGGGCTAAGTCTTGCTTGCGCAAACTTCATTGCCGTTTTTCTCACTTCCACATTTCGGGTAATCATCGCTCCGATCCGAGCGCCACACATCGAGTAGCGTTTCGACACACTGTCGATTAAGATGACGTGTTCATCCATTCCGTCGAGATTATAAACACTGAAAGGCGTTGCACCTTCGTAGCAAAACTCCCTGTAAACTTCATCGGCGATGAGGTAGAGGTCGTGTTTCTTTGCCAAATCGGCAATGGCCTGAATGTCTGCGCGGCTATAAACAGCTCCAGTTGGATTTCCAGGATTGCAAAGCACAATTCCTTTGGTCTTTTCGTTGATTTGCTTTTCAAACTCCGCAACGGGAGGTGGAGCAAAATTGTCTTCTATTTTAGCCGTAATTGGTTTCACATGAACACTTGCCATGGTAGCAAAACCGCTGTAGTTGGCGTAGTAAGGTTCAGGAATGATCACTTCATCTCCAGGGTCAAAGCAGGTCATCATAGTAAATACCAATGCTTCGGATCCTCCTGTGGTGATCAGAATATCTTCGGTTTTCACTGGGATGCCTTGGCCTTGGTAATACGCTGCCAGCTTTTCGCGGTAACCAGCAAAACCTTCTGAGCTAGAATACTCAATGACATCTCTCTCCAGGTTGCGAAGTCGATCCATAACCACCTCGGGTGTCTTGATATCGGGTTGGCCGATATTGAGGTGTATGACTCTCTTTCCTTCTGCTTTTGCCTTTTCGGCAAAGGGCATTAGCTTCCGAATGGGTGATTCGGGCATCTCAAAAGCTTTACGCGATAACTTGGGCATCTTCTAATGATTTAAGGAGACAAAAATCCGAAAAATTCGGGCATAAAAAAACCGCTTCAGAATTTTCCTGAAGCGGCAATTAAAAATTTGAGTATTGGGCTAGTATTTGGGATTCGTTATCAAGGCTTTCGAGATTTTGGGAGCAAAGGAATTGACAGTAGTCAATGACTGCTCACAAAACGAGAATAACGGGATCCAAGACTAGATCAAATTAGTTCGCCATTGGCGCTCCCTCTTGTTTCTTCACAGGCATACTGTCCGTGTTTTCAGAGGCCAATACTTTACCCTTAATACGAACAACCATAGTTGGGTTAGTCACGGCATTAGAAGTAATCGTAACTGATTTGTTGATCGCTCCAACACGCTTGGTGTCATAACGTACAGTCATTACTGAAGACTCACCTGGCATGATTGGCTCCTTTGGCCACTCAGGTACAGTACATCCACAAGATCCTTTTGCACGAGAGATAATCAACGGCTCGCTACCGTTATTGGTAAGGGCAAATTCGCAACTTCCGTTGGCGCCTTGCTTAATTGTTCCGTAGTCATGAACTTCCTTGTCTACTGTCATTTCAGGACCACCTGTTACTGCTGTCGCGTCTTGCGCGTATCCACCCATTACTGTAAAAGCAACAACGGCGAGGGATAGTAAGAACTTTTTCATTTTCTAGATTTTTTTGTTTGAAGAATAAATGTAGAACAAGAACTCTCATTTGTTATTGAGCTTAACAAAACATTAACAAGATTTCTTTGAGTCAGGTTTGGCTTGACTATGGCCCATCCATTTTTCTAACTTTGGCGACTTATTATTTGAGACCTATAACTCATGGAAATTAGCAAGCTGTACGACCCAGCCAGTGTAGAATCCAAGTGGTATTCTTACTGGTTAGAAAACCGCTTTTTCAAATCAACCCCCGACGATCGCGAGCCTTACACCGTGGTGATTCCACCGCCGAATGTGACGGGAGTCCTCCATATGGGGCATATGCTCAACAATACTCTTCAAGATGTTTTGGTAAGAAAAGCCAGAATGGAAGGTAAGAATGCCTGTTGGGTTCCTGGGGTCGATCACGCGTCTATTGCCACTGAGGCAAAAGTGGTGCAACGATTGCGCGCCAAAGGAATCAAAAAGAGTGACCTAAGTCGAGAGGACTTTTTGAAACACGCCTGGGAATGGAAGAATGAGCACGGAGGTATTATCCTCGAGCAGCTCAAGAAGCTTGGCGCCAGTTGCGATTGGGATCGAGAGTCCTTCACCATGGATCCCGATTACTCCAAAAGTGTAATCGATACGTTCATTGATCTTCACAACAAAGGATATATCTATCGCGGAAAGCGAATGATCAACTGGGATCCCGCCGCCAAAACCGCATTGAGCGATGAAGAGGTGATCCACAAAGAAGTCAACTCAAAACTATACCATGTTCGCTACCAAATCGTAGGGACAGAGGAATATTTAACCATTGCTACGACGCGCCCTGAAACGATTTTGGGTGACTCCGCCATTTGTGTTCACCCCGATGATGAGCGTTACAAGCACTTGCACGGAAAGAAGGCCTTGGTGCCAATGGTAAACCGCGAAGTTCCCATCATTACCGATGAGTATGTGGACATGGAATTCGGAACGGGGTGTTTGAAAATTACTCCCGCTCACGATGTGAATGACTACGAGCTGGGCGGAAAGCATAATTTAGAAACCATCGATATTCTGAACGATGATGGAACCTTAAGCGAGGCTGCTGGCTTCTACATAGGGGAAGATCGTTTTGATGTTCGAAAGAAAATAGCCGCTGACCTGAAGGAGCAAGGTTTCTTGGTAAAAGAAGAAGCCTACCAAAATAAAGTGGGTTACTCCGAAAGAACCGATGTTCCGATCGAGCCGAGAATCTCATTGCAGTGGTTCGTGAGCATGAAGGAGTTGAGCAAGCCTGGACTCGAACATGTTATGAACGATGACGTGAAGTTTTGGCCACCGAAATTCAAGAATTCCTACCGTCACTGGATGGAGAATGTGAAGGACTGGTGCATTTCTCGCCAATTGTGGTGGGGGCATCAAATCCCAGCATATTATTACGGTAGTGGCGAAAACGATTTTGTTATTGCTAAGACATTGGATGAGGCTGCTGCCAAAGCATCTGAAAAGTCGGGGATGCCCATTACAAAAGAACATTTGAGTCAAGACGAAGATGTTCTAGATACTTGGTTCTCTTCTTGGCTATGGCCAATTTCCGTGTTTGATGGATTCTATTCCAAAGAAGAAATAGACTATTACTATCCGACCAATGATTTGGTGACAGCCCCTGAAATCATGTTTTTCTGGGTGGCTAGAATGATCATTGCGGGATACGAATACAGAGGAGAAATGCCGTTTAAGAACGTATACTACACAGGCATCGTTCGCGACCAGCAAGGGCGAAAAATGAGTAAGTCATTGGGGAACTCTCCCGATCCGATTGAGCTGATGAAGCAATACGGAGCTGATGGAGTTCGTGCAGGCATGCTCTTTTCTTCTCCTGCTGGAAATGACCTTCTATTCGAAGAATCGCTTTGCGAACAAGGACGAAACTTCTCCAACAAGATTTGGAATGCCCTGCGACTGGTTAAGAGCTGGGAGCCCCAGCAACGAGAACAACCAGAAGCGGCTAAGGTGGCCCTGAAATGGATGGACGCCCGCATCGCCGAGGTAATGAATGAAATCAACGATCACTATTCGAAATTCCGAATTTCGGATGTGTTGATGACGGCTTACAAGTTTACCTGGAATGACTTCTGTAGCTTGTATCTCGAAGCGGTAAAGCCAGTGTACGGAGAACAGATTGATGTGGTAACTCACGCTGCCGTTATCACTCATTTCGAAACGGTTGTAAAAATTCTTCATCCTTTAATGCCCTTTATATCTGAAGAGATTTGGCATTTACTCAAGGAAAGAGCTACTCCCGAAGAGAGCTTAGTGGTGGCTTCTTGGCCCGAGGCTGGTACTCCTGACGAGGCTTTTCTTAAAGCCTTCTCTCGCAGTGCTGAGGTGATTACGTCGGTTAGAAATATTCGAAAGCAAAACAACATACCCAATAAAGAAAAGCTCAAGCTGGAAGTGCGCGGCGAGGAGGAGCGCGAAAAAGAATTTCACTGCTTGATCGAGAAGCTGTGCAATCTGGAAAGTATCGAAAAAGTATCTGAGCTTCCTGCTCAGGCTTTCACTTTCGTAATGGGTGGAGCTGAGTATGGCGTTCCATTTGAAGGAACCGTCGATGCAGCTGAACAAGCTGAGAAAATCAAAGAAGAGCTCAATTACACCAAAGGCTTTTTGAAAACGGTGCAGAAGAAGCTGTCGAATGAGCGATTTGTTAGCGGTGCTCCTGAGCAAGTTGTGGCCAATGAGCGCAAGAAAGAAGCGGATGCGGCGGCTAAAATTGCTGTGCTTGAGGATCAATTAAAAGGGATGGAATCGTGAGGTTCGGAGCCATTGACATAGGGTCGAATGCCGTGCGTCTTTTGATAGCCGACGTGATTGAGACTGAGGATGATTTGATTATCAAAAAACTATCGCTGACTCGAGTCCCCATTCGATTGGGATCCTCCGTTTTTGAGACGGGATCTATCAGCTCAAGTAAAGCCAAGCGATTGGTGAAGACCATGAAGGCGTTCCGCTACCTTTTGGATGTCTATGACGTCAAAGGCTTCAGGGCCTGCGCGACTTCTGCCATGCGCGAAGCATCCAACTCTGATGAGGTGAGAGCGAAGGTGAAAGAATACGCTAATGTGGACATTGAAGTCATTGATGGCCGCGCCGAAGCTGATTTGATTTTTTCTACTTTCAAAACTCAAAAGTTGGATCCGTCAGGCACTTACCTCTATATCGATGTGGGTGGAGGAAGCACGGAAATCACCTTACTGAAAAATGGCAAAAGGGTTCATGCACGTTCCTTTAAAATAGGGACTGTTCGGATTCTGAAGAGCAATATCAAGCCAGAAATCTGGACCGATATGGAAGAATGGGTTGCCGATATTACCAAAGATGAGAAGGACATGGTAGCCATTGGAACGGGAGGTAACATCAACCGACTATTCAAAATGAGTAAGCTCAACTACGGTGAATTGATGGGGCTGGATGAGCTGAAAGAGATGCATGAATACATTCAATCACTCACCTTCAATGAACGAATTGTAAAACTCAATTTAAGGCCCGACCGTGCGGATGTAATTGTTCCAGCGGGAGAGATTTTTTGTCGGGTAATGGGAAAGGCCAAAGTCGAGCACATCAGTGTGCCCAAAATAGGTCTGTCAGACGGTATTGCCCTCTATCTCTACCGTCAGCACATAAAGGAATTCGACTAACCGATCATCCACTACATCTTCCTTTCGCGTAGATTATTTTGATTGGGGGTGACTATTTGTGCACCTTGATTGCTAAATCGATCGATCATGAAAAAAATCACGTCTATCCTTCTCATTTGTATAGTTGCTTTCATTTCTTCTTGTAATTTAAAAACCTACAAAGGAGACCCAGCCACTGAAAAGCGATCTGTAGAAAAATACAGCAAAATAAAAATCAAAGGCTCTTTTGACGTGAGGATTGATCCAAATAAGAGTGCCGGCCTTACGATAACTGCTCCTGCTGATGCTTTCGCTGATATTGAAACTAGTGTAGAGAATGGGGAGCTGATTATCGACATCAACAGTTCGGGATTTATGAGTCCAGACATCGAAGTCGTGATAGCCAATACTCAGCTTGAAGCCATATCTATTGCAGGTTCGGGAAGTTTTAGCGGAGCTGTTGAAACCAAACGAGATTTGAGATTAACAATCGGCGGCTCGGGAAATATTGACATTAAGTCAAACGTAGATAAGGTCTACGCGAAAATATCGGGCTCTGGAAATATCAATGCTCTTGGGAGTTGCGAAATGCTGGAAGCAGATATTTCAGGAAGTGGGAATATGAATTTTGAACAGATGGAAGCACAAGACGCTGATGTAGGAGTCTCTGGTTCAGGTGGAATGAAAGTTAGCGTAACGGAAAATTTAGAAGCGCGCGTATCTGGTTCTGGGAGTATTGTCTACTTCGGGGAGCCTGAGACTTTGGACAAGACTGTTTCTGGCTCGGGTAGCATTAGCAAAAACTAAGCACTTATTCTTTAAAATGCATCTGGCTGTTCATCAAGCGGCCATTGACGTAGTCGTACTCTTTGGCTAGTTTTCCACTCTCGTCCCACACCAGCACTTTACCGTTGAGATCATCGTTTTCGAAGTGCCTTTCGGTATATCGAATACCGTCTTCGTACCAACTTTTCCATACGCCTACTTTCTTTCCCAAGTCATAATGGTATTCGTATTTCAGCTCGCTGTTGGCATACCATTCACGGTATAGCCCATCGGCATTTCCTTGGCGGGTAAATCCCGATTTTTCTCTTTTGCCATCAGCAAAGAAGATTTCCCACAATCCGTCTTTTGAACCCTCTCGGTAAGTTGTCAGGGTGTGGACTTCGCCGTTGGAGTGAAGAGAGCAAACCTCACCAGTAAATAGCTTGTCATTCTGATAAGCCATCCCATTGGTATAGCTGATCTCCTGCATCGCGGTGCAATCTCTTTCTTGCTCTTCTTCTGGCTGTTCTTTTTGAACTTCTTCTGCCGGGACATTTATCACGGAGCACGAAATAAAAAAGGCGAAAATCAAGATTGGAAGAAATACTCGGTCACTCATTTTTAAAGTTTTCCGCAAGGTAAGCGTATGATTTTAATCGAAAAGATCTAATTAGCGTCTGTCCATACAGTCCGTTATCGGCGTTGCACTTGTTTTAAAAACAGTCATTGATAAGTGTCAAATACTTGGTTTTTTAACCTATGTGCGCCTTGCTGCCAAACTATCTGGTTCAGCCAAAGGAGAGTATGGACAGACTCTAATTAGAATGTTGCAGTATAATAAGTACATAAGGTTGTGGCAGTATTTTAATTGCAATAGCAGCTTGGATATGAACAAGATTTACCGCTAACTTTGAGATTGCTCTAAGAGCTATGAACAATTCATCGCAAAATATCTCAATTCAGAACAGCACACTGTTTGCAACCATCATGTATATGATGTGTTGTATGCCCCTCTGTATGTGCTAAGCGAAGACTGATCTACCGAACGTATTTTATCTCTTAACCCGCGAAGCAAAAGTTTCAGCCGGGTTTTCTTCATTTACACCTACTTTTTTTTCAAATCCAATCCATAAACAACTAAAAATGAGCAAATCAAAACAAGAATTTAAATTTGAGACCCTTCAGGTTCACGCTGGCCAAGAGGTCGATCCCACAACAGGGTCAAGGGCAGTTCCAATTTACCAAACCACTTCATACGGTTTTAAGGATAGTGCACACGCTGCCAATCTTTTTGGATTGAAAGAATTCGGAAATATCTATACGCGAATTATGAATCCGACTACCGACGTGTTCGAGAAGCGTATAGCCGCCCTTGAGGGTGGAACCAATGCGGTTGCAACTGCATCGGGACAAGCTGCTCAGTTTTTGGGATTGAACAATATCGTGGCTGCAGGAGATAGCATCGTGAGCTCTTCATCTCTCTATGGTGGAACCCATAGTCAGTTCAAAAATAACTTTAATCGATTGGGAATCGATGTGCGCTTTGCCAACGTAAATGATCCCTCATCTTTTGAGCGATACATTGGCGAGAACACCAAGGCGATTTATATCGAGAGCATCGGCAATCCTGGCTTTGACGTGCCTGATTTTGAGGCTTTCGCCAAATTGGCTCAACGATATGATATACCGCTAGTTGTCGATAACACGTTCGGGGCTGCTGGATTTTTGGTGAAACCAATTTCCTATGGAGCCAATGTGGTGGTGGCTTCTGCTACAAAATGGATTGGCGGCCACGGCACGAGCATCGGAGGAGTAGTAGTAGACGGTGGAAACTTCAATTGGGGCAATGGGAAGTTCCCCCAATTTTCCGAACCATCAAAAGGCTATCACGGTTTGAAATTTTGGAACACTTTCGGTGAAGGAAATCCACTTGGCCTGCCAAATGTTGCTTTCGGAATACGAGCACGGGTCGAGAGTCTCAGAGATTTCGGTGCTGCCCAATCGCCTTTCAATTCCTTCCTCTTGTTGCAAGGTGTTGAGACACTTTCACTGCGCGTAGAACGAACGGTTGAGAATGCCTTGAAACTGGCACAGTGGCTTGAATCTCACCCCGAAGTTGAGCATGTAAACTACCTTGGATTGAAGTCGAGCGCACACCACGAGTTGGCTAAAAAGTACTTAACAAACGGTTTTGGAGGTGTCTTGAGCTTCAAGGTTAAGGGAGGAAAAGAACGCGCCGATTCTCTCGTCGACAACGTCCAGCTAATCAGCCATGTCGCCAATGTTGGTGATTCTAAAACGCTTATTATCCATCCTTCTTCAACTACGCACGATCAACTGAGCGAAACCGAGCAATTGGCTGCGGGAGTCACTCCCGGATTATTGCGGGTTTCGGTAGGAATTGAAAACATAGACGATATCAAGCGAGACCTAGAAAATGCATTATCTCTTTCTAGTTCCATTAAAAAAGAAGCGGCAGAAGGATGAGGAAAGCAAGTATTCGAATAGCTCCAAATTGGAAAACTGAGACTGGTCGAGTCCTGCAGGATCCGATGCTCTCTTATCGAATTTATGGCGATTTGCAAGATGATTCCAAGCCCGTAGTGTGGGTATGTCACGCCCTTACGGCAAACGATGATCCCTTCGAATGGTGGGCAGGACTCTTTGGGGAAAATGATCTCTTCAACCCGATAGATTTTACCATCATTTGTGTGAATATGATTGGCAGCTGCTATGGCTCCATTGGGCCGCTTTCGGAAAACCCTAAAACACTGAAGTCCTACCTCCATGGCTTTCCCTTGACAACGATTCGGGACAACTCCAATGCCTTTTCACGACTAGCCGACTCGCTTGGTCTGAAAAAAATCGATTTGCTGATTGGAGGGTCAATGGGTGGCCAAGTGGCTTTGCAATGGGCAGTGGAAGAACCCAATAGATTCGGGCGACTTGCCCTGTTGGCGACCAATGCAACGCATTCCCCTTGGGGTATTGCTTTCAACCAATCTCAGAGAATGGCCATAGAGGCAGACTCAACGTGGGGTGAAAACACCCGGGATTCAGGCAAAGAAGGAATGCAAGTGGCGCGGAGTCTAGCGCTTCTTTCTTATCGAAATTATGCCTGCTACGACGAGACGCAACCTAGAGATGCGAAGGATGATTTGTTTACTTATCGAGCTCAATCCTATCAAACATATCAGGGAGAAAAGATAGCGAAGAGATTTAACGCCATCAGTTACCACCGCCTAAGTCACACCATGGATAGCCACGATATCTCGAAAGGTTTCGGAAGCATTCCAGCTGCACTAGAGCGCTTGGAGATGCCTGTTCTCTCCATCTCGATGGAAGGAGATATTCTGTTTCCACCTTCGGAACAAATCGAAATCGCAGAAGGCGCTCCTTTCGGAAAGCATATTTCGATTCCCACCACAAAAGGACACGACGGGTTTCTTATTGAAACTGAAAGATTGAGTGCAGTTCTTAAAGAGTTTATGAAAGAGCATTTGATTGAAAACGCAAAGAGTAAATACGAGACGGAATGAAACAAAAAGTAGGGATTATAGGAAGAGGGGTAGTTGGTCGGGCATTGATTGATCAAATCAAAAAACTCAATGGTTTTGATGTCCATGGCGTGGCTGTAAAGAATGAAGCAAAGCATAGGGACTTGCCCAAAAAGTGGCGGGTAAAAGATCCTTTCGAACTTATAGATGCTGATGAGGTGGATACCATTCTAGAGGCGATCAATAACGGCGAAGACAGTTTGAGTTATGCCGTGAACTCTCTAGAAAAAGGGAAAACGTATATCACTGCATCCAAACAAATGGTAGCGGAAAACCTTGCAATATTGCAACGAGCTGAAGAGAAAGGAGGAGGTAAATTATTTTACGAAGCAGCGGTCGGAGGAGCCATTCCTATCATTCGCACTCTAAAAGAGCACTTCAGAGGGGAGCCTGTTTCGGAAGTGCGCGGAATATTCAATGGTTCATGTAACTACATCCTTTCGAGAATGTATGAAGAGAATCTCGATTTTGACAAAGCACTAAACGAAGCTCAAATAAAAGGCTTTGCCGAGATCGATCCCACTACAGATGTTGAAGGCATCGACACGATGCACAAGGCTATTCTTATTGCTTTCACGCTGAATGGCACGAAGCCTGAATTCAGTAGAATCAAAGTCGAGGGAATCCGTTCAGTCACCTTGCATGATGTTCGTGAGGCCAAAAAGCGGAAAGAGAAAATTAAGCTGATTGCCTCAATTAAGGGTGACAAAGGCAAATTTAGTATCGATATACGTCCAACTTTGGTTTCAGAAGAAGATGATTTGTACTCAGTGGATCGCGAAATGAATGCAGCGGTTGTGTCTGGTTTGTACTCTGGATCCATTCTGTTAAAAGGCGCAGGAGCAGGCGGGAATCCTACCGCTTCGGCGATGGTTGGAGATTTACTCAATGCGAGGAATCGGGATTCGGAGTTGATTCTGCGGTTGCTCAAAGCCATTTAATCTTGGCTGTATATGCTCACTTTAGATTCTTCGTCTTTTTTGTCTCCGCGGTACATTTCCGCGGCATTAAAATCCATAACGATATTACCGTCTTTATCAATGGCGATTACGCCTCCGCTTCCTTCCATTTCTTCAAGTCTTTCGTGAATGGTGAACTGAACCGCTTCTTTCAAGGTTTTTACACCAAACTCCATTTGGGCTGAGATTTCTTTGGCTATGCCAATGCGATTGAAATACTTGCCATGACCAGTGCAGGAAACACCACAGGTGGCATTGTCAGCGTAGGTTCCTGCGCCAATTATTGGTCTGTCGGCAATACGGTTGCATTACTTACACATCATTCCTTCCGTGGATGTCCCTGCTGCAATATTTCCGTATTGATCAATGGCAACGGCACCGACGGTTCCGAATTTTTCAAATTCTGACTTGGAAACAGCGCTTTGCAATTTATCCCAGCGCGATCTTACTTTTTCCGTCGTGAAATAATCGTTTTCAACTTGCT
>JBLIEU010000069.1:0-12687 GCA_047633195.1 Cryomorphaceae bacterium | reverse complement strand
GAGTTTGGATCTATCTCATTCGGAGTAAACGAAGAAGGATGCGGAGAGGTAATCGAAGTATTTGGCTGCACCGACCCCGCGGCAATAAACTACGCTCCCGATGCTACTATTGACGACGGTTCTTGCGAATATACGTGTAACGAGGTGTCTATAGGATTCGACTTCCTCGACGGAGCTCCTGATGATAGCTCTTACATCTTTATGAATTGGATTATTGAAGACCAGTTCAATGAAGTAGTAGAAAGTGGAGAATTTTACAACTGGGCGCCACAATACGACTTGTGTTTGGACGATGGTTGCTACGCGTTCTCCATCTTCAATGTATCACCAGAGTGGAACGGAATCTACAGTGTGTTTATGTTCAACGAGGCTCTCGCTCAAGGCGAATTCTCAGGAACAGATGACGGTTTCCAGTTCACCTTTGGAGTGAACGTCGAAGGCTGCGGCGATTCAACTTTTGTATACGGCTGTACCGATCCCGAAGCTTTAAACTACAATCCTGAAGCGACAATAGACGACGGGTCCTGCTCATATGATTTTGAGTGTGGAATAAGCTTCGATGTGGTTGCTGACTCTTCTGGTGGAAGCACTTTCTACATCATTCCCTCAGAAAACATCGTAAATGCCAGCAGTGTGTTGTGGGAATTCGGAGATGGAACGACCTCAACAGAGTTCTACCCCACGCATATTTATGAAAATGATGGCCCTTACACGCTGTGCCTTTTCGTAACCTTTGAAGATGACAATGGAAACTTCTGTCAGATTTCGTACTGCGAAATTTTAGACGGCAGCATTTTTGGCGGCTCGGGTGTGCTTTCGGGTGGATTCACGATAAACGTCATCCAATCAGGTACACTTAGCGATAATGTGAGTCTTGCTGAAAAAGAGATTGCAGTATATCCAAACCCGACTAACGACATTGCAACGATCAGTTTCATGTCCGATCAAAGTGACAAACTCACCTTAAGGGTGACGGATCTGACGGGGAAAGTACTGGAGCAGAAAGTAATTTCAAGTTCAATCGGACAACAGAAAATACAAGTTGATTTATCAGAGTTCCCTCAAGGACTTTACTTGATAGGGCTCGAGCAAAATGGCTCAAGGTCTTACGCCAAAGTGGTTAGTCGCTAAACTTCACCACCATCTTTTACCTTAAAAATGAGAGACTCCTGCTTTCGGGCGGGAGTTTTCATTTTAGTGCTTTCGCTAATATCTCTGCTGGGTGATAGCTATTCTTTTGGACACCATCCTTTATTTGGTGACGGCAGCTCGTTCCCGCTGCAACAACTAATGTTTCGCTTGAAATTGACCTGAGCCGAGGAAACAAAACTTGCTCGCCAATCTGGTTACTCATTTCAAAGTGTTCCTCTTCATACCCAAAGCTACCAGCCATCCCGCAGCAGCCCGCTGGAATTTTAACCGCCAAATAGTTCTTGGGGAAATTCAAAATTTCTAAGCTGTACTTAGGGCTGGACAAAGCCTTTTGGTGGCAATGAATATGTACTTCAATGTCTCGCGATTCTTCCGTGAAGGAATCTAGCGAAATATTCCCCTCTTTCATCTCACGGGCCACATACTCTTCGAAGGTGAATGACAGTGAGGCCAATTTTTCTACTTCTTGCTTTTTCTCATCAGTAAAGAGACGTTTATATTCATCCCTGAAACCTAAAATTCCAGATGGTTCTAAACCAACAATGGGAATGTCTTTTGAGTAAAAGTCTTCGAGTTTCTTAAGCACCTCCTCGGCGCATGAACGTGCTTCTTTTAGCAATGACTTCGAAAAATAAGCACGGCCCGAAGGAGCATATATAACTGTAAAGGAATACCCCAATCTTTGGAAAAAATCTCCCGCCGCTTGTGCAATATGTGCATCGTGGTACTGAGTAAACTCATCGATGTAAAGCACAAACTGAGGGGTATCGGTCTTCTTCGATTTAATCGCAGCCGTAGCCTTTCTGACTGAAAAGGGAGGTATCGATCGTTTCTCGGCAATTCCAAATGAAGACTTCAGTGTCTTTTCGAAAACAGGTATCCTCAACATTATATTAGTCAATGGAGCTAAAGCCGATCCCCATTTCGCACTTCGGTGAAAGTTTCCAAAAAATCTGTTTCGCATCGGCACCCCATTTCTGCGGTAGTAGTGATAATCAGCCTCCATTTTTAATAAGGACATATCTACCGAACTGGGGCATTCGCGCTTACAGGCCTTGCAACTAATACAAAGATCGAGGACTTCGTGCACCTCCTCATTGTCGAAAGGAAACGCCTGGTGAGGCGATTGGGTCAAAGCCTCGCGCAGAATATTTGCTCGGGCTCTAGTGCTGTCTTTCTCATTTCTGGTGGCATGATAACTCGGGCACATCGTTGCTCCCGCCGATGGCAGCTTTCGGCAATCACCCGATCCGTTGCATTTTTCAGCAAGTGCTAGCATACTGCCCTCTTCCGAGAAATCAAAGAAGGTGGGATAGGTGAATGAGCGCTGATTTTCTTCGTACCGAAAGTCCACATCCATCGGGTGGGGATCTACAATCTTTCCTGGGTTGAAAATATTCTCAGGATCCCAAATTCCTTTAATCCTCTTGAGAAGCGCATAATTCTTCTCCCCAATCATCTTTGGGATAAACTCTGCACGCACTCTCCCATCACCGTGCTCTCCGCTTAGAGAACCATGGTACTTCTTGACCAATTTGGCGGAAGCCTCTCCTATTTTTCTAAAATCTTCTCTTCCATTTTTAGACTTTAAATCCAACACAGGTCTTAGGTGAAGTTCTCCCGCTCCCGCATGAGCATAGTAGACGGCCTTCTGACCAAAGCCATCCATCAATTTTTCAAAATCGACAATGTATTCGGGCAAATCATTCAGCTCAACAGCGGTATCTTCGACGAAGGCTACAGGTTTTGCCTTTCCTTTGAGATTACTTAACACCCCCAAACCCGCCGCTCGAAGCGTCCATACTTTGACCGTTTCTGGAGCACGAACGATTGGGTAGGCAAAGCCCAATTCTTTCTCCTTCAATCGCTCAATCAAATTGGCACTTTCCTTTTGAAGCAGGTCTTCAGTCTCAGCTCGGAGCTCGATACACAGTATTGCCCCAGGATCACCCTCAACAAAAAATCTATTCTCCGCTTGTTCCGCATTTCCCTTTGTAAGGTCTAGAATGGTTTTGTCCATTACTTCACAAGCGTATGGTCTGCTTTTCATCGCCTCCACGGTGGCAATCATGGCCTCGTGAATGGTGCTGAAATGAGCGCAAACTACCGCTTCAAAAGGAGGTGGCAAGTCGTCTAGCTTCAACTTCAACTTGGTGACAGCGCATAGTGTTCCTTCCGATCCAGCAATCAGTTTGGCTGGATTAAAAGGATGACCAGCAGAGTTGAAAGGCTGCATTTCGGCCAATACATCAACAGCATATCCTGTATTTCTGCGGTGAATTTCCTTCTTCGGAAATTCTTGAGCAATCTCCTTTCTCACATCTTCAGGACTCAGCGCGTCGATGAGTGCCTGAATAATTTTTGACTCAGAAGAACTGGATTCTGTCAGATTTTCAAGTTGCTTAGCATTGAGTTCGTTAAATGAAGCGATCGAACCGTCGGACAAAACAACTTCGAGCTCTAGCACTTTGTCCCTGGTGGTTCCGTAGCGAATAGAAGTCGTCCCAGAAGAGTTGTTTCCAAGCATCCCGCCCATCATGCAGCGATTGGCAGTAGAGGTATTTGGACCAAAAAATAATCCGTCTTTCTTGACAAAATCATTCAATTCATCTCTTATCACTCCTGGCTCTACCACTATCCATTTCTCGGCTGCATTCACCTCGAGGATCTTGGTCATAAAACGCGAAAAGTCAACTACCAATCCTTCACCCACACATTGACCTGCAAGCGAAGTACCCGCAGTTCTGGGAATCATTGAAATGGACTCTTCACGGCAAAATTTTACAATAGCCACTACATCTTCTTTACCATTCGGATAGGCTACGGCCAAAGGAAGCTTCCTGTATACGGAAGCATCAGTAGCATAAAGGACCCTCGTGAGGTGATCCAAATGCAATCTGTCACACAATAGTTTTTGCAGGCTATCCCAGTTCGGTAATTTTTCTTGCTTTCTCTCCATAATGCTTCAGGGTGAAACTAAGAAAGAAGATTCGATTTCACTTTCTTTGAAAAAAATTTCGGCATGGAAATCAACAATCTCAATATAGCCATCATAGGAACAGGAAATTTGGGACAGGCAATGGCGCTAGGCTTACTTGATTCAGGTTATCCCGCGGGTAAGCTTTCATTAACCCGAAGAAATGTCGACAAACTCAGCGATTTCTCTGATAAAGGATGCGCGGTGCTGACGGACAATTCTGAAGCTGCGAAGAATTCGGAATTAATCATCCTTGCCGTAAAACCGTACAATGTTCGTGACATTTTAGCCGCTGTGGCGAAAGATATTGATCCAAAAAAACACGTTGTGGTCAGTGTGGTAACTGGCGTAAACATGACTGAATTAACTGAGATTCTTCCAAAAGGAACCCCATTCTTTCGAGCTATGCCGAATACTGCTGCAGATGTAAACGAGTCCATCACCTGCATCTGCCATACCCATGCAGGGCCAGATCAAATTGATGTGGTAAACTCGGTGTTCACTACCATGGGTAAAACCACGTTTATCCAAGAAGAATTAATGGATGCAGCCACCGTGCTAGGCGCATGTGGAATTGCTTACGTTATGCGATTCATTAGAGCGATGGTACAAGGCGGGATTGAAATAGGCTTTGATGCAAAAACAGCCTCATCCATTGTAACTCAAACCGTCAAAGGAGCAGCTGAGTTATTGATCGAAAGAGGTTCTCATCCCGAGAGCGAAATAGACAAGGTGACCACTCCGAAAGGGTGCACCATCGCGGGACTCAATGAAATGGAACACCACGGTTTTAGCTCGGCATTGATAAAAGGTATCCGCACAAGTTTCGAGCGCATAGACTAAGGCTAGTTACAATCCAATCGACCAATTCTAGATTCTAAACTGTCGTTAAAGGTTCTCTTTTGACCGAGACTCATTTCTGTGGTAAAGTCGTCCAAGCCCTGACGGATTCTATCCCCCAATTCGCGACTTTGACTTGACAATGCTTTTTTGAGACTATCTGGATTGCTCACATAGTTTTCGTCCTGCCTCAGCTTTTCAGCCAAAGTGAATCGTTCATTTTTGAGTTTGCGAGCTTCACACTGCAGGTTGACAAACTCTGTGAAAGCTGGCTGCGTGTAGACACTTTCCTTCTCGGAAACCTCACAACTTGTCAGGTTAAAAATGAGCATGCAAACTAGAACATACCTCATGCTCTATTGAATGTTGTCAGGCTAAGAAATATCATTGAGGACTGCATCACCGACAGCGAATCCGAGATCTAGTCCTTTCGAATTATCCATCTCGAAATGAATACCTCCATAAAAACGAGACAGTGCACATTCGTCGGCCATTTCATAGAAATCATCATAGCTGCCTAAGTGGTGGTTTTGGCGCTTAGAGGCGAATCGATGGGGTCAATTGTTTCATCGTCATTCTGGCAGGATGCGATAAGTAATGTAATAAGCAAGCTTAAACGCTTCATTATTGGAGTTTTAGATTGGTTAGATCAACAAATATATTTCGTTTAGTCCGCAATTAAAGATCGATCTACTTAAGAAAGTAGTGTTTCTTGTACACATATATCAGTGAATTATCTTGTTTTGTTTAATCTTTTCTATAAATTGCTCAACAAATTACGCAATGAAAGCGTTAATAAACTTAAACTAAAAACAATTAATTATGAGATCAGTATTACTTGAGGTAATGACAATCCGGCCAGATGACTTGGTAGGAATCACCTTCTTTATCGGTTACATGGCAATGTTTGCCGCAGCAGTATTTTTCTTCTTTGAACGCAGCAGAGTAGATGAAAAGTGGAAAACGAGTTTGTTAGTCAGTGGACTCATCACAGGAATAGCTGCTGTTCACTATTATTACATGCGAGACTATTATGCTGCGACTGGGGAAAACCCCACAGCTCTCCGCTACATCGATTGGACTTTAACGGTTCCTTTGATGTGTGTTGAGTTTTATCTTTTAACCAAAGCAGCAGGAGCTAAAATCGGTTTGCTCTGGAAACTCATCATTGCATCCGCTGCTATGCTTGTTTTTGGTTACATCGGTGAGGCTTTCGTTCCTCTCAATGCAGACGGTACTGCAGCAGACGGAGCTACTACACACAGCGTAATGTATGGTGTCCTTTCAGCAATTGGGTATGTCTACATACTCTACACTGCATGGTTTGGTGAGGTAAAGCAACTCGCTGAAAAAACAAATAATCCGCTTGTTTTGAAAGGCGTTAAAACCTTGGCTTGGTTTGTTCTTGTGGGCTGGGCCATTTACCCAATCGGTTACATGTGTATGCCAGGTGGTTGGTTGAATATCGGACTAGGTTGGGAAAGCAGTAACGTAGATTTGTTCTACAACATAGCAGATGCCATAAATAAAATTGGTTTTGGACTAGTTGTATATAGCATCGCTATAGGCTCTTCCAAAGGAAATGCGGCAGCTACAGCTTAAGAATCAGTTTCTTAATAATGTATTTTTGACCAAAAAAAAGGCCGGCTTACGTCGGCCTTTTTTATTTGCACTGATTTAAATCGGCGAAAAGAACATATTATTGATTCAATAAAAGCCATCGCAAAAATCATTTAAGTCGCTTTGTTTGCTGTCATCAATGGGAAAGCCTAAATTGTAGAATGCGAATTGGTTCATAGCCCGAAACGCATATTTCATAGCAGACAAAACCCGGGTAAGCACCGGGTTTTGTGTTTTACAGATTTCCCTACCTGCGCATATAATCCGAGCTTTGTTTCAAACCTGTTCATAAGCCCATGCGATTGGAAGCGGTGCATACTATATGGTTCATTATTTTTGCTCCCAAAAACCCTAAAGCATGAACTTTTTTATAGACACGGCAAATCTTGCGCAAATAAAAGAAGCCCAAGATTTAGGAGTATTAGATGGAGTAACGACTAATCCATCATTAATGGCCAAAGAGGGAATTACTGGTGAGGCAAACATCGTTGACCATTATCTGAAAATCTGTGAGATAGTCACGGGTCCCGTAAGTGCGGAAGTAATCGCTACCGACTTTGAGGGAATGGTAGAAGAAGGCGAGCGACTTGCCAAACTCCACAAAAATATTGTGGTCAAAGTCCCTATGATCAAAGATGGAGTGAAAGCATTGAAATACTTCTCTGATAAAGGAATCAAGACGAATTGTACGTTGGTTTTCTCTGCGGGTCAAGCTCTTTTGGCTGCCAAAGCGGGAGCAACTTACGTTTCTCCTTTCATTGGAAGACTAGACGACATTTCTACCGACGGAGTCGCTTTGATCGAACAAATTCGGTTGATCTACGACAACTACGCTTACGAAACGCAAATCCTTGCTGCCTCAGTGAGACACACCATGCACTTGATCCAATGCGCTGAGATCGGAGCAGATGTGATGACAGGGCCACTTAGCGTGATTCTTGGATTGCTCAAGCACCCACTTACCGATAGCGGCCTCGAACAATTCTTGTCTGATCATAAGAATGCAGCAACTGCAGTCTAATTAGTTTCTGTCTATAGAGTCCATTATCTGCGTTGCACTTGTTTTAAAAACAGTCATTGACATTCGTCAACTCCCTAATTTTTAAAACTTCATGCGCCCCTGCCTTCGGCTTGGTCTAGTGACTTGCTAATGAACTCTCTCGTTCAGACACTCTAAAAAATGGACAGATTCTAGTTAAATCAATCTACGAAACTGAAATCCGCGCTTCTAGTGCGGATTTTTTTGTTTTGTAATCGTAATTTTAACCCTCAAATCTCCAGCTCATGATTCTCAAAATCTATCCAGATAATCCCAATCCCAAAAGAATTCAGGAAGTCGCTGACATTCTTAGAAATGGAGGTATCGTCATTTATCCTACGGATACGGTTTACAGCATCGGTTGTGACTTGATGAATCAAAAAGCCATTGCCAAAGTAGCGGCCATAAAAGGCATAAAACCCGAAAAGGCCAACTTCTCTATTATCTGCTACGACTTGAGCCACATTAGCGAATACGCCAAAATAAATACGCCCGATTACAAACTATTGAAGAAATCTCTTCCCGGTGCCTTTACATTTATTCTAAATGCCACGGGCAATGTGCCTAAGATTTTCAAAAGCAAAAAGAAGACCATTGGGATTCGTGTTCCCAACAACAACATAGCCCGAGAGATTGTCCTTGAATTCGGAAATCCGATCATAGCGACTTCGGTTCATGATGACGACGAAATATTGGAGTATACAACTGATCCAGAACTCATCCACGAGAAGTACGGAAAGCTAGTTGATGTCGTGATAGACGGTGGAATGGGAAATAATGAAGCTTCAACGATCGTAGACCTTACCGATGGAGAGCCCGAGATAATTCGTCAAGGTTTAGGAGAATTAGAATATTAAGACCCTTGATGCGGAACGGGCTTCACTTCATAGATTTTACTCCAGTACTTACCCGTCACTAGGAGGTTTCCCGTAAGGGGATGAATGGCTATTCCGTTCAATACATCCATATTCGAGTTGGCTTCAGAACGGTCGACGATTCCCAGAGCGGAGTATCGATTGATGACCTGTCCCGTTGCAGCATCAAGCTCCACAATGTAAGGCTCAGTGTAAATGTTGGCGTAGATTCTTCCATCGATGAACTCCAATTCGTTCAGTCTCGTTACGTTCCCATTTTCATCAAATACGTTGAGACGCTTTTCTACTTCCATCGTACTCGGATTGATGAAATACAATAAAGAGGAACCATCAGATAGAATCAAACTCGTATCGTTGTGAGTAAGACCCCAGCCTTCGGATGTTTCTGTATAATAGGAGAATTCATTAAGCTGAGCAAAACTCGCTCTATCGTAGACGAACCCTCGTCCAGACTTATAAGTGACCTGATAGATCTTATCGTTGAAAATAGTGATCCCCTCACCAAAAATGTCCTCACTTAGGTTCTTTTCCTGAACGGTCTCGCCCGTTGTCAAGTCAAGTTTTCTCAACTTCGACTCGCCGTAGTTTCCCGTTCCTTCGTAGATGAAACCATTGTAAACTAGAAAACCTTGGGTATACGCGCTCACGTCATGGGGATACTTGTGAACGACATCAAACTTCCACTCTACGGGTTTCGACGTTGGCTTAATCACCACTTCCTTGTAGCGGGTAGTAGCTTTTCCATCTTCGTAAATAGCCTTAAACTTTAGCCTTACTTCTCCGCCCCCAATCAAGTTTGAAGCGACTTTAAAGTTGTTTTTCGAAACAGTGACAACAGACTGCTTATCGTCTTTACCGCTGATCTCCATCTTGGCGATACTTTGGTCAGGCGAATCTGACTTTACCTCAAAGTGGAGTGAATCTCCGTAAGTGAGACCCTGGGCATTCAGCAGTCTGATTCTGAAAGAAGAACCCGCCGACTCTTGCGTGGGCCGCTTTCCCCCTCTCTTTGATGGCTGATCATCCGTGCAACCAACTATCAGAATCGCCAAAATGGCAAACAAAATGCTTCTAATTCTCATCTTACACTGATTGAAATGCCCTACCGAGGTGCTTTGTAACGTCGGTTGCAATTAAAGATTCTACGCTTTCTTTTTTCAGAGCTATATCGGCAGCTCTTCCGTGAATATACATTCCCAGCGCAGCGGCGTGCATTGGCTGATAGCCCGAAGCCAAAAGTCCTGCGATGATACCGGTCAACACATCACCCATGCCAGCAGAGCCCATTCCAGGATTGCCCGTATTGTTTATCAATACTTGGCCGTCGGGCAAGCTCAAGGTGCTTTTTCCTCCTTTCAGCAAAATGTAAATACCGTACTTTCTGCTTAGCTCTATCTGGGACTGTATGTTCTGGTAATGTGTTTTCTTGTCTCTGATCAATCTGGCAAACTCACCTGGGTGCGGAGTCAGGATGCTGCCTTTCGGCAAAAAAGCGAGCCAAGTGAGATTCTCCGCCAAAATATTCACCGCGTCTGCATCGAGGAGAAGTGGCACCTGAGATTCTTGGATTAAACGCTTCAAAGCACTAGCCGTTTGTTCTGATGTACCCGAACCTGGACCTACGGCAATCGCATTGTACTTTTTCAAATTGGGCAAGGTTGTAAAACTACCATCATCTGATGGGTCAATTGAAACCATGGCTTCTCGCGTAGACTGGTGCAAGAGTCGCGCTCCTTCCTTATCAGTATGCAAGGTCACAAGTCCCGCACCTGCCCGAAGTACTGCCTCTACAGCCATTAAAGCTGCTCCTCTCTTTCCTTCAGAACCTGCTATTATCAAAGCATGTCCAAAAGTACCTTTGTGATCAAAACTCCTTCTAGGGCGCCTCATCACTGCAATATTAGCATCAGTTAGAACATGGAATTTCGAATCTACGTTGTTCAAAAAATCAAAATGCAATCCAATGTCTAAGATGACTAGCTTACCAATGAACGGTGCTGACTCGGCCAAGTAGAAAGACAACTTTGGCACTTGAAAAGTCAAAAGATAATCTGATCCCACTATCGTATCTCGATTGTTCTCAGCGTTGTCTTCGCTGTACATTCCGCTGGGTAGGTCAATGCTGACCACGGCGGCTCCTGATTGGTTAATCTTATCGATTACGGCGGCAGCTATTCCCTCGGCAGGTCGATTTAAACCCGTTCCGAATACGGCATCGATGATCACTGATTTCGGAGAGTAGTCAATGACTTCTTTCTCGGAGGAAATCTCAACTAAGGCTTTCTTGAGCTTTCCAAGCTTGGCGAAATTCGCAGCAAAATCGGGAGAAGGCTTATTGGTCAGCTTTACGTAAGAAATCTGAACATCGTAGCCTACTTTCTGGAGTAATCTTGCGATAACCAATCCGTCACCACCGTTATTTCCAGGACCGACAATAACATTGAATAGCCAATCTTTTTCTTCCGTTTTCTTCGCATCGAATAGCTGCGGAGCGTTCTCATAGATCCAATCAAAACACTTGGCGCCAGCGCGCTCCATTAAGTCGATCGATTTGATCGGCTCGTTTTTTATGGTGTAGGCATCTGCCTCTCGTATCTGTTCTGCGGTAAGTATTTTCAAGTCGGAGTGAGGGTTTGCCTCGGACCTGCAAAATTAGAAATAAAAGGTCATGAAGAGCGCTCCTCCCGAGATGTCATTATCAAGCTTAAATGATGAGCTTCCACCTTCATTGCTAATCGTGGTGACAAACTGCTCAGCGCTTCCGCCAACAGGCACCGCCCATTGTTCTTCGACTATCTCGCTGTTTCCTTCGTAAGAGAAACCCATTGCTATGCCGTATTCAAAACCAAGGGACCATTTTGGGAAAAGGAATATCTCTGCTCCCAAAAAAGCTCTAGCACCAATAGTAAATTGAGCGCCCTTGGTAAATTCGGTCACGAAGGCACCTGTCTCAGAAATATTGGTCAGCTCACGCGTGTCGTTCTGAAAAGCCAATTCAAATTCGCTGCGAATAGGACTCGTATTCTCTTGGGAAATGTCGTTTCCATATTCAAAATTATGGTTCTCTGTTCCAAAGCCTAAATATCCCTCTGCACCATAAAAGCCTTGAATTCTTGTTTTCCCTTTTCTTTTCTCTACCCCGAAAGAGAGGTAAGCATTCGTAAACGTTCTACCATACGAATCCTCCACAGTAGTATTGGTAGGGTCTACACTGAACTCGGGACTGAAAGTGCGATTTTTGTCTGCCGAAATATTTAAACGCAAACCAGCTCTATAAGCAAAGTCATCTCTAATGAATTTCTTGGCTGTAATGGCCAATTGATCATTGGTGTATTCAGCGAATGGTGGAGGGTTCTCTGCTTCCGTGAAGAAGTTTCCGAAGTACCGCAGAAACGGAGAGGCATCTATTCCCACTGCCCAATCTCCTTCTCGAGGTAAATATGATTCTCCTTTCTTTGAAACAGGTTGAGCAAAAGCAGCAACGGCCATTGCGATAAACGCAGAACTAAGCACTAATTTCTTCATCATTACTGATTGGTTTACGGACAAATAAACTCTTTCTAGCGCGATTTATTATTAGAAGCTCAATTAAACACCTTCTTTGTCGGGCAACATCGGGACAAAACGAAAATCTCCGTGCCTGGTCTCTTCGTATTTGCCATCTGGCAATTTTCTGATTTTAAGCATTTCTTGATCTGCCCCTTCTCCTAGTGGGATAACCATTATGCCTCCTTCTACCAATTGATCGAGAAGATCTGGAGGAACGAAGGGCGCGCCGCATGTAATCAGAACACGTTCAAAGGGGCCAAAAGCGGGCAATCCTTTGTAGCCATCTCCGTAAAAACTTTTAACCGTCGTGTTCATATCAGCCAAGTTTTTCTTTGCTTTCTTAAAAAGCAACTTCTGCCTTTCAATTGAAAAAACTTTGCACCCCAGCGCATTGAGCACCGCTGCTTGGTAACCACTTCCCGTTCCTATTTCCAATACTTTGGTGCCAGGCTGTACTTCTAAAAGCATGGTCTGTACAGCCACCGTGTATGGTTGCGAAATAGTTTGATCTGCACCAATGGGAAATGCAGTATCCTCGTAGGCAAAATTCAGAAACGCTGAATCCATAAATACGTGCCTTGGGATGGATCCAATGGCATCCAATACCGCGCGGCTGTTTACTCCCTTATCAATCA
>JBLIEU010000068.1:0-13021 GCA_047633195.1 Cryomorphaceae bacterium | reverse complement strand
CGATTTCTTACCGCACTCAACGAGGTTACGATCACCAATCGGTGCTTCTTTCGGTGGGTGTGCAAAAAATGGTGCGCTCAGATTTGGGTGCATCAGGAGTAGCTTTTTCTATAGATACCGAGAGTGGATTCAAAGATGCCGTTATTATAAACGGTGCCTATGGTTTGGGGGAGTTACTCGTGCAAGGCGAGATTTCTCCTGATGAATTTATTGTCTACAAGCCCAAGCTATCAAATCCTGAACTCAATCCCATCATCGAAAAAAAGATGGGACAAAAGCACCATAAAATGGTGTATGGTACTTCGCTCACTGAGTTGGTCAAAAAGGTTCCGGTGGAAAAAAAATTGGCAGGCCAGTTCTGCTTAAATGAAGGACAGATTTTAAAGTTAGCACGTTGGGTCGTTGAAATCGAAGAGTACTACAGCGATAAAAGAGGGGTGTGGACCCCGATGGATGTGGAGTGGGCTCTAGATGGATTATCAAAAGAACTATTTATTGTTCAGGCTAGACCAGAAACCATCCACTCACAAACTTCGAGTGAAACGCTGATAGAGCATCAATTCAAAGCCACTCCAAAACCTGAAGAGTTGATTTTAAAGGGGATTGCAGTGGGCGACCGAATAGGCGCGGGACAGGTTCACAAGCTATTTTCGCTCGATGGTCGAGACGGAAGTCAAGACGAGTCTTCATTCAAAGAGGGTGAGGTGCTGGTAACTGAAATGACTGATCCAGACTGGGAGCCATTGATGAAGAAGGCATCTGCAATAGTTACCGATAAAGGTGGGCGCACTTGCCATGCCGCAATTGTCGCTAGAGAAATGGGAATACCCGCTATAGTTGGAGCGGGAAATGCGTCTGAGATTCTCGAAGAGGGCGAGGCCATTACGGTATCTTGCTCAGAGGGCGAAGTGGGTATGGTCTATCGAGGTATTCTACCTTTTGAAGAAAGAGTGACAAAACTGGAAGAACTCCCCAAAACACAAACGCCACTTATGATGAATGTGGCATCGCCTGATTTGGCTTTTAAGTTTTCTCGAATACCAAACAAAGGTGTTGGTCTGGCAAGAGAAGAGTTTATTATAAATAATTATATAAAGGTTCACCCAATGGCTTTGCTAAAGCACCGTGAAGTTGGAGATCCTGAACTAACGGCCAAGATAGATCAGATAACATCGGGCTTTGAGAGCGAGCGAGATTTTTTCATCAAAAAGCTATCCTATGGAATAGGGCGAATAGGGGCGGCATTTTACCCCAACGATGTGATTGTTCGTTTTTCTGACTTCAAGTCAAATGAGTACATGAATTTGCTGGGGGGAAAGTACTTTGAGCCCAAAGAAGAAAATCCAATGATCGGGTGGAGAGGCGCTTCTAGATACTATTCGAAAGAATACAAAGAGGCTTTTGGTATGGAGTGTAAAGCCATTCTTCGTGTGCGGTCAGAAATGGGTTTAGACAACGTCATTGTGATGATTCCATTTTGTAGAACACCCGAAGAAATGGAGCTTGTACTAGCCACCATGGCTGAGTTTGGATTGGTGCGTGGTGAGAACGGTTTGCAGGTTTACCTCATGGCTGAGCTGCCATCAAATATACTCTTGGCAGAGCAGTTTTCTAAGCACATCGATGGTTTTTCAATTGGATCGAATGACCTTACTCAACTTACTTTAGGACTGGATCGCGATTCTTCTTTGGTGTCTCATTTATATGATGAAAAAAACCCCGCGGTGAAGGCATTGATTAGTCAATTGATAAAAGTTGCCAAGAAAAACAACGTCAAGGTGGGCATATGCGGGCAAGGGCCTTCAGATTTCCCTGAATTCGCAGAGTTTTTGGTGCAAGAGGGAATTGATAGCATTTCGGTTACCCCTGATTCTGTCCTTAAGACTCTCAACGCTATTCATAATATTGAATCTAAGAGAAGCTAATGGCCTTCAATAATATACAATATAAAAAGCCATTTTATCCTGTAAAGAGTTCTTTGCGGCAGCACCTGAAAAGGTTTTCGCGACAAGCTGATTTATCATTTACGTATGAGGACCTGACTAGATACAATGACCTCTTGCCTATTCTCGATGCCGAGGGAAAAGATACATTGTGGTATTCTGTTTTGTATAGTCCTGATGAGAATGACAGTATTCGAAATGACCTATTGAAAGGTTATCAGTTATTGCTGGGTAGCGGAGACATTACCAAACACTTGAGAGTCGAGAGTATCCAGTATTGCTCCTTTGGTAACTCAAAGCCTTTTCGCATTAAAGTAGTCAATGAAATAAATGACAACCACGATTACTACTACGTAAAGAGGGCAGATGCTTCGCGAATTTACGGTCTTGAATTGGAAGAGATCTTTTCTCCTGATAAAGTGTCTTTCTTAGTCAGCGGAAATACGTTGATTGAAGAACATATCGTAGGTATTCCTTGTGATGAGTTTATCAAAAAGAACAAGGGAATAAAAATTGAAAATCGACTTAGGTTTGCCAAAGAGTTTGTGAAGTTTAATGAAAGATGTTTTACCAGATTGCTTGGCGATATGCGTGCTTATAATTTTGTGGTGGAGATCACTCAAGATTTCGATACCGTTCAATACAGAATTCGAGCTATAGATTTCGACCAACAGAGCTATGAAGGAAGAAAAAGCATCTACCTCCCCCAGTATTTTAAAGACAACGTCGCACTAGTTGATTTGGCTACCGAAATGTTGTCCCTCGATGTGGCAGAGCAATATACCAGAGAAGAGCATGATGCTATGCGAAAGAGGTATTCAGCCAATCACGTGCGTTTTCGAAGTTTAATAAGTAGAATGAGGAAAGACAGAATATCTACGCGCGAGAATGTGGAGATCTTGAAGAAAGAGCTCGGGAAACACCACAAAGACCCTTCTTTCGAGTTGCTCACTAATATGGCCGATATACTTGTGAAGCACTTGGAACATCAATTGGCTAAGTGATTTATTCAGCCAATAGCATGAGCAATACTTTATTTAAGGAGTCAAGAACTCCCCATCTTTCTTTTAACTTTCACTCAATTTGAAGATGGTTGTTACATATTTGCGTTATGAACTCTAACCATATGACTATGCTAACCAGAGGCTTCGGATCGTTGGCCTTATTTTTTCTTTTTTTCACAGCAGGCGCACAAACCGTCACCGAACTGGCTTGGCCGCGTGAGGTGGATTTGGACAAAGGCGTTGTGACCTTTTACCAACCTCAGCTAGAATCGTTCGAAGCGAACATACTCGAAGGCCGCTCTGCGATTAGTTACAAAGCCACAGATGGCGAGATGCTATTCGGAGCATATTGGTTCAGGGCATTTCTTCAAACGGATCTCGAGGCGAGAACAGCCGTTTTGGATCAAGTCGACGTATTAAGCATCAAATTTCCAGGGTTGGAAGACAGCCTTCAAGTCGAGTCTGTCAAAACTAAATTGGTATCAGTACTCGAATCAATGGGTATCGTGATGTCTTTGGATAGGCTGATCGCTTCTCTTGATGATGCAGAAATGGAATCAAATTCTTCAGTAAATCTTAAGAATACTCCTCCCGATATTTACTACAAAAATGAGCCAACCGTCTTAATTACGATCGACGGTGATCCGATCTGGAAAGAGATGGATCAGAATAACTTGAAAGCTGTCGTCAATAGTCCTTTCTTCATCGTTCAAGACAACAAGTCAAAACAATACTACATCAATGGTGGCGAGTACTGGTATTCCTCCCCCAAGGCTACAAGTTCGGATTGGACTTTAACTGAAAAGATTCCTTCGAATGTGAAGAAATTCGCACAGGAAAATGCTCCGAAAAGTGAAACACAAGATGAGGTAGAAACAGAGGAGAACGACGAACCCATTGCGCCTCCCAAAATAGTGGTGGTAACGAAGCCCTCGGAACTAATCGTTACTGATGGAGAGCCCGATTATCAGGCCGTGGAAGGAACGAGTCTTCTTTATGTGGCCAATAGCGAAAGTGATATTATTCTCGATATAGACGCACAACAACATTATATTTTACTTGCAGGTAGATGGTATACCGCAAATAAACTGACGGGCGATAAATGGACTTTTTCTGAGCCTGAATCTCTTCCCGATGACTTTGCCAATATTCCAGCCGATAGTGATTTGGCCTCGGTGAGAACCAACGTTCCTGGTACGGATGAATCACGAGATGCATTGCTCGAGCAGAGCATTCCCCAAACGGCTGAAGTATCTCGAAGCGATACCAAGATTGAAGTGAGCTTTGACGGCCAGCCCAAGTTTAAGCAAGTACCCAATACCGAAGTTTCATACGCTGAGAACAGCGATAAGCAGGTGATGAAAATCGGGCAAAAGTTTTATGCCGTCGACAATGGTATCTGGTTCGTTTCAGATTATCCAAAAGGGCCATATATTGTTAGCGACACTCGACCAGAAGAGGTCGATGATCTGCCAGCTGATTCGCCCGTTTACAATACCAAATATGTATACATCTACGATTCGACACCGACTTCAGTCTACGTAGGTTATACACCTGGATATACCCATGCTTATGTGTACAATGGAGTCGTGGTTTATGGTACAGGTTATTACTACCCCTATTGGTATGGTAGCGTATACTACCCAAGACCCGTTACTTATGGATACAGTGTTCATTACAATCCCTACACCGGTTGGGGTTTCAGCGTGGGTATTTCGGCAGGAGGCTGGATAGGATGGGGTTATCATCCACACTACAGTCCGTATTGGGGTCCATGTGGATACCGATATGGATACCGTGGCGGTTATGGTCACGGATACAATCATGGCTATCACAATGGGTACAACCGCGGAATGGCAAATGGATATGCAAACGGCTATAGAGCTGGCCAGAACAATGCCTACCGCAACCAACGCTCAGGAGTAACCAATACCAACATAAAAGACCGTGGAAACGTCGACCGATCACGTGTTGCAAAAAGCAAGAATGATCTCTACACAAATTCAAAGGGTAACGTGTACCAAAAAGACAAGGGCGGCAATTGGCAAGAGAAAAGCAACTCAAGAGATCGCTCGGGTTCGGGGACAAGACAAAACGATGCGACCAATAAAGCTGCAAACAGGCCTTCGACTAGTGATCGCACCAAACCAACTGCGAAAACTCCCAGCACTCAGCCATCATCGAGGGATCGATCTACTTCTACAGCCAAAACTCCTTCGAGAACACCAACCCAAACTCGACCCACTACAGGTCCAGTAAATACAAAAAGACAGCCCTCTTCGAACAATTCCTACAATCGTTCAAGCAACAATGCAGACCTCAACAGAGCTTCTCAAAACAGAGCTCGGGGAACACAAAACTATCAGCGAAGCAATACACAGCGCAGCAACATGCAGCGTTCATCGCCATCAATGAATCGTTCGGCGCCAGCAAGAAGCGGCGGCGGCGGTCGAAGACGTTGATATAAAACCTTTGTGTCTCGGCTAGGCGAGAAGCAGGAGGAATTTACTTCTTCTTGTAGACTGCTCGTGTATCGTCGTAAGAAAAGAAGTAGGTGCCTTTTGGTAGTTCTGTCATGTCTACCATTTTCTCTTTTCCTTTTTTTATGAGAGTCCCTTCGCTATCGTAAAGCTTGTAAGATTCCACTTTGTCAAATTCAAAGTTGCTTTTAGCTTCACCTGTTTTGGGAAGATCTTTAATTGGTGGCAATTCCTTTGGTACTTCTTCTTGGGCGAAGGCCCCAACAGAAAGAAAGGCAAAGCAAAGAGCTGTGGCGACTATTTTGGTGGTTTTCATAAGGTTTGCGTAGGTGTCTGTGAGAGAACGTGTTTTGCTTTGGCTTATTTTCCCTCTAATCGAGAAATCTTTTTTAAAATCCCATACCATTTACCTGTCGCGGTCAAATTTCTCTTTTCGTTCTAAGTTATTTCGGGAATTCTTAGATTAGCTTATTCTAGACATGAAAAGAGCACTCCGACTAAGCATCATTTTCTTTCTTTTTCCTTTCTTGGCATTGGCCCAATCTGAGCCTACACTGGGTGTAGTATTAAGTGGTGGCGGCGCAAAAGGGATGGCGCATGTGGGCGTTCTTAAAGCCATGGAAGAAGCTGGTTTGCGTCCCGATTTCATTGCTGGAACTAGCATGGGTTCTGTGGTAGGAGGTCTTTACGCCATTGGTTATAGCGCCGATGAAATTGAAGAAATCATTCTTGGAATCGATTGGAATCAGCTCCTTGCCAATGGGGTTCCGCTCAATTATATCTCATTCGAAGAGAAGGAGTATTACGGACGTTACCTCTTGGAATTCCCTGTAGACGGGATCAAACCCAAATTGCCCACAGGTCTTATCGAAGGGCACGTTTTGAGTGAGTTATTGCATTACTATACATGGAATTCAACAGGCTATTCGTCATTTGATGAATTTCCGATCATCTACCGCTGTGTAGCCACCGATGTGCGTTCGGGAGAGGCCATTGTTTTTGAAGATGGACCCCTGCAAACAGCCATTCGAGCGAGTATGGCTCTACCTACAGCATTTACCGCGGTAGATCTCGATAGCACTTTGGCCGTAGATGGGGGAGTGGTGAATAATTTCCCCGTTGACATCATGCGAAAACTCGGCGCCGACTATGTGGTAGGTGTGGATGTGAGCTATGTTTCAGATGCGCCTGTACCTAGCAGTATGGTGGGCATATTGATGAACCTTGCTATGCTGCAGAGTGAACGCGCTATGCCTGCCATGATTGATCTTTGCGATATATACATCCATCCAGATTTGGAGGGAAATTCTACCGCCAGCTTTGGCAATGCAGAGCAAATCGTGGAAATCGGTCACCGCACGGGAAGGATTTATGCCGATTCATTGAAGGCTTTGGCAAATGAGATTGGGATGAACAGGAAACATTTCTCGGTAGGAGATACCTCTGAATCCTATGTATTGAAGGAGCTCAACTTCGAAGGAAATGCCTTGTTCGGCGATCAATTGATCAACAATAAACTAGGAATCGAAAAAGGAGATACCATCGATCGGGACAAAGTCCGGGAAGCTGTGAGAAGGGTATATGGTATCAATGGATTTCAGAATGTGGATTACACGCTCAAGCTGCTACCATCAGGCGGGGCAGCCATGAACCTCAGAATGCGCGAAAAGCTTCGCAATTCTTTGTCAGTGTCCTTGCATATAGACAATGCATTCGCAACGGGATTGCTGCTTAATTTCACGGCGCGCGATTTGCTTTTTCGGGAATCTCGCTCCGTATTCATCGCCGACATTTCGAGCAATCCCAAGTTTCGCTTCGATTACTACAAGTATGCGGGATCTCAAAAGAACTTTGCGGTAAACCTGCGCTATGATTATATCTCCAGAGAAATACCGCTGTATGAGAAAGGGGAGGTCACAGATATCGTAACCAATATTCAGCAGGAGTTTCAACTTAATTTTCTCACCACACAATCACTAAGACAGAGCTTCCAATTCGGAGGTTTTTACTCCACCAGAAAAGACCGAACGGACTTGGGTTTATCCATACCCGCTGCCATCGGAGATGTCACCGCCGAGTCCTTGGGTTTGCGCGCGGCTTATTTAAGGAATAACCTCAATGATCGAAACTTCCCCACCACAGGAGCCGAGCTTTTGGTCCTTGCACGTGTTTATTTTACGAGCAACTACGGCTTAGACTTTAAAGAAGGAACGGGGGGAGTGGATGTACCAGTGGGCGATACCACCATAGTTGTTCCAAAAGAAGTTTTTGAAGAGTTCTTGAAAGAAATACAACCTGATTTTTACGGGGCAATCTTTATTGATTACCGAAAATTCTTTTCTTTTAATAAAAAGAATCAACTGATCAGCTCCTTCCGGTTGGGGGCCATTCTTTCTACCGAAGTCGAAGGAAAATCATTTAACACTTTTCGGCTAGGTGGGCAGCAGCGTGTCTTGATTGATGATGCAAGAGCTTATGGCTACAACTATACCGAATTGGAACCTGAAAATTTCGGTCTACTTGGACTCTCGTATCAGCGCGTGTTGTTTGGCAACTTGTTTTTGCAAGGAGGGGCCAATGTCATATCCACCTACCGCTATGTTCCTTTGGATAATGTAGATGCTTTTTCTTTTTCGGAAATGCTGGAAGACTTCACAACTTTGGGCTATGGAGTATCAGCCAATTTTAGAACGCGACTGGGACCCTTTAGCGCAGGTGTTTCTAGAAATACAAGCGATTCAAATTTCAGGTATCACTTTTCCTATGGTTTCAGCTTCAATTATTCGGATTAACGACAGGATCGCTCGGTGGTGTTCCTTCCGTATTGATCCACGACATAAAGAGCATATAACCCAAGGAGACAACTACAGCGCCGGTAAAGAGGCCGATAAATCCAGATGCAATAAATCCGCCTATTACCCCAAAGAAGATCACCATCATTGGAACTTTGGCGCCTTTTCCCAATAAGATAGGTTTGAGCACATTGTCCGAAAGACCTGCAGCCAAGAAATAGATGGTCCACAGCACGGCAGGCAGCGTCTCAAGTGATGAGAACATCCAAAGAATAACGCCAATAGTGATGAAAATTACCGGTAATTGAAGTATGGCAAAGACCAGCGTCACTAAAGTCCACACTCCTGCATAAGGAACCCCCGCAATTACCATCCCTAAACCAATGAGTAAAGACTGAATAATCGCTACGCCTATTACGCCTTTTACTACGCTACGGATGGTTGAAGCTACGGCTTCGGCAAATTCGTCGCCACGCACCCCTACAAGCCGCTTAAAAAAGAGTCGACCGAAGTTCTCAGAACCGTTGGTGGCCAAGATTAGTCCCGAAATTAAAATGGAAACCACAAAGACGAAAAGGCCGCCACTGATTCCCGCTATTCCCTTGGCTATGGATTTTCCGATGGTCAAAAGTCCGTCTTCATGAGCCATAATGAATCCTTCTAAATTGTCATATGCGTCTGTCCATGCATCAAACAGCTGTTGCCCGATAAGTGGCCATTCCGTTACTTGTTCTGACGGTGGCGGTAGTTGAAATGAATCCGACTCCAAGTAAGGCTTGATTACTTGAAAGCCTTCAAAAAGCGAGTCAAAAATGAGCCAAGTCGGTAGGATAATTAGCAATAAACAACCTCCGACCATAATGGCTGCAGCGGTTTTTGGCTTGCCACCCAATCGTTTCGAAATTTTATTGAAAAGGGGAGAAAAAGCCATGGACAGAATAATGCTCCAAAGAATAATTGATGAAAAAGGAGACACGATGTCAAAACACCACAAGACCATTAGGACGAGTAAACCCAATCTGATGGCGATTTCTACAGAGTAATTGAGGGCGGTGTTGAGTTTTGGGTCGTAGTGTGTCTGGGGCATGGCCGTTGAGATATTAGGTTCATTCAGAAAGCCACAAGATAAACTTCCAAAAAATATTTCTTTTAAGAAGTCCTTTATTTATCTTAAGATCCAGCCTTACTCTTTCTTTTATTGCATTCTTTATCGGTTGCTCACAAGGCTATCTGGAAGCCGTTTTTCCAATTTTTACCTTTCAAGAAACGAGCTAGACGGATACCGATTATTCCAATCTTATTTCTACTTCTTCCGTCATTGCGGGCATTAACGGGATGATCATTGGATGTTTTGTAGTCGATATATTCGGGAAGAAAAAAGTACTCTACATTAACCTTTGCCTCCTCACTCTCTTGGTAGGGGGGTGATTTTTATCGATCGGCGCTTTTTACGGAGTTATTGATTACGCTGATCAGTGGTTCGACTTTCGTGCTTTTCCTCTTTGTCACTACTGCAGTTCTCGCTTCAGCCATTCAACAGTGCTGGTTAAGGGTCTCGGCAACTCAGTTCACGCCGTACATGACCATTCTTAATTTAGGTCGTCCTTCGGGTGTTGCTGTTTTTGGCCCAATCAAAGATGGCTTCGATTGGCCTTATGTGTTTCGTGTTTTTGGAATCATACTCTTTATTCAACTTATGGCGATTGGCTTTATGTCGGATAAAGAAGCATGCGCAACAGGTCAAGGTTTTTGAAGAGCATGCGCTTCTTGGAGGAAATGGGTAGCGGAGCATAGATGCCCCAATTTCCGCACTACTGATTTTTGATGTTTAATCAGTTTTTATTCTGTGAATGTCCGCTATGCTAAATACAGTATTGGTTCTTGCAAAATAAGTTTTGTATTTTCGCTGGACAATACGAAACTTGTTTTTTAGCGAGTCCCAATAGTATCCATATGAAGAAAATTTTACTCAGTCTATTAGTTTTTGCAAGCGCTTACTGTTTTGCTCAAACCAACATCAGCCTTACCATAGACCACCAGATCAATGGCGAACCATTCGATTGGTCGACTGTTGCGACGAATAATTTAGATACTGATCTTTTATTTACGCGCCTCGAATACTATCTCTCTGGCTTTAGCGTCACGCATGACGGAGGCGTTGTAACCTCTTTCGATGAGGTTTATGCCTTGGTGCAAGGAGATGAAACACCGACCATAAACCTGGGAGAGATAAATGGCGATAACATCGAAATGATCTCTTTTCGAGTAGGAGTGGATCAGCCAAATAACAATGCCGATCCCGCTAGCTGGCCTCCAGGCGCACCATTGGCACCAAAGAACCCTTCCATGCATTGGGGGTGGATATCAGGTTATAGATTCGTAGCGGTAGAAGGAGATATTCTAAGTACTGAGCAGGAGTTCAGCATCCATGGATTGGGAAACGTGAATTATTTTCAGGTGGACCTAGAGCTTGAAATGGCTGTTGAAGGAGATGAACTAAACGTCTTCATGGAAGCGGCAACCGAGAATTTACTCTACGGTATGAATTTGGAGGGTACTGTTTTCTCTCATGGAGAAGAGGGCCTTGCTCAGGAAACGCTAGTCAATATGTCTGAACGCGTCTTCACCATCTCATCAGCTACTTTGAGCGTGGACGAGCAAAGCGAGGTGTTGGAATTTAGTCTCTTCCCGAATCCTACCGACAACGGTACCGTTCAGTTGAATTTCGATGGCAAAGCAGGCGACTTTTACAAGCTGGTAGTGCTAGACATTCAGGGCAAAAAAGTCCTTCAGCGCAATCAAGTGAAATCGGGCTACCAGCTTGACGTCAATAGGCTGAACGAAGGTTTGTACCTCGTAAGTTTGTACAACGATGCCACACTGAGAGGAGTAAAAAAGCTCGTAATAAGAAAGAATTAATATACTTCCGTTTTGAGTAAGCGATGGGTGCTGTTGGGCTTGGTTTTTTGTCTCGGACTTTCTTGTACCAAAGAGGAGAGCGATGATAATGAGGGCATCAATACGTCGTCTCTATTGGTCATTCCCGAAGGTTTTCCCTCGATGGAATTTCCCGAGGACAATCCTTTTACCGTAGCCAGTTACGAGTTGGGAAAGAAGCTTTTCTTCGATCCTATTCTTTCGCGAGATTCTTCCATCAGTTGCGGTTCTTGTCATTTGCCTGAAAAGGCATTCAGCGATGAGTTTAGCGTGAGCCTCGGGGTAGATGGAGCGGCAGGAACCAGAAATTCGCCCTCTCTAGCAAACGTTGGTTACCACCCCTACTTTATGCGCGAAGGTGGCGTTCCCACTTTGGAAATGCAGGTGCTAGTGCCCATTCAAGAACACAACGAATTTGATTTCAACATCGTACTCATTGCCGAAAGGCTAAACCAACACCCCGAGTACGTAAAGATGAGTCTCGAAGCCTACGACCGCAGCCCCGATCCATTCACGATTACCCGCTCCATCTCAAATTTTCAAAGAACCTTGATCAGCGGAAACTCTGCCTACGATCAATTCGCCCTTCAAGGAAACACCATTGCTCTCAACGTTTCGGAAAAGCGGGGCATGG
The DNA here is from genome assembly GCA_047633195.1 of Cryomorphaceae bacterium. Lineage (GTDB taxonomy): Bacteria > Bacteroidota > Bacteroidia > Flavobacteriales_D > Cryomorphaceae > JAKVAV01. The sequence continues at coordinate 1,231 of JBLIEU010000068.1, read as the reverse complement.
ATCTCTTTTTTAGCGATGAATTGGCCTGCGGTTCCTGCCACGCTGACTTCAACTTTACCGACTATTCCTTTGGCAACAATGGGCTCTACGCGGCCTACCTCGATGAGGGCCGAAGGCTTTTGACGGGACTCGAATCGGATAGAGCCTTGTTCAAAGTTCCCTCCTTGAGAAATGTGGAGTTGACGGGACCATACATGCACGACGGCTCGATGGCCTCGCTGCAAGAGGTTATCTTGCATTACGAATCAGGTGGGGAGGATCACCCCAACAAATCGGAGCAGATTCAAGGATTTGAATTGGACGAAACAGAAAGAGCCGATTTGCTCGCTTTTCTAAATTCGCTGACCGATACCGAGTTTATTACTAATCCGAACCACTCCCAATAGATTGAACTACATGAAGACACCTACTTTCGCCTTCTTTTTCCTTATTCTGATGTTCATGGTGGCTTGTCAAGATGACGGTGACGGTGACAAGAATGGAACTGAAACGCCCAATCTAGTCGTATTGGACGATACGCCTTATGCATTTGATGCGCAGGGTTTGCCGCCGCCAACTGCTTTGCAAGCAGACAATGCGCTGACCGAGCAAGGAGTCAAGCTGGGAAAGATGCTCTTTTTTGAACCCATGTTGTCCAAGAATGAAGTGATGTCTTGCGGATCTTGTCACAACCAAGCGACTGGGTTTTCTGATATCGCTCAGTTCTCTGTTGGGGTTGATGGTCTTTTCGGTGACCGCCAAGCCATGGCCGTATTTAACTTGGCGTGGCACACCAACGAGTTCTTCTGGGACGGAAGAGCAAACCTCTTGCGAGACCAAGCCCTGATGCCTATCACAGATCCGCTGGAGATGAACGAGACACTGGACAATGTGGTGGCCAAACTTAGCGCTAGCGACCTCTACCCAGATCAATTTATTCGCACTTTTGGTGATGAAGAGATCACTTCCGAGAAAATGGGATTGGCGATGGAGCAGTTTATGTTGAGCATCGTGTCGGGAAACTCCAAGTACGACCGATACCAGCAGGGCGTGGAAGAGCTGACCGAAAGTGAAATGCGCGGACTCGAATTATTTGAAATGGAATACAACCCATTCTTTCCTGAGTTTTCGGGTGCCGACTGCCAGCACTGCCACGGAGGGCCAAATTTCGAGAACGACCTCTACATGAACAATGGCTTGGACAGCGATGCCGAGTTTCAGGACATTGGCCGCGAAGCTGCCACAGGAGACC
>JBLIEU010000067.1:0-13221 GCA_047633195.1 Cryomorphaceae bacterium | reverse complement strand
TGAATTCTTCCGATCCTACAAGGACTTTTAAGTAAGCGTCCTCAATAAATAAGTATATTTGCGTTCGAATTTTTGGATTAAATGTTAGTCAATTCCGCGTCAAAATCTTTTCCCGATACGATAAAAGTCAAGCTTGGAGCATATGCTGCTTTTACTAAGTTGAGACTGACTTCCTTGGTAGTGATTTCTTCTATTATAGGATATGGTATCGGAGCTGTTACCTTTTCTTGGATGGAAGTTTTTTGGCTTTCGCTGAGCGGTGTTTTGGTTACTGGAGCCTCAAACGGTTTTAATCAAGTTATTGAGCGAGAAGTGGATGCGCTCATGAATCGCACCAAGAATAGACCACTTCCTCAGGGAACGATGAGCGTAATTGAAGCAGTCCTGCTTGCCACCGCAATGGGTGTAATTGGTTTGGCGCTACTTTACTTTATGTTCAATCAGCTCGCCGCGGTTCTCGGTGCACTAGCACTTTTCAGTTACGTGTTGATATACACTCCGCTAAAAAGATATTCTTCAATTGCTGTTTTGGTGGGAGCATTTCCTGGTGCTATACCACCAATGCTTGGCTATGTAGCTGCCACTGCCGCTTTTGATCTCTATGCTGGACTCTTGTTTGCCACGCAGTTTATGTGGCAGTTCCCTCACTTTTGGGCCATTGCATGGGTTTCTCACGAGGATTACAAAAGAGCAGGATACCATCTTCTTCCTTCAAAAGGAAAAGATGGGCAAAGTGCTTTTTTAACTTTGCTATACGCCTTGTTCTTAATCCCAGTTTCCCTTTTGCCTTGGGCATTTGATCTGATTGGGCCTATAGCCGCTGGAGCTTTAGCTGTGGCAGGAATTGCATTTGCAATACCAGCCTTCAAACTACTCAGGATGAAATCAGACAAATCTGCTCGAACAGTTATGTTTGCTTCGTTCTTCTACTTGCCTATCGCTCAGTTGATTTTATTATTCGACAAATTTTAATTTATGGCAACTTCAATAACTAGTCAAGGGATGGAGTCATCTCCAATCGATGAGCGCACGAAAAAAATGGTGCTCTACATTGGTATCTTCAGTATCGTAATGCTCTTTGCTGGGTTTTCGAGCGCTTACGTAATCAGTTCGTACAACGAGATATGGGTGAACTTATCCATGCCCGACGCTTTTTACATCAGTACGGTTCTCATTTTACTCAGTAGTTTGACTATGAAATTGGCAGTGAATGCTTCGAATAAGGGCAATGAAGGAAATGCCACCGCCTTATTGGGTGTCACCTTACTGTTGGGTTTGGGATTTGGCGCAAGCCAATACATGGGATGGAATGAATTGCTAGGGCAGGGGAGTCACCTCTCGGGCCACATTGATAATTTAGATGGAGTCTACGGAGAGGATTACACCATTTCATATCAAGGCCAAGAATTGGTCTATGTGGATGGTGAATATTACCTCCCGAATGATGAGCTGAAGGAAAAGCCCTTGACGGATGAAATTGCTGTTTATAGCAACTCCACAGCGAGTTACATTTACATTCTAAGTTTTGTCCACCTGATGCATGTACTTGGGGGGATTCTTTTCTTGGCAGGTATTCTGATAGCTTCGCAGGTTGGAAAGAAAAAAAGATTGAGTAATTTAAGATTGAGATTAGGCTCTATTTACTGGCATTTTGTCGACGGACTCTGGCTCTATTTGTTGTTCTTTTTGCTTTTAATTCACTAAACTTGCAAAAAATTCTGAGCAATGGCAGGAGAAGCTACAAAAGCTATCGATAAATCACTTCTTTGGGGAGGCGGACGCTCGCCTTTCAGTGTGAGTTATGGTAAAATGATGATGTGGTTCTTCCTCGTCTCAGATGCCTTAACATTTTCGGGTCTCCTCGTTGCTTACGGCTACGCCCGTCAAGCATACCTTGGTGCTTGGCCGATTGGTGAACAAGTCTTTCACGCGCTTCCTGGATTAACTGGAAACTTCCCTCTTATTTATGTAGCATTGATGACTTTCATCCTCATCATTAGTTCTGTCACAATGGTGTTAGCCGTTGAAGCAGGCCATAGAATGGATAAAAAGGGTGTTACCAAATGGCTAGCCTATACAATCGTAGGCGGGATCATCTTTTTGGGTTCACAAGCTTGGGAGTGGAGTCACTTTATTCATGGTTCTGCCGGATACATCATTACTGATACCAATGCACAGTATTTTTTGGTCGAAGAAGTACCTCATGGAAAGACTGCTTTCGATGTGGAAGGGTTTTCTCTCATTGCCAATATGGGTGAAGAGAACGAATCGATCATCACAGGCGATAAAGCCACTTCGCTTTTCAACGATAGAATCAATTACGTGCAAGGTGCCAATATGACCATCAATGAATATGGTCCACCCCAGTACGGGAACTTCTTCTTTTTTATTACTGGATTTCATGGCTTCCACGTCTTTACGGGGGTGCTCATAAATATTATTGTCTTCATCGGTGTACGTAAAGGAATCTACGAGAAGCGAGGCCATTACGAAATGGTTGAAAAGACTGGACTATACTGGCACTTTATTGACTTGGTATGGGTATTCGTCTTTACTTTCTTTTACCTGATATAATTCTACTATTATGAATCGCGACGACCTAATCGTAAACGACAGTTATTCAGTTAATGCCCGTCATGACGAGTCTCACGGAAAGCAGATTCGAAAGAAAATCTATTTCGTAACCATTCTCTTATCGGCAATTACAACCGTAGAAGTTGGTCTAGGTATATTCATTAAGCAGGGGACAGATTTCTGGCCAATTGTTAAATGGTCATTTGTTATAATGACTTTGATCAAGGCAGGATATATCGTTCTTGTTTTTATGCACCTCGGCGATGAACGAAAGTCTCTGCGATATGTTGTACTCTTGCCATACGCCATTTTTATACTCTATCTCCTTTTTATTGGCGTTACAGAGTCTAGTTACTTGAATGACGTATGGCGCGAATTTCAGCCATAACAAATGAATAAATCTTCTGAGAGTCGAAAATATTTATTGCTTTTCGCCTTATTGCTTGGCCCAGGGTTGATATTAATCTTCCTCAGCAAGTCTGATCATAGCTTCAAGACACTTCCTTATTTTGGAAATAAGGAAGTCATAAATGCGGTTGTGGGCACTGATGTTCCAGATACCCTCTACCACTCAGTTCCCGACTTTTCTTTTACGAATCAATTTGGTGAGAACACCACCATGGAGGATTTCGAAGGAGATATTATGGTAGTGGATTTCTTCTTTACGACGTGTCCTACCATCTGTCCGATCATGACCAAGCAGATGGCGAGATTGCAATGGATGCTGGAAGATGCGGCCTATGACGATGTATCCTTCCTATCCCACACGGTCAATCCAAACAACGACACACCTGAAATTCTCCTAGCCTATGGCCAAGAAGAGGGAGCCGATTTCGAGAAGTGGACTTTCGTGACAGGAGACCAAGAAGAGATTTTCGAGCAAGGATTTCAAGGATACCTCCTCAGCACTCAAGAAGATTCTGGTGCGCCTGGAGGATTTTTGCATTCCAGTATGTTTGTATTGGTAGACAGAGATCGGCACATCCGTGGTTTCTATGACGGAACCAGTTCAAAAGAAGTGGATGACCTCGTGACCGATATCAAAATGTTGAAAAAAGAAGAGACGTTAAAGGAATCAGAAAAAGTGAGCTCATGACGGGAGAAGCAGTTGTGAAAAAGTTCAAACCGTGGATTATTGTCTTGTCAATAGTCGTTCCCGTGCTGGTTGCGATTCTATTTACTGTCAAAATAGACGGATTCGACACTTCCTTCTTGCCACCTATTTATGCCTCCTTAAATGCATTGACCGCTGTTTTCCTGATTGCAGGAGTTATTTCGATCAAGAATAAGAAAATTGAAACGCATAGGAAATTCATGACTTCGGCCATCGTCTTTTCTGCCCTGTTTCTCGTTTTGTACGTTGTGTATCACAGCACCAGCGATTCGACACCTTACGGCGGAGAAGGATGGATACGATCAGTCTATTTCACGCTTCTGATTTCGCATATTCTGCTCTCGATCATAATTATTCCATTGGTCCTGGTCACATACGTTAGAGCATTGGCCAAGCGTTTTGACAAGCACCGCAAAATTGCCCGCATCACTTTTCCAATTTGGCTCTACGTAGCCATCACAGGAGTAGTTGTTTATTTGATGATTTCGCCTTATTACGTTTAGTAACTTTGTGAAGATGAATAGAAAGAGATATACTGCATCGTTTGTTTTGCTCTTGAGTTTTGTTCTTTTTACCACAACCGATTCTGTGGCTCAATGTGCCATGTGCAAAGCCGTGGCAGAGAACGCAACGGGCGATTCAGGATACGGTTTAGCCAATGGTTTAAACAATGGAATCCTCCTTCTGATGGCGATTCCATACGTACTTCTCGGTACTCTTTTCTTTGTTTTCTTTCGAAAGCAGATTGGCGGTTTCTGGCGCTCGTTCAATCAAATCCATTAATTCAATCTTTTCACCGGCATGAGGCAGACGAAACCTTCGGGTAACGAGATAAAGCACATTCTCCAAAATCGAGTCATGGTTTTGGATGGAGCGATGGGCACGATGATTCAGCGTCATACTCTGGAAGAGGAAGATTTCCGTGGAGAACGATTTAAGGATCACACGCATTCCCTCAAGGGAAACAATGACTTGCTCAGCCTTACGAGGCCTGATATTATTAAGGAGATTCATTCCCTTTATTTTGAGGCAGGCGCCGACATTGCCGAGACAAATACATTTAGCTCTACTCAGATCGCCCAAGCAGACTACGCCTTAGAGTCTGCCGTATATGATTTGAATTTGGCGAGTGCCCGATTAGCGCGAGAAGCTGCTGACGAGTATACCGCCATGCAACCCGACAAACCCCGTTTTGTAGCTGGATCAATTGGCCCAACCAATAGAACGGCTAGCCTTTCTCCCGATGTGAACGATCCCGGATACCGAGCCGTTACGTTTGATCAGTTGAGGGTGAATTATGCAGAACAAGTAAAGGCCTTGATTGAAGGCGGAGTTGATATTCTTCTTGTCGAAACGGTCTTTGATACCCTCAACGCAAAAGCCGCACTTTTCGCTATTGATGAAGTATTTGACGAACTGAACTTAGAGCTCCCGATTATGGTTTCGGGCACCATTACCGATGCCAGCGGAAGAACCTTGTCAGGACAAACTACCGAAGCTTTTTTGATTTCATTGGAACACGTGCCTTTGCTTTCTATTGGATTGAATTGTGCTTTGGGTGCATCCCAATTGCGGCCTTATCTCAAAATTCTTGGAGAGAAAGCTCCATTTGCCGTGAGCGCTCACCCCAATGCTGGATTGCCAAATGAATTTGGCGAATACGATCAGACTCCTGAAGAAATGGCCGCTGAGGTGAGCGAGTTTTTGGAAGCAGGGTTTCTCAATATAGTAGGTGGTTGTTGTGGAACAACACCTGACCATATTCAAGCTTTAGCGGAAGCCGCCAAAAAGGCGAAGCCAAGAACAGGTTTTGTAGCACGCACAGAAGTGATCAACGCAAAAACATACTAATACCATGCTAAGATTAAGTGGTCTTGAGCCATTGGTAGTCACGCCCGAAACCAATTTTGTAAACATAGGTGAGCGCACCAATGTAACGGGAAGCCGAAAGTTTTTGCGGCTGATTAAAGATGATCTCTACGACGAGGCCATTGAGGTGGCGCTGGAGCAAGTTAAGGGAGGAGCACAGATTCTGGATGTCAATATGGACGAAGGAATGCTCGATGGCGAAGCGGCCATGGTTAGGTACCTCAACTTGATTGCTTCGGAACCTGAGATTTCTCGAATTCCCATTATGATTGACTCTTCAAAATGGTCGATCATCGAAGCGGGACTCAAATGCGTTCAGGGAAAAGCTGTCGTAAACAGCATCAGCCTCAAAGGAGGAGAAGAAGAGTTTATTTATCAAGCCAAGCAGATACGTCGATACGGCGCGGCGGTTATTGTGATGGCATTCGATGAAAGAGGTCAGGCCGATACTCTTGATCGTAGAAAAGAAATTTGCGGACGGTGTTATAAAATTCTCACGGAGCAAGTGGGATTCCCCAGCACTGACATCATTTTTGATCCGAATATATTTCCTGTTGGAACGGGAATAGACGAGCACAACAACAATGCGATCGACTATTTCGAGTCGACGAAATGGATCAAAGCAAATCTTCCAGGAGCACTTGTAAGTGGAGGTGTGAGTAATGTTTCCTTCAGCTTCCGCGGAAACAATGTGGTGAGAGAAGCCATGCACAGCGCATTTCTTTACCACGGTATCAAAGCGGGTATGGACATGGGAATCGTAAATCCTTCCATGCTCACAGTCTATGACGATATCGATGCCGAGCTATTGATTCGCGTAGAAGATGTGCTGCTCAATAGACGTGATGACTCTACAGAAAGACTGTTGGAGCTTGCTCAAAATGTGCAGGATTCTGGCCCGAAAGAAGGCGAGATCGAGGAGTGGAGAAACCTTGAAGTTAGAGAACGATTGAGTTATGCCTTGGTAAAAGGTCTTGACAAGCACATCGTAGAGGATACCGAAGAGGCTCGACATCTATTTGAAAGGCCGATCCAAGTGATTGAAGGGCCACTGATGACTGGAATGAATGTCGTCGGAGATCTTTTTGGTTCGGGAAAGATGTTTCTCCCGCAAGTAGTGAAGAGTGCACGCGTGATGAAGAAAGCCGTGGCTCACCTGCTGCCCTTCATTGAAGATGACAAGAAGAAATACCAAGACACTTCAGCTCAAGGAAAAATATTGCTCGCCACCGTGAAAGGAGATGTTCACGATATCGGGAAGAACATAGTAGGAGTGGTACTAGCCTGCAACAATTACGAAGTGATTGATATGGGCGTGATGGTACCCGCCGAAAAGATTTTGGATAGAGCCATCGAAGAGAATGTCGATATCATTGGTCTTAGTGGCCTGATCACGCCAAGCCTCGAAGAAATGGTTAGCGTAGCAAAGGAGATGGAGCGCAGAAATTTTCATGTTCCGCTATTAATTGGTGGAGCAACAACAAGCCGTGTTCACACTGCCGTTAAAATTGAACAGCATTATTCGAATAGCCAAACGGTGCATGTCCAAGATGCGTCTCGCTCCGTTACAGTAGTAGAGCGATTACTCGGAAAAGAGAGTGGAGCCTTTATCGGTGAGATCAAAAAAGATTACGAGAAGATTAGACTCAACCACGCAGGGAAAGAGAAGGTGAAAAAATACCTCTCGCTCTCAGAGGCGCGGTCATCGAGATTGAAAATTGATTGGGCCAATGAGCCCGAAATTGAAGAGCCTGCACATTTAGGTGTACAGACTTTCTACGATTATAGCTTGCGCGAAATTGCGGTTTATATCGACTGGACGCCATTCTTTCAGACATGGGATCTTCACGGACGTTTCCCCCAAATACTCGACGATGAGGTAGTGGGAATAGAGGCCGTCAAGCTTTACGACGATGCCACGAAAATGCTTCAGGACATCATCACCAATCAGTGGCTTAAAGCGAAAGCCGTCATTGGAATTTGGCCTGCGAATACGGTGAATTTTGATTCGATCGAAGTGTACGATCCGAATAATCCCGAAAAAGTCATTCATCAGTTTGAGTGTTTGCGCCAGCAAGTGAAGAAAGCGGCTGGTCAGCCAAACTTGAGCTTGTCAGATTTTGTTGCGCCCAAAGAGTCGGGGAAAAAGGATTACATCGGAGGATTTGCCGTGACCGCGGGAATCGGTATTGAACGACATCTCGAGCGCTTCGAAAAGAACCACGATGACTATTCGATCATTATGATCAAGGCTCTGGCCGATCGATTGGCGGAAGCCTTTGCGGAGCTAATGCACGCCAAAGTCCGAAAAGATTTCTGGGGTTATGCCCGTCGAGAAAAGCTCACCAACGAGGAGTTGATCAAAGAAAAATACCGTGGTATTCGACCTGCAGCGGGATACCCTGCCTGTCCCGATCACACCGAAAAGCCAGGTTTGTTTGACATTCTTAACGCTACGGAACACACTGGTATAACTCTCACGGAAAACTTTGCCATGTATCCAGCATCTTCGGTGTCAGGACTTTATTATGCATCACCTCACTGCAAGTATTTTGGCGTAGGTCGTGTTGGAAAAGATCAAGTCAAAAGCATCGCAGAGCGAAAAGGCATGGACTTTGCCACTATGGAAAGGTGGCTGGCATCTAACCTCAATTATTAAATTGAATCTTCTATTTTTGGGGCTAGCTAGGAACAAGTCATTTATGCGTTTTTTCACAGCAATTTTTTTAACTCTCATATTGGTTCAAGTCGAAGGATTTGGACAGGATAAGCCCGTGCAACTCGGTGTTACGGGATCTGATTGCATCGGAGCCCTCACGATACCCGACACCCTTATCGGGCCTGTCTATTCGCCGAAAGGCTTTGGCAACAACTTAGAGCTGGTAGGCTATGAATTGGGCGACCCGTACTTTATCCAAAGAGAGCACAACTCAGTTTGGTACAAGTTTACCATCCCATACGATTGTGTTTTCACGTTCGATTTGATTCCCATCCAGAAGGATGATGATTTCGATTTTCTTCTTTTCCTCTATGATGGTCCAAATTTTTGCCGAGACATTACTGCAGGTAGAAAGATTCCGATTCGAACCAACATTTCCAGAAAGAACATAGAGGTTCAAGGACAGACAGGGATGAGTGAATCATCGGTGGATGAGTATGTCCCTTCGGGCCCAGGAAGTTCATACAGTCGTGCCTTGAAAGCTCGGCGAGGACAGACTTTTTACCTCTTGATCGACAATCCGTTTAGGGAGAATGAGGGGCACAGCATTCACCTTCATTACCGAAGGCTTAAGCCAATTGCAGAGGGCCAAGAGCCATCTGCAGTGGAAGAGGAAGAGTACCAAATTCCTCTTCGCACCATGAGAGTTACCGTTACCGATAAGGAAACGGGAGAACGCATTCAATCGAATGTTTTCATTGATAATCTGCCCGATTCCTTGCCTTCAAGATACCCGTTCATATCTCAAGTCTCAATTGATGTGCTGAGCTACCGAACTTATGACATCAACGTCATAAAGAAGGGATACCTGCTTCATACCGAGCAGTTCATTCCCAAGAATGATTCGCTCTACGAAATCAATGTGCAGCTCAAGCGCATGCGCAAAGGAGACCGCATCAACTTGGGGAATATAAAGTTTGAGAGCGATCAAGCTGTTATCTTAGAGAAGAGCAAACCCGCGCTCGAAAAGCTTGCTGAGTTCATGATTGAAAATGACAATGTGACCATCGAGATTCAGGGTCATGTGAACGGCGAGGCCAAGAAAAATAAGCGCTCTTACATCAGGTTGAGTGAAGACAGGGCCGAGGCGATCTATCAAAAGTTGAGTGATGCGGGAGTCGACCAATCTAGGATGACTTTCAAGGGATTTGGCAATGCCAAAATGATTTATCCCAATCCAGTAAATACGCGACAGTCGGAGGCCAATCGAAGGGTAGAAGCCGAAATTGTGAAACTCTGATCAGCCTCTCCAGCACGTATTTGAAGCCTCTCACCGAATTCATTTACCGCTTATACTTTATTGGGATTCTGTCTAGGATGTCGTCCTTACATTTATCCGCATTAAATCATATTTTATGAGAATCGCTATTGTTTTTATCCTTTTTCTGTTCACTTCCAATGCATCATTTTCTCAGGATAACTGGAACTTACAGAGATGTATTAGTTATGCCTTTCAATCCAATATCGTCATTCAACAGACTGCACTGAATGTGCAACGGTCAGAAGTTGGCTTGAAGCAAAGTAAGCTTGGGCTGCTGCCAAATTTGAACGGTGGTGCTACGCATGGGTATAACTTCGGACAACGAATTGACCCCTTTACCAACACATTCGCCACGGAACGTGTTCAGACAAATAACCTCTTCTTTAGTTCAAGCTTGGATGTGTTCAACGGCTTTTCGAAGATGAATGACAAGAGGCGAAACGAACAAGATTTAGCAGCTTCCAAATACGATTTAGAGTCGATCAAAAACGACATTTCCCTTCAAGTATGTTTGGCCTATTTGATTATTCTCCAGAACAAAGAGAGCCTTTCTGTAAGTCAAAACCAGATTGATCTGACTCAGCAGCAGGTCGATCGAATGGATAAGTTGGTAGAGGCTGGGCAAATGGCGAGAGGTATGCTTTTCGACTTGGAATCGCAGTTGGCTCAAGAGCAGCTGAACGTTGTCACAAATGAAAATGCCGTTACACTTGCTCTTCTTTCTCTCAAACAATTGCTTCAATTGGATCCACAAAAGGCCCAAGGGTTTGATATCGTAAAACCTGACCTGACCGATGAAGGAATAGCCCTTTTGAGCAATACTGCTCAAGATATTTATATCACGGCCAAAACGTTGATGCCTCAGGTACAAGCAGCAGAAGCGCGACAGAGTTCGGCAGAATATGCGCTTAGTTCTTCGCAGGGTCAGTTATACCCATCATTGCAATTGAGCGGTTCGCTCGGATCAGGTTATTCTGGAATCAACAGTGTGCAAACAGGCGAAGGCACAAATCTGGGGCAGGTTCCTATAGGGGTTGTCCAAACTGAAGGTTCTCCTGTTGTTGTTACTCTCCAAGAACAAACATTCTTTAGCGATGGTGACTTCACAACAAAAGGCTTTGGCGATCAGCTGGAAGATAACTTCAACCAAAACCTACAGCTCACCTTGAGTTTGCCCATTTTTAATGGTTGGTCAGCTAAGGCAAATGTTGAAAGAGCCAAGATCAATCGAGTTGATGCTGATCTTTCATACAAGCAGATTACCAATCAACTTCGCTTTGATGTTGAACAGGCTTATGCAGATGCCAAAGCAGCCATGAACACTTACTTAGCCTCTGAACAAGCCGTTCGAGCGCTGGAAGAATCTTTCAAATATGCTGAAGTGCGCTATGAACAAGAGGTGATTAACGCAGTAGATTTTAATACGACCAAAACACAATACACCAACGCTCAAGTTGATATGCTTAGATCGAAATACGATTTTGTGTTTCGGACCAAGATTCTTGATTTCTATTTGGGCAACCCGATCACCCTGTAAAGCTTAAAAAGACCTATCATGACTAAAAAAACCAAACGATTACTCTGGATTTCAGGCATCATTATAGTTGCCCTAGTTGTAGTCGCCGTAGTTAAAAAACGCTCGGGAGGAGACACCAAAGTGACCACCGCCGAGTCTTCTGAAAGAACCATTGTAGAGACGGTCGTTGCCAATGGTAAGATTCAGCCAGAAACCGAAGTGATTATCTCCTCTGAAGTGTCGGGGAAGATTCTTGAATTGTTTTTTAAGGAAGGCGCCAAAGTGCAAAAGGGAGAACTACTGGCAAAGATTAATCCTGACTTGGCCCAAGCGGCTTTGGACAGAGCTGAGGCTTCGTATAATAATTCTCGAGCCAATAGGGCCAATGCAGCCGCAAGATTGGTTCAGGCCAAAGCTCAGCAGAGAAATTCTGAACTCTCCTTTCGCCGTAGCGAAAGTCTCTTTAATGATGGGGCTATAAGCGAGTCTGAATTCGACAATGCGAAAGCAACCTTCGAGACGGCTGAAGCAGAAGTTACTGCCGCAGAGGAAACCGTGAAGGCGGCGCAATTTAGCGTTCAATCGGCTCAAGCTTCCGTTAAAGAGGCTAGAGACTCCTACTCCAGAACCTCGATCGTAGCACCGATGGATGGGACGATCTCTCGACTCGAAGTGGAAGAAGGCGAGCAAGTAGTAGGTGCCATGCAAATGACGGGAACGGAGATTATGCGTGTCGCCAACCTCGATGTAATGGAGGTTTTGGTAGACGTAAATGAAAGCGACATTGTTCGAGTGGCATTTAATGATACCGCAACGGTAGAGGTTGATGCATACATAAACCGTAAGTTTAAAGGGATCGTAACTGAAATAGCCAACTCGGCAAAATCGTCGGGCTTAACGGCTGATCAGGTAACGAACTTTGAAGTGAAGATTAGAATCTTGCAAGAGTCGTACTCGGATTTGGTTGATCCCGAACATCCCGAAATGTCACCATTCAGACCAGGGATGAATGCCACCGTTGACATTATTACCGCGAGGAAAGAAAATGTGGTAGTGGTTCCGATAGAAAGTGTAACGACGCGCACCGATACGGCCAAGGCTGATAAAGTCTCTGCTGTTGACCGATTGATAACTAAGAAAGCCGACGATGATTCTGAGCCGTTCACGGTTGTATTCGTTCTTACTGATGCTGGAAAAGCCCAAATTCAAGTGGTTGAGACAGGTATTCAAGACGACAAGTACATTGAAATAACCAGCGGAATAGCATTGGACACCGAAGTCATCAGCGGCCCTTACGATCTGGTATCTCAAAAGCTAATGCCCGGCGATAAGGTCGAGGCTGTTTCAAAAGAAGATTTGTACAAACAGGACTAGCACTATTGGCAAAAATACTTTGTCTGGAAACCTCTACTAAGAACTGTTCCGTGGCTCTGTGCGACGGAGAGAACGTGATTGCTCTGAAAGAGGACGGATCTGATAAGTACACCCACGCCGAGAAACTTCATGTTTTTATCGAAGAAGTCCTGAATCAAGGAGGACTTAAGTTTTCTGATCTTGATGCGGTGGCAGTGAGCGAAGGGCCTGGCTCGTACACTGGTCTTCGTATCGGTGTGTCATCGGCAAAGGGAATGGCCTACGCTTTGGGCATCAAATTGATTGCTGTGAATACCTTGCAGGCCATGGCAAATTCATTTTTGTCTGGTGAGGAAAATAGCCTGCTCATTCCCATGATCGATGCGAGAAGGATGGAAGTATTCTGTGCGGGATTTGATGGAAAGGGAAACCCAGTATTCCCCACACGTGCCGAAGTATTAGAGACAGGTTCTTTTCCTGAGGCCACTGATTTTGAAAAGGTCTTCTATTTTGGTGATGGTGCCGAAAAGTGTCAAGACGTATTAAAATCCAAAGGGTTTGAGTTTGTGCCCGATATTGAGGCTTCCGCTAAAGGAATGGTAAAGCTGGCTGCCGAGAAGTTTGACTCTTCAGACTTTGTAAATACAGCCTACTTCGAGCCTTTTTACCTGAAAGATTTTGTTGCTGGCAAAAAGAAAAAGCCCGTCAACTAAAAGTCAACGGGCTTCAATTTCTAAAGAGAAATGAATCTAGTTCATCTCCACTTTTTCAATTTCTGAATTCATTGGGGCTTGAGCCTCTTCCATTGCTGGCTT
>JBLIEU010000066.1:0-13528 GCA_047633195.1 Cryomorphaceae bacterium | reverse complement strand
ACTAGTCTTTGTTAAAGGAAGTATTATTTTTGCACCCCAAATTGGTCGCGTAGCTCAGTTGGATAGAGCATCTGCCTTCTAAGCAGACGGTCACAGGTTCGAATCCTGTCGCGATCACTTGATGACCAAAACCCCGAACACTTTTGTGATCGGGGTTTTTCATGCCTGAACAGTCTCAAGCTTGCTTGAAAGGCTCTTCAGGCATGAAAAATAGCAATCGCCCTTCGCGATTGGGTTTTGGTTCCCTTCACAGAGACGTAAGGATCAATAATCCTGTCGCGATCACAAGTACAAAGAAGTCCACAATACCAAGTCATTATGGACCCCACACCTGTCGATACAATCGCTAGAATAATTACTGACCTATAACTTACCTTCGTTGGTTGTGAAAGCTGAAATAGGAACGGACCTTGAAAAAGCAACCGGTATTCTGAAAAATGGAGGTCTAGTGGCCATTCCGACGGAAACAGTTTACGGGCTAGCAGCCAATGCTACAAATTCTGAGGCAGTCCTTAAAATCTTTGAGGCCAAAAATCGGCCCAGTTTCGATCCTCTTATAGTACATATAGGAAGTGTAGAAAACTTAGCTGAACTCGTCTCTTCCTTTCCCATTCAGGCTAGAGAACTAACAAGAGAATTCTGGCCTGGGCCCCTAACCATTGTATTACAAAAAAAGAATAGCATACCTGACTTGGTTACTTCAGGACTCCAGACGGTAGGAATCCGAATGCCTGCTCATCCACTAACACAAAGGCTGCTATCACTTCTGCCCTTTCCTCTGGCAGCCCCAAGCGCCAATCCGTTTGGCTACATCAGTCCAACGACTGCGCAGCATGTAGCTGAACAGTTGGGCGACAAGGTGGACTACATTTTAGATGGAGGCCCTTCGGCCGTTGGAGTAGAATCTACTATCATATCCTTCGAAGAAGAAGTCCCTCAAATTTTGAGATGGGGTGGCTTGGAGTTGGAACAACTCCAGCCTTTTCTAGGAACTTTTGATAGCTCACAACAAAGCTCAGATAATCCATCAGCGCCAGGAATGCTCAGCAGCCATTACTCTCCTCGTAAGAGAATGATAATTGGAGAGCTGGATGAATTGATTAAAAAGCACATCGAAAAAGACTGTTCTTATTTGTCCTTTCAGAAATCCTATAACATGCCAGGCGAAGCACTCAGCTCAAGAGGAGACATTCGAGAGGCCGCTAGAAATTTATTTGCCGCAATGAGAAGATTGGATTCTACCAAAGGAAATTTGATTTTGGCTGAGTTGGTTCCAGATACAGGATTGGGTCGGGCAATCAATGACCGATTGAAACGAGCGGCGCATCAATCTTAGGTATTAGGTTTCCATCAACTGGCGCCGACTACCAAATTTGTACTCTAAGCCAATCATAAATTCTACTTCAGGGCTAGGGATATTTATCTCTCTCTGGTGCTGGATGAAAACTCCAATAGACTGCTCGCGGGCTACGAGTATATCTGTTCCTAGTCGGTACCGAAAACGGTCAATACCTCTGTAATCGGGTGTTCTGGGATCATTCCACAGCACGCGTAAATCGACACTGGCATATACCTCAAACCTTCGATTTAATTGGTAAACTGTTTTTACCGTGTTTCGAAAGTCAGCTGTTGGAGCAAAGCCAAATTCATTGGCATAATTACGCGTACGAATTTCTGATTGAACCCGAGCCCGATAGGCAAACGTCCACTGTCTGTGTTTCTCTCTGAATTGAAGATCGAGCATCACACGGTGCTTGTGCCCGTAAACACCTCTTTCTTGGTCATTTAATAGGAATCGATAGTTCAGGCCAATTTCGAATGCACGTGAGAGACGGTAATCTACCGCAACGTTAGTGAAAATGACACTAGCTGCAGTTGCATTTTGAGCCATTCGAACTTCTTGCGCAATAGAAAAATCGAAGTCATCATTTATTTTGGCACCATACGAAACGGTACCCCACAAACCAAAATCCCTTACCTCTTGCGCACTTAGTTGTAACCCGAGCAGCAATAAAAGCGAGATGGTAGCAATTCTAGTCATCTTGACTTTTCGCGCTTCGGTAATGCACTTTAATCAGCGCAGTATCCCTGAGAAAATCTATGCGTTTGATGTAAACCTTGTGTATATCCAAGCCTGTCCGATTCTTGAGGTCAGCCATCAATTCATCGTGACGTTCTGGCTTTATGAGCTCAATATTTTCGTACTCGATGGTCTTGATAAACTCTTGTTTAATGAGAACCCCACCCTCAATAAGGAATGCCACCAGCAAAATCACGGCATTGATCAGCACAATTTCCACTGCCGTGCCCTGATTAATCGAAGAAATCAAGCCGATAGTAATAGAGAGAAAGAGGTAAGTCATGTCCTTAACGCTAATGTCCTCCGTGCGGTAACGCAACATGGCGAATATGGCGAAAAGACCAAAGGCAGCACCAATGCTAAAACCAGAATTGGTGTTAAGCAATATGGTAATGATGAAAATCACCAAGTTGAACATGAAAAATGTTAGGAAGAAATCGTGTCTTCCCGTCACTCGGTAGTAAATCAAGCGCAGCAGAATGATCATGCTCAAGAGATTGATGGCAAGGCGTACAAAGAAAATCGAGTCAAATTGTGTTATCGTCCAAGCAAAAAATTCTGCTGGTTCTTTTGGCTCCACAACAACTGCTTCAGTGGGAAAAAACTGCCCCATCATCAAACTAGGAATGCACAAGAGAAGTAAGGGAAGAATTGTTCTATACAGTGCTATTTGGTATTTGCTCATGAAATAATGCTTGCAGGCTTCGTAAAGCAGGTTTAAATCTATTTGATTTTAATTCGGGAATCAAAGTGGACAAAGAAAGGCAATACTTGCTAAGTGATACCTCTCTAATGTGAGTTGCTCTGAGTTTCTTTATGATGGGTGAGGTTTCCAGGTGTGGCTGTTTCACTTCGATCACAGCCAGTTCACCAAAATCTCCTTTTCCTTTTTCATTGCTGAATTCAACTTCGAAATCAATGGAAAACCGTTCAACTCTGTCTTTGCTTATAAAGCTGAAGCGGCGGTAATTCACCTCTAAAACAGGTTCGAGACGAGTTGAAGATTTGATTCCGTTTTCTTCTAAAAACACTCTCATCTCCTGGCTGATCTCGTTTGATTCGAAATTAGAAAGGACGCGTTCTTTTAATGTGAGGCCTTTTACTGATTTCATCTTCACTTCAAGAAAGGAAGTTTCTGTATCGGGATACTTCCTGAATCTCACTTTCTTTCTTTGAGACTTACCTCGATGATGATCTTTGTAAAAGTCGAAATTTGGAGTATCGAAGTACAACGTGCCTATAGCAGAAATGGAGTCATCATTCGGTGTTATCAGATCGTAATGATCTTGCAAGCCTTCAATAATCTCTGCGGTTTGATTGATATGACAAGGAAATTTTCTATCGCGTCTTTCGGCAAAGCGGCCATCCCCAAAATCATTCAACCCCAGTCTTTCGAAAGGGGTTAAAACAAGATTTATCTGTTCGAGTAGATCACTACTCATATATAAAGATCTTTTCTTTCAATATGGCTCCTGCGGAATTAACTACACGCTCTTTTATCTTCAATCCTCTATTATCGTATTCGGTTGTCTCCCTTTTCACAACCGCTCCCTCACTCCCCTTGGTGGATACCTCCATCAAATCTCCGAGCTTGTTGTAAACGAATTCCTTTTCATCAATTACTTTACCGCCCTCAGAAACTCTCTTTTCCAAAACCACATCACCTTTTTCGTAAGTGTAAAGCACGCGTTCGAAACTTGGAGGCTCAGCACTCTTCATACCTGATCCATTTGCGTCTATCGTGATCTCATCTACTACTTCGTCGTTCTCATACACACGCTTTTCGTGCAGCTTCAATTCACCACCCGAAGCGTAGGTGAATTTTTCTATCCAATCTCCTTCAGCATTGTACCTCTCAACCTCCTCAACGTAGCGGGCAACTTCTAAATCGTTATAATACTTGACCACAGTCTCTGTCTTCTTTGTGATGCCATAGGTGCGAATCGTCTTTGAAGATTGGCCGAAGGCAGAACAATAACCGAGGAGCGAAATGATAAATAGAACAGCTAACCTCATCTTAAAACAATAATATCTTCTGTAATAATATCATCTTTTCGATCCTTGATTTCAATATTAACACGCACTGCTTCGAGATCTCCTGAAACATTACATGGTTCTGAGAGTGCATAGATTTCGTATTTCCCTCTTCTTAAATAAGGAAACCAGAAAGTACCATCAGGACCAGTTCTTACACGTTCAAAATGAGATGGGTCATCACCCGCAATAATGTAGACCTCTTCGTCTATACCGTAAAACGAATCCAACAAAATGGTACAATTTCCATTGAAATCCTTCACATATACCTTTCCTTGGATAGATGCTTTCCCACCCTCGCCAGGTTGATCTTGACAAGAGAAGAAAAAAAGACAAATCGCACAAACAATAAATGACACTCGAATCATACAACTACTTTAAGTCCACTAAGATCGAAAATTAACTCAATATTAAATTCTTAGCGAATCATTAACACAGTACCTGATGTTTGAACTACATCGCCGGTTATGTCATTTCTGTAACGAAGGAAATAAGAGTAAAATCCAGGAGGAGCGAAATAACTGCTGCCCTCTTCAGCACCATTCCAACCTTCATTGATGTCCGAGGAAGACCAAATCTCTTGCCCCCATCGATTCAAGATTGAAAGCCTGAAGTTTTCAGCGGAAACTTCGTTTCCATATACCTTCAGAATATCATTTAAGCCATCTCCGTTTGGCGTAAAACTACTTGGAATGAAAACCGAATTGAGCCGCTCTTCGAAGTGAGCAATCAAATGAGTTGGAGCAAAAAATGCATAATTTAAGAGCGGCAAATTCTCATTCTGAGCAGCAGCTCCAAGTTTGACTTCCCAATGAGAAAATTTGTACTTGCCTCTTTCGATGGCTTCAACGGCAATACTCTCATTTCCGAGCATAATCGTCTCGTAAGGGAAGTTTTTCAATAGCGTATCAGGTAGTCGAACCCACCCAGCCCCTTCAGGCTCCGTCTCAATTCTAATAGAGTAGTTTGGCAACTCAATAAAGTTTGCCACTACTACATCTGGATCTTCAAATTGAATGGTGATCTCAGCTGTTTCCTCATCGGGACTCGGTGTTCCGTTAAGGAAGGACCAATGCGAAAATTCGTAAAAAGGTGCGGTTGGTTTGGCTTGAAGCTGCAACACTGACGCTTCAGGAAGGTAAATTGAAGTAGGATAAACTTGAATTGCCGTATCTCCCAAAATTATCTCTCCGACTCCTTCAGGAGCAACATCAAACGTCACCTCATTAATGATTTCAAAGAACCGTGCCGTGAGCGTTTGATTCTCCGTCATGTTAAACGTTACGCTGTCATTCAATGCATTTGGACTTAGTGCCAGTCCGCTTTCCCAGTCGCTAAAACCGTATCCAACAATTGGCAGCGCCTTAGCCGAATAGTCAACTGACTCTGCCAAATCGATGCTCACAGGAAAAGTATTGTAAGTAATACCAGCAATCTTGATTGAACCTGAATTTGCGGGCTCCACGTTAAGTGTGAGACTGTAAGAAACATCTGGTACAAAATGGGCAATCAATGTATCATCTGCAGTGAAGTTGACAGTGATCTCTTCGGTAAATTCATCAGGAGTGATGAGAGTGTTGTTCGAAGTCCAATGACTGAATATGAATCCGTCATTCTCATCAGCATCTAGTGTAACCGGAATACCTCCGAAGTAAACAGCGTCATATGGATAGGTATCAATTTCTATAGTTGGAAGGTCGATTCGTCCACCTTCAGGAGGATCAGCCATCAACACGATATTGTAGGGCCCTTCAAGCTCAGGATAACAATCGAGGTATCCATCATTGATCACTACACATCTGGCTTCAATAAAGTCTCTTACTTCTTGGACATTGGATTGCCATTCGGCCATACTCCCGCCCCATCGATCAACATGGTCTTGCATTTCAGGCTCAATCAGATCGACTAAACTATCAAGATGATTGACCATGTACTCACAAGAAAAATATGAAGTTGCTAAGTCCGCATACCTATTGATGTAATCGGCAAAGAATTCTTCGTTTTCTAATAATGCATTCCAAACGGGGACATGCCCTTGGCCTCCAGGATCATTCAATTGCTCAGGATCACAAGGATCTGCATTGGGACTTTGATCGGGTATCCCAGTGAAGTTAGCGTAGTGACCGAATACAGCATCCATATCCCAAAGGATGTAACGCCATTTTTTCTTGTCACCATCTGGATTACGTCCTCTCCACCATCCTGTATTCCAGTTTAGCCAGTCAGAACTAACGATGTAAGAATTCAAAAGAAAGTAATCGATCAGGCTTCCTGTGTTGTACAAGCCTTTCACGTAATCATAATTGCCTGGATCAGTCATATCGTTTCCGATAATAAAATCACGTAAATCATACCAATCATCACCAGATCCATATTCTTCCCAGGTTCCACCCCAAGTTTTCAAAAAGTCTACATCACCAGAGCCTTGATCGTAGTAATAATCTGTAAAATCAAGATCGTCAACTTTTTCTCTAATTTCATATACACCCCAATATTCTCCATTTGAATACAAAACACAAGGTGCATAGCTACGCTCATCCATTCTAAGATCAGCCAGTTGCGATAGAGACTGTACATATGCATCACGAATGTGCGCTCCTCCGTTTTCGAAAGGATAATTATCGCTGGCAGCTGCTTTTAAGATCAATCTTTGGAAACCATCTCTATCCTTGTTTTCAAAAATTTGATGATTCACCTCGTTTCCATACCCAAACTCATCTTGAGTTATGTAATCAATTCCTCTTTGAGGATAGGCCCATGAGTCGTTGCCGTGTTCGTTAAAGTCTCCGTTGGTTTCAGACAATAATTCACCTGTTGCAGAAAAGAGCTCGAAATGACCTACAGGTTCTATCTGATTGCCACCGAGAAGCGTTGGCAATTGATCTCCACTAACTGAAACAATATAGATGCCATGTGTATCATTTACAAAATAGGTATTCGTCTCAACGAAACTTGGAGGGTTATTGGCAGCCGTGTTAAATGCCCTTGCCTTTACTACGGTAGTTTGAGTGCGATTGATGGGGCCTGTGTAAAGTGGCGATGCCTCCGTAGGAACCGTGCCGTCCACAGTATAATGAATGGCAGCACCTGGGTCTGGTGATTGAATCTCCACATCGACCGTACCGGCATAATAGCCTGAGGTAGTAATAATTTCTAATGGAATGTACTCTCCCATTGCTCCAGCATTTGCCGCTCCAGGAGTTGGTGTAGTAAACACTCCCCAATCATTTGCACCGTCAGTAGTTCTTCCTCTTGAATGATTTTGCTGATTCGCTATGGTGAGGAGGTACGAATCAATTATTGCTCCCGAAGGATCAGAAAGTACTGCACCCTCTTGCTTAGCCTGGGTGATTTTGAAACTTGAATGTAAATTTCCTCCGACACTTTCGTCCCTATCAGATGCATAGATCAAAAGATAGGCTCCTGCAGCAATGGTGGTCCCTGCGGGAATCTCCCACTTCATTGGCTCCAACTCATCGTCGCTTAGGTAAAATCCTGAAAGATCCACGTCAGCTCCGCCTGAATTATAAAGCTCAATCCAGTCTTCAAAATCGCCGTAATTGTCGGCAAATCCACCAAAATTAGCTGCGCTAACTTCGTTTACGACCACCTGAGCATTCAGGCAAAAAAAACAGAATATAAAAAGGGAAAACAGTGATACTTTCAGCTTCATTTAGAAGGTCTTAACTAGTTTCAATAATCTTGCAATTTCATGACGCCTAACATTGTCATAAGGTTGCACCACTATTCGATAACTATTTTAGTAATCCAGTTGTTGAATTTCAACATATACAATCCAGGAGACAGAGTTGCCAAATCAATTCTTTCTTGATTTTGGAATATTGTAGTCTGTAACACCATGGTACCCAAAGAAGAAAAGACTTGAACCTGACCTGGCCGAAACTCTTCGGCATCAATAATTACGGCGCCTGAAGAAGGATTCGGGAACACTTTAAATCCCAATTTCTGGGCTTGATCAAAAGTACTTGTTACTCCGCCATTGGTCATCTCATGAGAAGGTAACATGCAATCAATCTTCCCTGTTCCATTGGGGAATCTACCTTCGGATTCATCAGAAGTAATGACGCCAAACCTCACGTAATCTATGGTCAAGGTGTCTGCATTTGAAAGCAATATGTCATCACCATCTCCACCAAGCTTGAAAAAAGTATGTAAACCGGGCTCCATTAAACCTTGGTCACACCAAATGATCAAGTAATCATTGGGCAGAAGTGTTGTATCGGGAAAAACATACTGAGTTGGTTCTCCAATTTTATCGCTCAAAAAATAACCTTGTAAGTCTATTGGGTTGTTTCCTCCGTTGTAGAGCTCAATCCAGTCTTCGAATCCGCCCCATTGATCTTGCACGGTCGATTCATTGGAAGATTGATACTCGTTAATAACGAGGCCAGGCTGAACGCTATTCGCATTCAAACCATTAAAAGTTGGAATCAGGATATTGAAAGGTCCTTGTCCGTTTGGAAATCTTCCCACTGCAATATCATCGGGCACAGCTCCAAAACGGACATAGTCGAGAGAAATCGTATCTGTATTGTAAAGGCCTACTTCTTCACCTGAAGAAGATAAGCGGAATGCAGCGTGAAAAGCACCTTGTTCGGGTTGATCATCACACCATATCGTTACAACATCATTTGCCGCCAATTCGAAATCAGGGAAGGTAAACTTGGTTTTATTTCCATTGTTATCAGAAAGAAAAAGCCCTTCAAGATTAATGGCCTCATCTGATGCATTATATATTTCAACCCAATCATCATTTTCTCCAAACTCATCCGTTCCTACATTGTCATTTGCAGGAACGACTTCGTTGATAACCAATTTCCCAAAGAAAGGTTCGCACTGTGCCGAGCTACTATTGGCAAGAAAAACGAGGCAGAAACCTAGTAAAAAAAGTCTAAAAGTATTCATCCTGCGAAAATATACAATCCACTCGGACAAAGCGAGTGAGATGAAAAACAAAAAACCAGCCCTCATTGGAGAGCTGGTTTGCCATGAAATAGTCAAAAAACGGTTTATCTGGCAATCATAAACTTCTCTGTAATTACCTCCTCACTGGTGCTTAAACGGTAGATATAGACACCGTTTGGTAAATAAGACCCATCAAACTCAAAGCGATAATCAGAAGATGGCTCAGCCATTCCATTAAACACCTGAGCTACTTTGCGTCCGCTCAGGTCATAAACTTCGAGAGTGGCTTCCGTTGATGCAGGTACTGTAAAGGTGACGTTAGACGATCCAACAGTCGGATTTGGAAACGTCTGCATAATTGCTCCTCCAGGAGTGCTGAAGAAATCGTAAGCCGTGTAAGCTCCAACAACCAAGGGAGACTGACTGCATCCGCATCTTACTCTCCATCTGTAATCGGCACCTGGCTGCAAATTGGCAGGTTTGATGATGAATTGATTCACCTCAGCTGTTCCAATTGTTACCGTTCCAATGTTTGTTCCGTCAGCAAATTGCAATTGAACTTGACATCCAACAGATCCCAAAACAGGAGACCAAGTCAGAATGACATTGTTTGCCACTATTCGACTATCCACGGATTCCACCTGAGGATAAGGAGCGGAACAAGGGGCAACATCAGGATAAGAAAGAGCGTCGAATTGAACATCGCTGCCACTTGCATTTGCAGCAACATAAGTCTCAGAGCTTCCGTCAGGAGCACCTAGGCGAACGTTTAATTCAAAGGTCAAGTCACCATCAGTTGAAATTTGAGCTACAAGCACTCTGTTTTCCACATCAGGTCCTGTAGTTCCACCAAGAACTGCCCAAGCGCCGTCAGTGATAAAAACAGAAGGGCCATCATTGACATCGTCAAGCTGAGAAACAATGCTGTTTCCTGGAACGAAAGTCACCGCGGGTGGTGTGCCAGGAACCAAACCGTCTGCCACACGCAACGGAATGCCCGCAACGTTGCTAAGGTTTTTCAATTTTCCATCGCTGTTATTGATCGCACCATTTGGATCTTCAGATTTCAGCACCGCCCATCGGTTGTCACCACCTGCACCCATCGAAACATAGGAATCCAAAAGCACAGTTCCATTGTCCAAGAATGTGGTCCCAAGATCATTTCCAGTTAATCCTCCGCGGTCTTCATTGTTGAAGAATTCGGTAGTCGTTTCTATGGAAAGTGGATTGTTAGAAGAACCGAAGACAGTCTCCAACTTGTAGTCAGCAGCCATGTCAATGTAAATTCTGTAGGTTACTGTCCCTACAGCCAAATCACCCGCATCAGGATCTGCTGCATCACTGGCATTTGCTACATAGTATTTCTCTACGATCACATCTTCCAGTCCTTGTGCTCCTGCAAATGTGCATGCCGCAGCTGCACAAAGGGTCATCAAAAACTTATTTGTTTTCATTTGAATATATTTTATTGGATTTATCGGGGTATCAAGCGAAAATGATTAATACCCCGATTTTTAATCCGTTCGTTAAAAATTATATGCCGCAGTCTGTTCCGAAAGCACTGTTCAACTCAAGAAAGTCAAGTACGTTGATTGATCCATCGTTGTTAATGTCCTCAGGACAAGAAATCAATGAATTATCTGACTCTAAAAGCGCACCTAAAGTCCATCCAGCAGTCCAAGGCTCAGCACCCGGCTTGAATGCACCACGGAAAGCTACTGGGTCAAAAAACCCATCGTTGGGAGCAGTAATTGAACTTGAAGCGCTGCCTGCGGCAGGAACTGGGTTGTAAGCGTCAGAAACCGCATTGGTAGTTGGATCGATGGTAAAAGCAAAGTCGATCACTCCATTATCAGTTTGGTTTCCGTCTGCATTGAAAGCAGCAACATTTGCAACACCTGCAGCAGCACCTCCAACGGTAAGATTCGTTGCAACACCGTCAAAGCTGTTGTTCAAAAATTCAAGATTTCCATTCAACCATTGGTTCAAGGCATCAGTCGCACGTGAGTTGTCGAGATCAACACCTTGTGGGAAATTAGCGAAGATTGAGTTAGAAATCTCACCTTGCGTGTTTTCTTTTGCAAGGATACCTCTGTTAGCTCCGCGACCTATTAAAGTAGCATTGTAGACAGTCGGGTTAGAAAGCGGAGGGTTGTTTGAATCCTGATCGTCTCCGTCAATTTCGAAACCTTCATCTCCTTGAGCATCTAGAGAACCGAAAGCAGGAAGCATGACTCCGAAAAGGTACTGAGCGCGACCTGTCCATCCTTGGTCCCAGTCAAAGTAGTCGTCGTTGCAGAAAAGGATGGTAGCGTACTTCACGTCTACCGTTCCACCGAACCACTCGATTCCGTCATCGTCGTTGGCTACTACTTC
The DNA here is from genome assembly GCA_047633195.1 of Cryomorphaceae bacterium. Lineage (GTDB taxonomy): Bacteria > Bacteroidota > Bacteroidia > Flavobacteriales_D > Cryomorphaceae > JAKVAV01. The sequence continues at coordinate 2,112 of JBLIEU010000066.1, read as the reverse complement.
AATGTGCTCAATGATGGTTCCGTTTCCTACAGATCCCAAAGTCAAACCGTTGATTTCGTTGCCCTCACCAATGTCGGTTCCGCCGTGTCGAAGAGAAACGTAGCGAAGAACTCCTGAATTGTCTGCAGGATTGTTTCCGCCATAAAAGTTTCTTGAGTCGTTTGGCAAAAGGCCTTCGATAGATCCAACTCCATCGGTAACGGCTAAGTCACCGTCAGCTAAAAGAAGGTTGTTCGGAGCCTCTCCCAAAATGATCAAACTACCCCATTGACCTCTTATGTTTACTGAGTAAGTTCCATCCAATGGATCATTCTCATCTGTAAAGATAATCGGGCAATGTGCGTTTCCGTTGGCGAAAATCTTACCACCACGAGAAACAACCATAGCGTTCGCATCTACATCTTCTCCGAATACACCACGCAAAACCGTTCCCGGTTCGATGAACAATTCAGCACCTGAAGGCACGTAAAGAAGGTCGTCGATAAAATAAACGTTATCGCATGTAAGGTTGGTTACTCCTTGCAATTCATCACCCGTGGCGATAGAGGAAAGGTTTACGCTGGTTCTGCTTGCCAAGTCCGGGCAACCACACTCAGTTCCCAAAGACATCTGAGCATTTACAGTTGTAAAAGCAGCACTTGCCATGGCGGCAACCGCTAAATTTTTAAACGAAAATTTAGTTTTCATTTGAATAAAGTTTTAATTATTGGATTAAAAACTCACAATATCATGAGCGGTGCAAACTTCCAAATTCAAACAGCAAAATGCCTTAATTCAACGATACGATATGATTAAGGATTACGGGCGCAACTTTGCCCAAATAAAAAAGAGGTGTTAATTCACCTCTTCTTTCTTAAACGTTTTATTAACAAGTATTTCACATATGATTAATTTTTTACAACACGCAGGAGATAGCGTTCTTCATCTGTTGAAATTTCTATTAAATACAATCCCTCGCTCGAAGGTGGAAACTGAATCAATTGTTTTGCACCAGGCCCATTCAAATTGAGCGTCTCCTCGTGCAGTTTGTTGCCGAGAATATCAAATATCCTTAATTGAGCTAAGCTCAAATTGAGATTGGAAGAAATCTGATTAATGGTAAGTACATCTTGCACGGGATTGGGATAAATTGAAATCAAATTCGCAGCGGCTGATAAATCCGTTACTCCCAAAAATTCACACGACCCATCATCATCCGTGGCCTCTGGATCATAATTTAATGCATCGGGGTCGGTGCAGCCAGAAACCTCATCCGCATTGCAAACTCCATCGCCATCATCATCGATTAAAATTAAATCTTCGCCGCTGCACTCCGTGCAATTGACCTCTGGTATGAGACATGAACCGGCTTCATCCGTTGCTGAAGGATCAAAATTACACGCCACCGGGTCGGTGCACCCGGCAATCTCCTCCGCATCGCAAATCCCATCTCCATCTGCATCAATTATATCTAGTCCGTCATTCGTGGAATTGCACGCAGAACAATCCTGCTCAGGCACAATGCATGAACCATCATCATCGGTGGCTATCGGGTCAAAATTGCACGCTTCAGGATTTTCACAACCCTCAATTTCAGCAGCATCGCAAACACCGTCGCTATCCATATCGATCAGGATTAAGGCATCGCTGGCTTCATTGCATTCCGTGCAATTGATTTCGGGAATAAGACACGAGCCATCGTCTGCGGTAGCTTCGGGATTGAAATTACAAGCGCCGATGTCAGTACAACCGCCCACCCCTTCAAACTCACAAGTGCCATCATCTTCGGTCGCATTCAGATTAAAATTTAATGCCTCAGGATCGGTGCAACCAAAAATTTCCTCTGCGTTGCAAACCCCGTCACCATCATCATCAATGAGCACTAAATTCTCTCCCGAGCATTCGGTACAATCCGTTTCGGGCTCGAAACAAGAACCGTCATCCGCGGTAGCCAATGGATCAAAATTGCAAGCCGTTGGGCTAGCACAACCGGGAACTTCAATGAACGGGAATATAAGGGCGGGAAAGAAAACTTCGTCGCCTTGAGGGGTTCCCGATACATAGTCAATTGGTTCTCCTGAGCCATCCACCGTGTTTACTCTCACGTTCAAAGCAAATGAAAGTTCACCGTTG
>JBLIEU010000065.1:0-13677 GCA_047633195.1 Cryomorphaceae bacterium | reverse complement strand
ACGTGAAAGCCTTCGGGGTAAGTAACATCCGTTACAGTACCTCCGCCAAATTGTTTGTAAAGTACTCCTGCTTCTCCTGATTGTATCGTTACTGTTGACGATTGCCACATTACGAGAAGTAGAAATGCAGTTACTGCTAATGTTATAATGAGTTTTCTTTGATTTGGTTCCATTTTTTATTTTTTTATTTGGTGTGAAATTAAGGGTTTCTGTTGTTCTTTCTGGTCTTAGGAATTAAGTTCATTATCTTCGCGTCAAAATTCAATAACTATGGAAAAAGTTAAAGAAAAAGACACAGTAAGCGTTCATTACACAGGAACACTCTCAGATGGTGAAGTGTTCGACTCATCTGTTGATAGAGAGCCTTTGTCTTTTACAGTAGGAGCAGGTCAAATGATCCCTGGCTTTGACAGTGCAGTAGTAGGAATGGAAGTTAAGGAGAAAAAGTCCGTAACGATCCCTGCCACTGAAGCTTATGGAGAAGTAAGACCTGATATGGTACAGATAATCTCTAAAGATCAATTACCACCAGATTTGAAGCCCGAGGTAGGTCAACAACTTGCTTCAGAACTTCCTTCGGGAGAGCAAATCATAGTAACCGTATCTGAAATTACTGAAGCAGAAGTTACCATTGATGCCAACCACCCTCTAGCGGGCAAGGAGCTCACTTTTGACATTGAGGTTGTAGAGATCAATTAGATTTATCTTTTTGGGATTGATTTTTATCATTCTCATCATTTTTTCGATACACATATACAATCCGCCTTGGCTTTTGAACCTCCTTTGGGGGTTCAATTTCGCCTAGGGCGATTTTTGTCAACAGGTCGTCGGCGCCTTCCTCCTCTTCCCATTTGTAATCCTTTCTTTGAGGCCCTTCCTTTCGGTATACCCAAGCTAAGGCGAACCCTGCCAAAGCTCCCCATAAGTGTCCTTCCCAGCTAATGGTAGGGTCTACAGGCAATATGCCCCACCACATACCTCCGTACAGAAAAGCTATGAGCATCGAAAGCGATGCTACGCGTTTTTCTCTTCGAATCCATCCACTTAGAAAGAGAAAAGAGGCTAGGCCGTAAACGATTCCACTCGCACCGATATGGTATGATGGCCTTCCCGAAATCCAGAGCCAAATACCGCTCGAAATCCAAATCCAAAGAATCGTTTTCCAAGATAGGGTAGGATAGAAGTGGAAAAGCGCCCACCCTAAGACGAGTAGCGGAATCGAGTTATTGATGAGGTGTGACCAACTTCCGTGTATAAAGGGAATGGTGACAATACCAAAAAGCCCGCTGGCTTTTCTTGGATAGAGCCCATAGGAGGTCAGATCAAACCCCGTCTCTTCTGCTATGAAATGGATAATCCATAGGACTATCACAAATAGCAAAGGGATAAGCACTGCTCCGATAAGTTGTCTCTTTTCCTTCACTACTTAAAGCTCCTTTGTTTCTTAATGGTTTCGTAGGCTTCTTGAACTTTCTGGAATTTCTCCTTGGCTGCATTTTGAAATTCAGCGCCCAATTGTCCCACTTTGTCTGGATGGTACTTTACCGCCATCTTGCGATAGGCCTTCTTCACGGCGGCCTCATCAGCCTTTTCGTCAATCTCTAGAATCTTATACGCGCTTTCAGTGTCTTGGCCAAACATAGCCCTGATTGACTGGTAATCTTTTTGACTAATACCGAGATAAGACGCAATATTTTCAATTACTCTGAGCTCAGCTATATCTATACTTCCATCTGCATTGGCCAAACCAAAAATGTAGTGAAGCAATTGAAGGCGGAGTGGATGCTGCATGTTCTGCTTTATTTGCAGGCATACTGCTTTCACATCCAGCGATTGATTGAGGAGATCGCGCAAAAGCAAGATTTGATCTTGTGCTTTTCCTTTGCCAAACTGCTTCTCCAGAAAGTCCTTGACGTAGTCTAATTCAGACTTTAGCACTTTTCCGTCGGCCTTCATAACAGCCGCCGTTAAGACCAATAGAGAAAGGACAAAATCATTGGCTGTGGTGTAGCCGAAGCTCGATCTTCTTCTCGACCCAGTTGCTTCGTCTTGGGTAACGACTCCAGAAGAGTTGTCAATCATCGATCCCAAGGCAAAACCAAGGATAGCCCCAAGCGGTCCTCCAAATGCCCATCCCAATCCTCCGCCAACCCACCGTGCGTATTTTTTCATCTGTTAGTCTATGGTAGCTAGAAGCTAGTTTCTAATAACTGAAATTTTGCAGCCAGCATTTCAATTTATGTCGATTTTGAATATAAACGCCTAGCTGCTCTTAACAAACAACTGACGGCTAATTACCAACTCCCTCCTGCGCCTCCGCCACCGAAGCCTCCGCCACCGAAGCCACCGAAGCCGCCTCCGCCACCTCCGCCGAATCCACCCGATCCGCCAGAAAAGTTGCCGTATGATCCACCATGACTTCTGCTTGCGGCGCTCATTAACATAAGCGCTGCCCAAAACCCCATATCGTTTCTTCTGGCATAGACACTGGTCTTGCGGTACATCAAAAAGAACCACAGACCTATCACAAAAAGGATAGGAATGATGGCCGCTAGCGGGTTTCCACGGCTTTTCTTTTGGTAAGTCGCGAAATCGTATTCGCCTTGAGCCAATCCTGTAATAACGGTTATGGCTTTTGAGGTTCCTCCAAAATAGTCTCCGTTCTTAAAAGAGGGTATCATCTCTTGATCGACGATCAATTTGGCTGTTGCATCGGGAATGGCGCCTTCCAGTCCATAGCCTGTTGCTATAAAAGTTCTCCGCTGGCCTGAACCTCCAGTAGGCTTGATCAGAATGACCAATCCGTTGTCAAATTCTTTATTACCAACGCCCCAAGTCTCACCAATTTTAAAAGCAGTCATCGCCGCATCACCTTCGCAGAGTTCAGCGATAGTGACTACCACTATTTGATTGCTCGTTTCGTTGCTGAATTGTTGAAGCTTGGCCTCTAAAGCTTGTTCCTCTTGAGGGCTGAAGATGTCTACTTGGTCTGCCACCAAACCACGTGGCTTTTCTGGATAGCAATCGTCAGCTTGTCCGAAGACAGCTATGGCAGAAAATAGAAATAGTACTGTTGTGAGTTTTCTCATCAATTGTCTTTTCCGAAGGAAATTTCGTTGCTCAATTCATCTACATCATCACTCGCTAAAGGGAAATGAGCCTTTAATTGCTCACCGGCTATTTTTATACCTTCGGCAAGGCCATTGGCATAATCATCTCCTTTAAATGCTGCAAGGAGGTGCTCTTTTATGTCATTCCAGAAAGTATCAGAAACGACAGCGTTGATTCCACCATCGCCCAAAATGGCCAATTTGTGATCCTCAAAGCTGACGTAAAACAAAACTCCGTTTCGAAGCTCTGTTTTGTGCATTTCTAACTTTTCAAAAAGAAATGCAGCCCTGTCCAAAACTTCTTCGGGGCATTTTCTTTCGATGTGAAGTCGAATCTCACCACTGGTTTTATTCTCAGCGGCAGTTATGGCATCAACAATTTTCGTTTTTTCTGCCTCGGTAAAAAAGTCTTTAGCCATCCTTAAAATTCTACTTGAGGTGCGTTTTCAGTTCCAGCATCGCTTTCGAAATAGCCTTTCTTTTCAAAGTCAAACATACCCGCCGTCAAGTTCTTTGGGAATGTCTTGGTCGAAGTGTTGTAGGTTCCCACGGCTTCGTTGAAGCGGTCGCGAGAAACGCTGATGCGGTTCTCCGTCCCTTCAAGCTGAGCTTGTAGTTGACTAAATTGCTGACTGGCTTTGAGATCAGGATAACGCTCCACAGTGACAAGCAGTTTAGACAGCGCGCCTGAAAGCTTGCCCTGAGCTTGTTGAAATTGTGCGATGGCTTCCGGAGACAAGTTATCAGCATCGACAGTGATTCCAGTAGCGCCTGCTCTGGCCTCTATCACTGCAGTCAGCGTTTCTTGTTCAAAATCAGCGTAGCCTTTTACGGTATTTACCAGATTTGGAATCAAGTCACTTCGTCTTTGGTATTGCGTTTCAACCTTGGCCCAAGCTTGAGCTACTTGCTCCTCTTGCTCGACCAAGGTGTTGTAACCGCATGAGCTTAATGTGAGTGCTGCTAGGAGCACGAAAAATAATCTTTTCATTTTCTGTGAATTAGGATTTCATTAAATCAACACTGCGTTGAATAAACTTGCTCATGGCTTCTCCTTTGAGCATGTTCTGCGAAAGCAGCGCCAAGTCAATCAATTGACCTACGGTTTCTTTCTGCTTTTTTTCTTCTTGATCTTTTAGCTCTGTAATAAGCGGATGGTTTGCATTTACCACCATATTGTACATTTCGGGCATCGCACCAAACATGTTAACTCCACCACCAGACATTTGCTGCTCCTTCATTCGGCGCATAAACTCGCTTTGGGTGATGATGATTGGACGATCGTTTTCGCTCATGTTCTCAAATTGAACACTGAACTTTTCCTTTTGAACAGAGCCTTCAATGACAGGCTTGAGTTTTTCTTTCTCCTCATCAGTTAGCTTAGAAGGAATCTCCTCGTCCTTCTGAATAAGCTTATCGATGATATCCGCATCTACTCTTGTGAATGATAGCTTGTCCTCTTTTTGCTCGAGCTTACTGATTAAGTGACTCGAGATTGGGGTGTTCATGATCACCACGTCATACGAGCGATCTACCGCTGTCTGAATAAAGCTATATTGCTCTTTTTCGTCTTGGGTATAGAGTACGATGGTTTTGTCGTTCTTGTCCGTCTGGGTGTCCTTGATTTTCTCCTTGTATTCTTCGATGGTGTGGTACTTGCCATCTACCGATTTGAAGAGGTAGAAATTAGAAGCCTTATCGTAAAACTTCTCGTCGGTAAGCATTCCAAACTCGATGAACACCTTGATGTCTTCCCATTTCTTCTCAAAATCTTCGCGGTCGTTTTTGAACATCGAGTTCAACTTGTCCGCTACCTTTTTGGTAATATGAGATGAAATTTTCTTGACAGCCGCATCTTCTTGTAGGTATGACCTAGAAACATTCAATGGAATATCTGGTGAGTCGATTACCCCGTGCAGTAATGTGAGGAATTCAGGAACAATGTTTTCTACATTGTCAGTAATGAATACCTGATTGCTGTAAAGGCTGATCTTGTTTTTTTGGAGCTCAAGATTATTTTTAAGCTTCGGGAAGTACAATACACCCGTCAAGTTGAAAGGGAAATCTACATTCAAGTGAATGTGGAAGAGGGGATCTTCAAACGTCATCGGATACAACTCTCGGTAGAAGCTCTTGTAGTCTTCTTCACTGAGTTCTGATGGGGTTTTAGTCCAAGCAGGATCCGTATTGTTGACGATATTGTCTTCGACAATTTTCTCTTCTTTTCCGCCTTCTACTTCTTTCCCTTCCTCGTCGCGTTCCTTTTCGGTGCGCTCGTTTGTACCAAATTTGATTTCTACTGGAAGGAATTTACAGTACTTATTCAGAATTCCGCCAATTCTAGCTTCGTCCAGAAACTCAGTAGAATCTTCGGCTATATGAAGAATGATATCGGTTCCTTTCGTTTTCTTTTTGGTTTCCTCCATCGTGTAGTCTGGGCTACCGTCGCAAGACCATTTGACAGCTACACTATTTGGCTTTTGTGATTTTGAAATAATCTCAACATGCTCAGCCACCATGAATGCGCTATAGAAACCAAGTCCGAAATGTCCGATTATGGCATTTTTAGTGTCGGCGTCTTTGTATTTCTCTACGAACTCCTCCGCTCCAGAAAAGGCAATTTGGTTGATGTACTTATCAACCTCTTCTGCCGTCATTCCTATTCCGTTGTCGCGAATGATGAGTTGTTTTTTATCTTTATCTAGAATGACCTCAACTCTTAGATTTTCCGTTTTGGCTTTAAGCTCGCCCAAGCTCGAGAGGGTCTTCAGTTTTTGAGTCGCATCGACTGCATTGGATACCAACTCCCTCAGGAAAATCTCGTGGTCTGAGTAAAGAAATTTCTTAATGATCGGGAATATGTTCTCCGTTTGAACATTAATGCTTCCTTGCTTCATAATTTATTCATTTTGACTACTCCCATGTCAATGCTTATGCCAATTGACTATTGCTGACAATTTGGCGCATGAAAAAAGCTGGTGTCAGAAATTCTGGCTTAAAAGCACACTAAAAAAGAAGGCTCTTTTGACAGTATCATTTTCTCTGCTGTTGCTTCATTGTTCGAAGTATACCTCTCTGGATAACCTCCTTGCGGTAGATCCGAACCCTAAAATCGAGATCTGATTTCTCGATGCGCTGCCATGTTACCTGAAAAGACTTGACTGAGCAATCGACTACCTCCACCAAACAATTCTATTGCCGTTTGAGAAGAAGCCTCAAAGTATTCAATGAATAAACGTGATGCTAGCATTAGGGCTAGAGTTTGTGTTAAGGAAGTTGAAGGCTCACCAATTTCTTAAACGAATTAAGCAAAAAAGCGACCCAGGATTTCCTGCGTCGCTTTTTTCTAAACCATAAAATGGCTAGTTTTTTGTACTAATCCTTGCACTACTACTGCATTAAAAGTCTCACTGACTCGCGGCTATCGCCTTTAAGTACTTCTATTATGTAGATGCCGTTTTCCAATTCATTCAAGTTCAAGCTAACGTTGTTAAGGCCTTTGCTGAAAGTCATTACTCTTTCTAAGGCTAGTTTTCCTTGAGCATCGAAGACTCTGATGAAACCTTGTCCTGCTTCAACTGTGTTGTAAGACAAGTTTACATTGTCCTGTGCAGGGTTTGGAGCTACACGTACCCATGATTCAGAAGTTGCCATGGCGAAAAGGTCACCAACAACATTTGAATTAAGACCTGTATTATTCCATTGCACGTCACCATCTACTTGAGAAAGTGGGGTCTCAGAATAAGCTTCACCCATTGCACCAGTAATAGTTGGTGGAAGGTAGAATGCTGCTGCAAAATCAGTGTAAGCACCTGCGATAAGCGGGCTCTGTGAACAACCACATCTCACTCTAAAGTTGTAAGTGGTAAAAGGAACAAGTTGGCTTGCCGGAGCTGTAAACGAGCTTGCTGTCGGCCCACCTACAATTCTGCTAGCTTGTGCTGGTCCTGCACCAATAACAATGTTAATCTGACAGCCAACTTGTCCAACGATTGGCTCCCATTCAAAGCGAAGCGACCCATTTGGAAGAACTGTTCCAGTTAAGCTACTGAAGTTTACTTCTGGGTAAGGGTTCGCACATGCTGGTACTTCAGGACAAGTTTCACAAGAACTAAAGCAAACCAGACTTGCCGTTGTATCGGCAGAAGGCATCGTTAATACACGATTAAAACCGCCAAATCCATCACCTTGACCGCAAGCTTCAGGAACTTCTTCAGCAGCAGTGAAATCTGAACTATTTAAAAACTTGTAAAGTATGTTAGATCCTTCAGAAACCATTATTGACAAAGAATAAAGTCCATCGCCATCATCGTTCATTGCAGTGGGAGAGAAGCCATTGAAGGTTCCGGCTGCGTGAATGCCACCAGCAGGGTTAATTTCCGCAAGATCTGATGCATCCACTATTAGCGTTAGCGTATAGTCTTCAGGGACAACATCGCATGCCACACACTGGCTGAAGCAAACTGGTCCTGCTGTAGTGTCAGTAGAAGGCATGGTTAATACACGGTTGAAACCACCGAAACCATCATCCGCTCCACAATCTCCTGTGATAGACTCAATTTCATCTCCAAACGTAGGGCCGTTGATGTATTTCCAAAGCACAGTCGAACCTTCTTCTATTGCAGCGGTAATGGAATAAAGTCCTGCGCCTTCATCTACCATAGCTGCTGGAGAAAAACCGTTGAAAGTTCCTGCGGCATGAAGACCAGCAGGATTAACTGCACCCAATTGTGATGCATCAACAAACAAGGTCAATTCATAAGACTGTCCAGGATCTGTGCATTCTGAGCATGCCGAAAAACAAACTGTTGGGAGATTTTCATCCACGTCTGCAACGTCGAAGAAGCGATTAAAACCTCCAAAACCGTCATCTTGACCGCATTCACCTGGTACGTTTTCTGCACCACTAAAGTCAATGCTGTTCGTATACTTGTAGAGGATTGTAGTATTGCTAGGGATTGCTGCCGTAAAAGTGTACAATCCTCCTCCCGCGTCAGTCATTGCCGCTGGTGAGAAACCATTAAACGTTCCCGCAATATGAATTCCCGCTGGATCAATACTGCCGAGTTGAGAACCGTCTACAGAAAAAGTGACATCCACGTCGCTACCTATGATGGGGCATTCTTCGCAAGCACCGAAACATACGAGACCTGCTGTCACTCCTCCCGCTACTACTTCTATTCCTCTGTTGCTATTAACGGCACATTCGCTTGGTACACCTTCGGGGTTTTCGCTCCAATCATTTCCATTGATGAACTTGTATTCGTAAGTCCCCGCAGGAACTAGAACGGTTAGTTCATAGACACCGTCTAGATCGGAGTCATCCATAGCATTTGCGCCTGGTATCCAATCCGCACCTCCGTTAGCTTCGCTTTGCCAGTTACCAGCAACGTGAATTCCATTTGGGCTAATGGATGAAATGTTGTTGGCATCCACTCGAAAAGTGAGGGATTCATTTTGAGCTTGCATTGCCCCACAAAAAAAGAGCGCAAGCGATAGGGTTAGTAATTTTTTCATTGGTTTAAATTTTGGTTTGAATGAATGGTAGTGTAAAAAGTACACTAACGCTCCTAAGGTAGAGAAATCTAGCCAATGATGCAATCGATAAATTGCTGTTAGCTTAAGATAAACTAAAAATATCTAGATACAAATGCGTAGGATGGGCTTTCCAGCTAAAGGGGGTACCAACTTGATCCAAGGACTTTGGCCAGACGAATAAACAAAAAAAGCCTACCCAATGCGGGTAGGCTTCATTACTCAGATGAATGAGAATATTATTTAGAGATCATGAATTTCTCTGCTTTCACTTCAGACTCTGTAGTTAATCTATAGATGTAAATTCCATTGGGCAAACTAGTTCCATTGAATTCAAAACGGTAATCACTTCCTGGTTGTGCGATGCCATTAAACAAAGCTTCAACCATTCTACCATTCATGTCATATACTTCAAGTGTCGACATTTCTGCTCTTGAAACGCTAAACGTGACGAAGGACTGTCCATTTGAAGGATTTGGTGCCGACGAAACCTGAATACCTGAACCTGTAGAAAAAGTTTGCCATGATGAAAATGGACCAGCAACCAGTGGGGTTTGCGAACAACCACAACGCACTCTCCACTCGTAATCTGTACCAGGACTGAGAACTCCGCCAGGAATTACGAATGAATTGGCATTTACACCACCTACTATTTGAGCACCTAGTAAACTAAGGGCGCCTGCAAGTCTAACTTGGATTTGACATCCTATTTGTCCAGGCACTGCATCCCACTCAGTAAGAACTGCATTTGAAAGGAGTGTAGTGTTTAAGCCCGCAGGATCAACTGCAGGGAATGGATTTTCGCATACAAACGAGCAGGCATCTTGACTGATCTCTCCATCTGTTGTGAAGTAAAACCAAGGTCCGAATGTTCCGTTTACGCCTTGATCGTCTACATCACTTACAAACTGATAAGCAGGCCATCCATTTACAAGTAGCACATTATCTACACCAACTGTAACTGTTGCTGAAATTCCAGCATCAGCTGTAAATCCATCAGGTACTGTAACATATGGCCAAGCTGTCCCGGTATATGTTGGAATTCCACCTGCTGCATCTGGTTGAAAAGCATAAATGGTACGTGTTCCATCCGTGGCTGTACCTCCGTCGGTAACACCAGCAAAAGCACCAGTAACTTGTAAAACTTCACCACCACAAGGAAGTGTAAGAACGCTTACAACCGCAGGACTTGATGCACATGAAGAGGCTAAAATATCAGCCGAGCTTCTTGGAAGCAATTGGTAACCATCTAAGAAAGGACTTGAGAAATCAAATTGACCTCCAATTCCGACAACATTAAATTCACCTGTTGGAACAGGTGCACTGTACAAGTCAGTATTGTTGTCTACACGCAAAGTGATGGTATCAGTTCCATTGGAAACCTGAACATTAAAACCTGAACCTGAATTTGTCCAAGCAGTTGTATCAAGTACAGTAGCACATTCAAAAACAACCAATGCTGATTCAGTTGCTTCTCCAAGAGCAGTAACTGCAACAGGGCTAGAAAGAGCATTTCCTTGAGAAAGAAGAACAATAGAAGATGGAGCGATCTGAGTCAACCCGTTGAACTGGTTGATGTTTCCTGTGATAATTATATCGTCACCTTCTGTAACTGTATAGTCTGAAACGATCGTAGAGCTGAATACTCCTATCCCACCTGTGGCATCGACAAGGGTAAATTGCTGTCCAGATCCCGAAAGATTTACTCCTAAAACAATTCCTTGAAGATTGTATTCTGAGCCGCTATTTATAGCTGCTCCGTCTACGTCAGTTTCCGCAGCTACTGCGATATCGGTTAGGATAATTTCATCATCCAGAATAGTAAGGGTAAATGCATCAGGCACAAGAAGGGCTCCGTTGGTAACATTGGCCAATCCAAAAGTTATGGTTAAATCCTCGTTTTCAACTGCATTGTCAATGATTGTCACTGAGAAGATTTGAGGTGTAATAGAAGATCCTGCGAAGGTTAAAGCAGCAGGTCCGCTGAACGTAAAGTCAACTCCGTCTACAGCAGTACCACCTGTTACAACTACGTCCACATCAGTAGCTGAAATCGAAGGATTAACGATGTTCACATCGAAGCTCACTGTTCCTCCATTTTCGACAACATCGGCCGCATTAGAGGCAAAACCCACGACCAATTGGTCGTTTCCAGTATCTTCAATATCATCTGCATCACGAGGAAGCAGTTTGAAATCTCCAAAGCTGTAAAAGCCAATTCCTACTGCATCATACTCGGCAAAGGCAGTTGGTACAAATGCAAATAAAACGTCATCTGCTCTGTAATCTCCTGTTCCGTCGTTTAGAATGTACTCTCCAAATCCAGCATCAGCATTTACGCAGATTGCTCCACTTACAGAAAGTAAAACTGATTCCAATTCCTCAACACCAGCTCCAACCGTAGAAACAGATGTTGCAGCGGGAATAGGATTAGCCGATGAATTTACCGCTACTGAAGAAGCAGAAATACGCGTTAATCCATTGCTTTCTTGCACAGCTCCTATTACGGTAACTGCGTCTCCTAGAGCAGTGATTGTTGAGCCATCTAGTACAAAAACTCCAGACCAAGCGCCTGTGCCATCTTGAATCCAAAATCCACCATTTCCAACAGCAGTAACAATTCCTGTAGTCTCAGCAGTTTCACCTACTCTTGGTGAGTCTCCTGAAGGATCAACAGTTTCCTGAATTTCTTGAATAGTGTATGCAGTAACGATTGACCCACCACTAGGATCAAATGTTCCAACTGGAATGGGTTGTGATGCTGATGCATTTGTTGTCTCACCATCCAATACATTGGGACCAGCGATAAGCCATTCAGAGCTGCTAAAAGTAGCATTAGGAGCAGATCCGTTTGTTCTGTACGCCCATGAATCGAGGTATTCCCATACTTCTCCGTTTCCATCAACCGCGATGTCTCCGTAAAGATCGACCACTAAACCGCCTTGGAATAGCTCTATCGCGTCGTCCCCGTTAATCGCCAAGGCACTCGAAACGTAATCGGAATCAAAGCCGAAAAACACGTTGAATTGTGCGCTATCCGAAGAAACGTAGATGAAATCTCCTGCCGTAGCAGAAACTACTGGAAAAGTAAACTCTTCGCCATCTGTTCCGCCACCATTGTTGGCTGAACCGATTCCATAGATGCTCATATCTGGTACATTATTAATCACGTAGATTTCTACTCCTTTGGGAGTACCGCCAGATAAAGTGGCGTCAAAAACTGCCGTGACAATTAGATCACTCTGACCAAATGTCAGAGTAGATAAGAGTAAAGCTGCAGACAACATGGTTGCTCTGAACAGTCGTAATTTGGTCATAATGATTTGTTTTATTAGTTAGGCTACAATTTACTGCAAATTCTTTGTCTTTGCACGTTTATCTAGTTATCGAATTGTTAAGTTTCGCAGTTTGTCTATGAATTTAATTACTTCGTCGAAAAGATGTTGAAAAGCAGTAGAAGATTTACTTTTGTCACCCATGAAAGCTGACCTGAAAAAAGTACTTAAAGGGCATTCCGCCTCCGTTTATTGCCTCTTTGTCGACAAGATCTCGTCGCGTTTATTTTCTGGATCATCAGATCAAATGGTTGGATCTTGGAATCTGGAACAGTTGATTCCCGACAGCTTTTCTGTAAAGCTAGATGCTCCTATATTCTCGATAGAGAAGGTAGATCAATTGTTATTTCTAGGACAGGGATCGGGAGGCGTTCACATAATAGATCTTCTTACCAAAAAAGAAGTGCGGCACTTGAAGTATCACAGTCTCCCTATTTTTAAAATTCTCGCTCATCCTATTAAGCCATATCTATATTTCTTGGGTGGTGACGGGAACTTATCCATTGTCGATTCTACTGATTTTTCGCTGAGATGGTCTTTGCCGATCTCAGATGATAAGTTGCGTGCTGTTGCATTAGACGCAAAGAAGGAAAAATTACTGATTGGATCGAGTGATGGATTTATCCGAATTTTAGAGACTGAATACTACAATGTCCTTGGCGAAAAGCTTGCCCACGAGGGCGGTGTGTATGATATGGCATGGCTTACTGCAGAAAAATTATTGACAGTAGGCAGAGATGGACACATTCGAATTTGGAATTATACGGGCGATCAGCTTTTCGAAAGCGAGTCCATTCCAGCGCACAATTTTGCTATTTATTCTATCGATTTTTCTCCTTCAGGAAAATACTTTGCGACTGGTAGCCGCGACAAGGCTATAAAAGTCTGGAATCCTGACAACCTGAAGAAGCCATTGAAAATTTCGCGACAAGGGCCTGTGGGGCATACCCATTCAGTGAATATGGTGAGATGGATCAACGATGGTTTACTCGTGAGTGCTGGAGATGATCGAGATCTCCACTTTTGGACTATTTCAGATTCATGATGGTTAGCCCACTTCTTAGTTTGGGTTCAATGAAAGTGCTTTTTGGTGGCATGGTGCTCCCTTCATCGGAAATGGCATAAAGTTCCTCAGCTGTTACTTCACATAGGGTGAAAAGTGCTTTTGCATTTCCGCGGTCAATCGAACTTTCGTAGGGAGCCAATTCCATATTTCCAGGAATGAACTGGATCCGTTTGTCCGTCTTCTGGTCGGTTATTCCCAATATAGGCTCCAATATAGTCTCCGTGAGAATAACGGAATCTAAATGACTTAGGGCGGATTCGTCTCCTTCGAAATCCTTCAAGGTAAGCACATACCAGCCGCTTTTCAACCGAAGTCCGAATTGCCTCTTGGCAGGAGGAAGAAATTCACTCTTGACTTTTTTGATGTCAAATTTAGTGCTCAGACTATCCAGTAATTGATCATCTGTGATTTCCATCCCTTTGCTTATCAGTCTGTGAAAAGGTGAAATCCGTAAGGTCTCACCAGCCATTACAAGGGCCATGGTAAAATTGTAATCTTCGGTTCCATCATGACTAGGGTTCTCAGCAGCTTTCTTTTCGGCGAGAAGTGCAGAGCTAGCCATTCGGTGGTGACCATCAGCAATATATAGAGCATCAACTTTTTCAAAGGCCGTTCTTATTCGGTTGATATC
>JBLIEU010000064.1:0-13699 GCA_047633195.1 Cryomorphaceae bacterium | reverse complement strand
CGACCACCCGAAAGACGGTCTCCTTTGTAATCATAACCGTAGTATGAAACCAAGCGATTGTTTCCTTCCCTTAATAATTCATCGGCACTGAACATGTCAAGTTCGAATAGTTCAGGATCGAGCGCGTCCACGTAAATGATATCGTCTCCATTTGGATTGAGACCCAAAGATGTTCTTAGGTTTCTGTCAAAAGTCTGCTGATCATTCAAACTGATGATTCTATCGTAAGTGAAGAAAGGATAGGTACCAAGATCTGTTATAGTGTCAGAAGGTGCGCTAGTGTCAAACTGTTGCAAGTGCGCATTGGTTAACTGACGCGCCGCATTCCATAGACCTATCGGAGAAGCGCTGAAGTTTCTTTCCGTGTATTGCTCAAATTCAAAACCAAGAGTTATTGCGTGGTTGCCGATATCAGCAGAACCAGATCCTGTAATCCTGAATTGATTAATATCAAACGTTTGGTAAGTTCCAAAAGGAGCACCGATGGGATTGTATAAGTTAAAAATAGAAGCAGGTGTTCTTCCATTTCTCAAGCCACCAGAAATATCAATTTGATCTTCGGTTACTACAGGAATACCACTCTCATTAAAGAATTGGTATAGATCAGAAGTGTAAGATGCCAAGTCAGAATTCACCTCACTTGGGGTGAACAGAATCTCTCTTGGAACAAATCCGCTCTGGTAGAAACCCGCTGTCTGGATGGTGTCATTTGCCTCTAGAAAGCTAAAGAAAGGCTGTTCATTTGTTTCAAACTTACCTACGTAACCGTAATTAAAGAGATTATCTTGGTGTCTTGGATCTTCCGTGCGACCATTGATCTGGCTGTAATCTACCATGAGCGAGTAAAAAGCATTCTTAACCAAACTGCCTTTTTCCTCCTGACTGTTAGCAAATCTCTGAGTAAAACGTCCAAAAACTCTGAAGGTCTGATTTGTAGATTCTCCGTTATTCGCAGAATTGAATAAGCTATTGTCGTAGCTCCACGCTCTGTTTTGCGAATAGTCATAGGTACCTCCAAAAGACAAATCAATGTTCGGAGTCGTTGCAACATCTAGTTTAGTCGTAAGAGATACAGCTTGAAGCCTATCGTTCTGTCGGGCAGGAATCTCTTCCCAATCGCTTGACCTTAAGAATTCTGAATTATTGTTTACCTGCACTTGACGCGCGAATTGTGCAGCAGAAGTGGGGGTTCCGTCCTCACCAATAAAAACACCTCCGACCCCAGTTAAAGTTCCACCGTCTTGTAAAGTGAAGCTCAAAGGATCAGCGACCAAACGATTTCGTGTTTCGTCAGTAATTCTAAAAGACCCTGTGGACAAAGGACGGTTGTCCATAAAATTTCGGTAGTTAGCAGAAAGGAAAAAACCAAGTAAAGGTCTCTCCTTATTGCCTTCAGCATCTTTTTTCCAAAGAAGAGGACCTGAAAGGACACCTTCAATTTGAGTTTGGGAATAGCGGTCAAGACCAACACCGTCTCCGTCTTCGTTTGCAAAACCTGATGTCAATACATCAATACCTCCAAACCATTGGCTGCTGGCACCCCGTGTGGTGATGGCGATGATACCTCCCGTAGCGTCACCGTAATTGGCAGGTATACCACCTGTCATCACCTGTACTTCTTCAATGGCAGCTTTTGGCAAGTTTGTGTTTCCACGAATCTTTATACCATCAATGTAATAGAAGGTATTTCCCTCACGAGCTCCACGAATCGAAGTTCCATTTGCATTCTCCTGAACTCCTCCAACGGTGGCTGCAATGGAGTTTGCACTTCGCCCTGGCATTCTGGCAATTTCATCTCTAGAAACTGTGCCTCCTGATGAACCTCCATCTTTATCTATAAGAGGAACTTTGTACTCGATAATTTCGAATTGATCTAATCGGACACCAGCGTCAAGTTCGATATCAACGAAACGGATTTTACCATTGTTGATTTGAACTCCCTCAATTTTTTTCGCGTTGTAACCAACGTATGAGATGAGAACATCATAAACGCCTGGAGAAATCGGTTTGATGGTATACTTTCCATCAAAATCAGTAGCGCTTCCAGTGACTTGCCGGTCACCTTTTTGAAGAACTATGTTCACGAAAGGGAGAGGTTCGCCCGTTTCTGAATCTTTTAAGGTTCCTTTCAAAGTACCCGATCCAACTTGGGCAAACAATGAATTAGAGAATATAAGGAATACAAATCCCAGTAGGTAGAGGTTACGCACCATAGATCTCGGTTTACAATTTTTAACTTTTTCGCAACAAGGCCGTAAATATATATAAATTTGATTCATTTCAGCAAGGTGCCCAAAGAGGCAATGAAATCAAAAAATATTTTACTAACCAAGCTTCTGACAGCTAACGGTTAAGGGTTGAAATGAACCCTGAGCAGAGAGTAAAATGTTCTCTTTCGAGTGTCTAAATATAAGACGAGAAATTTGTTCTGGACAAGAAAAACCCGAAAACGAATTCACAAATCTTTACATCTCAGGGGAATCCTAAACAAGAACTACCGTGGCTTCTTGGTGAAAAGGCGCCTAAAAAAACTGTCCTCATTCTTATCCCTTTTCACACGTCTCATTCGGCGTTCGTTCTTTTTCATCCGCTTCTTCGTTTCTTTTGTCTGAATCTTTTCGTGCTTTTCCCGCATCTTCTCCATGGCCTCTGCACCTTGCTCCCCTCTGTCTTCTTGTAGCTTTTTAAACTCTTTGTATTGCTTCTTCGTCTTAACGGGTTTCTCTTTTTGAGCTGAGGCGCTCATCGAGATAAGCGATCCCGCAATGAGGAAAATTAAAATGCGAAGTCTATTTTTGCGTTGTAACATGATGACTTTAAAATATACTAGTTTGAAACGTACCCTTACTATTGGAAGTCTGCCATTGATATTCGTATTTGTCTTAACAACGAGCTGTCGTGATGACGACGAAGGTGATAGAGTTCCAAGGATTCAGACTGAGATTACTCTGAACTTAAACTTGCCCGAATATAATATTCTCTTGAATCCTGGAGGTTGGCTTTATTTAACGGGCGGCTCCAGGGGTATTATTGTTTACCGCGTCAATAACGATGAATTTGCAGCATTCGATAGGCATTGCACCTTTAACGTGCCTGAAGCATGTCGAGTTTTTGTAGATGAAAATTCGGGTCTCACAGCCAGCGACACTCTGTGTTGCGAATCTATTTTTGAAATTATTACGGGAAATGTGGTGCAGGGCCCCGCCCAATTTCAATTGCAGCCATTCCAAACGCAGTTCAATCAGAATTCAGACGTCTTGAGGATTTTTAATTGAGAACTGGTTTTACATTTGGTATAGAGTATTGAGACTATGCGCAGATATGCTGAAAAAATTTCGCACAAAAAAGGCCGCTTCAGTTGAAGCGGCCTTTTGATTTTTATATCAGAGTAATATCGATTAGTATCGGTACTCATCATTTTTGAAAGGACCATCAACTGTTACGCCGATGTAGTCTGCTTGGTCTTTGCTCAAGGTCTCAAGTACAACACCTATTTTACTTAAGTGAAGCCTAGCTACTTTTTCATCCAAGTGCTTTGGCAAAGTGTATACTTTATTCTCGTACTGATCTGTATTGTTCCACAGTTCCAATTGAGCCAGCGTTTGGTTCGTGAAGGAATTAGACATTACAAATGAAGGATGTCCTGTTGCACAACCCAAGTTTACCAATCGACCTTCGGCCAAAAGAATAAGATCCTTGTTATTGTGTCTATACATGTCTACTTGGGGCTTGATGTTGGTGTGCTCCCAATTATTCTTCAAGTAAGCCACATCAATCTCATTGTCAAAGTGACCAATGTTGCAAACGATCGCTTTGTCCTTCATTGCTTTGAAGTGCTCTTCGTTGATGATGTCCTTGTTTCCTGTAGCGGTCACAACGATATCAGATTCAGCCACTGCGTCAATCATTCTCTTTACCTCAAAACCATCCATCGCAGCTTGAAGTGCACAAATAGGGTCGACTTCGGTAACGATAACTCTAGCGCCTGCTCCGCTCAACGAGGCAGCAGAACCTTTCCCAACATCTCCGTATCCAGCAACGACAGCCACTTTTCCAGCCATCATTACATCTGTGGCACGACGTATAGCGTCTACCAACGATTCTTTACAACCGTATTTGTTGTCAAATTTAGATTTGGTAACAGAGTCATTCACGTTGATCGCTGGCATAGGAAGTGTTCCGTTGCGCATGCGCTCGTATAATCGATGCACACCTGTAGTCGTCTCTTCCGAAAGACCTCTAATGGCATCTATCAACTCAGGGTAGTTGTCCAATACCATATTAGTAAGGTCACCGCCATCGTCTAGAATCATATTCAAAGGCTGTCCATCAGGGAAAATGATTGTCTGCTCAATGCACCAGTCAAATTCCTCATCGGTCATTCCTTTCCACGCATAAACAGGAACCCCTGTTTCCGCGATTGCCGCAGCTGCGTGGTCTTGCGTGGAGAAAATGTTGCAGCTTGACCAGGTCACGTCTGCTCCCAATTCTACCAATGTCTCAATCAACACTGCAGTCTGCACAGTCATGTGCAGACAACCCGCAATGCGCGCACCTTTTAAAGGCTTATCCTTTCCGAACTCTTCTCTCAATGCCATTAATCCTGGCATTTCAGCTTCTGCAAGCTGAATTTCCTTCCTTCCCCAGTCGGCTAGGGTGATGTCCTTAACTTTATAAGGTAATTTTTGTGTTTGGGCAGAATTACTCATTCTTATGCGATCTTTTTAATTTCGAGGCGCAAAGATACGAAGAACCTTCAAAGTGTGCATATCGACACGTTAATATTAGATATTTGCACCATGCCCCTCTCCTACTACAGATCACATTTAAATTGCGAAGTCACTCTTTGGGAAATCACTGAAGAATCGTCTTTCTTTAGGAAAAGATTAATCCAAGAAGGTTTCCCGACAGAACTAGGCGACGCGATAGCGCGTCCCGAAAAGGCTCTTCAATGGTATGCCTCGCGCTTTCTCCTCATCACTTCACACCCCGCGGCTATCGACTTTTACAAAAAGCGAAAACCTCATCTTTACAATGGCCCCAAAATATCATTCTCGCATTCTGATAAAATGGTTGGTGTGATGCTTTCGCAAAAAAATGCGGGACTCGATGTGCAAGTATTTGATGAGAAGTTAAAACGAATAAAGGATAAGTTCACCACTTCTCAGGAGGTGTCGCGCATAAAGGCTCCTACTGAACTGGCCGCGCTTAGCCTCACTTGGTCCATTAAAGAGGCCATATTCAAATATTATGGAACGGGAGTTCCCTTCAAATCGATAATGGTTGAAAACCATAATCCAATCACCAACATCGTAAGAGTAAGCCTGCAACGCCAAGGAAAAACGATAGTTCACAAACTTTTCGGAGATTTTCTCGACGATCTGAGTTTGGCGTATGTTCTTGAATAGATACATTTGAACTTGATGGCGAAAATTCTCAATTCCATAAATCAAGCAAGAGAAGAGGGCAAGAAACTCTTGGCTCTTCTGATAGATCCTGACTCTATTCAAAATGAGGATCAGGTGATGGATGTGGTGAGAAAAGCCGAAAATGCTTCTATTGACTACATTTTCTTTGGCGGAAGCCTAATTACAAAAACGGAGGAGTTTGACTCACTAAAGATGATCAAAGAGATCACGAATATTCCCGTGATTTTATTCCCTTCGAGCCCCGCTCAAATTCGCACAGAGGCAGATGCCATTCTTTTTTTAAGCCTTCTAAGCGGCAGAAATCCTGAATACCTCATAGGACATCACGTTGCGGCGGCACCTATATTGAAAAATTTAAACCTTGAAATTCTCCCAACGGGATACCTATTAATAGGATGTGGAAGACCTACCACCGCGGAATATGTGAGTGGAACCCAACCCATACCCTACCACAAACCCGCCATTGCAGCAGCGACCGCCATGGCAGGCGAAATGCTTGGCCTTAAGCTGATCTATCTCGATGGTGGAAGCGGAGCTGACAAAGCAGTGAGTGCTGAAATGATTACGCAAGTGAGGAAGTCTACTGATCTGCCCCTAATAGTAGGTGGTGGAATCAGAAGTGGGAAGACCGCTGCCAAAGCCTTTGAGGCAGGAGCAGACATGATAGTTGTGGGCAACGGAGCAGAAGACAATCCCAATCTGATTCAAGAGTTGAGTCTGATAAAAATCCAGTCGACATGAAAATAGTTGTCTTATCCAGCCCGAAAGATCAGCCCGATGAAATCGTTGAGGTGATCAAAATGTTTGAAGCAGGATTAGAGCATTTTCACATCAGAAAGCCAAGGTTTAGCAGAAAGGAATTGACGGATTATATCAAGTTGTTTCCTGAAAAATACCGCAAGCGTTTGGTCATCCATAGCTACCACGGTCTTACTTCCAGTTTAAAGTTGGGAGGAATTCACCTGAGCAGAAAACACCGCAAGCGAGGGAGATTTTATCGATTTCAGCTTTTCTTAAAAATGAAACTTGATAAAAAACTTTTGGTAACTCGGACCTTTCATAAGCTCACCGATATCACAGACGAAAAGCGAAAATACTCGTACACATTTTTGAGCCCTGTCTTCGATAGTATCACCCATAGCACCCTTTCTGGAGGCTTCAGCAAAAGGGCCTTGCTCATAATGATTCCACAAGCCAAGCAGCCCGTATATGCCTTAGGAGGTGTCATGACAGAACTGCTTCCAGAAGTTTCTGATTTGGGGTTTGAAGGAGCGGTGCTCCTCGGTTCTGTTTGGAACACTGAAGAAGCACCGCATGTAGTTTTCAAAAAGGCTTTGGAGGTAGCCGAAAAACTCTAAAATCTCATCGTCATCGTCGCAAAGACATGACGGGGTGGCTGCACAAAATATCCAGGACTCAAGCCGTTCGCTGTGGCAACGGGAGCTCCATTTGTGTAGTAGAGATTGTCAAACACGTTATTCAGGTCTACCTTGATTTCATACTTTTCCAAAATGGTGTACCTCACACCTGCGTCAGCCACAAATGATTCAGGGATGATCAATTCAGGATTATTGGTCAACTCAAGGTAGCTTTCGCTCAAATAACGTGTAGAAAGGTAGATGAATAGTTCATCGACAATTTCAACTTCAATACTGGCTCGTACATTCCAATCGGGACTTAAAATCGGAGTGATTTCATCAAAAGTTATATCGGCGCCTTCAGGTGTGTATTCAGAAATGCGCGACTGCATATAAGTGGCATTTCCATAAAGTCTAAGCATGGGCAGTATCCTCCATGAATAGTCCAATTCAATTCCCGTTCGGTAGCTCGACTCTTGATTTTCATAAACTTGGACGAATCCTTCTGGAATAAAGGCTCCGATCGGTGCAATCTCATTCTCGAACTGCATAAAAAAGAGGTTTGCATTAACGGCAAAATTCTGACCTCTCACCTTTGCTCCCGCTTCCAAATCGTTCACATATTCGGGCTTAACCGCATCTTCATCTTGAGCAATGGCAAGGTTCCCCGAGTTTATTTGAGTCGAACCGAGAATGTCGAACCTGGTTGGTTCGCGACCCGTTCGTCCTATCGAGGCGTAGGCGCTGTAACGCTCATTTAAAGCGTACGTTACTCCAGCACGAGGATTCACAAATAACCAATCGCGATCTGGTATGGAAGCTTCTGATCCGAGAAAGTCACTATCGGGTGTTAGCATCAAACGCACCGCGCGCAGCTGAACATCTCCAAATACGGTCAATGAACCAAATGAGTGTCGAGCTTTCGCAAAAGCAGCTATTTCATTCTTTCGCGACTCATCTTCATAATAAGGGTTGTCGTAGTCTGGAATGATCTGCTCAATGTTTTCGCGGCCAAATGTATATCCATGAACTCCGAAATTCAATCGAGTCTTGTTGTCGGCTGAGCGCATATTGAGTTGCGACATAGCTCCGATGTGTCGGTTGGAAAGCGGATAATTGATCTGAGTAAATGCTCCCTCACCATCTTCAAAACCGAAAGGGAAATCACCACCAGCACCATTGACATATACAGTACTGACTAACGAAAGTCGATTGTTAATTTGGTAATTATGCTGAAACTGTGCCATCCACTGCCCGAAATCATCGACATCATTTGGGGAGATGTAGTTGGTTCTAGGGTTTATTCGGATGTCTTCAATAGCAACGGGTGAATACCCGAGTTCATTCTGGGCCCGACCCACGAATCCCGTAAATTTCAGGGTGTGCTTTTTAGCAAAATAAGCCCCTGAAAAGAAAAATGATCTGGAGTCTGTGCCAGTATTATCTCGGAAACCATCTGAAGTCATACCCGCATATCGGGCGTAGAAAGCCAAATTGTTTTCCATTTTACCCGTCTGCACTTCGGCGCTGGCCCGGAAGGTATTGAACGAGCCTCCAGTTAGTTGAACTTGAGCCGAAGGAACGGTGTCATAAACATTAATAGACTCAAAGTTGATAGAGCCGGCGTAAGATGAAGTCCCGTTGGAGCTTGTCCCTGCACCTCGCTGAATCTGAACCGACTGAATACTGTTTCCAAAATCAGTGAAATTTGAAAAGAATACGCCTTGATCAATCATGTCATTTAATGGTACTCCATTCAATGTCATATTGACCCGAGTCTGGTCCATTCCTCTCAGGCGAAATCCCGAATAATTTGAAAAATTCGTCCCACTCTCGGAATAGGTCACGATCGACGGGGACAATTTTTCCAATAAAAATCCCGCATCCTGACCCTGAAAATTAGCTTCGATGGTCTTGAGATCACGCGTGACTTGCGAAACGGGCTCGTCTTCTTCGGCGCGCACCGCCGTAATGGTAATGCCCTCGGAAACGTATGAGGCAGAAAGCATCACAATATCCAAAACCACTATCCCTGAAAGCGTCACTTCTTTCTTCACTGGCTCCATGCCCAGATAAGAGAATAAAAGAGTGTAATCTCCCGCTTTCAAATTGGAGAATTCGTACTCACCTTCGCCATCGGCAATAGCGCCAAGCGAAGTCTCATTGATTTGAATGGCTGTGCCAAACAAAGGTTTTCCCTCTGCATCGGTCACTTTTCCTTTAAGCACAGATTGTGCGTTTGCTCCTGTAAACAAGAGCATCACAGCCGCTAGGGCCGAACTTAACTTTTTAATCATTTCAGATATATTTTTTTAGTTAAGGTCTCGTGCTTGGGGGCAGTCGATGACCAAAACAAGTAAACTCCCTACGCCGGCATTATCCGGATCAGGTATATGTCCTCTGCGAATCGAGGACATAGGGTATGATCTCAGCCTTTTGAATGGGTCTCGTTTGACCGTTTCTTTTAAGGCACCCCTGTGAGATGTTGCAAATGTAGAAATATGTATTCGAAATCAAGGGAAATTATTTCGAGATAATCCTCGAAGTGCAGAATCAAGTCGCACTTTACCCTCTCCTTCTACTACTGTAAAAGAGCAGTTCTGACGCTCTAATTCATTTCGATAAAGAGTAAAAAGCAGCTCCCGTTCATCTACAGAAGGGCTTTCGCGAAGTGGATCAGGCGACCAAGGGAGGTCGGGTTTGCATAGCAAATAGTGATCGTATTTTCTTTCTCGCACTGCTTGCTCAATAAAACTCGACACCCGGCCAAAGCGGTAATTCGACCAGATTTTCAAAACCAGCATATCAGTATCGAAAAAGCAGATCTTTTTGGCTGCAGCCAAAGCCATTTCTTCTTGAGCAATCTGCCCTTTACAGATCTCATTCAGATCTTCAAAAGAATATTCAGAGCCGTTTTCTTCCAGGTAATCTCTGGCAAACTCGAGGGCATAGACGGTATCGAAATGATTCGCTAGGGCTTTCGCCAAATCAGATTTACCACTGCTTTCGGGGCCAGTGATAGCAATGCGGATCATGAGGTTTGGGATTGTTTTTTAAAATCCTTTCGCCAAGCGAAAAAACCGTAAACAGCAAGGAAAGTGTAAACGATAGAGAGCATAGCGTAGACATTTAAATCACGCGATAAATAAAGGTAAATGGTTAGGGAATTGATACAAATCCAATAGATCCAGTTTTCAATGATTCTTTTGGCCACCATCCAAGTGGCAATAAAACTAAAGATGGTAGTGAACGAATCGAGCAGTGGCATCTCAGCGTCGGTAAACGTCTTTAGCAGAAAAAACAGACCCACGGTAGCTGCATAACCGACAACGAGAATGACCACGTGAGTCGGAATTGTGAGGGCGCTTATTTCAAATTTTCCTGAATCGCTCTTCCCGCGGCTCCACGCCCACCAGCCATAAAAGCCCATGAATACGTAATACGTAAAGAGAACCGACTCGGCGTAGATTTTCGCATCGACAAAAAGCCAAATACTCAGCGCTGAACCAGTTATCCCCAAAGGCCAGCACCAAATATTCTCGCGTGCGGCCAATACCACATAGCCAATACTGAAAGCAACGCCAACATACTCAAGAGTTTCAGGCGTCATAACTGTACCCGAGGTCGAGATCTCCTTTTAACACTTTTATGACAAAGGAAGCTTTCACTCCATTTTTATAGACCTCCTTGGTCGCATTCTTCAGTGTTTCGAACACCAAGTCGAAGTCGCCTTTAACTTGTGTACTCATGGCGTTTACTCGAATTTCTAGTTCAGCTTCTTGATGAAGCAAAGCGAGGAAAGCGAGAATTTGCTTTTCGTAGTCTTCGCGCAGGGGGTACATGGATATTTCAATGGTAGCAGTCATATCAATTGCAATTGCAGGGTGATGAAAAGTATATTTTTAGTTGTGGGTACTGGGTTCGAATGGCTTTTTGATCGGCCCTATTTAATTCTGTCATTCTCAAGTCTATCCTTTCCAAATGATCTAAACCTTCTGGTAATGCGTTGATATTAGTTCCGCGTAAATCGAGACTCCGTAAAGATTTGAGTTGGCTGATCTCATTCGGGAGAAATGAGAGTCCAGTGTGCTTAAATGAAAGCTCTTTTAATCCTTTCAACTTCAGTATGCCCTTTGGGAAAACAGCTAAGTCGAGGCGCTTTATGTATAACGAGTTCATCGTTTTGTCTGCGAAACACTCAGGAAGGTCTGTGAAAATCGCTTTCTCGATAACAAGACTTTCAAAAGAGCAATCGCAATAATCTCTCAATCCGATGACCGCGTCACCTTTTACAGAGAGGAAACCATTTTTTATATCTGAACAGGGCTTTTGAAAAAAATCAATCGGTAAAGTCGACGTCAGTAAGATCGTTGAGGTGACGATCAGCCACAAGAGCGTCCTGTCGGAGCTGCTCACGAAGTTGGTCCAGACTTTCAAATTTAATCTCATCGCGAATTCGATCTACGAAGGTAATCTTGATTTCCTTTTCATAAAGGTCTCCTTCAAAATCAAAGAGATTCACTTCTAAAATCCGCTCGTCAGAATCGCTTACCGTCGGTCTACTTCCAAGGTTGGCCATTCCGCGGTAAAGCAAACCGTCATAAAGAACAGTAACTGAGTAAACCCCTTTTCCTGGGATCAATTTATATGACTCATCAGGCTCAACATTTGCTGTAGGAAAACCAATCGAACGACCGATCTTCTCCCCTTCCACGACTTTTCCCCTAACGGAGTAGCGGTAACCGAGAAATTCATTGGCTCTAGCCAAATCACCCTTGAGTAAAGCATTTCTGATTTTCGTAGAACTCACATTGACATCGTCAATTTCTTGGGCTGAAATCTCCTCCACTTCAAACCCATACGAGGGAGCCCTATTTTTTAATTCTTCCAAATTGCCCTCTCTGTTTCGTCCAAAATGATGGTCATAACCAATGACCAATTTGGAGACATTGATATCTCTCACCAAAATATCGCGAACATATTCCACGGCAGTAATTCGACTAAAGCTGAGCGAAAATGGGTGGATAATAAGGTGATCAATTCCCGATTCTTCGAGCAGTTCGATTCTTTCTTTGAGGGTAGAAAGAAGTTTGAGATCATTGTAATCTGGAAATAAAACGAGCCGCGGATGTGGCCAAAAGGTTAAAAGAACGGACTCCCTGCCTTCCTGCTTTGCCAGTTCATTGATGCGTTTCAGAATGGTTCGGTGACCAATGTGAACCCCGTCAAATGTACCCACCGTAACGATGGTGCAAGAGGCAGGATGGAAATCGGCAACATCACGGTATACTTCCAAGTTAGTTTCCTTTGTTTGAGTAGGATTAGAGCTATAAAGCGGCCCCAAAATTATGAAAAATTAAATGCAGAAAACGGGTTGGTTATAACCAAGTTAAATTTTAGCTTTGCCCCGCAATTTATTGACCCTTAAAGTCAAATCTTAACACAACAAAAAATGGCGAATAATACCGGTAAAGTAGTTCAGGTCATCGGACCGGTAATTGACGTAAGTTTTGCAGAAGCGCAAAGTTTACCGAACATTTATGACTCTTTGGTAATCACTAGAGCCGATGGCTCTAAATTGGTTCTTGAGTGTCAACAACACGTAGGTGAGGATACCGTGCGAACCATCGCAATGGAAGCCACCGACGGAATCGCAAGAGGGACGGAGGTAGTGAATACTGGCAGCCCGATAGTAATGCCAACGGGTGAGCAGGTAAAAGGACGCCTCTTCAATGTAACTGGAGATGCCATTGATGGTATCGGAGAAGTTTCAAAAGAAGGTGGTTACCCCATTCACCGTCCGGCCCCAAAATTCGAAAACCTTTCTACTGCTAACGAGATCCTTTACACAGGAATCAAAGTCATCGACCTTATCGAGCCTTACTCGAAGGGAGGAAAGATTGGTCTTTTTGGTGGTGCGGGAGTAGGTAAAACTGTTTTGATCCAAGAGTTGATCAACAACATTGCAAAAGGATATTCAGGTCTTTCGGTATTCGCAGGAGTAGGTGAAAGAACCCGTGAAGGAAACGACCTTCTTCGTGAAATGCTTGAATCTGGAATTATCACTTACGGTGATGAGTTCATGAAAAGCATGGAGAGTGGAGGATGGGACTTGTCTAAAGTTGACAAGGAACAAATGAAAACTTCTCAAGCGACTTTCGTATTCGGTCAAATGAACGAACCTCCTGGAGCACGCGCACGTGTAGCTCTTTCAGGATTGACTATGGCTGAGTACTTCCGTGACGGAGAAGAAGACGGACAAGGAAAAGACATCCTTTTCTTTATTGACAATATTTTCCGATTTACTCAAGCAGGTTCTGAGGTGTCCGCACTTCTAGGACGTATGCCATCGGCAGTAGGATACCAGCCTACACTAGCCACCGAGATGGGTGCCATGCAAGAGCGAATTACTTCAACCAAGCGTGGATCGATTACATCTGTACAAGCCGTATACGTGCCCGCGGATGATTTAACTGACCCTGCACCAGCAACGACATTCTCTCACTTGGATGCCACTACGGTACTTTCTCGTAAGATTGCCGAGCTAGGTATTTACCCAGCGGTGGATCCATTGGATTCAACATCTCGAATTCTTAGTAGAGAAGTAGTAGGAAATGAGCACTACGATTGTGCCCAACGAGTGAAAGAAACGCTACAGCGTTACAAGGAACTTCAAGACATCATTGCCATTTTGGGTATGGATGAATTGAGTGAAGAGGACAAGCAAATTGTACACAGAGCGCGTCGTGTTCAGCGATTCCTTTCTCAGCCTTTCCACGTAGCCGAGCAGTTTACAGGTCTCGAAGGAGTATTGGTTCCTATCGAAGAATGCATCAAAGGATTCAACATGATTCTCGAAGGAGAGCTTGACCAGTATCCCGAAGCAGCTTTCAACTTGAAAGGAAACATTGA
>JBLIEU010000063.1:0-14073 GCA_047633195.1 Cryomorphaceae bacterium | reverse complement strand
CTTTTGGTGCTGAACTTGAGACAGTGGTGCAAAATGATGTGGCTAACGAATGGGTTGAAATCGAATTTGACATGAGTGGCCTCATCTCTTCAGGTGTTGCCCCTTTCGGTCAATTTATCTTCTTCCCAAGTTACGCGCCACGTGAAACAGGTCATGTAGTTTGGTTTGACAATGTTGAGTTTGGAGAAGGAAATCCTCCTGCACCAGACCCAATGGTATCTGCGCCTGACCCAACAATTGACGAAGATGATGTCCTTTCAGTTTACAGCGACACGTACAACACAAATACGGTTGATGAATTCAACCTCAATGCGTTCGGCATTACAGCTACTGAACTAGATCTCGAAAGTGATGGCAATCAAACTGCAAAACTTGAGAATTTGAATTTCTACGGTGGTCAATGGATTGCTGCAGATGTGAATGAATATACCAATGTTCACTTTGACTATTGGGCAACTTCCTCGACTGCATTCAACTTCTACTTAATTGACCTAACATCAATGATCGGTGGTGGAACTCCAGATGAACCACGTTACGCTATCGGACCTGATGGAGATCAAGAAATTGTACAAGGAGAATGGGTAAGTGTAGTTATTCCACTTCAGCACTTCTTGGATCAACCTACAGGATCTTTTACTTGGGACTTAGATGATATTTTCCAGTACAAATTCGATGGTTCTGGAACACTATTTTTCGATAACGTCTACTTCTCGAAAAATCCTACGAATGTGAACGATGCGGTTTCAGAAGGTTTGAAAGCTTTTCCAAATCCATCAGTGGATTCTTGGACGGTTTCTTCTGATTTGTCTCCAATTAATGAGGTACGTGTTTACAATACATTGGGACAGGTTGTCCTCTCTGAAAGCCCCAATGCAAGCATGACTCAAATTGATGCTTCCAACTTAGACAAAGGATTTTACATTGCTGAAATTCGCACTTCTCTTGGTTTAGGAACTATAAAATTGATTAAGGAGTAAGTTCTTTTTACAAAGATCCTGTCAATGAAAAGCATCTGCCTAAGGCAGATGCTTTTTTTGTGTCTTAATATTATTGGATAGAGATGCTCCCTTGATCAGCCAATATCAAGGAGCTTAAATTGAGATCAGACTAAGAACTCTCCCCATAAGGGTAGGTGGTCAGACATTCTCCACGAAAGACTGTTGTTCGTGTAGTTTCGACTGTTTAAGGCAATACCAGTGAAATCATAAGCTCCGCCACGAGCATATTTGAGTGAGATTTTATCCTCGCCATCTTCATTTTTAAACCAAGCCAGTTGATCGTAGTACTTCACACTTTTCTCATAGATCATTCTCCTCACCTTGGTAAGGTCATCAGGTATATGAAGACCTGTAGACACAAATGCTTCGTAACGTGGGTCCCCTGCCCTGTCAATATTGAAATCTCCTAAAAGAATAAGGCTTTGGTCAAAAGCATTGATATCACCAGACCACTGTTTTAACCATTCGGCAATGGCGGCTAGCTCAGGTTCACGCTCCTCGGGACCTTTTCCATAGAGAATATGGGCAGTAATTAGTATGAAAGTCTTTCCTCCTGATTTAAAACTCACCGCGTAAGGCGTTCTGGAAAACTGTCTGTTAAACGCTCCCTCGGCTATATTATCCATCTCTTCGTTGGGGGTCACAAGCTCGCAAGCCAATCCAGATAGCTGAACTTTTCTACTATCATAGACGTAGGCCAGGCGCTCGTCATTTCCAGATGACCCTTTACTGACATCGGTCAGTATGAAACTCCAATGCTCACCAAGAACTTTGAGCAAGTGTCTCAATGCTTTGAGTTTTCCCGTGACTTCTTGCATTGCTACTATATCAAACCGCTTGACGATTTCGGCAATGAGAAGAAGGGAATGCAAGTCTCTCTTGGGCGTGTGTTCATCGCCATTCCACTCTTCAGTCAACCCACCGAACTCTCGGATATTCCAAGTGGCAATGAGCAAGTTTCTATCAAGCTCTTTTCGCGGTAAATTAAAATCGAGGTCATTTTTGAGCTCGTCTATTTCTGTTTGAACATCAGGTGGCGGGGTGTCTAGAATCGTTGGCATTGTCGTTTAGATTAATTTAGAATGACCGCAAATGCTATGGCGACCGAACAGCATTGAAGTTCCCGAGGCTTTGTTCGATCATTTCCATAATCAAATTTCGGTCAATATTCGTTCTCAAGGTATCGTTGACATTCAGTTGAACTCCACGAATCTGTTTCACCAAGTCAACTGCTATACTGTCCCTCAAGTCTTGTATAGGCAGCACACTGTCCTGTTGAGCCTTCAAGAAATGAATGCGGTTTCCCATTGCCATCTCTTGCTCCAGTTTCAAAGCACCGTACCATAGACTGTCAAAGGAAGTAACGGTTAGTTCTTGCAACTGCGCCAATTCAGATAAGTCCAAAAAGCCATCATTCGCGATTTGCTCCACAAAGCCTTGCTTTGAATAGCGCACGACTGCGTTTTTGTGTATCCACGTAAGGTAGTTTTCAAAGGATTGAAATTCTCGCAGGCCATTGCCCGACAGGGTGTCCTTAAATCCATTCTTTAAGAATTCTATTTCGATGATTCTGAATTCATCGAGGCTCAAAGAGTCATCTTCTGCAAAAAAGTTGCGGTAAGAGTCGATCAGACTTTCGTGAATTTGAACTGACGCAATCTCCACATCCATCATTAATGAGATAAATGCGCGCAGATTTTCCTCAGCATTTTTTCTAGCCTTTTGAAAAATCTCGCGGTCTTCGGCTTGTTTGATGAGTTTTACTTTGCATTTTTTCTTCGTCTCCAAAACGGTTTCGCGGTTGTGCTCAGCATCTCTACCCATCATGATAAATTCAAACCCCTCGACTCCTTTCTCAGGGATAAACCAAGGATTCATGGTGACTTCCATAAAAGGAGACATCCCGCTGATGTAAATTCTTTGTTGACTTTCCGAATAGATGAAATTGTCTGGATCAAACTCGCCGAAATCATAACCAGCTTTTACCCAGCCGCGTCCAACAATGACGAGTAGCTCTTTCTTCCTCACCTTTCCGGGTGAATTGGATTTAGCGTATGCCCCTTCCAAATGTTTTGCAATACCTTGCTTATCACCAACCTGTGCTCCCCTTCCCTTCTTGGTTTTCACCAAATAGTGTAGCAGTCTTTTTCGATCGGACTTGTTGTGTTTTTCCAAATAGAATTGAAGTAAAACCTGAGCATCGGGACTATCGCCAATAGTAGAATATGTCGCTAGGTAAAGCTCTTCGAGTTTCCTCTTATTGCTTGGCAGATTCTTTCGAGCATCTCTCATTTCTGCAATCTCCTCGGCGAAACGATCGTTGGATTCGACCACCGCGAGCAATTCATTTTCTTTTTCAACTGAATCCATTTCGATCACAGTAAAATTGTCAGCAACCGTTTCACCGTAGTACTCAGCGGTTATTATCTGGCCAATTTGCTTCATAGATCGCACTAAAATCGGTGTATTCTTCAGCGTGTGCTTGGTACTCGAAAAGATGTCCCCAGGATTGAAAAAAGCCAATAATCCCACTATAGCAACCGCGAGGATAATTTGACCGATTAAAGACGCTATGAAAGTCCAAACCTTAGTCATCGTCTTTGGATAGAAGTTCTTGAGGAATAACAATTTGCTGAATCAAGTCATCGCTTTTAAAATCGATGTAAATCTCTTCGTAACCGAGTTGGGTCAAAATTCCCATGAGCATACTACGCACATTGTCTTGAGTTTGCTTCACAATACCTGTGTATTCGAGGTGTTTACGAATATCAGATTCAGCCATTCGCAAAAACATCTCTTCATCTTCGACAGTCACTTGGTTGAAGAGTGCATTTCTCGATGCGACTTCATTCACGCGAACGGCTTCAAAAGGATAGTCGAAATTCAGCACTTCCACAGCTGGTAGTTTTAGCTCAATGCGGTCACCTTTGATGATGACATCTTCGGGCATGATCTTTTCTAAACGCACTCCAGTCTTTATTGTGGCCTCCGTTTCAGCTAGAAAAGATGCTTCGCCTAAGGCAAAAAGTCGAAAGAAGGTGCGCTTTTCTTTGTATCCGATCACCACCTTATCGATGATGGTTTCGGTGGTTGCCAGAGCGCAAGTGCTCTTCACCTTGCTCACTACCAAGTAGCGCTTGTCTTCCTTGCATCCGAGCAAGAAGAGAATGGAAATCGATATGAGGACGAATCGTTTCACCTGATTATCCGACTGAGCCTTCTTTGTCATATTCTGATTCGGGCTGAAGAATATCTCCATCAAACTCAGAATCAAATTCTACCGTATCTGTCTCGATATTCTCCACGTTGATATCTACGGTTTCGGGAGTTGAGGCTGCCTCAGCTCGAAATTTAGTTTGCTTGGTGAGTTCCACCTCTTTCTCTCTGCTCGTTTTCGAAATGTATTCCAATGACTTGCTACCAAAGTAGAAGGCGATCATCATAAGGAATGCCTGCTTGAAAAAATCGAAGTTGTCGATGAAAAACTGGTTGTTCTCCAAGCTGTTCGCCTCGCCCATATAGGCGATGGTCAGCGCGAGGGCCGCCACCATAAGTGTGAGTGTAAGCGTGCCTCGCACAGTTCCCGGAGGCAATCCGAGAGTGTGCTCCTTATTGGGATTTTCGGATCTTTCTTCGTAGTTGGGGTCAATTCTCTTTTGGATCCGAGCTTCAGCCCAATCTTCATTGGTCAGTCCTAGATTGATGTTGTAGAAATAAACGGCCCAAGCATAATAACCAATAAGCATAGCTATCCAAACTGTCAAAATACAAATAGCCGAAAAGTGAAAAATGGTTCCACCATCTTTCGTCATAATGTGAATTCCTGCAAATACAAGGCTGGCAATTAGCAAAACCACTGCAGTAGCGATGCATACAATGAAAAGCCAGTTCATCGACTTCTTCTCGTTTTGTACTTCTTGTTTTATTTCGATGTCGTTCATGATAGCAAAGGGTTTGGCATTTGGTGGGTTGGTTCGTCCCGAATAATGATGCGTACGCGGATTCCTGCATCCAAATGCTGTTTGAGTTTGATGTATAAACGCTTAAAAGTGTTTCTTGAATTTGTGAAGGTCAGCGGCGCATGGTCGGTCTTTTCGACATAATCGGTGGAAACCAAAATACACCCATCCGTATGTTCATGAGACCCTCCGTTGTGGATGTATACTCCTTCAAAGTCAGGTACGTTTTTCAAATGCAAGTGAAACGTGAACCATTCGCTGGAAAACTCACTCTCGCGGTAGCGCTTGGTCATATTGGTAAGGTGCTCATTGAAATCAATTACGTACTCCCCTGCCGATATGCGTGTTTTGCCTTTTAGCTTCACGTCGCGGTGGGTATCTTCTAAGGTGTAACAATAAAATTCCCCGTTTAGAGAAAGAACACCCAGCGTTGAATTACCATCATCTTGCATTCGCTTGAGCTCCATTGTGATTCCCTTGAAAACGGGTTTTGGAAAATCCTCAATCGTGCGGTTGTCGCTTGATCTTTGGGCAGCTGCAGGATTGGGTTGAAAGGCCATGGGTTGAGCAGTTGTATTGACCGCTACCAAGGGAATAGGCTCTGGCTTCGGCTTGAACTTTTCTTCAATAAAATCCCAAACCCTTTCAAATAGTTTTACTATTAAACCAATGAGTCCAATAATCCAGAGCCAAACATCTTGCAACAAATCAGGCCGCTTGGCAAACAGCACGACTCCGAATACTAACAGCAGAATAATGACGAAACGGAGGGCACTAGTCATTGTCCTCTCTTTGAATAAATGCTTTACTCACCCAGCCTTCTATCACGGTTGAAACTTTGTACCATCCGTCTTTTTCTTCTTGAATTTTTACTTTTTGACCATTCTTCAACGGTTGAGAAATCTTGGGAGAAGTTCCGGAGCTATCCGCACGGATATTTAAGGAAGAGGCTACCACCCTACCTGGCATTTCAAGATGAGGCTCTTCCGTATCTTGCCTAGATTCAGATGCCTGCCCACCTGCTAACTCAAGCAATTCATTTCTAAATTTATTCATTGGAAAAGCGGGGCCAGGATCTTGCTTTCTTCCGGGCGATATTTCATCGTGACCTACGATCTCCTTAATCTTGTATTGATCGATAAGCAACTCGCAAATTTCTCGACAGGCATCCATCTGAGCTTCGCTGTATGTGTGCCAGTACCGCTGCCTTCCTTCGTGTTGGTGTTTTGCTTTGAGTACTTCATCGGCCGTGTATGTCCGACCGAAAGAAGCTTGATAAACATTGCCTGTTTTGGTCAAAAACCCCGCATTATCGAGTTCAATTCCAATGGAGTACTTATTGTATCCCGACCTTCCTCCGTAGGCGCTCACGCCTGCGTGCCACGACTGGATATTGAACGGTACAATTTGAAATACGGAGCCATCCCTTTCGATCACTATATGAGCCGAAGCTTTTACCTCAGGTCGTTTTAGCCATGCAGCGGATCCCGACGCCGAACTTCCTGCCGTATAATGGATCACGATAGAGTCAGGAAGACCCGAATCAAAAGGTCTGGTGTTTTTTTTTGTGAGATCAACCTTGACGGATTCTCCCGTAAGCTCATGCTTGGATGAATCAATTTTCATTGGTAAGATTTTGGTTAAGCGGTTGTGGGTTGTGTGTCATTTCACCCAAGATGTGGGCAGGAATGATCAGGGTGAATCTTGGAATGGAAAATTCAGAAATATTGGTGTGCGGCACGACAGGCCAATACCGGTAGTTTGATTTAAGGGGATCATAACGAGCGATTTGGTTAGGTTAAATATAGATAAATAGAAATGAGAACCAAGGAATAAAAGACCATATCGGATTCAAAATCAGTTTGATTCACATCATCTTCCGCAGTTAGGGTGGTCAAGGAATAAAAAAAGCTGGCATTTCTGCCGGCTCTCAGGGGTTGGTTAACCCGTCTTCCTATGAAGAAGATTATTTAATCGATTTTTTGGAGTTTGAGGGTTCATTCAAACCGTGTACATCTGAAATATTGATCAAATACAGTCCTTGATTCAGCGTTTCCGTGTTTAACTGAATGGAATTTTCCCCTTTTACCAGCCTTTTGTCCTCGACCATCACTTGTCGTCCGAGAGCGACGAAAACTCGAATAGTAATTACAGTTTCTCTGAGTGCGGTGACTTCCATAAATGCCAAACCCGAAATTGGATTAGGATAGATCTTATTGGTTTCTGTGCTGAAAGTGTTATGCTCAGATAGGAATGGCTGATTATTTGTACCAGTTCCTTGATCGATCAAGGCTGCTCCGCCGCCGCATTCATCGACTACCGCGTAAAATTTCATTGATGGGTTATTAACGGAACTAAAAGAGAAACCAGGTGTCAAGACTACCCGTTCAGTAGAAGCCAAAACCAAATTATCACCGGTTGAATTAGAAGCCGTGATATTCGCAGAGCTAAATATTTCGCCAGCCAACAAATAAGACGAAACGACAAATCCGACAAAAGGAAGGTTTGGTGGCAAAAGAGCATTTAAATCAATTGTAGAACAACCCGCACACGTTAAACTATTGCGATCAGAATCACCATCAGGTGATACACTATTGTTCATCTTGTCTATTTGTGACGGAGTAAAATCCACACGACATTCTTTCCTACTGTACGACATGATATTGGTGGCAGAGGGCCCGTAAATAGCACCATTGGAATCTGTTGTACCTCCCGTATAAACGCAACTTGATGATACATCTCCGCTGATATCTGGATCAGCAGGCGTATCACAAAATCGATCCCCTGCAGTAGTGCAATTGGCCGTACTCCCTGTTCTGGCTACTAATTCCGCCCCCAGACAGTCTCATGGGTATGTGCAATGTCAAAAAAGTGACCGAATTCATGCTCTAATGTGGTGTCCCCTGATTCGTCCATGCAGCCTACATCCATCACCACAAAATTATTCCCATTGTTACTCTTACTCGGATTGGTATCTGGGAAATTTGCGTACCCGCAACCTCCAGCCTCAATTTCATCGACGACATATACAATTAGGACTCCCGGAATGTTGTGCGAATTAACCATTGCACCCTCCTCCGTTACCTCGTCAAAAGAGTACCAGTCGCCATCACTCCCGATAACGCTTATACCACATTCATAGAATCGAATATTTGTTTCAGAAAAAGCATTATTTGCCCTTGCCAGAGCAGCCCGGGCTTCATTGTATGGAGGTGACCACGGAATGTACCAAGGACTATCAGCAAAATGCCAATGAACAGGTATGAATTTGGTTTCATAAATTGTGCTTTTTCCTTCGCCTTTGTTTTGCAAATACTTCTTATGACGCTCTAAATAGCTCTCTATTTCTTCTTGGTTCTTGAACTGGGTGCCACACTTAGCTTGAGATAAAACGCACTGAATAGAACAAGAGAATACTAAAACAATCAGTAGTTTCAATTTGGATGAAAATTTCGAATTTCGGCCGATCATTTTTTTTGAATTTTCAGAATTCATAATTAAGCTTTCCAACAATTCCAAGCGCGACTGCAATGCTTCGTATTGCTTTTCTTTCTCGATCAAGTGATGGGTCAATTCCTCAACCTTCTCAACCAGTTTCACATTCATCTCTCCCAAGTTCAACCCGTTTTCAACCACTTCAGCCTCCGTAGGCATATTGGGGAGGTGACCGTTTTCTTGGATAAAGGCATCTACTTCTGTAAGGCTCATCAAGTCGTAGTCTGCCTTAAATACGTAATCGGGAAAGGAAGCTAAAGTTACTTCTACCTCGCGTCCCCATACTTTTCCATCTATATAGGCATCTCCAATAACATGCAGCTTGGCAGCGGGATTGGTAGTTCCCATACCCACGCGGCCGTTGCATCGAACAATCATTCCTTCTATACTTCCATTGCCTGAACGAACGATGAAAGGCTTGGCTCCTGAGGCGGTGCTTGTAGTTACCAAACTCAAAATATCACCTGGCCCAAACACCGAAAGCCTATTGTTGGGGTTGGTAGTACCTATCCCCACATTGCCGGTGTTGTAATATACATCGGCTCCATTTTGACTCCATAGTGATGATCCGCCCGACGTCAGGGTGCTTGCATCACGAGAGAAGAGGTTTCCATCAGCATCTGCGACTACTAGATTCTGCAAACTATTGTTCACAGGTAAATCCCGAACTCGGACATCCCCTTCAACATCAAGTTTCGAAGTTGGGAATGAAGTTCCGATTCCTATATCAACGGGACCGCGGGTAATGGTTATGGCAGGTACACCGATAGAATCATTGCTGTGAGCAGCAATAATGAATGTATTGGGTCTCCAATTCAAAAACGACCTATCGGAATTACCACCATTGAATCCTACCGAAAAACCAAAAAAGTCATTATCATCTTCTCGGAAGTAGACACGGCCGCCACTGTTTGAATTTCCTAACTGAGGCTGTAACTCTATCCCTGCTTTGGAAGTACTTGACCCAGAAGCAAGAATACTACCCGATGACACATGCAGCTTCTCCTGAGGCATGGTTGTACCCACGCCAACATTTCCGGCATTGTTCGAATATTGATCAGCACCATCCTCGGTCCGTGAAGAACTTCCTCCGCCCGAAAAGCTCGACCATTCAGCACCATCGTATCCTTCAAACGTTCCCGCATTGTAGCGAATGGTTCCTTCTTCCTCTATTGAGTTCTCACCCAAGGTGAGGCTTCCCGCCAAAACCGTATTTCCAAATGTGGAATTGATTCTCATCATCGGAGCACCTGTCAAACCACGAAATTCGTAATCGGGACCTCCCGAAATAAAAACCCACGTCAGGAGCTACTTCCGAGCGCAAAGCGTATGTGTTTGGATCCACCAACACGCCCTTGCCTGCATTAAATCGTATGTCGGAAGCATACCAACCGGTGTCGGCATTAATTGCAAAAATAGGCTCCGCCGTGCTATTTAAGAATTGATATTGAGTACTGGTCAAACTAAATAAAAGACCAAAGTTCGGATTACTCGCCGCACGAAAGGCATAACGGTTGTTGCCTATCAGCAGGTCAGCACTAGGGCTAAATTGCAAATTGGTAGTCATCTGCCCTGTGCCTGCGCTAAAGCAAAAATCGGAGTAGCCGTGCTGTTCAAGAATTCATATCGGCTGTCAGTCGCATTGAAATACAAGCCAACCCGATGAAACTCATCGAGGGAATACGTGAGGTGCTTAAAGGTGGTGCCCCGATGACTCCCATTGCGGCGGCCAAGGTGCTGAAACTCTTTCAAAAACAAGGCAGTTCGAAGAGCAAAGACACGTTTAACCTTTCGAAACGCGAATCTGAGATTCTACAACTTCTGGTAAAAGGCTACAGCTACAAAATGATAGCCGAGGAATGCCATATCTCCTACCCTACGGTAAACAGCCACATCACGAAGATATATGGAAAGCTCAAAGTCCAATCTTCTGCGGGAGCCGTGGCTATTGCGTTGAGAGAGGGGTTGGTTAAGTAGAAAGCCTCATTTTCAGTTGTATGTGAAAATGATCATCGTGCCTCACTGAATGGCATCCTCGAAAACGAATTTTGTCGCTTACCACTCCTAGCCGTCCCTTCAGGTGTGGCTCCACAAAAACCTTCCCGATTCTTTCGTCAGCTACTATGGCTTCTAATAGTTCTCTGTTAGCTCTTAATGAAAAAACCAAATCAGGATTGGACGTTCCAAAACTGAAATACTTCGTCATACCATATTGCCAAGATCCTCTCCGAGCGCAAAGATCAGCTTGATCTAACTCTCCATCGTCGGGTGAAGCAAATACCCCATATCCCGATCTTGATTTTTTTTGGTTGGTCAACACGGCATTAGGATCTTCGTACACAAATGCCAGATCAACCTTCTTCCCATCGTCATGACTCAGGTGAGGCAACAGCGGAAACCCGTCGAAGAGAGGGAAATTAGCGTCTAGAACTACTAGTTTCAATTCGGGGTAATGCGATTGGAATCTTTGCTCAATCGACTTGAGGGCCTCGTTCATATCGGGTGTCACATAATTTCGGTTGGCCAATACATAGCCACTATTAAGCAACTCGGCATTGACCTTTTCGCGACCGAATTAAGGAGCAAGAATGGGAACAAGTCCAATTGATACAAAGACGTATACCACAAAGAAAACAAGTCCCGACATCCACCATTTATGTTTTCGAAATAGGACTATAACTATCAAATAGATGACTCCTCCTATTTGGGTAGTTACCGTCAGAATTGCCATTGCGAGCATGTGAAATATCAACTTCATCCATCGTGAAACGAAAAAAGAACAGATTCATTTCAAGGTACCAATAACCTATGTGAAGCAATCTCTAAAATGGAATTAGAAGATTCAATGAAAAAGCCCTCATGCATTTGCAGAAGGGCCAATCATCACTAACTATATTTAACCAATCTATATATGATCACTTTACTACCAGCGTGTAGTGAGGAGTAGGATTCATCGGGCAGAAATACTCGTATTCACCAGCTGCAAGTGTTACTTCTTTGGAAGTAGAAGTCTCGCCATCCTTGATTGTTTTTTGAACGTAAGCCTCTTTGATGTGGTCGCTCATTTCCGTTTTACCTTTGGGCACAATAACGAAGCCAACCTCATGGTCTACACCGTCATTGGCAACTTCGAATACATAAGTTCCCGCTTCGAGCGTTAATTCAGTTTCCTCAAATGCGCCTTCTGTTTGCGTAAGTTTTACCGTTTCAGCTTTTTGAGCAAATGCCTGCGAGCTGAAGATTAAGGCGGCAAATGCGAGGGTAATTGTGATGTACTTTTTCATGATGTTTTGTTTTTGAATGTGTTTTTGCTTGTTGACAGGTCAAAGGTGCGGCATGTTGACGGCTGATGGATCGGCAGGAATTCCCGAAGGGTTGGCAATTATTCCCTATCCTATTTCCTGATCAATTCTAGTCAAGGTTATCCTATGTCTGCCAACGTAAAAACCCCTTCTCGTTTCCGCGTGTCGCCGAAGCTTTAGTTGAGAAACTGAAGGGGGGCATTTGTCTAACCAATTTTAACCAATCATCCTGTTTGAGAACGGTGAAGATGAAACCGCTTTTCTTCAGACTGTCGCTAGCTCCAACTCAGGAGCAATCGGAAAGTCAATTTCAAATCCCGCTAAATTGTGGATATAGTTACTTACCGTTTTATCGGCTATCACAATTACCGTATCAATCATATTTGCTTCGGTGTACCCTGCTGCGAAGAAGGCTTCTTTTGCTTCTTCCTTGGCATTTCCACGGTTTTCTACTACCGACTTGGTAAACTTCGCCAAGGCATCAAACTTTTCATTGAAAGGTGCTCTGGCCAATCTAAGATCCAGAATCTCTTCATCAGTAAAACCGAGGTTTTTACTAATTGCCGTGTGTGCAGATTGACAGTAACGGCATCTGTTTATTTCGCTAGTCACCAAGTTTACGATCTCCTTTTCCTTTGCTCGGAGCGTCGTTTTTCTGTTTTGCAATTGGAGGTAGTCTCCCAGCGCTGTTTCGCTTTTGGCGTAGTAAGCGTAGAGATTTGGCACAAAGCCTAATCCTTTTTGAAGGTTGTCGAAAATAGCTTGATTGGATTCTGATACTTGTTCTCGAGTAGGGACTGTAAATGCGTTCATGGTTATGTGTTTTTAATTGTTTTTGTTCGTTGACAGGTCAAAGGTGCGGCAAGATCTGCGCGGAACGCTCGGCAGGAATTCCCGATGGGTTGGCAATTATTCCTTTCCTCTAAAAACAATGGGCGAAACGCCCTCCATACGTTTGAAAAAGCGGCTAAAGGTTTGCAAATCGTCGAAGCCTAAGGCAAATGCGATTTCTTTTACGCTCTCGTCGCCGTGGCGCAATTTGCGTCGGCCTTCCATGGCGATACGCCCGTGGATATAAGCCAGCGGTGTCTTGGAGCCCACCTTTGCAAAGAGATTGCTCAAGGTCTTGGGTGACTTGAATAGCAGATCGGCATAATCGGCTACTTTGTGTTTTTCGCGAAAGTGCTGCTCTACCAAAAAGTTAAAAGAGCGAATCAGATCAACCTGGTCGGTATCTAAATTGCCAAAGTCTACTTGTTCTTTGTAAGCGCGCGTAGCAAGAATCAGAAAACGCTTGGCTAGCATTTGGAGCATTTCCAGTTGGAGATCATCAGTTGTCGACATCTCGTTTTCGATCACATCCCAAAGAGCACTAAAGACTTTATGATAGGTATCATCGATTGAAATAACGGGGAGTTGCGACGCACCAAAGAAAAGCAAGCCGCGGCAACTCACCTCATCATCGTGTGAAAGAATGCAATAGAAATCACGGTTGAAACGGAGTAATTTTCCACCTCCGAATGCTTTCACTTCAATGGCGTGAAACTCCGTAAGGCAGATCATGGTTCCCGAATCGGGCTTGAGCTCTCGCCCATCGATACGCAACTCGGTTCCGGGCTCAGTGATCCAGAGCAAGGTCAAACTAGATGGTATGCGTTGCGTGATCTGTTCTGCATCGACATCCCTTAGTTCTGAGGCTCTAAAGAATTCTCCTGATGGTCCCGTGAATTTCATAGGGCGAAATTAATCGAGCTGCTCAAGCTGGTATGTCATACAGTTGACAATGGAAGCTTAAAAAAGAAAGGCCACGTCACCGTGGCCTCTCCATTAAATAGCAATTCAAACAATCCATTTCCGAAAGCCTTTCAGCTCAAATGATTAATCGATTTTTTGGAGTTTGAGTGTTTGACTCTCACCCTCAGCAATCCGAAGATTGACGAAGTATAGCCCCTGAGTTAAGTTTTCTGACTGAAGCTCTATCACGTTCACACCTTCGGCAAGAAACTCGGTCGATTGAACCACCACGCGTCCCAAACCATCAAAAATGGTTATAAAAACCTGCTCTTCCGTTTCTGATTCCAATTGGATAAAGGAATTGGAGCTGGTTGGGTTCGGATAGAGAATAACATCAGTATTGCTGCTAACGCGATTCAAACTTGTCAATTGCTCACTGTCCGATCCACTGCCAAATCCAGCTTCCTCATTCGGTACAATCGAACCGATACCACATGATGCAATATCAAATTGGTAATTGATATTGACACCAGCTTCCATAAGAGCGCCCGGGTTCATCCGAATTTCTTCTGAAGCGTTGTACTG
>JBLIEU010000062.1:0-14628 GCA_047633195.1 Cryomorphaceae bacterium | reverse complement strand
AATGCCGATAACCTCGATTTGGTTTTGGACACCGATGTTTCGGGTTTGTTGGCTGTTTCTGATGATGGACTCTATTTTACCAAGAAGGGAAACCTCTTGGCAGATAGCCCCGAGATTATGGAGAAGCTGTTTGCCAATTGTCCCGCTATCATCACCATACACTCAGAGCGTGAAGAGATCATCGAAAAGAACGAAGAGAAGTACCGCGCCGAATACGGCGATGATGTACCCGTGAAATTTCACCCGATTATTCGCAGCGTGGAAGCGTGCTATTCCAGCACAGTGCGCGCTTTGGAAATAGCCAAGAAGTACAACACTCGCCTGCACATCTTGCACTTGAGTACTGCCAAAGAGACGGATCTTTTCCGCAATGATATTCCCCTAGAGGAAAAACGAGTCACCACCGAAGTTTGTGTGCACCACCTCTGGTTTTGCGATGAAGACTATGAGCGATTGGGAAAGAAAATCAAATGGAATCCCGCGATAAAGGCAAAGGAAAATCGAGAAGGATTACTCGAGGCCTTGATCGATGGGCGCATTGACTTGATCACGACCGATCATGCCCCCCATACTTGGGAGGAAAAAGACAAGCCCTATTTTCAATCCATGTCGGGTGCGCCTATGGTGCAGCATGCATTGGTGGCCATGCTTGAGTTTGTCCGCCAAGGAAAACTCTCCTATGAACTGTTGGCCGAGAAGATGAGTCACAATCCCGCCATTCTTTATGGCATTAAGAAAAGAGGCTTCATTCGCGAAGGTTATTACGCTGATCTCACCTTGGTCGATATCAATCGCCCATGGACGGTAAGCCCAGAAAACATCCTTTACAAATGCGGTTGGTCTCCTTTGGAAGGAACCACTTTCAACTCAACGGTAACGAAAACTTGGGTCAACGGTCATTTGATATATGACAATGGAGAATTTGATGAAAGCAAAAGAGGAATGAGGTTGGAGAAGAAGATGAGTTAATTATCTGAATCTATCTTGTTGCCAATTTTTCGGATTGTTCAAAATGTAATTGGAGGTGGATTGAAATGATTCTGCATCTCGAATAATATGGTCGTGGAAGCGCGATTGCCATTCCATCTGCAAACCCAATCGGTTACAATATTTTGTCACGGCAGATTTATAAGATCCCACAATAGATGAAATGGTGTTTTTACCCTGGTTTTGAAATCGGTTTCGGCCGATATTTTTTTTGTTGGATTATAGAGACAACGCATGCGTTGTCTCTACCGCATGCGTTGTCTCTACGCCATCA
The DNA here is from genome assembly GCA_047633195.1 of Cryomorphaceae bacterium. Lineage (GTDB taxonomy): Bacteria > Bacteroidota > Bacteroidia > Flavobacteriales_D > Cryomorphaceae > JAKVAV01. Next base: position 13,367 of record JBLIEU010000062.1, on the reverse strand, counting down.
CCACCATTGTCCAAAATTATTATCCCATGCACGTGATTTGGCATCACCATAAATTCGCCCAATTCAACATTCTTTGCGTGATTTTTTATTTCAAACCACAAGACGTGTGCAATCGCCCCTGCAGGTGAAACCTGCATTTTGTCATTCTCAATTTCCCCGAAAAAATGGTCTCGCCCCTTTGTGCAAATGGTAATGAAATAGAAACCATCATTCGCATAATTCCAAGTTTGTAGTCGAGATGATTCGATACGGTATTTCCCCTTGAATTTTTCCGACATGCGAGAAGATTTTGGTTAGGGTCAAAGATAGGACGATTATGCTTGAACCATCCCATCAAAATATTCTCAATTTTCTTCTCACCGTTCTTCAAATAGCGTGAAAAAACGCATGTAACATTCGTTAACTTCAATAGTCGCTCAGGGCAATCATTCGGAAATTTAAAGCCGAACGATATAAAAAGAGCGATGACCACCTTCTGCTTCTTGTTGATACGTTATTAGTACCAAGCCCAAGATTCTTTAGTAGTAGATTCCGTTTTGAGAATGGGATATGAAAATGAAAACCTCCGTTTTGGTTCTGAGGGATTTATTGATTTCTCGACCATCGGAGCTTGGAATACATCGGCTCAGCTCATGCGCTTTTGGATTGGAGAACCCGATGTTTTTCGAATCCCACTGTTGATCTTTGCGGGCGCTACGAATATTCCCTTTTCTCAAGATGAGATAAACGCAACCGCACTTTACGATTTGATAAATCCCGTTGGTGGGAATATTAGTCTGGCATTCGACTTCCATTCAAAGCCAATTTTTTAAATCCAAGTCGGGAATGACCTCTTTGCATTGAAATCTCTTCGGAGCAGGAAAGCTCATTAGGGGACAAAGCCTAGAACATGAAACAGCGAAGACCGATTTGGGATATTTCGTCGAAGCGGGAATCACCTTCCAAACCGCTGCAGGAGATCAGCAAGATTTCAATTCAACCAAACCAGGCAAAGCCTTTTTATCCATTCGATACGTTTTCACTCAGCTCGATTCAAATACGATGGAAGTCTTTTTTGATAACAGGAAAAAACCGCAAGGCATGCGGATGGAAGCAGGAGTCTTGGTGAAGGAGCGAATCAACCATAGGCTCTCCTACTTCGAAGCCACTCAAGGCAGGAGTCTACCCACGCTCTACAGGGAGCAGCAGCGGCTTGGGATGGATTATCGCTTGGCGCGGGAAGTGCCGGAGAATTGCACGGAGAATCGGATCATAAATAGCTGAAGATGAGCGGGTAAAAATCTATTCAAAAAGGTTGAACGAATCTATCTGCGATGTACTTTTGTCGTGCTCAGTAGAGCAAAGAGCCTTTCAAAATATTGAGATGATTCACCCAGATACAGAACTTAAGTTCATTAGCAACGAGGTTGGCTATGGAGTAGTCGCCACTTCATTTATTCCAGCGGGTACCATAACTTGGGTACTCGATAAACTCGACCGCGAATTCAGTCCCGAAGATTTTGAAACCATGGAGCCTCTCTACCAAAACATTTTGGATACCTATACCTTTCGCAACAACAAGGGCAATCTAATCCTTTGCTGGGACAATGGTCGATTTTTGAATCACAGCTTCAATTCGAATTGCCTGACTACGGCCTACGATTTTGAGATTGCCATTCGCGATATTCAGCTTGGTGAACAACTCACTGATGATTACGGCTACCTCAATATTGCATCACCCTTTCGAGGCATCGATGAAGGGACCAAACGAAAAGTAGTATACCCAGATGACCTGGTGAGGCACCACAAGGTTTGGGACAAGAAGATTCAAAAGGTTTTCAACCGAATCGTTCGGCAAGATCAAGCATTGCGTTCAATTTTGACTGACGAAACTTGGAAAAAGGTTGACGCAGTGTGCAAAGGAGAAGCTGAAATGGAGTCAATACTGCTGAATTATTTCGAGAAGAAATAAGAATGAAAGTTTTGAAATGAATGAATTGAAGCATCAGAGTTTAACAATTCCCTCTTTGATGGCACGGATCACCATGCCCACTCTGGTGTTTACATCTAGTTTTTCAAAAACCTTGGCTCTATAACCGTCAATTGTTTTTTCACTCACCTCCATAGCAGTTGCAATGATTTTGTACGGCAATTCTGAAACGGCCAATCGTATAAACTTCAACTCTTTTTCAGTCAAAGATTCCACATCTTTATATCCAAGGTCTTTTCCGCGAAGTATTAGCAGCATTTGATCCTGCTGGCCTTTATTAAAATAATGGCCCGATTTGATCAATTTGTCCAAAGCATCGCGCACCTCTTCCGGGCTTGTATTTTTATTTAAAAAGCCATCGATTCCAGATTTTACCAAACGAATAAAATCCGTTCGTCCATCGAGCATGGTCAAGGCCAAAACCAATATTTTGGGGTATTCAATCTTCACTTTTATCGTTGCCTCCGCTCCGTTCATCAGTGGCATTTCAGAATCCATGATGATGATATGCGGGTTTTCGTGCTCTTCCAGCTTCGCCATCAGATCAACCCCATTATCAGCTTCGAAAACAACCTCGTAGTGAGGCCCCCACTCAGAAATCATGCTTACGATCCCTTCTCTAAACAGGCGGTGGTCGTCTACTACTCCAATTCTAATTTTGGTCATTTAGGTTTTCTTTGAGTAGTTCGATTGATAAAATGGTTCCTTTTGGAATTCTATTCGAAATGGAAAAATCTGCACCCAATAAGGCGGCACGCGACTGCATATTTTTCAACCCCATACCATCCTTTTTCATGTTCTCATCGGGCAATCCAATGCCGTTGTCCTCAACCGTTAGCTTTACGCTTTTAAAATTTTCCGTTAAGTTGATGATCAATTCGATTGCTTGCGAATGTTTGAGCACATTACTCAATGCTTCCTGGAATATGCGGTAAAGAAGGATCGCTTTATCGCCTGAGATATTGAACGACGGCGCATCCAATGAGCATTTCACATCGAGCCCCTTCAGGTTATTCAATCGGCGGACATCCTGCTCTATTTGTTCAGAGAGACTTTGTCGCAATTGAATACCTTCGTTCAACTCATGCGAGAGGTTTCGCATTTCATCAATCAGCTTGTCCATCAATACAATGGATTGATCGACTTTCTCAGGTTTGCTATGTCCCGATCTGATACCCGCCAAGTTGATTCTGGTTAAAGAAGCTATTTGGCCCAAGTTGTCGTGCAACTCCTTTCCTACGTCTTGCAATGTCTTTTCCCTTATCTCTACTTCGGCCTGAAGGATTTCCTGCCTGAAGCGTTGTTTTTCGATGGTGAACTTGAGCTGTGCTTTGCGGTACTGCACAGCAAATAGCACGATGAATCCCGCTAAGAATAGAAACAGCAATGTTCCAAATACCAGTATAAACTCTGCGCTCTGCATCCCTCCTTAAGTGAACTGCGGTTCGTCGAATATAAGAAGTCTGAGCAGATGAGAGGTTTGATTTATAAGGAATCTCAAAAGTCGTAGAAAACTAAATTGGAAAACGACCCCTTTGATGTACGGGGTGATTCCTTTAGATAAAATAGGGTTTTTCCTTAAAACGGATAGGGTTTTTCTTTAGAAATCATAGGGTTTTACCTGTAGCCTATCCGAATCATCGAGATTACCTTTAAGCCAATAGAATTACCCAACGGAATTGCTAGCTAACCACGACTTTTACCCGGGGCTATGAGACCAGGACTTGTGAGACCAAGTTCAAAGAACCCCTTCGATGCATCGAAGGGGTTCTTCTTTCAGAAAAATATTGGGTTTCAAAGAGTGCTTAGGTTATTTTTTGAGCTTACGCATCCGTAGGTTGTTTCGAGTCGAGCCCCATAGCAATAAAGAGTGAAACGTATAAATAGTAATTCATTCCCCTCATGAGATTTATGGCCCAAGTCGGCATATAGACTCCCGTTTCATACCATTGGGCCAAGTAGTGATCTTGCAAAGCAAAGGAGAAAAAAGTACTGGCATAAAAGAAAAGTGTTGATGTATTAAACCAGAACAAGCCCTGCTTTAAGAGTGGTGTTGGACTAGGTCGTCTCATCATATTGTAAAATGTAACGAGCGAACCAAAAACAAATGCCACTGCTCCTACCGATGAGGTATTTGATGGGTTTTCGCGTATGTCTTGAAACCAAATAAGGTTGACTACCGCATAGCCTGCAAGTAAAATGCCTGTCCACAGAAATCCGTTCGCAACTCTCTTGTTCACAGTGAATTTTGAAAAGGTATATCCATAAGCAACAAAGTGCAGCAGGTGTACAAAGTGAGTGCTGGGAGCACCAGTTTCAATGGCAATTGCCAAGCAATTCCCAAGCAATTCAAAGAACAGGCTGATCGAGACAATCAACCAAATCCCTCTACCGGCAGGTGAAAGCTTCTTGACGTTCCAAAGGCCGAAGACGAACCCTGATAGGAGTATGAGGTAGTAAGCAGCAAACCCTCGATAGACGTAATAATCTAAAAACTCATCAAATGAAATGGCCATTTATGTAAATCTAATTCATTAAAGCCCTTTATCTGGAGTCGAACCACAAGGCAACGAGGTATGAAGTGTAGAGGTAGTAATTCATTCCATTTATCAGATTTGTAGCCCAATTAGGTAGATATTCGCCTTGGCGGGCATAAAAATCGATTAAGGCAAACGAAAAGAAAGTGCTGGCGTAAAAGATGAGGGTGGCCGTGACAAACCAGAAAATACTTTGCCTGGTCAATGAAGTTTGACTCGGTCTGCGCAGCATATCCATAAATGTAAACAACGCACCCACGACCAATGCTGCGTTAAAGACAATATTTGCCTGGGTCGGGTAATTTTTAAGGCCTTCAATCCAGAAAGTGCTGGTAACGGAATATGCCGCTAGAAGAAACCCACCGTATAGAAAAGCTCGGGCCAGTTTCTTGTTGCTTGCAAATTTTGAAAAGGTATAGCCGTAAGTAATGAAGTGCAAACAATTGATGAGGTGATACGAAGGATTATTTGATTCTATAGCGCTGATTCCTAGGTATAGGTAAGACCCGGTCAACTCAACAATAAAGCTAGTAGCGATAATTGCCCACAAGCCTTTTCCAGCTTTTGTGAGTTGATTCCATCGAGCTATCCCAAATAGAAACCCACAAATCAGGATAAGGAAATAAGGGCCATATCCATTATAAATGAAGGTGTTCAAAAACTCATCAATGGTCATTCATTGTTTTTTTTCACAGTGCAGAAAACGATAGGCTCAATGAGCAAGTGGTTTTTTGGTTTCTGTTTTTAATAAAATGGAAGTATAACGGCAATTGCCATCAGTTACAAGTTTACTACTGTATGGGGTGGTCCCTTCTGAAATTTATCTAAAACCGTGCTGTGAACGATCTCGTCATCTTTTACACCAGCCATTACCACCGTGTAGGTCTGCTTTTGTGGATCTTGAGGAAAAGTCAAATTGCCTGATGCATCTCGGCCAGTTGCGTTGATGGCAAATAAGAGTCGTATCGAATCGCAAGGTACCCCAACGAAAACCTGAAGGGCGGACTTTGAAAAGCTTAGTTCATCCATTTGGATCAATTGTCCTTGGCTATTCTCCGTACCAACAATAGGTCTAGGAAAACGGCGGTATTCATCAATCATCTGTTTCGAATCGGTATATGGAATACTGTGTGCGTTTGTGCTTGGCATATTGTGGTTGTTTTGAAGTTAAAGACTAAGTAATAAACTTTTTTCTCTCTCAGCACATCTCTTTTGTATTTCTAGGTGTTTTCCTGAAATTTTAAGGGAATCACCCCCTTGATTTGCGGAAAAAACCTCAAAGGTATTGTTGAATATTGGTTACATTGTGTCATCAACCAACTCTTTATTAACCAAATACTCCCTTAACCATGCCCTTCCAAACCTGATCGATTTCTGCACATCTAGCACTTTTAGGAGAGCAGCTTGAACAAGCTAGAAAAATACTTTTATTGAGAGCCAATCATCCAGTTGATTGATTTCATCTGTGTGATTTGGTGCTTGCAATTTTGGAATATCAACCCCCTGAGATTATGAAAGTCATCTTTACAGCTGACGATTTTGGTGTATACGATCAAATCGACAATGCGGTAATAACTGCCGCTGAAGCAGGAAAAATAAACAGCGTGGCGGTTTTCGCGAATGGATTCGGATTGAAGAAGAAAATCGAAAGATTGGAATCCGCCGCCAAAAGGGGAGGGGTGAATTTGGAAATTGGCTGTCACTTTACGACCTGTTCGGGAAGTCCGCTTACGCAAGTGACCAAAAACTTCGTTAACGGCAATTCCTTCAGGCCCTACCATAAAGTGCGCCGAGCGAGTCGAGCAGAAAAGGAAAGAGAGCTGGACAGTCTCTACCGAGAATTGCACGCACAGGTCGAGGCCTTGAAGCATATTACGGAGGTTAGTCATTTGACCTGCCACAACAATACCCTGTCATGGTTTGAAGACTATTTCAGAGTTTACCTGAAAGTGGCAAATGAACTCAACCTACCGATTAGATCGCCGCTATTTGTGCCGCAAGATCAATTTGATCGTTACCAAATGGCGATGGGGCTGCTCAATTATCAATTGACAGGCAAAAAGCGCACGCGACTTTCTTACAAGAGCTGGCGCGAGAACTACCGCAACAAATATCCTAGCCTCATTAAATCAAATAATATCGCTCATCCGGCTATCCTTTTTTCAGAACATTACGGGCCACCGCCACTTGTCTCGCTAAACGAAGGCGATCTGGAAGGTGAGTTGAAGAGAAAGAAAAGTGCCATCGCTGAACTTTTCAATAAACACGTCCAAGAACACAAAGAAGTGGAAGTGGTATTTCATCTCATTGAAAACAATCCGTCGAAACGAAGAAAAATCCAAGGACTGCTTAAAAGGGGTTGGTATTCCGGTGTGAACCACAAATACGTGGATGGACGCATGACGGAGATGAGGTCTTTGATGGCCATCAACTTACCGGAAGGGGTAGAATTTGAACAATGGAAAAATCTAAAATAGAACTATGAAAACGCGAGATAAAGTTAGAATACTCTCCATCGATGGTGGAGGAATAAGAGGGGTGATCCCCGCGCAGGTGCTCGTTTATATGGAGCAGAGAGTCCAAGCGGCCAAAGGCCCCGATGCTCGATTGGCTGACTACATTGATATGATTGTAGGAACCAGTACCGGAGCTATTTTGGGCGCACTTCTCTTGGTGCCCGGCGAGAATGGTCGACCTAAATACACCGCGCAAGATGCACTCGACTTCTATGTGAAACATGGGGAAACCATTTTCAATAAGTCCATTCAACGGAAGTCCATGTTGAAGCGGCTCTTCAAGGCTTCAAAATTCGGTGCGGAAAACCTCGAGAATCTGTTTGTACAAAAATTGGGTCTCTTGCGGCTGAGTCAATTGATGAAACCGTGTATTATCACCTCATACAACCTGACGTATCGCACGGCTCTATTTTTTAACAGTAGGGAGCAGAAACCAGAAGAGGGAGACTACTATGTGAAGGATGTGCTCAGGTCTACTTCTGCAGCGCCCACCTATTTTGACCCAGCTCACATTTTTTCAATAGGGGGCAAGAGCAAAGAAAAGATGGTAAATGTAGACGGTGGTGTCTTCGCCAATAATCCTTCTATGTGCGCTTACGCGGAAGGGCGAAAAACCCATTTTCCAAATTGGCAAGACAAGGAAGATCCGAGCAAGAAATACCCCACAGCCAAGAATATGCTCCTCCTATCGATGGGAACAGGCGGCGGAAGACCCGAACTCGGTTTCACTACCGATGCCCATAAATGGGGAATGCTCGACTGGGCAAAAAAGACACCTGAAATCATGATGGACGGTGGCCTGGATATGGTCAATCACCAAGTCGCGCTATTGTTTGATTCGCTCGGAACTGAAAATGACCGCAAGAATTTCAAGCGCGTTGATTATCCCAAATTGCCCGAAGGCCAAAAGCCACCTTATGACTCTGATATGTCCAATGCGGATAGAAAGAATATTGATAGACTCGTAGCAAGTGGTTTCATTACTATTAAATCTGCGAATGAATCATCTGCAGACGCGCACACCTTGGATGCCTATGTAGACCTCTTGATGGAAGTCGACTGAGGGTTAATCCAAAACCAATCGAGATTGAAAGAAATGAATTAAATCAAATGCAATGAAGAAGGTATCTACCCCAGCAGTGGTAATTTATTTCATCTTGGCCTTGGTGGTCGGGAGTTACCTTTACTATTCGCAGTACCATATCCCTAACAAAGAGGCTATTTTGATCAACAAGGCCGTGAGAACCTTGGCCAGCATAGAGGAGGGTATTTCTAAGAAAGAAGACTTTTTACAGTCATTTATGGCACAGCGACTCAAAGCGGATGAGCTGCTTGAATTGATGAATGACTATCGGAAGCAGGAAGGTGCCACGACCAGTGAAGCTGCCAAATGGGACAGTTTGCTGATTGCCCTTTGCGGTAGTTGCGATATTAATTTGTGGAAGCGGAATGCGCAACGAGCAGTTATCAGCAATCATGTAAAACCCCTGCCGATTCGCTTGGGCGAATGGCAAGATATTGAGCCTCCTATTGTTTTTAATAAAGATGTACTTGGTGGCAAGCCGTATTTGGAAATAAAGCACGGACGCAGAATCATAGATGACGACCTCACCAAGGCGCTGCATGAAAAGAGGCTTAAGATTGCAAAGATAACGGCAGAGGCCGAACGGGTTTCGGAAGAGAAACAATTGAACGAGCTCTTGGAAGAAGCGAAAAAAGATTTTTTCTTAATGGGAGGAGAAGGGTATGGCTATCCAACCAAATTCGCCAAGAAATCTACCCCAGCTGTAAGACGCTCTCATACTGTAACAGTTGCGGTAGAAGATGTAATGACCGATGAGAAGTTGACCGCCGAGATTACATTGGACTCTTTGCTGCAAGGCGTCATGGACAATGAAATATTTGAATGCCTTGTTTTGCACTCAGTTGAAAATGATGAGGTGTACTTCAGTAGCGATCCGCACTTGATCAGACCCATGAAGAAATTTGCAAGTACTGAAGTTGATTCCGTTGCCACCAGGTTCGGTGTAAATATCTTCGAAACAACCGTTAATTCGAAACCCTTTGTAGAGTTTCGTAGGTACCTCCAGCTTGGAAATGAAACCTTCTATCTATCTGGATTTATTGGTAAAGATACCTACAACGAGTACCTCAGAGAGATAAATTATTTCCTATTGATTTTGGTCTTGCTCTCTACTTTTACATTAATAAGCTCTGTTCCTTTGATAAAGGTTTTTGTGATTAATAAATGGGAACGCCTCAAGGATCGAGACGTCATGTTATCAGCTCTTTCCCTATTAATTGTGGTCTTCCTCGGTTCTTTAATTTTTTCTACTGTGCATCACTACACTGAGGTGGAGTCAGACGTGGAACAGGATCTCGTTACCTATGCCGATACTCTTGAACTGAACTTTGTCAATGAGATTGATTCCCTTGTTCGGTATACCAATGATTTTGATTTCGATTTGATGGGGAACTGGAAAAACAGCCATGACATCTTGTTTCACGAATTCTTCGAAACGACCGATGGCACCATAGAGCGAATCGTATTGCCATACGATCAGTTTGGCTACAGCTGGGACAATACGAGCGACATTGGGAAGTTTTTTAATCGCTTTGTGAACCTTTCCGAAAGGGATTACATTCAGAAGGTAAGGAACAACGATGCCTATCTTTTAGTGCATCCCAATCACGACTCCGTGCGGGTTTATTTGGAGTCTGTTTTCTCCTACTCCAGGGCTCAGAAGGAAGCCGTTATTTCGTACCCAAAGGGCGACCATATAAATGGAATCAGCGTAGACCTCAAGTCGCTCATGTGGACGATACCTCCGGAAGGTTTTGGCTATGCGCTTATCGATCGCGATATGAATGTGCTCTTTAGCTCAAAAAAGTCCAAAAACAATTTCAAAAATCTGAAGACCGATTTGGTGGGTACCGAATTTATTGCTCAGTCAATAAATTATGGACAGCCGCTTACGGGGCATTTTGATTTCGGACGGGACAAGTTTTCAGGATACGTGAAGCCAATCAATGGTGTCCTAACCGAAAGAGGTCATGACGCTGCCTTTTTCTTAGTGACATTTGCCAACCACGATTTGGTAGAGTGGCACACTGGTATTACTTCACTCATGTCGGCCATAGCGAGTTTTGGAATTCTTTTTGCCTCTTTCCTCTTGTTAATCTTGCAGGGCTTATTCAGGATAAATCGCAAAAACGTGCGGTATTTTAGAAATTCCAATTTCTATGATTCCATCTTTCCAGAAAGGAAAGACGGAATCACCTATCTCTTCTTGAGCACCGTATCTGTTTTGGGCGTATTTATTGGAGTCTTGCTATATGAATACGGCTTGAGCGCACTTGTCCGATACGGAATTGTTCAAGTATTGCTATTCGGTCTCCTTCGTCCTTTATTGCTTTCTTACAATGATTCTGCTCAAGGGAGGTTGAGAAGAAGAGGCTACCTCATGACCACTATCGCCATCTTGATTGGCGTCATTGCATATTTGCCTGGCGGCTCATCTACCGATCGGTATATTTTGCTGGCCTATGTCTCGGTAGTTCTCGTGTTGGGACTGCTTGTGCACAAGCAAATGCGAAAATCAAAAGACAAACCTTTCACCCTCAAAAAGAGCCAGCTGCTCGGTAAACTCAAATTCATTTTACAAAGTAAGAATGTAAAAAATCTATACATATTTAGCATGTACGCATGGATATTGGCCATTTTGGTTTTGCCATTTATTTTGATTTCTGACAAATGCGAAAAGATCGTGGCCAATTCATTTAGCGCCCTTTCGGGTGCACATATCAATGCGCAGCTTGAAGCCGAAACAGTCGATTTAGGAAACCTCTATCGTGCTTATTACAACATAGAAAAAAAGGTAAAACAACTGCATTTGGATGAAGATTGGGAGAATTTTATGGCGGAAGAGCTGGTTTATGGAACGGACATTTCCGAAAAGATAGTCGCACATGACAATGCCCATTATGTCCAGCCCATTTTTTCTCTGTTTGCCAATAGGTATTCCTACGATCCTCTTTATGTGCCCGAGTCGGGCACACGCTATGAGTTTATGTGGTGGAGTTCCGATTTTGTATTCTTTTTATTCAGCCTCTTGCTGCTTTATGGTTTGGTGCGCCTCTTTTTGAACCGAATTGTCTTCAATATTTCGGATGAATTGCAGGGTGGGAGAGTGCGTTCATATAGCGTCACTGACAGTTTGGAAAAATACCAAGCGCATAAAATAGAGACCAATTTGCCGCTTCGTTTATTTTTGGTGGGAATACCGCGTTCGCGGCGAACTACTATTTTAAAGTCACTTCAACTAGAAAGAACGGATCTTGGATTTATCGACTTTGGCAGAAACACCTCCTTTTTGGATGAGGAGTACAGCATTGCGCATATTCCTCAGGAACTGATTCTAGCCAAAGCCATTGTTATTCGCTTTTGGTTTCCTGAAGCCGTTACGGACGAATACCTGAATCGCCTTAGGAAGCTGACGCGCTACATGGAAGAAACCGAATTGTTCTCCAAAGGGAGTGTCATTCTTTCTGATCTTACCATTACCCAAATTGAGGACAAATGGTACGAAATGAACTCGATTGCCCAATCGGCTGCAGCCGCAAAAGAGGTGATGCTTTACATGAAAGAATGGTTTAGAAGCTACCGCGAATTCTTGCTGCCCATAGAGAAGGAACGATTTGAAGATAGTGAAGCCATCAATGGACAAATAGGGTTCAATGATGCCTATGATGACTATTTGAACAAGAGTTACTACTCGCCGATCTACTTCAGTGTGTGGCATTCCCTTTCGGTAAAAGAGCGATTCATCGTTTACGATCTGGCCGAAGATGGATTGATGAATGCACGCGACAGTTTCCTGTTGATGAAATTGAAACGAAAAGGTATTCTCAGCTACAACCGAAATACATATCGGATGGAGTTGTTTCACCGCAGTTTCAACCTGTTTGTCAAAAACGGGGTTTCTACCGAAGAGATCATGAACATAGAGCGCTTCTCGAAAAAGAACGGTAGCTGGGGTCAGATTCGTTTGGCACTGCTTCTCCTCATCCTCGCGATGCTTCTCTTTATTTATGAATTGATGCCAAACATGTTCAATGCCTTAGCAGGAGCCATCGGTGTTATCGCTAGCTTCTCGGGAGTGGTCAGTCAGCTTTCTGGTAAAGTCACTTTGCCGCAGTTCGGAAAGCTCTTTGGTGTGAATAGGGGATCGGAAGGATAGTGATTATTTAGCTTTTCAATTAAATGGTTAGCGACTAGCCAATCGAGCCTTAAAACCGATTGTTGTATTTTTATTTTTAATTGCTTTTGGTTCCGCGTTGTCCAAAAGATAAACCAGTATAGAATCACACATTAAAATCAGTGAACTGTAGGAAGGCGTATAGTTTAATTTTATTTCTGCTATCAACTGCGAAACGCTAAACCGAATGCCATTTCCCGATGAGGTGGAGGCAGTAGAATGGGTAAGATTGCTAAAGCAGCGTTGTGGCCTTATCCCAGTCAGTTTTTTCATTTTTAAGAATTATAGTCAAACTCATTCTTATTTCACCATAAGAAACAACTTCGTCCAGGTTTTCAAAAATGGGCTTCAACTCTGTTTCTCGATTCAAGTCGTTGAACGCAATACGAACTTTATTCAGCACCTCTTTCTCTACCAATTTCTCTAAGGCCACTTCCTTTCCTTCGGTATATAATTGAGATAGGTGCGAATAAATTGTGGTGATTTGCAAATCTCTTTTTGCGGCAATCTCTTCGGGATTCAGTCCTTCTTTGTACAATACAAAAGTGTCCAAGGTAGTTGGAATCTTTTTGGGTTTTACCAAAGTTTTAAACTTCCTGATCACCTCCATAAACTCCTTGCCGTACTTTTCCATTTTGTTCATTCCCACTCCGGATATCGCGAGAAACGCATTTTCTGTCACGGGTAAATCACTCGCCATTGCCTTCAGTGACTTATCACTGAAAATGATGTAGGCGGCCATGTTTTCTTCGCGAGAAATGGAATACCTCAACTTTTTTAATTTAGCAAATAGATCTGTATTTACTTCTCCTTCGTCAGCCATTTTTAGGGCCTTTGGCTTCTTCCTGTTTTGCTCTTCGTCAATGGTTGGGAAAGTGAGTTTTATGGACAGTTCGCCTCTCAGTACTTTCCATCCAACAGGCGAAATCTTTAATGCCGAACGTTCGCTGTACATGATCTCTATGAACCCTTGATTTGCCAATTGAATAATGTAATCTCGCCAATCATTAAAACTTATGTCCTTCCCCACACCATAGGTTTTGAGTTGGAAGTAGCCACCTGCATGTACCTCGGCATTGTTGGAGCC
>JBLIEU010000061.1:0-14649 GCA_047633195.1 Cryomorphaceae bacterium | reverse complement strand
GCGGTTGAACAACCATTTGCATCAACTGCTGATAGCTCATATAAGCCGCCTGATAGATTAGAGAAAGAATCCTCACTCAGTTGAGTGTTTCCGTAGAACAGGGCATAAGGAGCCTGTCCGCCTTCAATAACTATGGTGCAAGCTCCGATATCATTCGCTTCGCAATCATCGGGTACAATGTTCGTGAAACTTATGTTTAGCGGTAAAGGCTCTTCAAGTGTAATTTCAATAAATGCTGAACACTCTCCTTGGATTAAGGTAGCTTGATATATGCCAGCTTCAAGGTTGGAAATGGTCGTTTCTGAAGAGCCGTTGTTCCAAAGAAGCTCAAATGTTTCTCCGTTTTCCGTGATTTCAATTTCAATTGATCCATCTGCAGATCCAAAACAGGAAGGATTTGTAGTATTTACTAATTCGATAAGTACATCACCACAGGGAATACAGTCGTTTTCTACAATGTTGTCGCATTCTCCGCATTCGTCGAAATAGGCAGTTCCGCCCCAAACTCCTGCGCAATCTTGCGTGCAATCGTTCGAAGAATTTGAATCGCAAGTTCCGCAGTTATCTTCATAGGCGCCACCTCCCCATGTTCCCGCGCAGTCTTGGATGCAGTCGTTGTTTGTATTTGTATCGCAAACACCACAATTATCTGTAGTTGCGTTCCCACCCCAAGTTCCTGCGCAATCTTGCACACAGTTGTTGTTTGGGTTTGAATCACAATCCCCGCAATTGTCCAATACTGCGTTACCATTCATCATGCCTAAGCAGTCATAACAGGCGTCCCAGGTTGATCCATTGCTGTCATTGCAGTCGTCGGGCGCATTTACAAATCCATTGGGTTGAGTGCATGCTTGAGTGGAATTGTCGGGGTCGCCGTGTCCATCACCGTCAGAATCAGCATACCAAGTGGTGTTCTCCGAAACAGTAATATAATCTTGTCTAAGCTGAATATCCTGTCCAAATGCGTTTGAAACAGTGAGACTTACGTTGTAAACCCCAGCTGTATTGTAAATGATCAACTCTGGATTGGCTTGTGTAGATGTAAGCGGTGCCCCGCCAAAGAATTGCCATTCATAATCGTCAATGCTTCCAGACGAAGCGTTTGAAAATGAAACGGATTCTCCAACACAGGGGTTTGTTTCGGAGGCAATGAAGGTTGCCACGGGAGCACTTCCTCCAGAACTAAAACAGAATTCTGTAATTTCTTCGTCTTCAAATTCCGCTCCGCTCGCTAATACATTGCCGTCTTGATCAACGACTTCATAGGAGCCATCTCCATTGAAGCAGCAAATTCCATTGCCGACAGCATCCATCATGACGAACTCATAACAACCATCGAGAAGGCATATCGACTCTGACTCGATCTGGCCACTTTGGAAGTTCCCGTAGGGGCCTCCTTCTGCCAATATGTTGCTAGCAGCGTCTCTTATCAGCCAAGTAGTTTGTCCGCCCAGCACATCCAATGTGATATTAACGGTAGCCGTATTGGCTGATTCGATTGCCAAATAACCTGAAGTTGAACTGTTGTTGGATGGATCACTATCACTCGTTCCGTTAGGATTTTGTGTTTGTACTTCCAATGTTTTAGAACCCCATCCACCATCATATTCGGGAAGAATAATCTCTGCGTTTTGGTCTGGCCCTAGAAGCCCCGTCCAGGCAAAGTTTTGCCACGGGCCTTCTGTGCGGTATCTGATTGTGACATTGGAAAGTGTTGTAGAACCTAAGTTTGAAAGTGTCACGATCGGCTGAATGAAAGAAGTACAAGAGCTTCCTGATGGCTCCAGAATGTCCGTTATTGCTGCGTCAGCTGCTACGATCAATACAGGCTCGCAACCAATTGAGTTCAACAAGTTGCTTCTTGAATTTTCGATGGAAAGCCTCATTCTTTCTTTTTGCCCTTCGGTGAACATGTCCTTACATGTCTGACTGGTATAGTCCATGTAATTTTCTACTTGTTGATTTCCACTACAAGCGGCATTCGAACAACTAGAATTTAAGGTAGTCGGAGGAGTATCGCACACTCTATCTCCCTGGAGCTGGCAATTAGTTTCACTGCAACTACCTCCTTGAAAAGTGTGAAAAAGGGCAAAACCGTGACCCAACTCGTGAGTGAGTGTACGGTTCATGTTTGTGTATGATTTTAGATTTCCTGTTGTACCAAACGCATTGTAAAGCAATACTGTGCCATCTACTGGCGAAGTAGTCGGGAAGTAAGCATATCCCTGGATTCCAGAACCTCCATTGTTGTTCTCGATTTCCGTTACTACCCAAATATTGTAGTAATCCTGATTTGGCCATCGAGAGAGGTTTTTAACGTCCAGCTCGCCTGCTCCTTGTCCTTGACCAGCAGTGATACCTTGTGAACAATAATCGGTGATAGAACACCCGCTTACTCTATTTATTCCTGAGTGGGCATTGTCGTCAGGGTCTCTTTGAGCTAAACAGAATTCGACTTCTATATCAGCACCAGTGCCGTCACCATTGGTTCCAGCCATCTTGCGATAATCTTCATTAAGACCGTTGATGGCGCTCCAAATTTGTTCATCAGAAATGTTTGAACCAGTCCCGATCGCATCTCCATCATGGATGATGTGAACGACCACAGGAATTGTAAGAATCCCATCAGATTTTGGGACTAAACCTGCCCGAGCGTCCAGAATAAGCTGCTCCAAAGAAGCCTCTCTATTCAACTGTTCCTCTCGATATTCTTCGTTGGTATCCATGAGTTTTTCATGAATACTACTGTGGGCACACTGCTCGTGAGCATGCATATTTTGGATTGCGGATTGCAAATTTCCCGCACTGTTCTGTGCAGGTAAAATGCTATATATCAATAAAAATAGGGGTGTCCAAAGCAGTCTTGAAGTCATGAATCAGATTTGAAGGATTCATGACATTGTACTGCCTTTTAGTCTTTTTGGTTACGACCTTTTTTGACACTCCAATATCTAATTGGCAACAAGAAATTTTTTTCTTAGCTACCTTTTTGAGAACGAATATGTTGCTCGATGGCGTCCCACATCTCGTTTGGCACAGCTTCAAGTTGATTGAATTGACCAGCACCTTGCAGCCATTCACCACCATCTATAGTTACAACTTCACCATTCATATAGCTTGCGAAATCGCTCATTAAGTAGGCAGCTAAATTTGATAATTCTTGGTGCTCACCCATTCTTCTCAATGGGATGCGTTTTTCCATGGCAATTTTTTCTTTGAGCGGAGCTGGAACCAATCTATCCCATGCGCCTTTAGTAGGAAATGGCCCTGGAGCAATGGCATTAAATCGAATCTTGTATTTGGCCCATTCAACGGCTAAGCTTCTAGTCATGGCGAGGACACCTGCTTTTGCGCAAGCTGAGGGAACTACGAAACCCGATCCTGTAGAGGCATAAGTTGTTACGATATTCAGTACCGTGGCCGGAGACTTTTGTTCTATCCAGTGCTTCCCGAAAGTCAACGTGCAGTTGATTGTTCCTTTTAGAACAATGTCAAGTATGACACTGAATGCTTTTGGACTCAATCTTTCTGTTGGACTAATGAAATTTCCAGCAGCATTATTCAAAAGACCGTTTACCGATCCGAATTCTTTGAGTGTTTCTGCCAATAAGGATTTAACCTCATCCTCCTTTCTTACATCACAAGCTACAGCAAGGACGCGTCCCCCTGTCTCCGTTTCAATTTCTTCAGCGGTCTTTTTTAGAACATCCAGCTTTCTGCTGGTGATGACTATGTTGGCACCGAGTTGGGAAAAATAAGTTGACATACTCTTTCCGAGCCCTGTTCCACCCCCCGTTACCACAATAGTTTTGTCCTTTAAAACCTTATCTTTAAACATCGGCTCCGAATACTGCATTTTGTACATTTTTAGTTGAGCCGAAAAATAGACAAAATCAAGCCGATATTGAAAACAACTTATCCTGCAAAGATTCTAGTGGCATGGGCCGAAGCCATTGGAGGTAATAAAAAAATAAGGGAATGGCTTGCCGCTAATGGATACCCTGAGTTGAGTGTTTTTGTTTTTGCACTAAACAACAAGGACGATGCGCGCGAATGGCTTTTGAAAAATGGTCATCAGCACCTCGTGGCTATCATCGCTGGGGCAGAAGGGCAAAAAGAAGCAGTCGAATGGTTAAAGAAATATAAATTTGACGTTTTGATCCATGTTGCAATGACTGGAGATGGAAACGAACAGTCATTTCACTGGCTCTTAAAAAATGGCCATCGTGAAATGGCTATAGTTGCCAAGCGAATTGAAGAAGTTAAAGACATTATTGAACAAGACAACAACGACGTACACAGAATAAGCACAGACTAAAACCCTAAACCAATTAATCATGAAAAGAATTCAAACAATTAGCCTATTATTTCTAGCCTTCCTTTTTATTGGTACTTCAGTGAGTGCTCAAGACAAAGCAGACCGTCCTAGTCCACCGAAAACGGCAGAAGCCATGATGGCATCTGGCAAGGTGACAATAGACTATTCATCTCCCGCAGTAAAAGAAAGAGCTGTTTGGGGAGAGCTTGTGCCTTACGGCAAAATGTGGCGGACTGGTGCTAACGAGGCCACTACCATTATGTTGGAGAAAGATATGAAGGTGGGTGGAAAGCTTATTCCTGCTGGAAAGTATGCCCTATTTACCATTCCTGGAAAAGACGAATGGACAATAGTATTGAATAGTGAATGGGACCAATGGGGTACTTACAATTACAATAAATCAAACGATGTTCACCAATTCACGGTGAAGCCACAGATGAATAAGGAGAGCCAAGAAAGGCTGATGTTCAATGTTTCCGAAAATGGAATGGTGACCATGATGTGGGAGAAATTGTCTATTTCTTTTGAGATAGGATAAGTTTCTACCGGTCAATCCGATACTGAAGCCCTAAGGAATCTCTTAGGGCTTTTTCTTTTTCAGAATTTAGCGCCCAATAAGGTTTCTTCATTGTTTCAGTGAGTCTTGCCTCAGTGATCTGTGGATTACCTGAAGTGGCATTCCAGATTTCTTTCCAACCCAAAATTCGAAAAGGAAAGCGGCTTTCGCAATTCACAATGAGCTTTCTATCTAGTTCAGGATAGGTCAATTGGTAGGAATAGAATTCGTCTCCTGATTTGTCATCGTTTACTTGAAGGAATAGGTTCGCTTCGCATCGGTATGCCTTCACATCTTTATGCTTTAGCCTCATAAACTCCATTGAAGGTACCATCTCTATTTTACCCAAAGGCAGTGTTTGGGGCTCCAGCCGCATTCTGTTCCAAAGATCGTCTTCGAGGTAAGTCGCGTCGATTGATAAGTCTTCATCTCCTTCGGCTTGAAAATAGGAGCGGGTCTGAAAATTCAGTTTTCGATCCTTAAAATTCATCTGCCCGAAGCTTTGGCCACACCAATCTTGCGCTGAAAATGTGACTTTAAGTGTAGAAGGAAATTTTCTGAACTCAACGGGAGTGAAGGCACTTGTCATAATTGAATAATCGTAGATGCCTGTCATGAATTTTTTCATGAAATTGAGTTTCAGAATGCTTGTGGCATCTTCATTACCAAATTCCTTTTTGACTTGATCATCAAGCAAGAAGTCTTCTGTGACGAAGACCATAACTGCTTCACCCTTTCTTACCTCGCCGTACCGCATTTGATCCAACTCGTAGCTATTTAGCTCTGCTTCGCCAGCATACCAGTAATTTGCGAAAGCTTCTGGATGAGATGCTTGGTAAGGGTCATCGGGGGAAGTGTTTACCTGTGCTTCGCAGGAACTGAGTGCTAAAAAGGAAGATAAGAGGAGGAGGTAATTATACTTCATGTGAATCGACTTCATAAATAGTATGGGGTTTAATCTTCAGCCTAGTAAGGTAATAAAACAGCACTACATCTATCATCATATGGGCGGTGGCAGCAGCCCATATTCCGAAGTGTTCGGTTAGGTAACCTAAGGCCGCAATAGCCAGTGTCATAAAAAGCCCATAGGCTGAGATCTTCCAGTCTCTCGGGTCGAGATATCCATGAATTGCGACAAAAACGATGGCTGTAACCCAAATGCCAGCCAATGGCTGAATAGCTCCTCTGAAAAGCAGCTCTTCTCCAAATCCTGCGCAGAAAGAAACAAACCAAATACCCACTCCTGAAATACCAAAGTTTTGGATAATTCGAGCGTATTTGATGCCAACATCATTCAGAAAGCGTCTCGTAATAAGCCACCGCGCTCCTAAGCCAAGCAATGTTCCAGAGCCAACCCCAATGACCAATTGAATGGGTATCGAAGATGAGCTCCTGAACATGATCTGTAGAGGGTCATCTCGAAAAAAGTAAAGAATGATCCAGCCAATTAACGGGAAACCCAAAAGTGTGACCCAGGCAAGCCCCGTCAATCGGCCTTTCATTAGCTATTGTCTTTCTCGTCGTAATCGTCCATGCTGAAAACACTGCTAAAAAGGTCAGAGAACGAAAGACCTTCTTCCAATATGTTTTTACTCAGCATCGAATACTCTGCCAATCCGTGCAAAATGAATTCCATGAGTAAGATTTTATCATCCTCATCCACATTCGGATTGTATTTAACTGTGATTTTCTCCAAATCAGGAATTTCGTTCAATTTAGCACGGTATTCTTTTTCGGTAAAATCAGCTTCGAGTTCCAAATCATTTTTGCCAAACCAAGCGATCACCTTCTCGTATGGATTCGGTTCGTTCTTTCGTCGTTTGGCGAGTTCAGGATCAGGGAAATATTGAGCAAAGAGAGTGCGCATCGCTTTTCCCATTAAGTTGAAGGCTACGTTTTTCGCTCCTTCTTGTTCCCCTTCATAGACCAATTCAACCTTTCCCGTTATAGCGGGTAGAATGCCCAAAAGATCACCAATACGAGCTCGGCCTTTGGCTTCTCCATTGATTAATATTCGACGCTCTACCGCACTAGCCAAGTTTTCATAAGCCGAAATAGTAAGTCGCGCAGAAACACCACTTTTTTGATCTACATACTCACTCGTTCGCGCTTCAATGGCTATTTGTTCGATGACACTTGCAACCAAGTCAGGAATTTCGACTGTCTTTCTTTGCTCATCGGTCAGCTTGGCTTCTTGCTTTGTGATGGAAGATGAGATCTCGATACTTTTCGGATAATGCGTCAGAATCTGACTTTGAATTCTATCTTTCAGTGGAGTGATAATGGCACCACGATTCGTGTAATCTTCAGGATTAGCGGTAAACACAAACATTACATCTAGAGGCAATCTCAATTTGAATCCTCGGATTTGAATATCGCCTTCTTGCAAAATATTAAACAGTGCGACTTGTATTCTCGGCTGCAAATCAGGGAGTTCGTTTATCACGAATATTCCTCGGTGCGCGCGAGGAATCAATCCGAAATGGATTACGCGTTCATCGGCATAGTCCAATTTGAGATTGGCGGCTTTAATCGGATCCACATCACCAATAAGGTCGGCCACCGTTACATCAGGTGTAGCCAATTTTTCCGTGTATCGTTCATCGCGGTGCACCCAATCAATAAGCGTTTCGTCTCCTTGTTTTTCAATAATATCCTTTGAATACTTGGAAATGGGGCGGATTGGATCATCGAAAATTACCGAGCCAGCTACGATTGGAATGTACTCATCTAATAGCTGCACGAGCTGACGAGCCATGCGCGTTTTGGCTTGACCGCGAAGGCCAAGAAAATTAATGTTGTGTCTGGAAAGGATCGCCCTTTCTACTTCAGGAAAAACCGTTTTTTCATAACCAAGAACTCCTTCAAAAACAGGCGAGCCTGTTTTTAACTTTTCTATCAGGTTGTCCCTGATTTCGTCTTTGATCTTCTTGGGCTGGTATCCCGAGGCTTTTAATTCGGCCAAGGTTTTGGCGCGGCTGTTTGACATATGATTTACCTTTGAGCTTCTAACAATCCTCTAAGGTATTAGTTGAGGACTAGAGAGCCAACATTCACATGAAATACTCGATTTTTTTTCTGCTATCCGTTATTACTCTACTTTATTCGTGCGAAAGGCCACAAAATCAACAGGTAGAAGGTATTGATGTCCAATTGATTCAGGGCGAGGCGCAAGGCACAACCTATTCCATCAAATACACGGGAAAATCGCAGATAAAGAAGGCCCAGATTGACTCTGTTTTGGATCAATTTGATCTGTCACTTTCTGCTTGGGTGCAAGAATCAGTTCTGACCAAGTTTAATAATGAAGATTCCATTTTGGTTTCTGACAATCACTTCTTGACCATGTTTTATAGAGGAAAGGAGATCCATGATATGACCGATGGGGCATTTCAGCCTATGATTATGCCTTTGGTGAGGGCGTGGGGATTTGGCCCTGAAGGAGGCGAATTGAAAGAGGGAGAAAACCTGGATTCCCTCAAGAAGTTTGTGAATTACGATTTTCAAGTCATTGCTGATGAGGATGGGAAGAGTATACTTTTTGTAAAAAACTTAGGGTATCAGATGGATGTAAACGGGATTGCACAAGGCTACTCGGTTGATGTCGTGGCTGATTTCTTAGAAATATGCGGCATTGATAACTACATGGTCGAAATAGGAGGTGAGCTTAAGGCAAAGGGCAAGAATGAAAATGAAGAGCATTGGCGAATTGGAGTAGATAAGCCGAGTTCAACTGCCGAGAATCGTCAGCTGGAGGCGATTGTTACTTTAAAGGATGCCTCCCTCGCCACGTCGGGCAGCTACCGCAAATTTTACGAAAAAGACGGACGCAAGTATTCTCATACCATTGATCCTGCGACAGGTGAACCAGTAAACCACAATTTACTCAGCGCCACGGTTCTAGCGTCAAATTGCACCAGCGCCGATGCATTTGCTACTGCTTTTATGGTAATGGGTGTTGAAGGGACAATAGAATTCATAGCCGCTCATCCCGAAATGAATCTACAGGTGTTCCTGATTTACGATGAAAATGGTGTGGTGGTAACCTATACCAGTGAAGGCCTAAAAGGGGTGATAGAAAATCTCTAGTCCTTTTGGCACTGCTCTTCGGGGCGTGCTCCGCATACTCCGCATGAAGCGCCTTCTTGCTGAACCATTGGGTTATTGCTGGCACAAGTTCCTGCAAATTGACCGTCCTTTTTAACGAGAATCTTGATGGCTATTCCTGCAAAAGCCAAAGCCAAAAGGCCAACGGTTAGAAATACGAGCTTGATCATGTTCTAGTCTTTGTTCAAAGATACGAAGTGTAATGTTTGGTCTCAAATTCTTCTCACGGTTTGGCATATTTGCTATTCTCGAATGGGAGACTTTTATCTATGTCTTCACAAAAAAAAGACGGCATAACCATGCCGCCTTCACTTTTTGGAAAACTTGTCTTGCTAGAGCGAAATCACCTTAGTGATTAATTTTCCTTTCTCCTCGATATTTACGCAAAGGGTATGCAACTGATTGTTTGTTAAGTCTACAACCATCGTGTGGCGGCCGTTGGCACCTGCAGATGTTTCTTGTTGTAAGATTTCTTTTCCAGGAGTTAATACCCTTATGGTAGCATCATTACTGTTTTGAGTGCGGATTGAAATAGTCAGCTGATTGGTTACATCATCGTATTTCGTTTTGAAAGACTTCAAGGGTAAATCACTTTTGGTCAAATCACCTTTAAATATTTCGATTGTTCTGTTCTCAGCCTTCATCTCAGCGAGTTCTTCCTTTTCTCTTTTTAGTTTGATCAACGACTTTTGCTTGCTATTGATGCGGGTGCGAATTGCTAATTGCTCCTCTGAATCTTTTTCATTTAATAACTCATTTGTCAACGTCAGGATGTCTTGCTCCATGGCTGACATTTTTTCATCATTTGTCAAATAGTTTGAGAGTTCAGCAACTTCGCTGTTGATGTCCGAATTTCTCGTTTGTGCGGTGGCAATGGTGCTGGCACAAATGAGCGCCGCGATAGCCAAGTTTAGTAGTTTAGTCATTTTGATAAGGTTTAATTGTTTAGATGTTTGACGTAAAACTACTCCCTGATGCTACAGTGAGAATGTTAAAAAAATCCAAACTGGGCAGCGCTTGTATGAGCGGTATTAAATTGAGGATGAAAGGGATGGGATTATAATTCTATCAGTTCGCCTGAACCGATTAGGCGAGTATCAATGGTTGGAGGGCCTCCGGCGTATTTAATGTTTCCCGACAGATTGATCTCGGCATAGAGGTAGTCAGAGGCATAAAGCTCTATGTCCTGAACAGAAGAATTATTGCTCAGTGTTACGGGGCTGATCAAATGCTTAGCTCTCAGTCTTCCGGTAGAGGCAGAGTACAATTTGGCTCGTGTCGTAATGCCTTTGATCGTTACGTCACTGAAGCCCACGTGCATGGTAATGACAGTCAAGTCATTTTCGACCAAAAAATTTGCCACTCCATTGCTTTCCCACTGTTCGTAAACGAATTCATTTGAATGGAGGGTGTCGAGAAAGGTAATGTCTCCCGAGCATCGATTTTCCATGTAGGAAAGTGTTGGAGCGAATATTTTGATCAATGGACGTTTGCTTAAATCCCTCACCCAATTGCAAGTGGCCTCATTAGAGATTTTCAGTTCCCTGCTTTCGACCTTGGTTTTTATGTGCTCTATGATGTTTTCACCAAAGACCACTTCAACTCTGTAATCATCTGCATACCGGTATTCGACATCAATATTGCTTTCGAGAAAAACCGAATCGAAATCACCAATCGATCGCGATTCTGTGATTTCATCTCCGTAGGGTTTGAAGCAATCCCAGCGGTTTTCCTTGCCACATCCGGCGATGATTAGAAAAATAAATATGACTAGTACTCTTCTCATTTTAGTCTGTAGGCTATTCCTATTTCTCCATTGTCCGCTTTCGCGTAATGCGATTTCAATCCAAGGAAAAATTGAATTCTTTTGAGATCATAAACTAGATGGTAACGCAGGAAGATGAGACCATCATCGGTATAACGAGGAGCGATATAGCTACCCACGCTCAATCTTATCGAGAGAGGATCAAAATGCAGTTGATAGATTCCTGCAATGTAGGGCCTGTAATTGTCCTGAGAATTGGGATTGTCTTGGTCACCGTCATCGTTTGCATATTGAAGGCTCTCATTGTAATTGACACCGACCTCACCTCCAAAAGAGGATTTTCCTGATACCCGCTTCTGGTAAATCCCGAAAATGTTGAGGACGCCGTATTTCTTTCCACCGATGGGTTTGATCTCTTTCATGCCTCCAGATACTCCAATTATAAAATTCCCTTTGGTAGGACTAAATGTTGGTGTTCGCAATTCAGGCAATGGGCGGGGAGCGAATCGGTGCATAAACGCCATTCTGATTAAAGCGAGATTAATTCCCGAATTGGGCGCTTGCATTGCGCCGTTTGAATAATGGTGAATTCCAATACCCGGTCTGAAAGCCCATTTTTCACCCAAGTTTAAATTAAAGTGCGCCTCTACGCCAAGGGCGGCATTGAGATGAGATCCAATGGCAGAATTTCTTGGGTTGTCATCTAAGTCAAAAGGTTTTTCAATCCATCCTGCGCCAAAGGATACCTTGAGAAAAAAGTTTCTGGCCTTGGTCATTGGAAGGTCGAAGAAAATTCTCCCGCCGTAACCATTTCCCATGTATGGAGAGCCTAAGTCGTATGCGTTTACACTGACTCCCCACCGAGGGAAAAAATAGCGGTGGTGCCAGTCTTTGCTGCCATTCGTTCGTTTCGTTAAGCTCACTTCACCGCCTACCACATGACCCGCTCTCAAATAGAGCATATCTTCATGATGGGGCAACAATATGCCAGCCATCGGTGTAGCCTCAATGTCCCACGAAGTTTCTTGTGCTTGCGCCGAAAACGTAATTAATAGAAAAAAGAGTGCCAGTCTTGTCACGGCCCCAAATGTAAAAGCTTTCGAGTTAGTTTTCTTATTAGAAATTGGCCATAATGAAATCCCTATTTTTGCATTAAAATAGCCGTAATGGAAGAAAAATTGAAAGCCTTTGAGCGTTTGCTGACCATAATGGACGAGCTAAGAGAGAAATGTCCTTGGGATAAAAAGCAGACGATGGACACCCTCAGGCACCTGAGTATTGAGGAGATGTACGAGCTGTCTGATGCTATAATTGAAGGGGATCTCGAGGAGGTTAAAAAGGAGTTGGGAGACCTAATGCTTCACTTGGTTTTTTATTCCAAGCTTGGAAGCGAAAAAGGAGCTTTCGATGTGACTGATGTGCTCAACGGAGTTTGTGAAAAGCTCATTCACCGTCATCCTCATATCTACGGCGATGTGGAAGTAAAAGACGAAGAAGAGGTAAAAGCCAATTGGGAAAAGCTCAAGCTGAAGGAAGGCAATAAATCAGTTTTAGGAGGAGTTCCGAAATCACTTCCTTCACTGGTGAAGGCCAGTAGAATTCAAGATAAGGCTAGAGGCGTTGGTTTTGATTGGGACAATGTAGATCAAGTGTGGGGCAAAGTAGAAGAAGAAATCGCTGAGCTGAAGTTTGAAGTAGATCAAAAAACAGATCGGATAGAGAGTGAATTCGGAGATGTACTTTTTTCTCTCATAAATTATGCGCGTTTCTTGGATGTAAATCCCGACGATGCATTGGAAAGAGCCAACAGGAAATTTATCAGCCGTTTTCAGTATGTGGAAGTAGAATCAGCAAAGGATGGAAAGCAAATGGGCGAGATGACCCTTGCAGAAATGGATGTATACTGGGATCGAGCAAAGGTTTTAGAGAAGAGCTCATAAGTATTATCGATTGAAAAAATATTTTCATAGTCTTTATCCTTGCTATCTTTGTGAGGTATAAAAAAAGAACAATATGAGCGTACAAAATATCACCCAAGAAGACTTCAGTTCTGTAATCAAAAGCAACAACAAAGTAGTGGTAAAATACTACGCTGACTGGTGCGGATCTTGCAAACTAATCGCTCCTAAATACAAGAGACTATCGGACGACGATCGATTTATAGGAATAACATTTACGGAAGCAAATGCTGAGCAAAATGAAGCTGCTCGAAAAGCTGCTGGTGTCCACAACCTTCCATTCTTCGCCGTTTTTAAAGATGGCAAGTTGGTAGAAGGTTCTGCCACTTCCAAGGAGGATTATATAGTTTCTCTATTGGAAAAGTTGAACTAGTCCTTACCCAACCACTTCAAGTCCTCTCCAAGAAGTTTTGAGAAAGTCCGTGCCGACTCTCGATGGAGATGATTCCCATCGGTGAAATACAAGGAGTCGTTCAAGTGAAAGTAGTTGAGGAATTTGACGCTATTGTCTTTGGCGAAAGCCACAACCTCCAAATTGAAAGAGGGATAATAATTCGTTTCTATCTTTTCCATTTCAGGGGAAACTGGCACTCTCACTAAGTAGACTTCGCCGAATTCTTTGAAATAGGAAACTGTTTCTGCCAAAGCCTTCCATCTCTCAGTGGAAGGCTTTATTTTTGGAACCAGCTCGTTGTAGTGCTTCACCTTTTCTTCGGTATTTTCTCTAAAATATGCCGTGTCTAAAAGCATTTCTACTTCGAGCCAGCCATTGTCATGAAGGTAGATGGAGCAAGGCCGAGGCTTGATTCCAGTCAGTGTTCGAAGATCACCGGAGTAATTTCTGATGATGTACTCGAAGTTGGGATTGGCATCTACCGACCACATGTTTGATGGGGCCGTTTCACATTCTTCAAACACCTCTTCATCACCCTCCATGTTTCTCAAATAATTGCTCAGGGTGAAAGCGTTTACTTCCAAAATTGTGATGACTCCTATTTTCTCGGTGAACTTCTTCTTCGCCGCGGCGAAATAGCATTGGCCGTAAGGCGAATTGAAATTGGTAAATGAATAGTTAAAGAACCTTTCAGAACTTTCTTCTCCAAATTCAGATGGGTTGATGCCCTGCGCTGCTCTTGAAGAACCTAAGATCAAATTGTCCGCTTTTGGCTCAGTAAAGCGGTTGTAGAAGAAATCGGTTCGAGGTCCCGCATTATAGGCGATCACTCCACCAAAAGTCACCGCCAACAGCGCTCCCCAAATACTGATATGGAGTAGAAACCGCTTCAAAACTGGAAGTAGATAAACGCTTGTTTTTCAGAAGAAGCGAAGAGAAACCACAGGCCAAACAAGAGAAGGTAGAAACCATACCTGCCCCATTTTGGAATTATGCCTATCCACTTTTCGGGAGTATGGTTCTTTCCGATCCACTCCGAGATGACCATAAAGCCTATCAATCCAAGCAGCCACGGCGGAAAGAAGTAAAAGTTTGCGGGCAATGAAGGCCGCTCAACCATTCCAAAAAGATAATCTGTAGCTACTCCCACGGAAGGCGCTCGGAAGAAAACCCAAGCCAAGCAGACCAAGAAAAAAGTAAGGCCTATTTGAGCGACTTCGGCCACTTTAGGGATGAGACTGCGCTCACCGTCCAGGTGTTTTCGGTTGAGACCAAAAGCCACGACGGGCATGATGTACAAGGCGTGAAGTCCCCCCCAAACGATGAATGTCCAATTGGCCCCGTGCCAAAATCCACTGACAACAAAAATGATCAGGACATTCGTCAAAGTCCTTTTCATGCTCTTTCGGCTTCCGCCAAGTGGGATGTAGAGGTAATCGCGAAACCACGTGCTCAATGAGATGTGCCACCTTCGCCAAAACTCAGCAACATCGCGAGAGAAATAGGGGTAATTGAAATTGGTCATTAGGCGAAAGCCAAAGAGCCTCGCGG
>JBLIEU010000060.1:0-14659 GCA_047633195.1 Cryomorphaceae bacterium | reverse complement strand
AAAGTGAAGCTCCAAAATTGGGAGGACCAAGACATTGTGCTAAGCCGAGAGAAGACCAAAGAATTCAAAGAATGGCTTGATTGCTAAACCGCAATTCCTTCTTGGATGATTCGCACGAGAATTGGTCGTAGACCACTGAACAAGAACTCCACGGCGATTACCATTACAATAAGCCCCATCATTCTCATCATCACTTTGTTTCCCGTCTCACCCAGTTTTTCACTGATTTTTGACGAACTGATCAGAATAGCGAGAGTCAATGCCAGCACGATGGCAACAGTTCCGATTAATGCGGCTTGCTGAGTAGGTCCTTCCGCTAGGTCCATCAAAACGATCATGTTCGTAATGGAGCCAGGCCCACAAATCATGGGTATACCAAGAGGAGTAACCGAAATATCGGTCATATATGATTTCTTATCCGCCTCTCGAACCTTTACGGTAGAAAGTCTGGCTTGGAGCATATCGTATCCCATCATAAAGAAAATGATACCACCCACGACTCGAAAGCTATCGACGGATATGCCAAAGAACTTGAACAGGAGTTGTCCAGTAAGCGCAAAGAAGAGTAGGGCCCCAAAGGCGACCAATACGGCTTTAATGGCAGTTTGCCTTTTCCCCTTTTTGTCGAGTCCTGCCGTCATGGTCATAAAGACAGGCATCGTCCCGAGGGGATTGATGAGCGTAAAGAATGAAGTGAAGGCTAAAATAGCAAAACCAGTGATAGATTCCATTTGCTGTAGGCGATTTTTTCGGGCGTAAAGATACGGTAATTCAATACTGCAAGAGAGAATTAACAATGTTCAGATTTGTGTGATTTGAAACGGTTCAGGATTGGCGAAATGGTATGCTTATTACACCGAGTCCGCAGAGAAAACTTGGAATACAAGGCTTAAAATGTTGAGGTATATCACAAAAAACCTTGAGTTCCACTCTCACTGATCGCTAGCGATCCCCTGTGCATTCATGACTTCGAGCTTTAATTGTCCCTTTTGCTCTGTGTGCTCTGTGCCTGCCGAACTCTGCTGATCTGTAGCTGCAAATTGCGCAGAGTGCAATGGAATCAACTCTGAAATTGCAACTCGATCATCCCCCTTAAAAACCCAAAGTGGTTAAAAATTTAAAGACTTTGTTACCCACGATTCGAAATATTTTAGTTGATTTACGTCCTAGCAGGGGTTGTATTACCATTTGCATCAGCTGAATGGGGACCATTTTTAAGAATTCTTTGGAGAAGCACTCTAAACCCTTATTTTTGCCCAAGTCGAGTTGTTTAATTTCTACTTGGCATGTACTTTGTCAATAAGCTCACAAACAAAAACGAAATCCATGAAACGCATTTTACTCCTTCTTACTCTTGTTTTGGCGGCGGCCACTACCTTCGCTCAGAACGCAAAGAGAGTATCAGCCTACAATTACATGACCGATGGTGAATTCTTAAAAGCACAAGAGCCCATCGACGAAGCAATAACTGACGCAAAAACAAGTATTGACGACAAGACGTGGAGATACCGCGGACAGATATACACAGGTTTAGCTCAGAACGACTACGAAGGAATTGACAAAGCGGATGCAATCAAAACTGCCATCGAGTCTTATGAAAAGGCAATGGAGCTTGACGTTAAGGAAAAATGGAAACAAGAAAACCTTTCTGGTTTAGCGCAGGCCCAAAATCTTTCTGTCAATATGGGAATAGCCGCTTACAACGCTTCTGAATTTGAAAAGTCTGCCAATCTGTTTTTAGTAGGCGAGGAAGCCGCGGCAAATCTTGGGATAGTAGATACACTCGCGCTTTACAATGCTGGGTTGGCGGCAGAGCAGTATGGCAATTTTGAAATGGCCCTAGCTCAGTACCGAAAGGCTACTGAAATTAACTACTTAGAATCAAAAATGTACCTCTATATGGCCAATCTTTACCAGCGTCAAGAAGACACGGAAGGATACATAGCCATTATTCAAGAAGGTAGAGCGGCATACCCCGATGATGCAGATTTGATCGTATACGAATTGAATTACTACCTGAATACTGAGAAATATGATGAAGCCAAAAACAACCTTATGTTGGCCATCGAAAAGGAGCCAGACAACAAGCAGTTGCATTTCTCGCTTGGGGTGGTAAATGAAAAGCTTGGAAATACTGAAGATGCGGTCAAATCTTACGAGAAGGCGATCGAAATTGATTCAGAATACTTTGATGCTGTATACAACTTGGGAGCATTCTACTTCAACAATGGTGTAGAAATGAACAATGCAGCAAACGAAATTGAAGACAACGATGCCTACAAGGCCAAAAGAGCAGAGGCTAAAGAGGAGTTTACAAAAGGATTGCCTCACCTGGAAAAAGCACATCAGCTCGATCCAAGTGACATGAGTGCCATGAAGTCTTTGCAGCAGACGTACGCTCTTCTGGATATGACCGAGAAGTATCAGGAGATGAAAACAAAAATAGAGTCGGCAAAAGCTGAGTAAGGAAACAAGTCTAAGTATATTATGTTGAGTAAACCCATCGCAATTGTGATGGGTTTACTTATTTTCTGTCATATAGACAAGCTCAAGTTAGAGCTTGTCTATAGACGAGTGTCTCGGCAAGAAAGTTCAAGAACAAGTCTTGTGTAGCTTTGAAAATAAGGAGTTTACATTTCGTAAATGATTGTTTTCAAGGCAAGCGTAACGCTGAGATTGAACTTTATAGACGGACACCAGTTAATAGAAGCAAAGAACACATGAGGTATATACTACCATTGATTTTTTTAATGGCTACAAGCTGTGGAAACGGCGGACCAAAATCAGAGAAACAACACCTCAAGGATCTAGAGCGCGCTGTAACAGCCATTGAAGACCGTCAGAACCACGAGTTCACGATCATAGAGGAACAAGAGCGCGCGATCAAAGTCCTAGAGGGAAATCTCGATAAGGTAAACAGTGATGGAATGCGCCAGAAGATTAGAAACGACATCAACGAGAAAGGTGTGATCATTAGAGATGCTGAAGTAAATCTAGCCAACCAGAAAGAGATACTGGATGAGCTTTACGCTGCAAGGGATAGTCTTCAAAAACGATAGGCATGGACGTAGGGTGAAAAACTCTACTTAACATAATATAAATTATAGGACTTTTATTTCCCGAGATTGACTAGGAACAACAGAATACTCTAAACCTCATTAAGCTTGCGGCATATATCCTGTTACCTTGCAAGTATGGGTAGTAAAAGATTTTATTTGGGCAATTTTGGAATTATTGGGTTGGTACTTATCGGGATGGCAGCGTTCGCAGATGTCGGAAACGGCAATGTTTTAGAACGAGATAAGGTGAACATCAATTTCGTGAACATAGACGACGCTGTCATCCGCAATACATTTATTGAAGTGTTTGCTGAGTACGATAAGCTTCATGAATATGACATGACCTTGATTCAGGAAGAGTTAAAAAACTCAACCATGCAAGCTCAGCCCATCATCGGAATTGCTAACCTTTTTACTGGCAAGAAGCGCTATAAAGTGCAGCTGGCTAAATCGGTGTGCGATGCTGAAGAACTCCTCATCGAAGAGGTTCCAAGGGTTGTTTTGAAAGGATGGTTTGCCCACGAGCTCGGCCACATTGTCGATTATGAAATCAGGTCGAACGTGAGTATGATTGGCTATGGATTGAAGTATACCTTTTCGGATAGCTTCAAAAAAGCCTGCGAACACCAAGCCGATAGCATTGCCATAGAACACGGGTTTCACAAAGAAATTATTGCCACCAAGAAATTCCTGCTGCAAAATGAATTGATTTCCGAAGCTTACAAGGAGAAGCTAAGGAAATACTACATGCCGATAAGCGGTGTGAAAATGTGCTTGAAAGAGAATGTTCCCGTCAAGCTAGATGTAGGGTTATAGATTTCAATAGTTTTTTCATTCGCTCCTCTCTCATTACTTTAGGCGTTTTTACTTGCCCTCCTTTTTGCTTCGATTGAACCAAATAGTCAGTGTAAGCCCTCTTGGTCAAGAAACTTACCTTCAATCCTTTCAACGCCTTACTTCTGGCTACCTCATAGTTTTTATTGGCCTCTTTTAGCGCTTCGTCAAGATTCTTGGCCATCGTAACCGAATCAGGTTGATTATCCGTTACGAGCACCTATTGGTGAATATATTCCCCTTCATCGTTTCTAATCACAGCTACCATGTACTCGTTGACGCTAATGTCGTGCTTCTCCGAAATACTCAAGATTGCCGCATCCATTTTCTCCTCCGAAAGCTTAGATCCCACCGCGTTCAAGTAGAACTTTGCTCTACCCGTGATCTTAATTTGAGGCTTATGGAGGCTTTCAAACTTAATCACATCACCGATCTGATATCTCCAAGCTCCCGCGCAAGAACTGACAATCAACACATACTCCTCTGCCACTTTTGCTTCGTCAATATTCAGCAAAACGGGATTTTCGAGAATATTACCCATTTCATCAACACCGCGCTTATTGAAGGGGATGAATTCATAGAAATAGCCGTTATCCAAGGCAAGTTCCATCGCCATTGTATCTGGACGTGAATTGAATGCAATGAATCCCTCTGAAGCGAGGTAGGTATCCATAATGACCAGCGGCTTATTGCATATGGCATCAAAATCCTTTCGGTATGTTTCATAGGCTACACCGCCTGAAGAATAGACGGTGAGATTCAGCCAGATGTCGTGAATCGTTTTGAGATTATAGACCTCTATGACTTTTCGCAGCATCAGTAAAACCCAAAAGGGTATTCCTGCAATGGCTCCAATGTTCCAGTTCGGTGCTTCTTCAGCAATTCGCGCTACGCGTTCATCCGAATCGGGAATGGAGGCAATCTCGTTTCCCGTTAAGAACCTGATTTGAATTTCAACTTCTGATTGAGATCGATCCCTGCCTTTAGAAGTTTTTCGATTATGCTCATGGCTTCGATTTAGACAATTTGAGTCAAATCTTATGCCGAGACAAAACAAAAAAAATCCACCTCACAAGAGGTGGATCTATATCATCAATAAGAAGTACTTATTTCATAATTCGAACATTGACGGCTACTGGACCTCGATCCCCTGGTTCAACGTCGAAAGAAACTTTGTTTCCTTCTTTTATTTCGTCTTCGTGTCTGGATACGTGGGTAAATAGACTCTCTTGAGAACCTTGTACTTTGATAAATCCAAAACCTTTGGAATCGTCAAAGAATGAGACCGTACCCTCATTCACCATTACCTCGTCACTCTCGCTTTTTGGTGGAATACCTAAAACAATGTCTTCGGCTTCAATCTCCTCTTTCTCGGACGGATCTGGCGGTGTATCTACGATGTTTCCTTTATTGTCTACATACGCAATCATGTCCTCAAAGCTTTTGCCACCGCCATCTTCTTGTCGGTCTTCTTTGCGTTTTAGCTTATCTTCTTTTCGCTTTTTCTTCTTTTTTTCTTTTTCCCTCTTACTGAAGGATTCGTGTGATCTACCCATTAATGATTTTTGCTGTTATCAATCCGAATTTTTCAGATTGGTGATGAAAATAGTATTTCTCTATGAACTGACAAAGGAAAGCCGAAAAAGTTCATTTGCAAACAGTTTTTTTACCAAGTTTCATTTTTCAACTCGCGAACGGCTCGCATCACATCCCTTTGGCTGATTTGCCCGACCAATTTTCCATCACTCATCACTGGAAATCGCCTCACTTTAAGGGATAAAAACTTATGTGCTACTTCCAAAATTGGCATATCTGGAGGTATGGTGTGAACCTCGCTTGCCATTAACTCTCTCACGGTGCCTACTTTATTTGGTGAGTTATTGTATTTACCTCTAACGACCTCTTTTAGGCAGTCGCCTTCAGATATTATTCCGACTAGGTTTCCGTTATCGTCTACAACGGGGCCTCCCGACATATTTTTATCTAAGAGCATTTTGAAAACCTCACCCATATGCTGATCGGGATGAAAAGTAACGAGTTGCGATGTCATGAAATCTTCAGCTAAGATCTGTTGGATTTCTTTTTTGGGGGCTTTGCGAACACCAGTAAAACTTTTGACCATAGGATTAAAGGTTGATTTTCATCAATATAGTAAAACATCGCCAATTTAGTTTCTCGTGTTTACTTTTGTCCTGTATCGTCTTAACAACTTTATTTTTTCATGAGATCATTATTTAGCCTCGGTTTACTGCTTCTCTCCACTACCCTATATGCTCAAAACGCTGACGACATACTTGGCCTATGGCTCGTTCAAGATCAAGATGCCTATATCCGCATCTATGAAGAGGACAATAGTTATTTTGGGAAGGTAACTTGGATAGAACAGCCCTATGATAAAAACGGAGAACCCGTAACTGATCCCGATGGCAAACCGATTCTCGAAATGGATGTCATGAAAGACTTCGTTTTTGAAGATGATGAATGGGTTGATGGCACCATTTACGACGCTGAGTTCGGTAAAACGTACTATGGGTCTATTGAGATGGAGGATTTTAATACGCTCAAGCTCCGAGGAAGCTTAGATTCATTCGGACTTCTTGGGAGAAATGAAACTTGGACAAGGCTCGATGAGCGCAGTAGGAGATGAAAAACGCGGCAAGTATTAAAAACTTGCCGCGCCGTTCATGATGGTAAGCACCAAAAATAGGATAATAAAGGGAGAGCATTATTGGCTTTGGGCATCTTACGGATCGCCCAATAATTAGTTTCACCCTTAAAGGGCTCTATATTTATCGAGTAAGGGTAATGGTACCATTGTAATTCTGAGAAGCATCTTTGTAGAAATACTCAATGGTTTGGAAAAACTGACCTGCGCTTGCATCATTTCCATTGCTATAATTACCTTCCCACATAAAGGCGGGATCATTCGTTTGGAAGACTTCCTTTCCCCAGCGATCGTATACGACACTGTTAAAATTTAGAAGGCATGGGTCATTTTTATTCTCAATGGTCCAAAACTCGTTGAGGCCATCACCGTTAGGTGTGAAAATATTTTGAATCGGCTCGATGATACCCATCGTAGGCGTTGTGACGGATATGGGAACCTCCAAAGTTCGGGTTACCGATTTTTGACAACTTTCCGAGACAACCGTAAAGACAACTAGATAAGGATCCACTTCTACATCAGAACAATCAGGTACCCAATTGAATTGACCAAAAACAGACTCCGTGTTCACAGGAAATCCCTCGAACAAGGCAATGTTGGTCACATCTGAAAAAACAGATCCTTGAGCGCTTAAAGTAAGCGTATCGTATGAATCTCTATCTGATACTGCCACACTAAAATCTATTGGGTCATCACCTACACTGTGGTCCACTTCAAAACCGAAGAGAGGCAATTCAAACACTGGCGCCTCCTCTGGCGGTAAGTTAAGATAGAGAACAAGGGTCTTTTCTACCGTTTCATTGGTCTTGCAACTTTCTGATGTTCCAGTGAAATTAATTAGGTAAGGCTCTTCACGAACATCACTGCATTGTGGAACCCAACATAAATTGCCACTAAGCTGAACCAATCCCTGCAGGGTATCAATGAAAGCTGGGTTATCGGGCAGGTTAAATATTTCAGAAGTAGCCTTTACTTCAAGGGTGTCAAAGAAATTGGGATCAACGAAAGTAACTGGCATACAGAACGTATCGGTCGCATAAAACTCCCAGAAAATGGTATCGAAAGGCTGTATGAAAACCGCTGGTTCATCGGGTGGAACGATTACATCTATTGGCACTGAAAAGGTCACCGTATCTTGAACCTCGCAATTTGTCGCAATGACTTCAAAATCGACAAAGTAAGGTTCATCCCTGACATCTTCGCATATCACATTCCAGCAAAAGGGTAAAGTAACCGAACCTTGATCCACATCTGGAGTGAGTTCATCTACGTTTGGAAAATCGAAGATATTTGAGCTAGGTGTCACAAACACCGTATCAGCGACATTGGGATCGAGAAAAACAAAATCAAAGCAATGTGTCGAAGGATCGTAAAGATCGATGGTCACCTTACCACCAAAAGGTTCTTCGAGTAAAGTGGTTTCATCTACCTCCAGAATTACGTTGAAGTAGATGTCCTGTTCTGTAATCAAGACCTCATTGGCACACCCACGTGAGAAAGCTGTAAGTGTAACCATGTAGGGATCGTCTTGCAAGTTTTCGCATACAGGCGACCAGCAAAATTCTTGCTCTATGGTAGAGAACCCATTGGCCTCTGGAAAAATAGCTTGTGGTATGACCGTGCCATCCAAAATAGTACCCGCTCCTTGCAAAAATAGGGTGTCTCCAATATTTGGATCGGTCACGACGATAGGTATGCAAGTCTCCGTATTGGCAAATACATCAAAAATGGTATCGCCATTTGGAGTGTTAATGACTGAGGGCAGATCTACCAGACAGACAGTAGAGGTTAGTTGCAATTCTCGCCTAACTGTGCCTATTAATATTCCATCTCGAAATTCTTGAACTTGCACCACAACAGTGAAGGCACCTACCTGATCTGGCTGGGAGACTATGAGACCTGTCTCAGGATTTATAGTCATAGGAATTGCCCCACCCACTTGATCATCTGTAGCGAAACCGGGTGCCCAAAAAATGGTCGTGTAAGGCTTTGCACTAGAAACGGCTGGGTTTGGTGCAAAAAAACTTGACTCACCATTGTATGGCTCGGTAAAAGAATACGTCAAAGAATCACCGTCGACGTCTGTTGCACCAAAATCTATGAAATTCTCCCCATTTAAACAGAGGTATGCCTCGGATGGATACTCACCAAATTCGGGAGTTGAGTTTTGCAAAGCTGGATCGGGAACATCTACGGTAAAAACAAAACCCAAATTAGCCCCATCCAAGTTCAGACTTAAAGCATTTCTGCAACACCTTTCTTTTGAAAGATAATATCCGTTCGGGTTATTGGGTAATTCAAATTGGGTTTGATACACTCCTATTTCCAAGCAGACATCGGGTGTAAAACACGAGTTTCCGAGAACTGGTATAATCGTTTCAAAACCATTGAACACGAAATCCAGCCCGTTCAGGTGCTCATTTGTCAAGGCGTCAAAAACCGTAATTTCTACAACTCCGTCAAAATCAGCCCCACCCGACGCACAGTCTCTATACAGTGTTAGTGTAGCCTCGAAAGTATTCCCTTCAATGTGTTTTACTGTCAGATCTCCACCCGTTATATGAGCAGCGTTTGCGAAAAAAGGGGCGCACATTATTAAAATGCACACCCCAAAAGCTTTTACAATACTATTCTTCATTTCCGAAAAATAAGATTATTCTGCAATAGTCAGCTTATCTCGGAAAAGAATGCTGTTGGCACCTCTTTCAGAAACTGAAATAAAGTACAAGCCAGAGTTCAAACCTGCGAGATTTAACTCACTGCGCTCACCCATGAAGTCTTTATTCAACACTTCCTTTCCAGTCATGTCATGCAAACGCAAGGTTAAACGGTCGCTTCCAAATTCAAGATTGTCTAAAAACACCATGCCAGAAGCTGGATTTGGATAAACAGAGAAACCTCTTGCGGCACCAATATCATCCGTGGAGGTTGTTCCTACAGGAATATTCATAGTCATCGAACACCCATCATCAACGGTAAGGGTTACGTCGTAAACTCCTAGGGCAGCGTAAGTGTGTGTTGGATTTTGCTCAGTAGATACGTTTCCATCGCCAAAGTTCCATGACCAGGAAGAGGCTTCAGGTGATTCATCGGTAAATGAGATCGACAAATCGTTTTCTTCAAAACTGAAAGTAGCTTCGCCTGTAACTTCCGCTACAACTTCTACCAAATCGCTTACACAGCCTCTAGTAGAGACTTCCACGTCGTAGAAGTAGTAATAGAATTCAGGACCTGCAGGGCTGCCGATGATCGTCATCACATCGTCAATTTCGTAAGGATAGTTGGCGCCCATATCATTTCGGTAGAATTCAGCATTATTGAGACCCATGCTGTATATGCCTGGTTCGTTTATTTCGAACCCTAAGTCAATCCGACCTGAGCCTGTGAAGTCCACATCTACAACTATTGTTTGCAGTGTTGAGCCATCGTTGTTAAGACCTTCAATTAACCGAATAGACCTTGAACCTGTAGCTCCGCTAATAACTAAAGCTGACTCTATGGTTATTGGCTCAAAAACTTCGAAAATAATCGTTCCTACGTATGCCGATCCGTGATTCCCACCAGTTCCAAAATCATTGTCAAGCGGACCTACGAAATCAATTAGCGGAAGCTCTGAAAAATTTTGAACGAAATACGTTTCATTTTCAGCACCAATGGTGATCTCAAGATTATTACCTAATCCTACTTGATCCAGCTCGGAGTTCAACCATCTCACCTCATTTCCGTCAGGAGATGAAGTAGTCAATTCTACTATATCGCCTGCACATCCAGAAACCCCATCGGCTTCAGGTTCTGAAGGAACGCTGAAATTGATAAGGTTCGCTTCGATTGCTTCATCCTCACCCAAAGTATTAGTCACAGTAAGCGATACCGTATAAAAGCCTTGCTCCTCGTAAAGATGCAGTGGGTTTTGTTCATCACTCGTATTCCCATCTCCAAATTCCCAGAACCAAGACTGAGGAACATCTTCGCTTTCGTCAAAGAATTCTACAATTCCTGTGCAGCTCGTTTCTGCCGAAACTGAGAAAG
This sequence comes from Cryomorphaceae bacterium, assembly GCA_047633195.1. Classification (GTDB taxonomy): domain Bacteria; phylum Bacteroidota; class Bacteroidia; order Flavobacteriales_D; family Cryomorphaceae; genus JAKVAV01. The sequence continues at coordinate 4,072 of JBLIEU010000060.1, read as the reverse complement.
CCGCTGTAGGGGCAGTAAATACCTCCTGACAAATTGCTGGAGTATCGAAAGCTGCAGTTCCATCAGTACGGCTTTGCGATGAACCTTGATCTGCACTAAAACCAAGCCCTCTTTTCGCAAAGGCATTCCAAATGAGGCATTGATTTGCTCCATCATAAAGGAGTTGGTCGGCTAAAAGAATGGCATCTCTGCCATCAACAAATCCAGGTCCGCAAGGCTGAAGCTTCAATCCTTCCGTCACCAACAGCATTGCTATGTTGTTTCCCGCTGTTCCATTGATAAGGTCTGCGTCAAATCCGTAAACGTCAATTAGATCCCAAGTCATATCCCAAAGCATCGTACACCAAACAAAACCCACTCCATGAGGAATGGATACATTTTGACTAGGTACAGAAGCATAAGTGAAAGCATTTACTGCAAATGAAGTGTCATAAGGAACGGGTCTGATACCGTTTCCATCGATTGGATCACCGTTAGCAAATGTACCCATAGGTCTAAAAACAGGATTATCCGCACTTAAATCCATCGTCATCATAATGGCGTAGTAATCACTCCAGCCCTCTCCCATTTGCTCATCGCCAGAGAGACATCCCGAGTTATTGGCTCCACCAGTGAGTCTATTGGAAAGACCATGAATATATTCGTGCACAACAATCCCGTTGTCGAAACTTCCATCTTTCAGTATACTGCTATCAGAATCCTCCAAGGTAACATTGACTTCTTGACCTTCTGCGAGGGCGTCTAGGAAGGTTTCAGCCACATCGAATGAAACCATTAAAGATGGGATTGTAATTTCAGTAGAGGTCCCGCCAGGAGTAAAGGGATCTTCTCCGAGAACATTATTAATGATAATAACAGCAATTGCACCTGCCTCTTGGGCTAACGCCACTTTTTCTACAAAACTGCAACCACCGCGGTAAATAAAAGCAACATTCCCACTAATCTCACCAGGGTTGGTTATTTCAGAGCATCCATTGTTTATTGGATTATCAGCATCTACTACAAGAGTCAAATTTCCTGTAAGTCCTGCGGCAGGAAAACCAGGACCAAAAGTTGAAGGAGCCGATGATGGATAAGCAGATGCGATGGAAGCAGGTGAATTGGCTATAAAACTCCCAGAAGCAACTCCGGTATTCCATAAGTACATCTGCATGCGCGGATTTGAACCGTCACCAGGAGTGGCCATATTGGCATTGTTAAGTCCCCCGCCGTCTTGCGCTTCTGCGCGCACTTCGTCACCTGAAAAGCCACCGTTTCCGTAGTTGTTGTCCTGGAAATTTCCAGAGGCCTCATCAAAGCCATTCGCATACAATATGTCGTGGATGACATTATTAGCATAAAAAAGGTTCGTGATGGCAGCGTCCCGATAGGTATCAGGGTTGTTTGATATATTAAGTGAGAAATCAAAATTCAAATCTTCGCCTCCTTCAGCACTCTGTCCAGGCTGGTTTGTATCCGACGCATCTTCGTATGCGTAAACATTGTTTCCTCTGGTATTAGTGAATTCAGCACCAGGATTCCCATTGGTATCATGCCACCCAAATGGAGAAGCCGTCGAAACAGCTGGTTGCGTCAATAAAGCTCTATTGCCGTGATTGGGACTTTCAACGGGGAAAGGAAAAACATTGTAAACAGAGCCATCAAGGGTAGTTCTTTTAACCGACGAGGATGCTTCTTCTTCAAAGTGACTGCATCCGTCTGCTTTTTCGGAATGAGCACCTGAATGAGTACACGACACTTGCCAGTCTATTCGTTCCACTTCTTCACCCGTCTGCGCGCTAATCATGAAATCGTACCAATGGGTTTCATCGGGTAGATCGACATTGAAGTTCCATACTAGCTTCAACTCCTCTTCGGCGGTGAACCAATAAACCAATTCGGCTTTTGTCTCGTGCAAATAATTCCCTGCATCAATTACCAAAGAATATTTGAATCCTTCAAGCTGTTCAACAGAAACAGATCCTTGGATTCCCAGCTTTGCAATGGTGCCTTCTATAGCTTGATTCAATGAAAGACTTGGTTCTGAACTTTCAGCTCTTGAAAGAACATTGTCAATAGGGTTTCCAGTGAGATTAACTAGTTTGTTTTCTTGGTCAAAGGCTGCATTAATCGAAGAATTCTTAATTCGAATTCCATTGGCCGTTTGATTGAGATACACATAGTTTATACCGCTTGGCTTCGATACATGACTTGCATCGACATTTAAATTTTGAACATCTGAAGACCTTAATTCAGGATAAACAGATTGCAGTTGTTTGGAAACTCGCTCAAGATTATCATTTTGACCAACAGCACTTAGAGACAATATACCTGCAACAATGCTGCAGACCAGAGTAGATTTTTTCATTCTTTACATGTTTTTCGCAAGCTGCAAGATAACCTTCATTCTATCCAATAACATGAAATCAGCTGTCGGGTTTATGACATTTATAGGAATGTTAAAGCGGCATAGCAAGGCTGTTTCAATGAACTACTGAAGAGGCAATGCTACGCAGCTCACAAACCATTGGAACAAAAAAGGACCTCTCTGGATAGCAAAGAGGCCTTTTTTTTTCTCGTATGTCAGGTCTCTTAGCAACCCACCATTCCGAATGAAAGCACCAGAACTTGGTCGACTTTTTCGCCTTTGGCATTTTCTGCGGGCTGCCATTTTCCAGGAAGGTTATTGGCCAATTTGATCATGGATTCATCGATAGCCATGTAACCCGATGTTCTATCTAGGCTCACCTGTTCAACCATCCCGTTTTTGGTTACCGTAAAGCTGAGCTTGGCAGGCTGGAGTTTCTTCTCATCCAAATTGTAAGTGTTTTTTTGGTTGCTCTCTCTCATGTAACTGAGCAAAGCCTCCTTGCCCCCTTCGTAAGCCGCTTGCTTTTCGGGCACCACCGTCATGTGAGGACGGTAAATGTTCTCTTCCCTTAATTCGACCTGTCGATTTGATCGAAACTCTGCTCGAATCAAAAAGTGAGAAGAGTAGTCAAATGACTGAATCAGTTTCAGTTGGTCATTCGATAGCTTTTTGCCTTTTCCCGAAATTCTCTGGTCGGTTTGGATGTCATTTTCTATGACGATAACCGTCATAGATCTAACACCATCCATCCTCGCAATTTCTTTCTGATCGACAAAATCTGAGACAGATCTGGCCTCGGACAACTCTTGCTTGGTAATGGGATTAAACCGCGGTCCGAAATCGTAAAAGAAGTCGGTGAGAACATTTGGCTTGAAGATATCGGCAATTGGAGTACGCGGGGTAAATTCAGCTTTACAAGGATTATCGGCAATTGGCTCCGTAAGATCGCTGTCTTTTGTAATTCCAAAAGCAGCTAGACCTGCCGCAATAATGAGCGTGCTAAAAATGAGAATCTGACTTTTCATATCCGTGTTTGTTTATTGTTCAAACCGAATGTACCGCAGATGGATTCCGAAAAATTCAAATCAATGTAAAAGCATGTAAACCGAATGTAAAACATTCGCAAATGCCTTCTGCTATAAGAAAGTGTCCATTAAACTGCTTCTACCAGAGCGTATACCAATGCCGCTAAAACACCTCCAGTCAAGGGAGCAATAATTGGAATCCATGAATAAGACCAGTCACTTGTACCTTTATTCTTTATAGGAAGTATCGCATGCATGATTCGCGGTCCGAGATCTCGAGCTGGGTTGATGGCATACCCTGTTGGGCCGCCTAAGCTAAATCCAATTCCAACTACCAGAAGCGCCACTGGAAGTGCATCCAATGACCCAAGCGAAACAGCTTCTCCCGAAAAATTTCCTCCTGCAATAAAGAAGACGCCAAAAACCAAAGTAAACGTCCCTATCGCCTCTGTTACGAAATTCCACAGGGGGTTGCGGATAGCCGGAGAAGTACAAAATGTTGCTCTCAGGGCCTCTTTGTCATCAGTAGCGTCGTATTGTTTCTTATAGTTCAACCAGACTAAAGTCGTCCCCATCATAGCGCCAAGCACTTGAGAGAGCATATATCCTGGAACCAATTGCCAATCGAATTTCCCTGCGGTAGCCAAAGCAATAGTCACGGCAGGATTGAGGTGAGCTCCACTCCCATCGGCACTGA
>JBLIEU010000059.1:0-14914 GCA_047633195.1 Cryomorphaceae bacterium | reverse complement strand
ATCATAAAAAATTCGGGTGATTTATGAGTAAACTAGAGCTAAGAAGAAAGGAATAAGATACTACCCTTTCGGCGGTGGGATAGGCACTTCGAGGAAACTGTCAAAAGCTAATCCTTCTGAATAAGGCATTAGCGCTACGTCATTTGATTCAACCATCCGATTCTTCTCAACTGATTGAGTCGCAAATAGGCGAATATCAATCGCTTCTATTTCGCTTTCCGATTCACAGGCTAGATCTGCAAGCACAAAGTTCAGTTTACCATCCAACTGGAAGTTCACGCAATTGCATATGGTCGATACGGCCAACACACTTGCGATAATACATAAAAACAGTCTGTTCATTTATCCAATTGAAGATTCGGAAATTACAAATTTTCATCAACTCTGAGCCCATAAGCTTTAGCGATTTTCCTCGCCCTGCTTTTGAATTCAGCCGAATCCTCATGAAATTTGAACTGGAGTGCTACTTCTAGCTCAACAGTTAGACTGGGATATTGCTTTATTTGATTGGCAATAATCGTCATTGCAAATACTTGGATGGCGATGGGTGAAGAGGGATTTATCAAAGCCTTGAAAAAAGATCAATCGCCTCTCCTTGGTATTCTTCATCGATAGGAATTTGGGCAAGTAATCTATATACACACCGAGGGCCTGCGGGATGAATGTTTTTTTTTTTAAGAGATCATTTAATTCCTTTTGAATTAGCGAAACGATTGAAGTGAAATACTGCTTACTGCATGGCATACTGCGGCCACCTGCTGAACAAGAGTGCGTTCTTTCTGACCAGAGCCTATGCAGCCATTCTTTCAGCGCAACAAAATCATTCTCTCTTGTAATTCGCGCACCCTTGGACTTAAAATATCGATAATTATTATCTCCTCCGAAGGCTGTTTTCTTGGACATCTTCAAAACAAAACCCCCGATCAAATGACCGGGGGTTTTGAAGTAAGATTAATGTGAAGAATTACATTGCAGCGTCAGCCACTGCAACTATAGTAAATTCTAGATCCAAATCGTCAGAAATGATTTTATCCTCCGCTCCCAAGTCAAAAGCGACATTGTACTTTTGACGATCTAATGTCATTGAACCAGTCGCTTTTACTTTACCGTCCATTGTCTCCATTGTAACATTTTCCATTGTCTCAGCATTCGTGATGCCTCGGATAGTCATGTCTCCCATGATTTTTCCATCTTCCATTCCAGTAACTTGGAAAGTAGCAGTAGGAAAAGAATCAACTGCGAAAAAATCAGGAGAAGAAAGATGACCTACCAATTTCTCAGGAGTACTTCCTTCTTCAGCATTATAGGCTTCATCAGTAGGAATAATAGTATTCATTTCTACTACGAACATTCCTGTAACGATTTTACCGTTTTCCATGGTCATCATTCCTTTCTGGAAGGCGAGAGTGCCCGTGTGACCGTAAAGGCTTACACCACCAATCTTAAGCATTGTACCTTCCCAGGCAAGCATGCTTTCTTCCTGAGAAAGCATGTATGATCCTGATGGACCTTCAGTTTCCGCTGTCTCTTCATTCATTGAAGCATCTTCTGTTTCAGAAGTTTCTTCAGTCGTTCCTCCTCCACAGGAAAATAAAAATAGTCCTAGTGCTAGGCTGCAAGTAAGGCTTAATACTCTTTTCATAATTTAATTTGTTTTGGGATCTAAAGTAGAGCAAACGAAGAAGTGTTTTACTTGTTTAATGGGCAATTTTCAACCAACCAATGTCAACAAATGATGTCCAAAAAAAAACTCCGCTGGTTAGGCGGAGCATGTGTAAGTTAACATCTTGATTATTTACGTCAAAATCATTGGTTGCTTCTAAGACGGGACATCTTTAGATGGTTGCCATTCGTCGAATAAAAAAATTAATTGGTCGATTATTGGTTTGTTTATGAATACATTAGAGAAAATATTAAATTTGTTCGGATTAGGGAAACACGAATCACTCGTTGTTTTATGCTTGTAATTCCACTTAATGAAAATATTTATCAGCCTTTTTTTAGTGATCCTAGGAATTATTCCAACTCTGGATCATTCTGACGAACTTATGACACTCAAGGTCAGAATTACCAACGTTGAAGACGACGATTCTAAGATCATGATCGCCGTTTTCAGCCACTATACCACTTTTCTAACGAAAGAGATGTACCGTCAGCAAGTGATCACTGTATCAGATTACACTGATACTGTTGTCGAATTTAAAGTTGAAAGAGGAGAGTATGCAGTTGCAATATTTCAAGACACGAACAAAAATGGAGACTTGGATAGAAATTTTTTCTTCTATCCCTCTGAGCCCTTCGGCTTTTCAAATAATTATCGACCACTAGTCAAGCCTCCGCATTGGACAGATGTGGCATTTCAAGTAGATGGAGAAAGCCAGATAGAAATTGAGCTGAAGTAGCGAGAGGTTATCTTAAATCCTTATTTGAGATAACCTCTCGGTAGTCGAAGCTATTTAAATATTTAATACGAAAAAAGCCACCAGTATATGCTGGTGGCTTTTTCTATTTCATCCTTTTCAAGGACTAATTCTCCTCTTTCTTAGGCTTCTTTCCTTTAGTGATTCGAATACTGATTTCCTCAGCATCCTTTTTCTTTCCGATGTGAATGGTGTCACCTTCCTCCAGATTGGCATTGATGATTTCCTCTGCCATCGGATCTTCGACATACTTCTGGATCGCTCTCTTCAATGGACGAGCCCCAAATTTTTCGTCAAAACCTTTATCCGCAATGAAATCTTTAGCCACTTCACTCAGTTTTACTGAATAGCCCAAAGAGTTGATTCGCTTGTAAAGCTTTCCAAGTTCGATATCTATAATCTTGTGGATGTCGCCTTTTGACAAAGAGTTAAAGATGACCACGTCGTCAATTCGATTCAAGAATTCAGGTGCAAAGGCCTTTTTCAAAGCATTTTGTATAACCGCGGCTTGTGCTGAGTTTTCATTCTCAACTCTAGCCCTGGTTCCAAAACCTACACCTGTTCCAAAATCGGAAAGCTGACGCGCTCCAATATTCGAAGTCATAATCAATATCGTGTTCCGGAAGTCAATTTTTCGACCAAGGCTATCCGTAAGCTGACCGTCATCTAATGCCTGTAATAATAAGTTGAAAACATCTGGGTGCGCTTTTTCAATCTCATCGAGCAATATAATGGAGTAGGGATGTCTTCTCACTTTTTCGGTAAGCTGGCCTCCTTCTTCATATCCAATATATCCTGGAGGTGCTCCAATCAATCGACTGATAGCAAACTTCTCCATGTACTCACTCATGTCAATTCTAATGAGCGAGTCTTCACTGTGGAAAAGATACTTTGACAATTCTTTAGCCAATTGCGTTTTACCAACTCCAGTGGGCCCTAGGAAAATAAATGACCCAATTGGTTTATCCGGATCTTTCAACCCAGCTCGATTCCTCTGAATCGCTTTCACCACCTTACCTACAGCATTTGATTGACCGATTACAGAATCATGAAGTTCGTCGTTCATCTTGGCCAATCGACCACTTTCCTTTTCAGCTATTCGCTGCATAGGAATACCAGTCATCATAGCTACGACTTCCTCTACATTATCAACGGTCACTGTTACTCTGTGATTCTTGGCTTCTTCTTCCCACTTATTCTTAGCCGTTTCCAACTCTTCAATAAGGCTCCGTTCTCTATCGCGGAGCTTGGCAGCTTCTTCATACTTCTGGCTGCGGACTACGCGATTCTTTTCTTCTTTTATTTCCTCGATCGCCTTTTCAGCTACGATTATCTCTTCGGGCACCTTAATATTCATGATGTGCACGCGCGACCCCACTTCGTCCAAAGCATCAATGGCCTTGTCTGGCAGGTGTCTATCAGAGATGTATCTACTCGTAAGTGTTACGCAGGCTCTTAAGGCTGAATCTGTATAAGTTACGCTATGATGTTCTTCGTACTTTTCTTTGATATTGTTGAGAATCTGAAAAGTCTCTTCTTCATTAGTTGGTTCAACCATCACCTTCTGGAAACGACGTTCCAATGCACCATCTTTCTCGATGTATTGACGATATTCATCCAATGTGGTAGCACCAATACATTGAATTTCTCCTCTGGCGAGGGCTGGTTTGAACATATTGGATGCATCCAAAGAACCACTTGCTCCTCCAGCTCCTACAATGGTGTGAATTTCATCAATGAAAAGAATCACTTCAGGAGACTTTTCCAATTCATTCATCACCGCCTTCATGCGTTCCTCAAACTGACCACGGTACTTCGTGCCTGCTACCAATGAAGCTACATCTAACGAAACGATTCTCTTGTCAAAAAGCACCCGAGATACTTTACGCTGAACGATTCTAAGGGCCAAGCCTTCAGCAATAGCTGATTTACCTACTCCAGGTTCTCCTATTAATACTGGATTATTTTTCTTTCTTCTCGAAAGTACTTGAGATACTCGCTCAATTTCTTTTTCCCTTCCTACAATAGGGTCGAGTTTATCATCCTCGGCCATTTTAGTCAGATCTCGGCCAAAATTATCGAGAACAGGAGTTTTCGATTTGCTGTCAGAAACTCGTCGAGTACCTGCATTGCCCGATCCTCCAGAGAATCCACCGCTCATATCATCGTCGTCATCATCAGATGCACCAGGGAATTCTGCGCGAGGACTGCTGATACTACTTCTAGGTAGCTCATCGCCTGCGCCCATCGTTTCGAGTTCGTCGCGTACCGTGTCATATTCCACTCTAAATTTTGACAGAGCTCGCGTTGCCACATTGTCCTCATCCTTGAGAATACTCAAGAGAAGATGCTCTGTGCCAATCGTTGGACTTTTAAAGAGTTTTGCTTCTAGGTATGTGATCTTCAATACTTTTTCAGCTTGCTTAACCAGAGGTATATTACCTAAGTTGCCCGATTTGGCAGAAGCCGAACGAGTGCTTGATTCTACAGTCCGACGCAGTTCTTTGAGATCAATGCCGATATTTTTCATTATTTGAATGGCAGTCCCTTCACCCTCGCGGATGATGCCAAGTAGTAAGTGTTCTACACCAATAAAATCATGCCCTAGTCTCAGAGCTTCTTCCCTGCTATAGCTGATTACATCTTTTACTCTGGGAGAAAATTTTGCTTCCATGAAATCCTTCCTTTCTAATTAATTTTACTCTCACACACTATAACTAGTTTGAGGCAAAGGTTGTTCTAAAGTTACACCTATATTGAATATTTTCAAATATAAGCCTGTCGATTCTGACATGCTGTCATTTATGTGTCTAATATTTCACACATTTTTGTTGATAAAACACCCTTATATACAACAGGCAGCCATCGTTATATCACTACTTTCGGCAATCGACTTTACGTATCGCAAAAACCGTACAAATTTTCAATTGACAGCATAAAATGGCAGAAGGAGAAAGAATCATCCCCATCAATATAGAAGACGAAATGCAATCGGCCTACATCGATTATTCGATGTCGGTTATTGTTTCCAGAGCACTCCCTGACGTAAGGGATGGGCTGAAGCCTGTCCACCGCCGTGTTCTTTACGGAATGATGGAACTAGGTGTCTACTCAAACAGATCATACAAGAAGTCTGCCCGTATAGTCGGAGAAGTATTGGGTAAATTTCACCCACATGGAGATAGTTCTGTCTATGATGCTATGGTACGTATGGCCCAACCTTGGTCAATGCGGTACATGTTGGTAGACGGTCAAGGAAACTTTGGTTCAGTAGATGGTGACAGTCCGGCAGCAATGCGTTATACTGAGGCACGCCTTCAAAAGATAGCTGAAGAAATGCTTTCGGATATTGACAAGGAAACCGTTGACTACCAGTTAAACTTTGACGATTCCTTAAAAGAGCCGACCGTTTTACCATCACGTGTTCCAAATCTATTGGCAAATGGTGCCAGTGGTATCGCAGTAGGTATGGCAACAAATATGCCTCCGCATAACCTGACAGAAGTGATTGACGGAGTCATTGCTTACATAGACAATAGAGACATTGATATAGCAGGCCTAATGGAGCATATAAAGGCTCCTGACTTTCCAACAGGTGGAATTATTTATGGCTATGAAGGTGTAAAGCAAGCTTTCGAAACAGGTCGTGGACGCATAGTGATGCGGGCTAAAGCCAATATTGAAGAAATCAGAGAAGGGAGAGAGGCTATTATTGTCACTGAGATTCCTTTCCAAGTCAATAAGGCAGAAATGATCCGCAAAACTGCGGACATGGTCAATGACAAAAAGATTGAAGGGATTAGCGATATCCGTGACGAGTCTGACCGAAAGGGAATGAGGATCGTTTACGAACTAAAGCGCGACTCTATTCCAAATGTAGTGTTGAATAAACTTTACAAGTACTCTGCTCTACAAACCTCATTTTCAGTGAATAATATTGCCCTTGTAAAAGGGCGCCCTGAGATGCTTAATCTTAAGGATATGATTTACAACTTTGTGGAGCACCGCCACGAAGTGGTTGTTCGTCGTACGAAATATGAGTTGCGTAAGGCCGAGGAAAGAGCGCATATATTAGAAGGATTGCTTATCGCTCTCGATAATATCGATGAGGTGATTAAATTGATAAGAGCCAGCGCAACTCCAGAAGAGGCGCGTAACGGTTTAATCGAGAAGTTTGCCCTTTCTGAAATTCAGGCTAGAGCGATCCTTGACATGCGTTTGCAGAAGCTTACTGGGCTGGAGCGCGGAAAGATACGCGAGGAGCACGCTGAATTGATGAAGTTAATCGATCACCTGAAGCTCATATTGAGTGATGAAGGGATGAGAATGAAGATCATCACGGACGAACTCATTGAAATCAAAGAGAAATACGGTGATGAGCGTCGCTCGCGAATTGAATATTCAGCCAGCGAGATGAGCATTGAAGATTTGATCCCCGATGAAGATGTGGTAATTACCATATCCCACCTAGGGTATATCAAGCGTACCTCTTTGAGTGAATATAAGACCCAAGCAAGAGGAGGAGTCGGTTCGCGTGGAAGCAAAACAAGGGATGAAGATTTCTTGGAACACTTATTTGTTGCGACTAACCACAATTACCTTTTGATATTTACCGAAAAAGGAAAGTGCTTTTGGATGCGAATTTTTGAAATTCCAGAAGGATCAAAAATATCCAAAGGAAGAGCCATTCAGAACTTGATCAACATCGAACAGGATGATAAGATCATGGCTTATATCAACACTAAGGATCTAAGAGACAACGAATACATCAATAGCCACAACGTAATAATGGCTACGAAAAATGGTGTGGTGAAGAAAACGTCGTTGGAAGCTTATTCTCGTCCGCGCCTAAATGGAATTAACGCGATTACTATTAAAGACGGTGACCAATTATTGGAAGCTAAACTTACCGATGGTAATAGCGAAATCATCTTGGCCAAGAAAAGTGGTAAAGCCATTCGTTTCAATGAAGAGAAAGTTAGAGCCGTAGGCCGCACTTCTCAAGGTGTTAAAGGTGTTACCCTAGAAGGAAAAGATGACGAGGTAATCGGAATGATTTGCATCAGCGATCCTACCGTAAATGTCTTGGTCGTATCTGAAAAAGGATACGGTAAGCGCAGTGAAGTAGGGGAATACCGAATCACAAACCGTGGAGGGAAAGGTGTAAAAACCCTTAACATAACGGAGAAAACGGGAGCCTTGATCTCAATCAAGAACGTGACCGATGAGGATGATTTGATGATCATCAACCGAAGCGGTCTGACCATTCGAATGAGTGTTTCAAGCCTACGTGTCATGGGTAGAGCGACTCAAGGGGTTCGTTTGATCAACCTGAAAGGCGATGACGCCATTGCTGCAGTAGCAAAGGTTTTAATCTCAGATGACGAAGACTTAGGTGACGTCCTCAACGAAGAAGAAAGGTCAGATGACTTAGGAGCAACGCCAAGCAATGACCTAGAAACTGACGGTGACGAAGAAGGTGATAGTGATGAATAGATAAAACGAGGAACATTGAGAAGCCCCGATCAACTTTGATTGGGGCTTTTTGTTTATACAAACAAATGGAAAAGAAACACACAGTAGTTATAGGAGCGAGTCCCAACACATCGCGCTATTCTTATCGCGCCGTGGAGATGCTCAAGGCAGCAGACCATCCTGTGGAGGCTGTTGGACTTCGGGAAGGTGAAATTTCGGGGGTTACGATTACCAAAGAGCTCAAGCCATTCGCTGACGTTGATACAGTTTCACTTTATGTGGGGCCGAGAAATCAAGACTACTGGAAAGAATACATTAAAGAGCTTAAGCCAAAGCGTGTTATTTTCAATCCTGGAACGGAAAATAAAGATTTTCAGATGGACCTAGTTAATGAAGGGATCGAGGTTGAAGAAGCCTGCACCTTAGTACTTTTATCGATGGGCAGCTACTAATTTACTGACTCTTCTATTGCTTCATTGATTGCCATTGCCGCAATTCTGGTTTCTTCTTCAGAAATAGTGAGCGGAGGAGCCAAGCGAAAACTTTCGGGGCACGAGAGAAAATAGAAAGCGATAACTCCTTTCTCCAGGCATTTATCTACGATTTTGTAAACCAAGTCAGCCGATTCAAATTCAACGGCGAACATCATTCCGATGCGACGAACCTCGACGATGGACGGATGGCTGAGCAAGGACTCCAAGAGAACTCCTTTTTCTTCGCAAGTCTCGACTAACCTACCTTCTTTGATCGCTTGGATATTTCCCAAAGCCGCGGCGCAACATACGGGGTGACCACCAAAAGTGGTGATGTGACCGAGTATCGGGTCTTCCTTTAGCGTGGCCATAATATCTCGATCGCTCACAAAAGCTCCCATTGCCATTCCGCCCGCCATGCTTTTGGCGATAGTTAAAATGTCAGGAACAATTCCAAAATGCTCAAAGGCAAATAACTTCCCCGTTCGGCCAAAGCCTGTTTGGATTTCATCCAATATGAGCAGAGCACCGACTTCCGTACAGCGCGCGCGGAGAGCCAGCATAAAGGCCTTCCCTGGAATTCTCACACCCGCATCACCCTGAACCGTTTCTACAATGACACAGGCAGTTTCGGTATCGATCAAGGCCAAGTCATCTATTTCATTGAAGCGCATAAAGTACACTTCGGGCAGTAGTGGACGAAAGGCGTATTTCTTCTTTTCGTTTCCCGAAACGCTCAAGGCCCCGTGGGTAGATCCGTGGTAAGCCTTATGGCAAGAGACGATTTTGCGTCTGCCCGTATATCGCTTTGCCAATTTCAAAGCCGCCTCAATGGCTTCGGTTCCGCTATTCACGAAATAACTGGAATTCAACGCATCAGGCAGGAGTGAGGTGAGTTTTCGCGCCAGATCCACTTGGGGGCCTTGGATAAATTCGCCGTAAGGCATCACGTGGAGATAGCGATCTACTTGATCTTTGATGGCTTTCACCACCAAAGGATGCCGGTGTCCAACATTCGTAACTGCAATTCCCGAGATCATATCGAGGTAGCGCTGACCATTGGTGTCGTAGATATAGCAACCCTCGGCGTGGCTTACTTCAATTCCTATTGGGTAGGGCGAAGTCTGTGCTTGGAGGGCAAAGAAATCATCTCGGAGATTCATGGTGTAAAGGTAAATTGTATTTTAGTAGATGATGAAGAGAAACGGTCTTTTGAGTCGTAAGCAAACACTCTTTTTTGGAACATTCACAATTATTCTTTTTGCGACAGGGATTTTCATGGAAAATAACGAGCTAATCTAATGGAAGAATTATGATTATCAATTAATTCAGGACTATCAGGTCTTGAACTCGGAAATCTCTTCTAGCTGCGAGAATCACGGTTTTCTCTTACTAAATGAGAGCATAATGGGGTGGATTTGAATTGATCAGTGGAAATTGAATTGCGAGATCGGATGACAAATCTATATGGTGATCAAAGTGCTCATTGAAAAAATGAATTTCTTGTAGTTCCGATTCCTTATCGATTTGTTAAAACTTCTTCGGGTGTTGACTTTTTGGTCATGAAGGATAGAGACACCTTGATGTTTAGAATAAACAGTTCCCAATAAGATGATAATATCTTTTTGGGTGTTCTCTAATTCCTTTTCTCCTGCCTTTCCCCTCTCATTTTCCTCAACAACTCCCGCTTGAAACCTTCCTCGGCTTCCGTCATGGTCAAAACTTTCTGTGGGCTGAGAATTTCCACAAACTCTTTGAAATATCGCTCTTCAATGGCGATGCGTTCCCGCTCGTGATCAAACTTAAACTCCATATGCTCAATCAATTCTTTGTCGGAATAGTCGGCTTGGTTGATCTTAAACAGCTGATGCTTCTTTCTTCCTTCACCTCTCAGCTCATCCATCTCACTGCGAAACTGATTGTATACAGGCCAAAAAACCTGTGCTTCTTCGGGCGAGAGATCCATTTGAGATGTGAGATAAGCCACTTTCATGGCCTCGATTTCTTTTCGTTTTTCAGGAGATAGCTGTGGCGGATGTTCCATCTGTCCCCAAACAACGGCGGGAAGCAGAAGAAGTAAAGTGATAATTGCGTTTTTCATATCGTATAAACTATAATGACTCGTGTAAAAGTGACTCGGAAATTTCGGAGTCGAGCAGGTAATTCAAGATTTCTTCTTCGGTGAGTCCTTCATCCTCAGAGATATCAATACTCTCAAATGCGATATCAGCAACAATGGACTCTAAATCGTATTCTTCAGCCAAATACAGCTGAGCGGCATCTTCTGAAATAGATTGCAATCCGCTCTGAATAGACGCCGTTTCAGCTGGATTAGTGTCTTTCAATAAAGGAATCAAAGCCATCAAGAGCGCCAAACCAGCGGCGATAGAAAGATTTCTGAAATTGATCAATAAGCGAATCTTTCCTTTCGGCTCAAGTTCATCGTCACGATCTATTTTCGATAAGACTTGATTTTCTATTGAATCAAAGTAGCCATGAGGAACTTCACGTTCAGCATCCATCTTTTTCGAGAATAGGCGAGGAGCGAGTTCCTTCAAGTAGTCTTTTTCGTTTTTGTCTTGTTGTGACATTTTCTATTCAATTTTACTCAGCGAATAGCTATTAACAAAAGGCCAGTAGCTGTTTTTTGACTTCAGTCAGTCCAAAAGGTTTAATCACTTGTCAAGTAGTCTTCAATTTTCCGAACGGCGTGGAAGTAACTTGCTTTAAGCGCTCCCACACTAGTCCCTGTTAATTCAGCCATTTCAATGTACTTCATCTCAGAGAAGTATTTCATCTCAAAAACCTCTCGTTGTTTTTTGGGAAGTGTGTCGACGGCCTCATCTAGTTTTTTCCTAATCTCATCTCCATCAGGCCCGTCGCTCTGTCCGCCACTGTGATGACTCTCTTCCATATCAACGACCTGCATTTTCCCTCGTTTGTTTAAAAGAGTGAGCGCCTCGTTGGTGGCAATTCGATAAAGCCAGGTGTATAAAGCCGAATCGCCTTTAAAACCATCGATGTGTTTCCAAACCTTCACAAAGGCATTTTGCAGGGAATCGTCCGCGTCAGGGTGATTGCCCGTCATGGATCGCACGTGAGCATAAAGCGGCTTTTTGTACAGATTCATTAACTGCACAAACGCTGCCTCTTTGGTTTGTTTGTTTCGGAGACCTTTGAGTATTTGCCGCTCTTCGGACTTCATATTCTTTGCCAGTGAACGCGTGAGGCTAAATTTCTAAGCTAAACAGTTGGATTGTAAGACGCTTCTAGTTTCCAAAATCAAATTATCCACCTTAGGCAGATGACCGTTTTTAAGACGAGTCCTCAGACCAAGCTAGAGGCTTGATACCACACATTATAGCCGCAGGATTTAAGCTTTCCGACTAACAGCCTTCTTAGCCGCTTCAACCACATTAGGCGTATCAATACCATACTTCGTCATCAGCTCTTCAGGAGTTCCGCTTTCGCCAAAACTGTCATTCACAGCTACGATCTCCATTGGCGCAGGATAGTTTCTAGCCAATACCGAGGCAATGCTTTCGCCAAGACCACCGAGAACCATATGTTCCTCAGCTGAAACGGCACATCCTGTTTTCATTACAGATTTTAAGACTGCGGCTACGTCCAAAGGTTTAATCGTGTGGATATTAATAATCTCAGCGCTTATTCCTTGCTCTGCCAAAATATGTCCAGCCTCGATGGCTTTCCATACCAAATGGCCTGTGGCGAAGATCGAAACGTCCGTTCCTTCTGAGAGCATCAAGGCTTTACCGATTTGAAAGTTAGGATCTACCTCAGTAAAGTTGGCCACTTTTGGTCTGCCAAAACGGAGGTAAACAGGGCCTACATGATCGGCTATAGCCAATGTGGCTGCTTTTGTCTGATTGTAATCACACGGATTGATCACCGTCATTCCAGGAAGCATTTTCATCATTCCCAAGTCTTCTAGAATTTGATGCGTCGCTCCGTCTTCACCCAAAGTCAAACCAGCATGCGAGGCACAGATCTTTACGTTCTTGTCAGAGTAAGCAATGGATTGACGAATTTGATCGTAAACCCTTCCGGTAGAAAAGTTGGCAAATGTTCCCGTAAATGGAATCTTTCCACCAATTGTAAGTCCTGCCGCAACGCCCATCATATTGGCTTCAGCCACACCACACTGTATAAATCTATCGGGAAACTCCTTTTGGAAATCGCCCATTTTCAATGAACCCGTCAAGTCGGCACAAAGTCCGATGACATTTGGATTTTTTCTTCCCAATTCAACGAGCCCGGCACCAAAGCCACTTCGTGTATCCTGCTTGTTCTGAACGGTAAATTCTTTCATTAGAGTTTTAAATTGGTAGAAGAGCCCGACGATATGGAAAAAGCTCTTTCGATGGTGTAAATGACTTGTTTGCTATTCTTCGATCGATAGGTCAATTTGTACTTTCCAGGTTGCAGCTGAAACTGCTGTTGCAAATTCGAATTATCAATATTGGTAACCCATTCCAAATCGCTTCCATTCTCCAAAGAGATACTCCCATATCCTGCAGAGGCCAGTGATAGATTTAGCACACCTGGCTCGGCAATAGTAATCGTGGTAGTTCTGTTCTGATTGACTTCTACGTCCGAAATATTCGTTCGCGGAAGCGTTAATATTTCAAGGTCATAAAAATCAGTCAGTAGCCTTTCTTTAAAATTGGTAGACATTACATGAGCTGTTTCAGGCTCCCCTTTTTTCCTTACGATGATGGGTACATTCTTAGCCAGATTTCCCTCGACGTTTATGACCAAGTCGCCTTGACCAGCGTCTAGCGCAATGATGTTGTGTTGCCCTGCTGTGATTTTCACGTTTTTCTTTGTGAGTGTCGGAATGGTATGCGCTTCAATCCTGTAAGTGATGATCGGATCTAGGCTCAAGGTGTCTGGGTTTCCCTTGTGATTAAGGGTATGGACAAAACCATATTCGAGTGCTTCCGTGCTCTCATTAAATAGGTTAACCGTTACGTTGGACTCAGATGGTTTTCCAAAATCATCAATCAAATTGATTTGTGCGGTCGTGTTATTGAGTGCCTGTGTAACGACGATATCTAGGATTTTTTTAAACGTCTCTTCATTCGTGGCATCGTAGTAATTGCCGACGCAGCTGAACGTGTCTTTGAACTCATCTTCAAGTCCAACACCAATTACAAAAGGTTTAAGAATAACGCCTCTGCGCTGCAAAGCTTTAGAAATGGCACAAGGATCTCCATCACAAGCTTCGATACCGTCGGTAATAAGAATGATAATATTTCGGCATTCGGGACATTCTGGGAAATCACCTGCTGCTTTTTCCAAAGAGCGGGCGATGGGAGTGGTTCCCTTGCAAGTGATTCGATCTAAAGTCTTTTCGATCAACATACCATTATTGGGGCGGAATGATACCTCAAGTTTGGTGTCCTCGCAATCTTGTTTTCCCGGTGCGATGGCTACTTGGTGTCCATAAACCCGAAGTCCCATTTCCACATTGGGATTGCCATCCAATTCTCGGACAGATTCCGAAAGGAGCTTTCTAGCTACCGTAATCTTGCGATCACTTTGCCATGTAGCATTCATGCTGTTGCTCGCGTCAAAAACAAAGAGCAGCCTCGTCAGCTGTTCATCTTGAGCATTAGACTCAAAAGAAAAACTGAGTAGAAGAATCGCTATGGCAAAAAGGATTCGCTTCATTGGTTTAGTAGTCTCCCACGGTTTCGGGAAGTTTCGAAAGGGCATTCTTGAGTTGCTCGTCATTTGGTGCAACACCATGCCATTTATGGGATCCCATCATGAAGTCAACTCCAGCGCCCATCTCAGTTTTCATGACAATCATAACAGGTTTTCCTTTTCCCGTTCTGCCTTGAGCTTCTTTTATAGTGGAGATCACTTCCTCCATGTCGTTACCATTCATTTCGAGCACGTCCCATCCAAATGCGGACCACTTTCCTTTGAGGTCGCCTAAGCTGAGCACATCAGAAACGTCACCATCTATTTGTCTGTTGTTGTAATCGATGGTTGAAATGATGTTGTCAATTTTTTTGTGGGCTCCAAACATGGCAGCTTCCCAAATCTGACCTTCTTGCAATTCGCCATCGCCGTGAAGGCTGTATACCAACCTGTCATCACCATTGAGCTTCTTGGCCATAGCCGCGCCTATTGCTACTGACAGCCCTTGCCCCAGTGAGCCTGAAGCAACACGAATACCAGGCAATCCCTCATGCGTGGTGGGATGACCTTGAAGACGTGTGTTTAGTTTTCTGAATGAATTCAATTCATCTACTTTGAAAAAACCATTTCGAGCGAGTACGCTATACCAAACTGGTGAGATGTGACCGTTTGAGAGAAAGAAAAGGTCTTCGCCTTTTCCATCTATCGTAAAATTCTCTGCGTCGTATTTCATGATTTCACCGTACAGAGCCACGAAGTAGTCTGTACACCCAAGACTACCACCTGGATGACCTGAATTTACGGCGTGTACCATACGAACGATGTCCCTTCGCACTTGGTTGGCGACGGACTTAAGATTTTCAATATTGCTCATGG
>JBLIEU010000058.1:0-15513 GCA_047633195.1 Cryomorphaceae bacterium | reverse complement strand
GAGTCGAGCCGAAATTTGATGGGTAGTCCTGAAAGCATTTCTTGGGGCATCAAGGTGGTTCGATTAGGAAGAGGCCAGCGATTATCCTTATTGATACGGATTTTCGACTCTCTTACCGAGCAAAATGGAATTCCAATAAAATCAGGATAACTCGATAAATCTATCTTGATTTTAATTTCTGGAACCTCTGCACCGAGCATTCCCTTGTTCCAGCCATAAAACTTTGTAAATGCAACCAAGGATTGAGTGGGCAAAAGGGAAAGACTGTCAATGAAAACCGTATCACCAAGTGTTTTTTGAATAGACTGAATGCGGGCGACATAAAGGGAGTCTTCCGAAACCATTTTATCCAAGCGGATATTGAACTGCGAATTCAGAAATTGCGCATTCAAATCAATTCTAGCTAAGGAATCATGCTGAAAATTACCGAGTGAAAAGCTGAAGCTCCCAGAGGCCAAAGACGGTCCTTCAGGATCATAGTGAAAGCTTCCTGAGGAGATGCGAATACCATCTATTTGCAATGGCAATTTAGATTTTGGTCGTTTTTTTGGAGTTTCACTATTTTGATGAGCCTCGCGTTGAGAAATTTGATGAACATCAATATCTAAGCCCGAAATGACAACGGAATCCAGTTTTAGCCCGTCTCCCTTTAGAAGCGTTATCACAGAAAGTTCTTTGATAAACAATTTGTCTATGCTAGAGCTCCAGTCGATAAATCCCGAGTCGTATTTGGATACCTCAATCTGATCGATCCTTGCCGATTGGGTCAGGGTATTGATGGAGATAGCTTTGAAATCGATCTCGATGTCCTTTGGGGTACGAAGATTTATTTGCTCTTTAAGGACTTCTTCCAGATGAACATTTAGGTAGAGCATTGCGGACACACAAATAGCCAGAAATACCCCCAGAAAGATAAGAATCACCGACCGTAATTTTCTCGAACTTTTCACCACCACAAAATATGCAAAGAATCAATAAGGGTTAAATAAGAATGGCCCCAATACGGGGCCATTCTTATAAACTCATAAATAATAGGCACTCGTTTTAACGAGCTGCCATTGCTTTTACGGCTCTTTCGGGTTCACCGATGTAATCGCTAAGCGGACGAATAATTCTGTTGTCGGCCTGCTGCTCCATTATGTGAGCGGACCATCCCGTAATGCGGCTCATGACAAAAATAGGGGTGAACATGTCGATCTCAAATCCCATCATATAATAAGCAGGACCTGCAGGAAAATCTAAATTGGGATGGATTCCTTTTTCAGAAACCATCGTTTCTTCCAAGATATTGGCGATTTCTAACCACTTCTTCTCACCCGTAAAATCGGCCATTTTTTCTGTGTACTTCTTCATGGTGGGTACGCGAGAATCTCCCTTTCGGTAAACGCGGTGTCCAAACCCCATCACTTTCTTTTTCTCAACAAGGGCTTCCAACATCCATTCTTTTGCTTTGCTAGGCTCGCCGACTTCCTTTAGCATATGCATGACTTGCTCGTTGGCACCTCCATGAAGTGGGCCTTTCAAGGCACCAATCCCACCTACTACTGCGCTGTACATATCGCTGGTAGTTGATGTGATAACGCGAGTGGCGAATGTCGAGGCATTGAAACTGTGCTCTGCATATAGAATGAGAGAAACATCAAAAGCCTTCACCACTTCTTTTGCCGGTACTTTGCCGAAGCACATGTGAAAGAAGTTCTCACTGATCGAGAGGTCTTTGTTTGAGGCAATGAATTCAAGACCTTTTGAGTGGCGGTAAGCCGCAGCAATTGCAGTAGGGATTTTGGCAAGTAGACTGATGAACTTGTCCATATTCGTCGTCGGCGAATCATCCCAGATGCGTGGATCTTCCATCCCTATATAACTCACGGCCGTGCGCAATGTATCCATTGGGTGGGCTCCCTTCGGAAACTTCTTGATGACTTCGAGAAGGTCATGTGATAAATCACGGTAGCTTTTTTCCTTGCCTGCAAAAGCAGCCAATTGTTCTGTGTTAGGCAAGTCAGGGTGAGTCATCAGATAGGCTACTTCCTCGAAAGAGCATTCTTCTGCTAAATCCTGAACCTTGTAGCCTCGATAAACCAATGAATTGATCTCGGGCATTACTTTAGATATGCTGGTCTCGTCTGTTACGACTCCTGCCAGTCCTTTCGGTGCAATTATTTTATCACTCATGTGTAGGTGGTATAAGTAGGTGGTTATAATTTGAAGTTGTAAAGGGAACTGTCAAAAGTGTTGTAGTCTTCGTAATGAAGTACTTCGTAAAGTCTTTTTCTGGTCTGCATCTCATCAACTGATCCTTCTTGACTGCCTTCTTTGGCAATAATATCCAAGCCCTTCTCGACTGCATACATGGCCAGTCGCTGAGTGGTAACGGGATAGATGACCATATTGTATCCCAAGCTTTCCAATTCAGATTTATTCAAAAGGCGTGATTTCCCAAATTCGGTCATATTCGCCAAAAGCGGAACATCAACTGCCTTTCGGAATGCCTCAAATTCAGATTCATCTTTCATGGCCTCGGGAAATATCATATCAGCTCCAGCATCCACGTAAGCTTTGGCCCTGTCTAGTGCTTTGTCCAGACCTTCTGCGCCGCGAGCATCGGTGCGTGCTATCAAAAGGAAGTTGTCATCCGTTTTTGCGTCAGCTGCTGCCTTTACCTTCTGAACCATTGCATCAACAGATACTAGCTCTTTGTTGTCAAGGTGTCCGCATCTCTTTGGGTTAACCTGATCTTCAATATGGCATCCCGCCATACCTAGGTAGGTTAACTCTTTTATGGTTCTAGCTACACTCATGGTCTCCCCAAAACCTGTATCAATATCCATGATAGTAGGGAGTGATGTGACGCGTGCGATGGCGGATGCAAATTGCGAGACTTCCGTCAAAGTAGTCATACCAATATCAGGTAGGCCTAAAGAATTGGCCATTACAGCCCCTGAAACGTAGACGCCGTCAAAGCCTTTTTGTTCAATGAGCATGGCCACCATCGGGTTATATGCTCCTGGAAATTGCAGAAGCTCACCGCTATCCAGTTGCTTTCTAAATGCCGCTCTCTTTTCTGCTGGAGATTTGTCGCTTATGATCATTAGAAAATTCCTTTTTCGTTTGGTTGATTCTCTTTCACTTTATCAAAAGGCATCTCTACCGTTAGATCATTTACTTCTTGAGAAGACAGCTCTTTTAGCCTTTCTGCAACAGAGATGAATCGATTTCTTTCTTCCTTCGAGATAAGTTTTTCAGTTAGCATGTCAAATTTTCCGATGTAATTTGGACGCTTAAATGGACGAGCTCCGGCAGGGTGTGCATTGGCTCTTTCGATTTCGTCTGCTATGACGTCACCATTCTTTAAATTGATAATGACTTTTCCGCCAAAAGCTTTTTTATCGGGGTCAGTATCGTGGTAGAGCGTAGTCCATTTTTCTTTTTCAACGGTCGATATTTTCTTCCAAAGTTCGATGGTCTCGGGTCTCTGCGCTCGTGAAGGAGCATACGAAAGCTCATGATGCCAAGCACCATCTTCAAGCGCCACGGCAAAGATGTACATGATGCTGTGATCAAGTGTTTCACGAGTGGCGTATGGATCGAATTTTTGCGGATCATTCGATCCTGTTCCGATCACATAATGAGTATGGTGTGAAGTCTCGATCAAAATGCTCTCGATTTCAGAAAAGTCTTGGATTTTTCCCTTCATTCTTGCGGCTAGATCAATCAACGCCTGCGATTGATACTCAGCTGAATGCTCTTTGGTGTAAGTCTCGAGAATCGCTCTTTTCTCTTCACCAGCTTCAGGAAGTGGAATGGTGTAATTCGCATCGGTACCATCAAGTACCCATGCGATCACACTGTCTTCTCCTTCGTATATAGGTGACGGGCTCTTTTCGCCACGCATGGCTCTGTCCACTGCTTCGATAGCGAGTTTTGCGCCATGACCGGGAACGTATGCTTTCCAACTTGAAATTTCTCCTTTACGGCTTTGACGTGTCGATACTGAAACGTGCAGTGCTTGCTGGATGGCTTGATAAGTAGTTTCTGTATCCAATCCTAAAAGGGCGCAAATACCAGCAGCTTGAGCAGGACATAAATGAGCAACATGGTCAATCTTGTGCTCGTGTAGGCAAATTGCTTTCACCAAATTAACGTGCACTTCGTACGCGGCAACAATTCCCCTAAGGACGTCTTTTCCGCTTTTTCCCATTTGCTGCGCAACTGCAATTACCGCAGGAATGCTATCCCCTGGATGAGAATAATCTGCAGCAAGAAAAGTATCGTGGTAATCCAACTCTCTTACAGCGACACAATTGGCCCAAGCAGCCCATTCTGCGTGTACCTTGAAATCTCTAGGCATTCCAAAGATATTGGCGCCTTTATCAGTTCGTTTATGACTTAAAGCTTGAGCCCTTGCATTCACCACTGGTGTTCGATTAACCGAGGCGATAGCTACTGAAGTGTTATCGATGATTCGGTTGATGACCATATCCTCAACTTCAGCGCTAATGGTTACGTCATCTGTAACCATTTTAGCCAGTTTATAGGCCAGTTGCTCTTCTTTTGGAAGGTTCGCTTTAGATGGATAAACTTTAACTGAATGATTTTTCATGTAAGGTGGTTTAAGCTTCGAAATTTGCCGCAAAGATAACGATTCGACGAGGAAATTTTGGGCACAAAAAAGCCGGGTAGAAACCCGGCTTTAGTTTTTTAAAGAGAAATACTTACTGTGTCTTAACCAATCTTTCTTGATGGTTCTGACCATTAGCGTCTGTCCATGTTATCAAATAGATACCCTGAGACTTGTCAGAGAAATCCATCGTGGCTCTCGGCCCATTGACAACTACCTGATCAATTAATGCACCAGTGATGCTGAAAATTTGAATAGTCTGGATATCTATACCACTCATAGATGTTAGCTCTATGTCGCCTCTAGTAGGGTTAGGGAATAAAATGAAATTGCCGTCAGTTGATGCTGAAGATAAACCCTGAGGAGAGGATGCGCTTCCACAAGCATCGCCTTCGTACAATCTGATATTTCGGAAATAGGAATTATTACCAGGAGATTGGTTAACGTTGGCAGAAAGGACAACTAGATCCAAATTGTTTCCAGTGTAGTAGCTTCCAATATTAATCACGTAAGATTGGTATGCAGATCCTGAATAGTTGTTGAAGTCAGAAATTACATTGTTGTTGTTTAATCCACCATGTAGTTGGAATAGACGTTGAAGTGTAAGATTCGCATCTGTTTCCATAGCAATGGCATGGATTGATCCCTGGTCTGTGCTTCTAAACTCAAACGACAAGTTAGTAGTTGCCGTTACATTATAGTTAATCGGAATGTATTTCAAGGAATTGTCTTCCAAGAAAATGGCTGTTCCACCTTCTTGAATCGCCCAGTTTCCATTGTCTCTAGAAGGAATGTAGGAGGTCACAGAATATTCGTTGAAGTTGACAAAGTCGCAAGCTGCTGGATCAGTCAAACAAAATGACGATGTCTCTTCGGTCAAGAATTCTCCACCTGACGCTAAAACTGTTCCTAAATCGTCCGTCAAAGAGTAGCTACCATCTCCAAAGCCACAGCAAATGCCATCACCGAATGAATCAAAGAAGGTAATCGTGTAACAGGCTACTGGTAAACAAATATCTTGAACTGCTGTGCTAAAAGAACCACTGTAAGGACCGCCAGTGGCTACAATTGTCGCACCACTGTTTATTTCCCAAGTTGTTTCACCAGGATATTCATCTAAGTTGATCGTTAATGTCAAACTCTCATCGGTACATTCTACCGGAGGCGCGGTAACGCAAGTTGTTCCAAGACAAGATCTTGAGTTGATATAGCTTGCTATTCTGGCAGTTGGCTGAGGGCCGAAACCCAAATTAAAGTCTACACCAGCACTCAATAGGTGGCAGTAGCTCATAATAGTACCTCCTCCAGAAGGGACAGCTGCACTGCAGCCTTCGTTGTAACCTGCAGTAGGTCCACATCCGTCGATTGCTGTATTGTTGCCATTCCATGCGCAAGCATGAGTATGTGCGGATGAAAGGTTGTGACCAATTTCATGGGTCGTTACATTTACATCCCACGAATAACTTGGCACGTTATTAAAAAATCCGTAGATGCCTGAAACACTCACGCCGTTATTAACTGAACACAGTCCAGAAAGGAAAGCGATACCTCCGCCTCCTTGTGATGAGATCAACTGAGTTAGGTCAGCATTCGGAGAGTTATTGGACATTTGGAAAAGTCTGTCCGAGATGGATCCTGAGTAAGGACTGCTGCCATTCCAAGCAAATATTTCAGAAACGACAACATCGAGGTCATCGTTGGCGAAAAGCACCAATACTTGATTGAAAAGAGCTGTAATGTAGTTGGTAGCTCCTATGGTTCCCCCAAAATCAGCAACGAAGTCATTATCCAATTCAAGGCGCATTCTTACACATTTAATTGTTTTTGGACTTCCGATGGATTCAGCTTGTGGCGAATCATCATGCTCTTCTGAGGGAATAGTTTCGCAAGAAAATGGTGCATCCAATAATAAATCTTGATCCTTATACCAAACGTGCGCATTGGTCTTAGAATCTTTGATTTTTCCAAGCACATACGTTTGGGAGTCATATGTTACCAACCCGTTAATTTCATCATTGGAAATGGTCAATGCGACAAGCGAATGTTCTTGACCAACTACTATACCTCTGTAAAATTTAACATCTGGTAAGGGAAGGCTTACATCAGGAGCTTCACTGCTTTTTATTGTCGCATCATCTGTGAATATACTCTGCTCGTAAAGCAGCACTTCAATAGGTGCATCATTCGCAGGAAGTTCCATCTTTATAAAACTCGATAAATCGGATTTTAAAGATTTAGCGGTCTCTTCATTGAGGAAAAATGCTGTTCCGTCTAGTAACGCAGACTCGTCTATTCCTAAGCTTCTAAGCGATTCAGTGCCTTTCGCTGTAGTCGTTTTAAAAGGTGTCATTTTTTCAAACACCTTTCCTGACTGCTGGTATTTTTGAATGTTCTTCTTTATAGCGTCCTGAGCCATTAGTGCGCTGGTCGCGAATAATGCGATGCAAACAAATAATAAACGTCTAAATATTTTCATAAATGGTGGGTTTTGCTCTTTTATTGAGGCTTTAATTAAATTTTGTAAAGGAGACAATAAGTTTAAATCTTACACACAGCGATCTTTCAGCACTTAAATACTTGATTTAAACAGCCGTGAATTTAAGTTAATAGGACCATAGATGCAAGCTCAAATTATTTCTAATATTGGTTTAAGCCTGCTGTAATGATTTCGCAATGGGGGTTTCAGGATTCTGTTTTCAGAATTTTTTTTCGACGAAACTATGGATTTCTTCGCTCAAAATGCATTGACCATTATGAGCTCAATTCTATTGGCAAGATCGAATAGAAGTATTTAGCTTTGCGGCACGAGATTTACCTACTATGATCGAAATTAAGAAAGCCTTTCAAAATCTTACTTCTGAAGAGTTTAGTCAACTTTTAGATTCACCAGTATGGATATCTCTAGCTGCGGCTTATGCTGGAGATGGGGTGGTAGGTGAAGATGAAAAAGCAGAGGCGATAAAACTAGCCCACTTAAGAAGGTTTACTG
The DNA here is from genome assembly GCA_047633195.1 of Cryomorphaceae bacterium. GTDB lineage: Bacteria > Bacteroidota > Bacteroidia > Flavobacteriales_D > Cryomorphaceae > JAKVAV01. Next base: position 7,903 of record JBLIEU010000058.1, on the reverse strand, counting down.
CCCCAAAATCTCTTCGTGAGTTTTACGAATTGGTAGATATGCAGTTTGCACAGCGCTTTCATATATTGGATCTGAGACTGCCATCATCCGCTAAGGATAAGGAGATATATATTGAGCGACAGCTTAATAGAGTGCACGATATCATGTTGAAATTGGATCCTGATGTAACCTCCTCCTTAGAAGAAAGCTTGGAGAGTTTTTACGAACATGTCTTTAATTCCCACAAGAGTTTTTTCCAGTATTTTGCTCTACCGATAATCTCGAATAGATTGGATAAAAAAGCGGGACACTTTCGCTTCTCGGACGATAAGTAGTTGTTAGTTGAGGTTTTCTAAATCTCTTATCAATATCTTACCTCTTTCCATATAAATCTGGTCCTCAGTTTTGAGCTGGTTTAAGACCTCACTTACCGTTTGGCGAGAAGTGGCGGTAAGTTGGGCAATGTTTGAGTGAGTAAGTTTAGTGCGAATCAATACTTCATGTCCAATTGGTTTTCCTTTCCATGCAGCAGCATCTTTTAGAAACTCGATGATGCGCGTTCTGGCATCGCGAAATGTCAATAGTTCTATCTTCCGTTCCAACTTTCTTAGTCGAAGGCCCATCCATTTCATGATGCGGATACTTAGGCCGTTCTCCTTCAACATGAGCTCCTTTATTTCATCAAGGCTAAGCATGCATACAAGGGTATCATTATCCATCGCTTCGGCATACTCTTGTCTCTGGTCTTCGCCAGCTAGGGCCATTTCTCCAAATACCTCTCCCTCACCCAAAATGGCTTTCGTCACCTCTTTTCCATCGTTCAAGTACGTTCCGATTTTTACCCTTCCTTGCACAATTACGTGTAAGTACTTTGCTTCAGAATCCTGAAAGTAGATAATATCGGATGCTTTAAATTGTTGAGGGTCAGAAACAGATGCATTGCTTTCTGATTTGATCGGACATAACCTCCCAAATAGATCAATGCCCTCTAAGTACCACAGTTTTTGTGTATTCATACCAGTTTGCCTATCGGGCTAAAGTTAGGATTTACTTACGTACTGAAGAATGGTTTTATGTCCTTCTTTCTATTCTATAAATTTTGAGAACCCTCGTTCTCATAGAAATAGAAAATACGCTCAAAATGCAAATATATTTAGCATGATTCGTATATTAGCGGAAAGTTTTTGATCTATGTTGTTGAGTGAAAATATTCGTTTTTTGAGAAAGGAAGCTGGCCTTACGCAAGCGGAATTGGCGGAGCGTGTAGGCGTTAACCGTCCCGTAATCGGGGCGTACGAAGAGGGTAGAGCCGAGCCTCGAATTCAAACGCTTAAGCTCATGGCTCACTTTTTTAAGGTGTCTGTAGATGATTTGCTCGACAAAGACCTCTCTACTGGCGAGCATTCCGCCGATGTTACGGGCAAGAGTTTGCGCATTTTGGCCGTAGCCGTAAATGATGGTGCAGGAGAGGAAAGAGCAACCTTGGTGCCCGTGAAAGCGGCGGCGGGATACCTCTCGGGTTTTGGCGATATGGAGTTTGTCGGCTCATTGCCTCATTTTTCCATGCCATTCCCCGAATTACCATCAGACCGTACTTACCGTGTTTTTCAAATCGAGGGCGAGAGTATGTTGCCCGTACCACCAAAGTCTTACGTCATTTCTGAATACGTTCAAGATTGGACAGACCTCAAAACAGACGAGCGGTACGTCTTTCTGACTAAAGATGAGGGGGTCGTTTTTAAACGTGTTCGCATTCATCCGCGCATGCGCAGCTACGAATTGATTTCAGACAATACTGCTTTCAAACCCTATTTTATAAAACAGTCTCAAGTGCTCGAAGTGTGGAGAGTTCGCGGAATCATCGGTTTCGATTTAGATGCTTTCCACTCAGCACCTGCTTCCATGAAAGAAGTTTTGGAGGCCATCGAACGCATTGAAAAAAAACTCTAGTGTCTGTCTAGATAGCCCATTATCTGCGTTGCACTTGTTTTAAAAACAGTCACTGACCACAGTCAACTCCTTGGGTTTTAAAACTACGTGCGCCTTGCTAATGAACTCTCTAGTTCAGACACTTTCCTGAAAGATTAAACTCTAATTAATATGTCGACGATCAGTCACCTTGACCTGGATACGTTTTTTGTTTCGGTGGAGCGCCTTATGGATAGTCGCCTCAACGGGCGGCCTGTGTTGATCGGTGGAGTTACCGATAGAGGAGTAGTAGCCTCGTGCAGCTACGAAGCCAGGTCTTTTGGTATTCATTCGGCTATGCCTATGCGGATGGCGCGCGAGCTTTGTCCCGAAGCGGTCGTGATCCGTGGAAACTCGGCGAATTACACCAAATACTCGCAAATAGTTACCGAGATCATTCGAGAACGCGTACCCGTTTTTGAAAAATCATCGATCGATGAGTTCTATGTAGATCTTACGGGAATGGACAAATTTTTTGGCTGCCTAAAACTTGCTTCTGAGCTTCGGCAAACCATTATGAGAGAATCGGGACTACCTATTTCATTTGGCTTGGCAGCCAATAAAACCGTTTCGAAAATTGCCACTGGATTAGCTAAGCCCAATAATGAACTATACGTGCCTCATGGCACTGAGAAGCTTTTTTTGGCTCCTCTTTCGGTGAGGAAAATCCCTATGGTGGGCGCCAAGACTTACCAGACGCTGCGCAATCTTGGTGTAAAGAAAATCAAGACCGTTCAGGAAATGCCTTCAGATATGATGGGCCGCGTACTGGGGAAAAACGGGGAGATCATCTGGAAAAAGGCCAACGGGATTGATCAATCTCCTGTGATACCATACACCGAGCGAAAGAGCATTTCTACCGAAAGAACCTTTGATCGAGATACCACCGATGTGGAAAAGTTGCGAGGAATCTTGGTGGCCATGGCCGAGAATTTGGCTTTTCAGCTCAGACGAGGGGAAAAGCTTACGGCCTGCATTACCGTAAAAATGCGCTACAGTGATTTCGATACGCGAACCATGCAGGTGCGCGTGCCATACACTTCTGCAGATCACATGATCATCCCCAGAGTAAAAGAACTTTTTGAAAAACTTTACAGTCGTCGGTTGCTGGTGCGCTTGATCGGAGTGCGGTTTAGCCACCTGGTCAACGGTGGGCATCAAATCAATATTTTTGACGATACCGAGGAGCTGATCAACCTCTACCAAGCCATGGACAAGATGCGCGATCGCTACGGCGACAGGGCTGTGATTCGAGCATCGGGAATGGGAGCGAGGACGATAGGGCGTTTCAATCCTTTTAATGGCGAGCCGCCGCCGCTCTTAGCGAATAGACGACAATAATTAATGTGCTTTCAGAACTTCTGAATAAGCATCAGAATACAATAGGGCGACAGCCTCTTTAGAGAATCTTTCTCGCGTTCCTTTGGCCACTTCCGCCCGATTAAAGGTTGACCTGTTTTTCATGAATTTTGTAAGACTTTCGAACAAAGCCTCCACATTGCCCGGAGGAGCCAAAAAACCTTTATCACTCAAAACTAAATTAGGAATATCACCAACCGTGGAAGCAATCACGGGAAGTCCCATTGAAAGCGATTCTAAAATTACACAGGGTTGATTTTCGGTATTCGAAAAAAGAACGAGTGCATCGGCACTTGCCATTTCGTCAGCAATTTTTTTGGAAGAAAGTGGACCCTTAAATGCCACTCTATCGGTAAGGTTAAATTCCGCTGTCCAATTTCGTGCGTCACTGAAGTCACCGTCAGAGACGATTAGAAAATGAAAATCGTGACCAGCCATTTTCAACTTTGAGAACGCTTCGAGCGTGCCGTGCATATTCTTGTATTGCTCAACAAGAGTAGACACGTGCAAGAAATGGACTTGAGCGTTCTGGTTCACGGTAGAAGTCGATTGAAAGAAAACGTCTTCAACCATATTCGGTACACAACGTAATTCCAGATCGGGAAATACTTTCTTAACAGAAGAAGCCAAATTCTCTGAGACAGGAAATCCCATTTTAGCCGTCTTGGCAGCATTCATAATCAACTTCCATTTTAAAGGATTGATTGGCGGACGAAATTTTTGGTGAAAACCAGACCAATGCTCAGAAAATACCCATGGTATATTGAGTTTTTTGGCCACAAAAGAGAAAATAGGTGCCAAAGGAAATAGGGCGTGGGCGTGAAGAATATCAAAATCAACTCCGATTTCTTCAATCATCTGAAGAACGGCCTTTCGCTTCTGGAAGTACTTCATTAAATCATTCCTGCCTGACTCTTGGTAAATGATAATCTCCGTGAGGTTTCCCGATTGAGTCTTTTCGATGCGCTCTTTTGACTTTTCGTCAACAGCCGCAACGAAGATTACCCAAACCTTATGAATGGTAGAAATCGCTTCGCAATGCCTTTTTACAAAGTTTCCGAGGAAAGGATTTGCATCGCTAGGGTACCAGGATGAAAGTGCCAGAATGGTCAGTGGATTCACGGCGCCAAAAGTACTGATAAAGCGATGAGTTTAATCCTATTGAAGGATCTCATCGAATGAGTAGATTAAAATGAACTGACTCTTAGTTGAGTGTGCATTCTTTTATTGCTCTGATTTGGGAGATGAAGAATTGCTCGAAATTCTTGGCTAAAAAGTATCTTGGCACTATGAAAAATGCTGAGTTGAAATTCTCCATTGCATTGATAGCCTTTTTAGGAATATTGCTTTCGTCATGCGGTCCTAGCGCTTCCACCGAGACCGTTGATATTCAGTTAAATCTCGCAGGAGAAATGCTCTTTGAGGGAGCAAATACACTTCAGTTTTCTGGAGAAAGCCATCTGAAAGAGGTGGCTGATGAACTGGGGGCAGAGATAAGTGACATTAAGAATGTGGCCGTTTCAAGCGCAATTTTGAATCTGGGCGATTCATCGAGAGAAATTACTGAAAGTTTACTGCTGCAAGTAGTCAGCGACAATCAAGAGTTGATCACCATTGGCACATTGAGTCCACTGCCTAGCGGAAATGCAATGACGCTTTCCTTAGCTGAAGACACATCCATCCATCCTTACTTAAAAGATGATGGTTTAACATGGGTTCTTGATTTGAACATCAATGAAGACTACATGGATGAGATGAATGTGATAGGAACTCTAACTTTGACTGTCGATTATATTCCTTCAAATATTTAAAAAGATCTGATATGAAATTGAAACTCTTTCTTGGATTTATTGCTCTTACATTCTTCTCATTCTCCTATTCGGGAAATGGAGATGAAGAAAAACTGATTGGTGTTTGGCAGCCAAGTGACGGAAGAAGCTATATCAAGATTGACAAAATCGGGAATAAGTTTTACGGAAGGATTGTTTGGATGAAAGAACCGAATGACGACGAAGGTGAGCCAAGAGTGGACGCCAATAACCCCGATGAGTCTCTGAGATCAACGCCATTGAAGGGATACCGAATGCTAAAGGATATCGTTTACAACGCGAAGGAGGGCCTCTGGGAGGATGGAACAATTTATGATCCGAAGAACGGCACAACTTACAATTGTAAAATTGTACTCACGGCTGACGATCAAATAGAGGTGCGCGGTTTCGTTGGTACAGCGGTGTTTGGTCGCACGGATGTTTGGACCCGTCTCGTCAAGAAGAAATAAAGCGGTTTAAGGACTGGTGTAAGTAATCCCTAAGGTGAAATACACCTGGTTTTCAAGATCGTTTTCTATAAAATAAGGGTCGTCATTGCCAAAGAAACGCAGGAAATCACCATCCTGATCCAATTCAAAATTGTAATTGGACCGGTATCCCGCTTCTGCACTTAACCAGAAGAAGCCAAACAATTGCCTTTGGTAGGTTAGGCCTGTTCTTATTTCTGATCTTCTCAATTCTACTGCCTCCGCGGCAAAGAGCTCATTCACTTCAGGCGCATAAGATTCCGCGTTTTCCGACCAGTCGTTGAGTGCATAAGTAGCCCCAATCACAGTGAATCCTGCTTTTAGCAAACTCTTTGAATCAAATCGATACCGAAGAGCAGCCCTCGAAGGAACAACGGCTTCTATTCCCCATTTTTGGTTTTTAAAGGTGTGGTAATAGTAGATGATCGGTACATAATTTAAGGCACCGCCCAGATAGGTTCTGGAAATACCGAACGCATACATTAGTCTATCGTTTGGTTTCCAGCCGTAAAGCAAAGCAGCAGGTAGGCGCAAAGCATTGTCTGTTTGAATATTGTTAAGCGAGTAGTCGCCATTTATTTCGAATCCAAACTGACCCAATAAGAAATTCTTATCATTCAAGGGTTTGAATATTGTGAACAGTGAGCCCATTCTAGTTAGCCCGTTTTCGTTAAGCGTTTGCAATAGGGGGTGTCCGTTTGATCCTTCGATAGTGTAAAATTGCCTTTGGTAAATAAGGTTGAAATTGATCAGGATATTGTTCTTGGAAATAATCGGCAGGTTAGTCGTCAATGCCAAACGCTGGTTTTGATTAATTGTAGCGTTATCTGAGATATCCACGTTTTCGTTCGCTACGGGTGTACCAGCGGTTAGCGAGTGTTCGGGCATGAAATCATAAAATATACCTACCAAAGTAGTGGGCGATTGTCCCAGGACTTTGTTATTGCAAAAAGCTTTTGCAGGTTTCGTAGCGAGCTCAAACTCCGAGAAATCAAATTCTTCCTCTACATAAGTGGTGTCCTCTTGCGAGAATAGAGTGGTATTTATCAATACTGAAATTATCAGGAGTTGAATCTTTTTCATAGTCTCATCTGTCCAAATGTATTTTGCGAATTTACATCAACAGACGACAAGAATTTGTGGGAATCAAATTTCAATAAGAAGCTCGCCTAAAAAATATATGCGTTTTACTCCTAGGATATATTTGTGAAAAGAAGAAAAACAGTATCTTTGCTTTGGTGCGAGGTTTTGGTTAGCCGCTATTCAGCTCTCAGCTGAAATTCATAGCAATGTGCACCACTAGGTCCCGTCTTTGGCGGGGCCTTCTTTTTTTAAACTTTCCAGGTCACGATTTTTCTTGTTGATATTCCTTACTGGATACTGTCCAATGGTGCCTTCTAAAGTAGCAGGGAGCAAAGCCCAGAGGTTAATGGTCTTTATTGATCCATCAAAGTGCGAGAGACTCGCCGTTGGAAAAGGACTTTTTTTGAGCATTTTATCTGGTTTTCAACGGATGAAGTGAATCCAGCAACAAGAGGATCTGTGCAGACGGAAACTTTAAGGCACTTTTATTTCTCATAGATCTGCAGTCTATTATCACAAGCGGAATATTCTCAATACCTTGGGAGCACCTACGGAAATTAATCACCTAATCTGTTTCTAAATGCAAGCCAAACCCTTAATTCTCGACCTCAATGAGGTTGACTTGTCAATGTTAAATACCGTCGGAGGAAAGAATGCTTCTCTAGGCGAAATGATCCAAAAATTATCTGAACGTGAAATTCGGGTGCCTGGCGGTTTTGTTGTTACCGTTCATGCCTTCGAACTGTACTTGCAGCACAATGGATTAAAAGATAAAATTGGCCATCAATTGGAAGGCCTAGATACATCTGACATTATTTCCTTGAGGAAAAAGGGCTCAATTATTCGAAATATGGTAGCGGATGGAACTTTTCCAGATGATCTGAAAGACGAAATTGTTCAGCGTTACCGGGATCTTTCAAAATCATATGGAAATGAAGCAACGGATGTTGCCGTTCGCTCATCTGCCACTGCCGAAGATCTTCCCGATGCTTCTTTTGCGGGTCAGCAGGAAACTTTCCTGAATGTTCGTGGATCTCAGTCTTTGCTAAATTCAGTGAAGAGTTGCTTTGCGTCACTTTATAACGACCGAGCGATTTCTTACCGCACTCAACGAGGTTACGATCACCAATCGGTGCTTCTTTCGGTGGGTGTGCAAAAAATGGTGCGCTCAGATTTGGGTGCATCAGGAGTAGCTTTTTCTATAGATACCGAGAGTGG
>JBLIEU010000057.1:0-15537 GCA_047633195.1 Cryomorphaceae bacterium | reverse complement strand
AAATCGCGGGTGTCCAAGTAGCCAAATCTATGGCCCCAAACTGTGCGAGCCCTACTGGGAAGACGAACATCAGGCCAGCCGCGAAAACCCATTTGACCACGAGTAGCGTATCGTACTTCACCAGCAATGGCTTTACAATAACCAAGTATACTCCGTAGCTGGCAGCATTGAAAAAGACCAGTAGATTCCCCAAACTTACAGCGGGCAAGGTGTAGTCGCCGTCATTGCTGCTGAGGATTAAGAAGACTGCTCCAAAGCCACCTATTAGCACACCGACAACCTTTATTGGCTTTAGCTTTTCTTTTAGAAGAAGAGCGCTCAGTAACAAAACCAAGACAGGGTTTGAAGTCATGATGACCGATGCATTGATTGGCGTAGTGAGGTTTAATCCTTCAAAAAAGAACAACTGGTTTGCAGCCACTCCGAAAAATCCGCAGAGCAACAACCTCAACCAATCCTTTCGCTCAATTCTTTGATTGCTTTTTACAAATAAACCGAGGATAAAAAAGAGCGCGGTAGCGCCGATAACACGGAGAAATATGAACCCGCGCGGCTCAATATAGTCGGGCATGACATCCTTCGCAATGACGTAATTGGCACCGTAAATCAAGGCAACCGCTAGCGCAGCAAGATGGGCTTTTGTTCGTGGAGTCATTCTAGTATATCGAGTGCAAAGATGATTGAAAAACAGGATTTTATCGATACCCGCGAAGACAGATTTTTACGAAATATGCGCACTCCGAGCAAGCATCTTCTTACTTTCAAACCATGAAAATCATTGGGAACATTATTTGGCTCATTTTCGGAGGACTCATTGCCGCCCTTGAATACCTGATATCGAGCGTATTGATGATGATTACCATCGTGGGCATTCCCTTTGGGATTCAAACACTCAAGTTGGCTGGACTGGCTCTTTGGCCTTTCGGCAAAAAAGTAGTGGCCCATGAACGATCAAACGGGTGCCTCTACATCATCTTCAATGTCATCTGGATTCTCGTCGGTGGAATATGGATCAGCTTGACTCATGTCCTTTTTGGAGTCCTTCTTTTTATCACCATCATCGGGATTCCTTTTGCCAAGCAGCACTTCAAATTGGCTTCATTGGCATTGACTCCTTTTGGAAAGGATGTGGTAAGCATTTAATTTAATTGGACTGATCAAATGAGCCTGATCGGATTCAATTTATTTTAAAAATGTCTCGTTCATTTATTTCTGGGTTAGAATAAACAGTCAAAAAAACAGAAACTGCCTCCTGCAGAAATCAAACTAGCCTATAGCAAGTAATCCGTCGTCATGAAATTGCTCTTGCCTCCTGATACGACTGCTCCCACCAAAGCACGCTGGCTGCTGTCGGTAGCTACTACTGTGCGGATAGAGAAGGAACGCAAGGCATCGTTTACACTCAAAGTTCCAGCGGCGCTGTCTTTCCTTCCGGTAAAAGGCAAGTAATCAGGTCCGCGCTGGCAAGAAGCGTTGATGTTTACTCGGCATACTTGGTTCACCATATTGTCAACCGCCGAGGCAATTGTTTTTTCTTGGGTACTGAAAATGCTGCATTGCTGCCCGTAATCCGATTCGGCAATAGAATCCATCACTTCCTCCAAATCATCGTACTCCACCACGGGAACCACTGGACCAAATTGTTCTTCGTGGTAGATGCTCATGTCATTCGTCACGGGATAAAGCACTGCAGGAAAGAAGGCAGTATCGTTCACACGACCTGCATGTTGATTCACCACTTTGGCACCCTTGGCTACCGCATCATCTACATAGGCCTCCATAGCAGCCACTTTATTTATTTCTGGCAATGGTGTCAGCTCGCTGTTGGTAGCAGGATGATCGAGTTTTAGCTGATCCACCGCATCGGCTAGTTTGGTCACAAACTCCTTGGCGATGCTCTTGTGCACGAAAATGACTTTGATGGCCGTGCAGCGCTGACCGTTGTAGCTCAACGCGCCATTTACGCATTGCTTCACCGAAAGGTCAAGGTCGGCATCGGGAAAGACGATAGCTGGATTCTTGGCCTCCAAGCCCAACACTTGTCGCAAGCGGTTCGGCTTGGGGTGCTGCGATACCAATGCATTGGAACTGCCCGATCCACCGATTAATGCGAGTACGTCCACATCGCCCGTTTGCATGATCGGGCCAGCGACGGCGCGCCCACGTCCAAAGACGATGTTGATGACGCCCGGCGGGAATGCTTCCTTAAAGGCTTCGACCAATGGAGTGAGCAGTAACACCCCATATTTGGCGGGTTTAAACACGACTGTATTCCCCATCATTAAGGCGGGAATCAGCAGACTAAAAGTTTCGTTAAGCGGATAATTGTAGGGGCCAAGGCAAAGTACAACTCCCAGAGGCCCGCGGCGTATCTGCGACAAGATCCCGTCTTTGGAAGCGATGCGCGAGCCGCGGCGTTGCAGCTCCTTGAATTCTTCGATCGTATCACGAATATAATCTACCGTGCGGTCAAATTCCTTAAAGGCAGCCGACTTATTTTTGGCAATCTCCCACATCAGCATGGTGCTCACTTCTTCTCTCTTGGCAATCATCAATTCGAGGAAACGCTCCATGGCTTCCACTCGATCGCCTGCGGCAGCGGTGGGCCAATGTCCGCGGCCGTTGTTGTATGCTATTTTGGCTGCAGCCAAAGCTTCCAGTCCAACTTCTGCACTCATCAATGGCGACTCACCGAGGTAGGTTTTCTCCACACTGCCGTCGGCGGCTACTTTGCCCATTGGCGAATACACTTGCTCCAACTCTCCCGACCAGGTGTGCATTTTGCCATCAATGAGGTATTGATTCCAATGAAAGCGCGCGGGGCCGTTAAATACTGATAAGTCGTGGTTTTTCGTACTATTTTTCATAAGGGTGATTTGTAAATTGGATTGACGTCTAACACGAATGTAATCGGATTGTTGGGGTTCGATTCTCAACATACTCACATAGATGGGCAGAATTGCCACATTGACATTGATCTAATCGGTATACTGAAAAGGTAATGGAATGGCCCAGCGAAATGATGGATTTGGGCCGAACGGAACATCCTCCTGACTTGTTTCTCCTACGAGGATCTATTTGTCTGTTTGAGTGGCACGCTGACGAAGAAAGCAGGGTGTAACTTGTCCGCTACAGGAGCGAGAACATCACCTCACAAAGGAATAGCCGCCTTCACTGCATCTACCAGCACCTTCATCGCTTTGGTGGCCGCTTTTTGGGCCATCGCTTTGGTGATAATGGTGACGCCCAAAATCTCCATTTCCAATAAATCTTTTTCGATGTCCAAATAAGGCTTGGCCGTTTCAATGGTCAAAACACCCTTGATTACGAGCTCAGCGATTAGCTTCATTCGCTCCTTTCTGCGCTCGAGAAATTGCTTGACAGCTTCTTTCGTATCGGGCCAGTCTTCCTTTACTGATCCCTTTATGGCCTGCGCCATATCTCCTATTACTTCGTCAATTTCAAATGCCATAATTTTCTAGTTTGATTTTTTAGGTAACCTTGATTCCGTTTCTCTCAATATAAATAGCGCATCCATAGTCTGAGATCTGTGCAACTTAATCAAACCAGGGGCCTGCAAACTCTTCATATTCTCATGAACAGATTTTTGGGTTTTAATAATACCAATGGCCAAATTAACTTGCTTGGTAGAAGCTTCACTCTTTACTCTGTACTCATTCGCCCTGTTTACTTTTCGCAAACCCAGAATAAGGTCGTAATAGAAAGGTTCTGCCGCCTCGTAATTGCGAGGAGAGCCTTCTGACGTAGAATCCATTTCCATCAACAAGTAAAACCGATCAGCAGTTGCGGTGGTTTCTTCGATTTGCTCAATGACTCCCAAGTCGTAGTAGGGCACCATTGAGCAACTCGCGATCACCGTCACCACGAGCGACATGAACAGGGTTCTCTTTAGGGAGATAGAGTTTAGCTTGGCGAGATGCCGTTTAAGGGTCTTCATACGTTTAAGTTAAGGTTTGTGGTTTTGCAGCCTAGGCAATATCGCTATGGTTCCATTCTAAACCTCCGCAATCGAATTCACGGACAGAGGCAATTGTGTTCATAGATGAGGAAATTTGGTTGGCGAGTTGGTTTAGACTCGTACAAGTCTAACGAACTGATTCTAAAGTTCCAAGGGAATTTTGAATTCTTGTGGTTGGAAAAAGGGTTGTCCGATTAATTTTAGAACCGCAAAGACACTAAGAAGGTTTTGAATGAAGGGATAGGCTCTCAAGCTCGCATTGATTAAGCACAGAGAACAGAGAAGAGAGAGCAGATAAGGTTAGGCTTGCAAGCTCGCTTGTTTGGCCGCGAACCGAAGCAGTGCTCGACGAAGTCAATAGACATGAATGACAGTTGGCTTGCCGATCATTTTAGATGAACCACTGCGGCTCCCAACTTTCACTGAATCCAGTGACGGGATTCTATCAACTGTGTTGAATCTTGCCCCAGAAATCTGAGAACTTTAATATAAAAACCAGAAAAATGAAATATTTTACCTCTTCAAGCTTCAATCTACTTTCACTTCTTGTCTCCGCAGCGGCTTCTTCGATCCTAGCCATTGGATGCTTGTCTTTTGTCAATGACGCTGGATTCGGCGCTACTCATGCCACCTATCCAAACCATTCTTTTGAAGCATCCAATGATGCCAATTCGGGCTTTACCGATCCCATCGATTCGAACCAAACCGTTCAAGCCATTGCCCAATTCAAAACGGATTACATCACCGATGCAGGATTGAGCTATGCACCCATTAAGATTCGAGTAAACCCCGTGCTAAAAAGAATCTTCACTCTTTTTTCTAATGACAACTCTAGCGGCATGACCTTTCACTACGCGCTATCGGATGACAAGAAGGAACTGTACTACATCATTGCTCCTGGAACGAGGTTGGAGAGTACAGGAGAACTCTACTACCGCTCTTTTCCCCCAGGCATGCACAACCAGAGCGACGATCACTATATACTCTTGGCGAGCAATACCAACGATGCCATTCAATACATTTCAGAAAGTCAGTTTTGCACCTTCACGGAAAACTATGAATTGCACATGAAGAGAAAAGACGGAGGAACCTATGTGCCCATCAAAGACGACAGCAACCGCCCATCCTACGTTTACCACGAGGGGATGGAACTCAACCTATTCTTTGAAGAGTATATAAAAGGTACTCCTCTTCACCTGTACATCGAACATGGTGCGATAAAGCCATCAGGAGTTGCCAAATACTACCATGCGGCTTGCTTTCTTTTTGGCGACGAACGCGATACTTTTCCTTTGAACAATGTCGATTATCCCAATGCTGGATTGGATACTCCGTACCGAAGTAAGGCCTTAGATTTAGGACAGCTTTGCGCGCCCTATTGCGGAACCCAACCGAGAAGTTCATGTCCCTAGCAAGCCGTAGTGCCTAAATTCAACTAGCAATACTTTTCAAAAACGCGAAAGAATTTATTTTAGATGACTATTATGTAGCTAACTATTATGCCAGAACCAAAGTGTTATGAAATATCCATTTAAAAAATTAAGAAGATCGAGCAGAGGTTTTTTCAATTCAGTCAATCCATATATGCAGTGATCCAAAACTCTGTATCTTTTGGCACAAATAAGAAGCCCTTGATGCAGGTCATGTTTGTCCGCCTTACGGCAAAAATTAAATTGATAATGCATAACTAAGTTTTGAGACTGAGTGTTACTTGAAAATATCGTTTGGAGCACGTGGATTGTCCTTTTGGCTCTGGTCATATATCTCATACAGATCAAGAAGCTGAAAGGGTGGGAAAAATTGGTGTTTGTAATCATTGTTTTGAATTTTACAGCCGATTTTCTGGCCTTGGTCAGTCCTCATATATTCGAAAAAGGATACTCTGGAATCATCTACAACATTTTAGCACCTGTCCAAAGAGTTTTAACCTTAATGCTGTATATATCAAACACGAATGTAAAGGAAGAGCAATACTTAAATTATGGAGGAATTGTCGTTTTGATATTGGTCAGTCTCGGCGGCCATTTTTACTACCAAGACTTCAATGACTTTCACCAAGTACCCTTCGTTATTTTGGGTTTAATCGTGGCTATTCTCTCCTACATTCACTTGCGAAATATGATCTTAGAAAAAACGGCAGCGTCGATAGTGATCGCTGCATTTTCTTTAGCCAATTTCATCTATTTAACGTTAATGATTTCCTCCGTAAGCGCTGTAGAATTGGCATATAATATAGACCATGAATTTGGAAAACTCATCTACTTTTTAGGGAATGGAATTGGTTACGTCCTCTGGTCCATCATCCTCATCATCGGAATACTATGGAAGAAACAAAAGATTTAATCCTATTTATCGTCATCGCCTCTTCTTCGTTAGTTCTGCTAATGATAGTGGTACTCTTCGATCTATTTATGCTTTTTAAAAGGCGTAAGCTCATTGCCCAGCAGGAAATCGAAATCAGAGAGAACAAGATCGACGAGCTCATCATGAAGAAAGCGGTGGAAAGTGTGAGCGCTTTGCTCAAAGGACAAAACTCCGAAAGGAGAAGAATCTCGCAAGAACTCCACGACCGATTGGGAAGCATCCTCTTTACCGCTAAGCTCTACCACAGCAATATCGAAACGAAGATCAATGCGCTCCAAGAGGCAAAAGATGAAGGATTTGGGAAACTAACGGATCTACTCGATGACGCAGTGGAAGAGGTGCGTCGGATTTCCCACGATCTTTATGCCGGTTCGCTGGCTAACTTTGGTTATACCTTAGCTCTACGGCAACTTATCACTGCATTGGAGGAAGCCAATGACTTAAAAATAGTCCTCAACACCGAAGGCGACGTGGAGGGTCAAAAAGAAGAAATCCAATACGAGCTCTACGCCATCACCCAAGAGCTCTTGAGCAATACCTTGAAGCACGCCAAAGCAACGGAAGTGCAGATCGAAATCAGGACTGAAGACGAGCTCATCTTCCATTACCACGACAATGGAAAAGGCTTCGACAGCAAAGGATCATTTAAGGGTATTGGATTAAAAAACATTGAAAACAGAATCAATAAATTCGAAGGAACGCTCACCATAGAGAGCAGCCCTGAGAAGGGCACCTTTTATTTCATCTCCATTCCCCTAATGCTATGAAAATCACTGTAAACTTGGTGGACGACCACCAAATAGTAACCGATGGGCTCGCCTTGATTCTCTCCAACGATGAGGCCATCGAAATAATGGACGTAGCCCAATCGGGATCAATCGCACTGGCTCAATTGGCCAATAGAACTCCCGATGTAGTGCTCTTGGACTATAGTCTACGCAGCGAGGGAAACCCCGACGATCGCAATGGTCTTCAAATTGCCGAGGTCATTTTGGAAAAACATCCGCTAGTGAAGATCATGATGCTGACCATGCACAATAAGTCTGAATACATCGTGCCCTGTATCGCGGCGGGTGTGCACGGCTATATGGTCAAAAGTGAAAGGAATGCCGACTTTGGCGCAGCCGTTCGCCACCTCTACCAGAACGGGCATTACTTTAGTCCCGAAGTAGCCAAGGACTTGGCGGTCAGTATCCGCAAGCGCGACGAAGAATTGATTGTTCTCTCCCTGCGCGAACAGGAAGTTCTGGAAGCACTTTACAAAGGTGCCAGCACCAAAGAAATAGCCGACGAGCTATTTATATCAAACCACACGGTAGAAAGCCACCGCAAAAGCATCATCAATAAGTTCGAAGCAAAGAACAGCATACACCTCATTTATTTGGCGTTGCAAAAAGGATATTTAAGTGTTTAGGCATTTTGCTACTTCACAAAGGATTGACTAGTCTAGCCTATTTACTGAGCCCTACCTCACCTGCATTTGACCATTTTGCAAACAATCACTGAATTCAGTGACTCCTGCCCAGAGCAGACTATCTAATTTTGGCAAAGAGTTTAAAAGGACGTTACAGCTGAAAAAGATGTCAAGATCCAATTCAGCTGTAAGTTACATCCGGTTGCTATGATTCAGCCTGATACAGGCCAAAGCCTCGTCGGTTGACGCAAAAACCTCGCTTTACTGCGGGGTTTTTTTATGGCTCACTTTTTTCGAGTGATCCAATCCTCTATACCTGTTGCCCTTAGAGGTAAAGCGCGAGACGAAACAAATTTCCATATACCACATTCTAATTCCGAAACATGCGGCGATTTTTTTTTTTAAGAATGCTAACCTCTACACCTTCGATCTGAAGCCATGAATGACAGAGAAAAAAAGAAAAAGAAACGAAATCAAAACCCTAATTTTTACCGAACACTTGACAGAATAGTGACAACCAAAATCAGGCATGGTCAAATTGATCATTGAACATTGAGATCTTTTCACTCTTTCAGGGCAGTCTGAAATTGACATGAATCTCCTGACGCGACTTTACTGGAAATCCATTTCGCAAACAATGACTCCATTGAGGAATGGATTGCATGACCCCGACCGCCGTGGTTTGTATTTGACATACCTTGCGAAAATCGGTGTAAGCAGAAGAGCAAATATACTCTGGCACCGTATCACCGCCGCATTTTGTGAGTTCAGTGAGCAGGGAGTCTTCGTTGTAAGTGTACTTCCAAAAAGCCGTTAAGCGAGGCAATTTTCCTTGGAAATAAAGGCACTCCTGCAAAACCGAATCTTTGCAGATCCAGCTATACTCGGTCAGCATACGCGTATTTGCATAGTTGATGACGAGTTCATTGCTAGTCGGATAGTGGAGCTCGTGTGTCACGGTATGTATGCCTATAAAACCATCAACATCTCCAGAATAAGAACTTAAAAAAAACAGCTGATTAGAAATCAATCTGTCTTGAGCGCCAAATTTGGTTCTGCAGATCAGATCATCTCCCTTATCAAGTTCTTTTCTACTAAAGCTGCAGCCGTTTATAAAGGTATGGATCAACTTCACCCCCTCGGGTTTGAAAATAAACACAGAGTCGAGCATCCCTACATTCAAACTCGCTGGGATTTTAAAGAGCTTGTCGTATCATGTTTGCCCAAAAAGCGAAGCCGTAAGAAAAAACAAAAAGAGGGATGTCAGCGCCTTCATTGTTTGAAAGGTAGAAGTTCTAACATCAGGAGATCTATTCATCTTTAATGCAACGTATCGGATAGCTGTCGATCAGCCCAGCTAACCGCAACATCAGTTGAAAACACACTCTCAGCTTCTTTAAACCCCACAGCTCTCACCAGGTCTATCTTTCACCCCTACTCCTTTCAAGATCTTTTCCAGCAAGCACCATTTAGGTAGGTGATCATGCCGTAGCCATCCAAAAATAAAGCGTGCTTTGGAAAAAAGAAAACCCAAGATGGATACTGTTTAGAGATATTTTCAATTGTAATATGCCCGTTGAGTAATTACTCTGGCAGGGCCAATGCCGTATTGATCATTCCCCAAAAGGGAAAGGCATTTCCTGAGGCATCGTATAGAGTACAGGCCACTTGATAGGTCACATTCGCAAAAGGCGTTGCTCCCATATTGGGTTCGGTGTATGATTCTATGGAAAGCAATTCAATCTGAGAATTCTCCTGCTTCGCATTATTAGAAGTGTACAAATTCCCTTGAGAATCTCGGAATTGAATTTCCACAAAGGCTCCAAAAGAAGGAGTGACAATAGTGCTATCTATTAAAACGCTCTCTGTGATGGTCAAGTTGGTCACACAATCGGTACCAAATTGAGGGATGGCAATGCATTCAGTGACGCTGCAACCAAAAGGGTCATCGATCAAAACACAAAGGGAGTCCACATCAGGAGCGAATTGAGCGGTCAATGTCGTATCCTGACTGGAAGCAATTTCTAGGGTATCAGCAAACCAAGTGTAAGTGGTGGTAGCTGGATTGAAGCCTTCGCCAGGATTAGCCACAAAGGTATTTGGGAGATTGCCACCAGGACTAAGCGAGCCATAGCAGGGAATGCTTTCTCCATCAAAATTGATGGAACGTGGGCCTCCGTCTACACAGAAAGCATCGTTATTACCGAACACCAATGAATAATTGCCTTCCTCTACTTCGAAGTCTATGGCATTTGAAGCTATCCCGTTATTGAGCGCTACACCGTTGAGTGACCAAACTCCCTGAGAAAAGGCATTGCCGCAATTCACGCTTAAACCTAACAAAGAGAATGTAATCTCACTGCCGCTTTCCTCCATCTCATACGTCCACGCATCCAACTCATTGATCCAGTCGGTTACAAAAGAGGGAACGACAGAATCGGGAGAATGAATGATCATTCGCAATTCTGGCCCGCATTCAGGACAGGAAGGATTGGTAAAGGCTGAGTTGAAAACAACCGAATCTTCGTAGAGTTCCAATACAGGATCAAGCACAATTCCGTTTTCGCCTGCGGTGAAGTTAAAGTCCTCTCCATTAAAGTTTACCATCGACACAAAGGCAGCCTCACCCGTGCTACTTTCGGGAAGCGGATCCTTGTTGCACGAAGTCAACAAGACAATTACTAGTAATTGAAAAGCGATGAATCCTCTCATCTGATATGGTAGTTTAGTTTTAAGAAAACACCCATTGGTTTCTCATCAGTCGTATTCCAATTTTGATTTGAAAATGAACCACCCACTTGAATTTTATAACGCTCGTTCAAAGCATATCCGTATCCAACTTGCATAAAGTAAATGTAAGAGGGCGTATCTGCGTCGTAAAGGTAACCGTTGTCGACATTGGAGTCATCGCCAAAAGCGGGGAGTCTATTTAATTCTTGCGCAGCATTGATGACGAATGAACTTTCCAAGCCAGCAAAGACACTGTGCACTCCCCCAAACGAGTAGTTCAAATGAACGGGGATCTGCAACAACTCCACTCTTTGTGTGGTCAACTTGCTCTCATTTTGGTAGCGATCAAAGCCGTAAAACACTTCTTCGGATTCTTGTTGATCCCAGCGAAGAGATCCACTACGCATGTAACCTAGCCCCATGCTTAGACTCAGGTTCTTCATCCAATTCTCAGCGTTAACGAATTGACGTTCCAAACCGATACCGACTCCAATACTCGATGCCAAAACGAGATTCTGCTCCCCTTTAATGTAAATGAAAGGCTCAAAGGATGCCAGAGATTGCGCAGGCACCTCTCTAATCACTCCCCGAATTTCTTGATCTTCTAGATCGAGTTCAATCTGTCCGTTCTTGGATTCCATTTTGGAAAGGGAAAGGATCTCCATCTGCATTACATCTTCCGCCTCTGCTTTTGAAGCGGAATTGCTGCTGGCAGATTTTGCGTTGCTAGCTGATCGACCTGCGGGAGCAAAAGCCATGGCTTTATCCGCTTCGGACTTGCTGTTATTAGCTGCACCATCAGATTCGCGTCTGGTATTTTCTGCAGTCTTCGCTGCACCTGCTGTATAAGCTGCAACGGTCGAATGTTCTTGATCTGCATTGTCTATGCCGTCAACATTCGCGTCACCGTTATTTTCGTTTGAGCTGGTTGGAACAGCCGCTGCTGGTGGAATATTGTCATTCGACCCTTCTCCAGCTGAATTGAATGGAGCTGATCGAGCGTTTTCTGAATCATTCGCACTTTGCACAGATTCGGAAATGCTGGAAGGATCTTTAGAATCAATTGAATTTTTTTCGAATTCTGCCGATGTAGAAGTAGTATTATTATTTTGGTTTGAAGCGCGCTCTTCGGTTTCTAACCCATCGCTAGCACTTCGTTGTGAGTATTGAGTTTCTTCTGAGAAAGCGCTTAGGTAATAGGCGCTAGCCAATGTACCGACCAACAAAAGAAGTACTGCCCCGATGACACGAGGAGAAAAGAATCCTCCCCGCTTATCGAGACCTTTCTCAAAAGCTGCCCAGTCCTGCTCAGACGTGGGCTCGACAGTGTTACCCAGCTTTTCGCGAAAGAGCTTATCTATGTCTTCTCCTGTCATTGAGTCAATTTTACGGCCTCGGCCTTCATGATCAATACTTGCAATTTTTTTCGCGCATCGTTCAGATGCCATTTGCTTGTACCTACTGAGATTTTCAATAGCTCTGCAATTTCTGTATGCTTAAAACCTTCAATCGCAAAGAGATTGAAAACTGCTTTAGTTGAAGGGTTCAGCGCATTTATCATTTCGAGTAATTCTTGTTTGCTGATTTGACTTTCAGTCTCCTCAGCCGAAGCTGGATGTAGACTTTCAGATTGGACATCAAAGGCCTCACTAAAAGCCGATTTTTCCTTTCTCATATAGTCTATCGTTTTTCGAATGAGTATGGTCTTCAGCCAGGCTTCAATTTTTTCTTCTCGCGTCGAATCAAATTTTTTCAGATTCTCAAGAGCTGCGAGCAGACTAATATTGACAATGCTCATCGCTTCGTTCCTGTCATTGATATACCTTGTGCAAACGCCCAGCATCCAGCCCGACGAGGAGGTGTAGAATGCCTTGATGGCCTTCCTATCTCCCTTGATGCATTTTCGTATAACCTCAGAACTGAGCTCCATTTTAACTTCAATAAGTGCGATGGACTATATAGCCCACCGCACTTTTGATGCATAATTACTCTTTTTTACTTAGCGACGGATAACCAACTTCTGCGCGCCAACATTCATCGTCCCGCTAAAGAAGATGACATACACACCATCGGGAAGTTCATTTAGACTAAGGTTGAACACATTCTCACCTTGACTCAATGTTCCTACTTGCTGATGTACCGATCTACCGCTCACGTCATAAACAGTGATTTGACCTGTTTCGGGATAGTCAGTTGCTAGATTAAGCGTGAAATTTCCGTTGCTTGGATTTGGGTAAAGACCCAAGTCAATAGATAAATCAAGAAGAGTAGTACCGAGAGTTCCATTGTTAATAGGCACTACTTTGAATTCAAATCCAGTTGACTTGGCCTCAGAAGAGGTTCCTGAACCTGGTACTTTTACGGTTCCACCAGTCTCTGCCATGATTCCGTTTATTCCGGCTCCATTCCAATCTTCGAATAGTTCCGGAGAAATAATCATACAAAACGTGTTTTGACAAGAAGTTGTCAATACTGTCAGACACACTTCGTACTCCATAGAATCGGTGAACTGGTATGTCGGATAGGCTTCCTCGCTTGTAGTGCCATCTCCGAAATTCCAATAGTAGCTCAGGTCATCCCCAAATGAAGCATTAACGAATACGATTCCGTCAGCAGAACTACTATCGACCATAGGATAGAAAAACGCCTCACAAAAAAGTGAGTCTTGAACATACACGTATGTGGAAGCAGTCAGCTCATTTCCGCTCACCATTTGAGTAGTCAACGTAACATCTTGTCCGCCAGATTGGCTAAAGGCGTGCGTCACGTCTGCTGTCGTGTAAGTTTCTCCCTCAATAGACCATGAGTATGATTCCACTTCTCCGAATACACTGGAAGTAAAGAACCATTCTGATCCCGTATCATTGAGTGGGCTCGCTCCGATGAATAGTGCTTCAAAGCCATCTCCAGTGGTGTCTTCTCCACAAGAGAGAACGACAAATAGTGAATCGCTGGCCTCATTTGCTTGGCTGAAAATATAACTCACATTTTCAGGGCAGACAGCAGCACCAACACCAATAATGTCAGTTACATCAAAAGTATTGTAGACGAAGTAAAACTGTCCTGTAGGACCAGTTTGAGTCGTTTGAATGGTATCTCCAGGAGACGTTCCAGAGGGAGAGTTGAATACATGAACATCGGTATTGGCTATTGGGCCATTCTCTCCCGTTACCAATCCTGTGATGAGTGTCGTTTGTGACATTCCCAAAAATGGTAGTGTCAGGATCATCATTAATGTGAGTAGATTCTTTTTCATGATTTATTTGTTTTGCCTTACCCACGTGGCTCGCCTCGAAAAGGTTGGGTGGGTTTGAGAATTTCTTTGAAACCGTTTATTCCTGCCATTACAAACTGCACTCATCTTATGCTTTCCTAATATTACTCTTCAACCTGATTCTCTATATTTGACTTGAATCAAAACCCTCGGTAGGGTGAGAAAATTTTTTTGGAAAAATTTATTGAGTGCTCGAATTGCACAGTGCCAGACGGCAAGCTTCATCCTCCTCCTATCTCTCCTCGCTGGTTGCCAGTCCTCCAAAATCTATAAACTCATGCAAGAAGGCTCGGTAGAGCAAGAACAATTTTATGCATCGGTGCCCTTCGAATTCCGAGCGGGCATTCCTGTGATGCAGGTAGAAGTAAACGGAGAGAAAGGCTGGTTTCTATTTGATACAGGTGCGCCGAATGTCATCTCTAAGAAGTTCGCCGCAAGGCTCAACTTGCAGGCAGAGGCCAAAGGACGCATTGATATGAGTAGACTCTTTTTTATGATTATTTGTTTTGCCATACCCACGTGGCTCGAGTCGAAAAGGTCAGAGGTCGACTATCCGTATATGAGAAATATAGATCCGTCAGCGATCAATTCCCCACAGGGCGGCCACCCTTGGCAAAGTTTAACGCTAAGGAAATGATTCGCCTTCTAACTGTTTTTTACCTTTACCAGTCACAGAAACAGAAAACGAACACGCACCAAAAATGGTCAGCATATCCTTTCTCACACTTCACGAAGCCGATGCCGTGGAGCTAGCGGCGCTCCTCAATATCCAGCGCTTACTCATGTTCGATACCATTGAAGATCACGTGGACCTTCTTTGGGACAAGGACACCCCAGAGCGACGACACTTGACCCACCTAAGTGGATTCACCAAAGCGCTACTCTATAGCACCGTAGAGAGAGCCGCGCAGGAAGCCTTAGGCGATCGCTTGGTGCGCATGTGGGCACAACCCATCACCAGTTTCGATCCCAAAACATCGCAAGAATTGATGTCCTGGTTGGCCAAGGCATAAAGTAGGCTGCTCGAAAAACCAAGTACTTTTTTTCTGGCTATTTTTTTATAGCTGTGGCCGTGCTCATTTTATGGGTCGGCATAGCCCGCTTCTTTTATACCAAAAGAACCCTTGAAAGAATACTCCACTAAGACGATAAACGGAGAAGCTCTGCAGCAACCACGTGCGCTCGCTGCTGCGGTATTCGCTAGCTACCTTCTAGCATACTGCCACTGTCAACGAAATTGCGTCGAAACGGGGCTCATTGTTTTACCTACCTTCTACGAACTATCACGAACACAAATCGGACACAACACCCTGATTAACAACACCACTTTCAGTGCTCAAACCCCTGTAACCAGAGATGAATATTCATGCTGCACGAACGAAAAATATCTCAAAAAAAACGGTGGAGCTTGTCCTTAGACAATGTGTCTTTGCGATCCTAAATATTTATGCACTCTCAAAGATATTTGGCGGCCAGTTTTACATAAAAGGAAAGTTACCCGCAGAAATTGCCAGCACAACTTTAGGCGAAGCCAGTAGCTTTTCACTGGCTTGGACATTTATGGGCCACTCCTACGTGTATATTCTATTTATAGGTTTTACTCAACTTCTAGGTGCTTGGCTTTTCCTGTGGAATAAAACGAAATTAATCGGTTTTTTTCTGTTGATTCCCATATGGTAAACACCAGACTCTTTGATGTGTTTTTTCTAGATGTATATCCAGCTTTGGCCAATGCACACATTGTTCTTTTCCTTTTGTTATCGATCCTCTAATTTA
>JBLIEU010000056.1:0-16143 GCA_047633195.1 Cryomorphaceae bacterium | reverse complement strand
CTACGCGAATGTCTATGGAATCCTATTTTGCCTCGCGGGTGGGCGAGCAACGAAAGCAAATGGAACTCACCTCCAATGAAGCGGTAAAACAGGCCGTCATCGCGGGGCTTGGTTACTCGATTATGCCATTGATCGGTTTGCAAAATGAATTGCTCAATGGCCAGATGCATATTTTGGAAGCGGAGGGACTGCCCATCAAAACCGAATGGCGTTTGATTTGGCTGAAAGGAAAAAAACTCTCTCCCGTAGCTCGAACCTATCTAGACTTCGTGAGAGCTGAAAAGCAAAAAATTCTAGTGGAGAAATTTGATTGGTATTTGAAGCACTGAAGGGAGCAAAGGTCAGCTTTCAGAGAAAAGAGGTCAGTTGGCAGATTTGAATTATCACTCAAGAATGGTTCGCCGCGCTTGTCACTTCGAGTGGCAGACTGCAAGGTGCTGGAATGTGGCAAAGGGTGGAGCAATCAAACACAAAACTCCTTACACTGCCTTCCTTAAGACCTCCAGAGGAGGCTTGCTCAGAATACTACGGCTATTGCTGAGGCCAATCAATACCGTGAGGAAGGTGATGCCGAAGTATACCGCAAGAAGCACAAGCGCGTTAGGTGTGAGAGAAGTCCCAAAACTGAGCCAAGCCAATAGACTCCCAGCAATCAAGGCTATGGCAATGCCCGAGAGTGCCGACAAGCTGCCCAGTAGGAAGTACTCCAAGGCGTTAATGAAAAGGATCTGATTGCGGCGGGCACCGAGGGTGCGCAATAACACGCTCTCCTGCATGCGCTGGTATTTGCTGATGAGTACCGAACCAGTCAGCACTAAGAGGCCCGTAAAGATGCTGAAGAATGCCATAAATCGGATGGCAAAGCTCACCTTGGAAAGCACCGTATCGATGGTTTCCAGCACCAACTGAAGATCGATGACTGAGATGTTGGGGAATTCCCTGACCAACTTTTGCTGGAAAGAAGCCGATTGCTCGGGCGATTCAAACCGAGTAAGGAGGACGTGAAATTTCGGCGCATTTTCCAAGACGCCCTCGGGGAACATCACCAGAAAATTGGTTTGCATACGCTGCCAATCGACCTCGCGAATACTCCCCACGTAAGTCTTCAGCCGCGCTCCCTGCACGTTGAAAATAAGTTCATCGCCGAGGTCTACTTTCATGTCTGCACTCAAGCGTTTCTCGAGGGAAACGAAGATGCTGTCGCTTGGCCCTCCGACTTTTTCTTGCCACTGTCCGCGCAGCAAAGTTTCCGATTCGCTAAGGCTGTCGCGGTAGCTTACGCGGTACTCCCTGCCTAGCACCCAATCACGGACGCCCGCAGTGGTATCGGCTCTCAGTTCATCCATGTTGCGGCCCTTGATGCCTGCTAGGCGCATGGTTACGATGGGCACCTCGTTAATAACGGGCAGGCCGCTTTGGTGCGTCAGTTCCTTTACTTCGTCAACTTGATTCGATTGGATATCAAAGAGCACCATATTGGGGCGGCTCTCGGGTGCCGAGGTTAATTTCACCTTGTCTACAAGCAGCTCTTGGCTGATAAAAAGAGTGGTGATCAGAGCAGTTCCTAGTCCGATGGTTACTACCAGAATGAGGGTTTGGTTGTTGGGCCGATAGAGATTGGCCAGCCCCTGCCTCCAAACGAAGGGGCTCCTCGATGGGAAAAAGCGTTTCGCAGCGTAGATGGCAAGTTTGGCCAAACCAGCCAAAAGGGCAAAGGCCACCAGAATGCCCAAAGAAAAGGACAGCGCACTGCTCCATTCGTTGAGCTGCAAGCGCGAAAAAAGGATAATAAAAACGAGAATTCCTCCTGCTGGCAGCAACGGTGCTTTGTCCTTTGCGCTCGATTCGATGGAACTGCGGATGGCTCTGAGCGGCGATATTTTGCGCAGTCGGATCAGGGAAAGAAGGGCAAACAATACGGCGGCAACGACACCCGTGAGAATTCCTTCAAAAATAGAATTCCAACTAAGGCCAATGGCGACATCCACCACAAGGAAATCTCCAAAAAGGGCGGGTAGAAAATATTGGATAGCCGCACCCAGCGTTGCGCCGAGTACCGATCCGATTATGGCCATCGCCAAGACCTGAATAAAGAAAATACCCATGGCTTGTTGGCCCGAAGCTCCGAGACAGCGCAAGACTGCTACAGCCGTGGTTTTTTCCTTGAGATATATATGGACGGAGCCCGCCACCCCGATGCAGCCCAAAATGAGGGCCACAAAAGCCGTGAGGTTCAAAAAGCCCGTGAGGTCGGAATAAGCATCGCCTATTTGTTCTTTCCGTTCGGCCACATCGTCGAAACCTAGCTCGGTAGTTTCTAGCCACGGCGAGAGGTAGTCTTTATAAACGGCATTATCGAATCCCTCTGGGTACTTCGCGTAGATCTTATAACTGATTCGGCTGCCCAATTGGTTCAGTCCCGTTTCTTCCATCCACCCGAGGGGAATGAACACGGGAGGTGCTACGGTAGTGCTAATGGCTGATTGCCCCGGTACTTCCAGCACACTTCCTTCGATGAGGAAAGTCACTTCACCTACTTTCACCGAATCGCCCGGCGCGGCGTCAAATTGGAGCAAGAGGGTCTGGTCTACCAAGGCTTTTTGCCCGTCGGTAAAGTCGGTAGCCCTATCGGCAGGTTCCGTGATGATCTCTCCGTAAAAGGGAAAGTTTCCTTCCACCGCCCTCACATTGATGAGTCGCGTTCCGCCATTCTTCGGAAAGTAAACCATGGAGGCAAAGTTCAGCTCCTCCGCCATTTCAAATCCGAGGGAATCAAACCGCTGCCGCACCGCATCAGAAATGGGTGTGCGGCTGCTTATCTCGAGATCGGCACCGAGGAGGGCTTTCGCTTCTCCGTCGATTTCATTGCTTAGGTTGTCACCAAAAGAGTTGATGGCCACGAGGGCTGCGATTCCCAAGACGATGCTGCTCATAAAAAGCAGAAGGCGCGAGGCATTTCTTCGGCTGTCGCGCCAAGCCATTTTCACCAACCAACCAAATCCTGCTTTCTTCTTGGCCATCACGATACGGAGTCGACTAAGCTATCGGAAAACAATTTTCCGTTTTTCATGCGGATCACCCGTCCCGCGCGCTTGGCCAGATCGAGATCGTGAGTTACTAGAATCAAGGTGGTGCCCGCGTCTGTGTTCAGGCGGAAGATCAGTTCTTCTATTGTGGCACCCGTCTCGCCGTCTAGGTTGCCCGTCGGCTCATCGGCAAATAGAATGGAAGGCTCATTGGCGAAAGCCCGAGCGACCGATACCCTTTGTTGCTCACCACCCGAAAGCTGGGCGGGATAATGACCTGCTCTGTCGGCCAGCTCTACTTTTTCAAGCAATTCTTTTGCCTTTCTGCGTGCCTTTTTCTCTCCTTTCAACTCCAATGGAATCATGACGTTTTCCAAAGCGGTGAGGGTAGGGAGCAGGTTAAAACTTTGAAAGATAAAACCTACATGGGCGCTGCGGACTTGCGCCTTTTCATCTTCGCTAAGCTGGTCGAGGACAATACCATTCAGGGTAACCGAACCCGAAGAAGGCACGTCGAGCCCCGCCGCTAGCCCGAGCAGGGTGGTCTTCCCACTCCCCGAAGGCCCCACAATGGCGCAGGTAGATCCTCGTGCTACATCCAGACTTACCTGGTTAAGCACGGTCAAATATCGGGATCCGCTTTTGTAGTTCTTCGTAAGTTCGCGTATCCTTAAAATGGGCTCGTTTGTCATGGAAATATGGGTTTCAGGTCAAGAAAGGAATAGTTTCAAAACCGCTAAAGCAGCAAGATGTTTTGCTTGATAAAATTCGATTATGCTAATTAACAATATTAAACCATTTATTGTCATCGCGGGGCTTTTGATCTTCGCCGCTTGCGCGGAAACTCCAAGTGAAGAAGCGACCGAGAAAAAGACTGATTCTGCTACGGAAAGTTTGGAGCCCGCTGAGAGCAGAAAGGTGATTCTCTTTTTTGGCAATAGCCTGACGGCGGGTTACGGTGTGAAATCAGAGGAGAGTTTTCCCGCTCTGATCCAAGCGCGCATCGACTCGCTCGGCTTAGGCTTCGAAGTGATAAATGCGGGTGTGAGCGGCGAAACCACGGCTACGGGACTCAATCGTCTCAATTGGGTGCTGGACAACTACGACGTGGATATTTTTGTGCTGGAGTTGGGCGCCAACGACGGATTGCGCGGCCTTCCGCCCGAGCAGACTCAGAAAAACTTGATGGAAATCATCGAACAAGTGCGTGCTAAGGAGCCAGATGTTGAAGTGGTGCTCGCGGGGATGATGGTGCCACCCAGCATGGGCGCCGAATACATGGCGGTCTACAATCCCATTTTCAAAAATATTGCCGATGAAAAAGGCGTAGAGCTCATCCCTTTTCTCTTGCAAGGTGTCGGTGGAATAGATTCACTCAATCAAGACGACGGTATCCATCCCAATCCAGCTGGAAATCTCATAGTGCGCGAGAACGTTTGGAAAACCTTGGAGCCGATGGTTCTGGAGTAGTCGCTCTTACCATTGGAGATCAGCACTTCTTATAAAAAAAAAAGGCACCTTTCGGTGCCTTTTAATTAGCGTTTGTCAATAGAGTCAAGTGTCTTGAAATCTATAGGCAGACATTAATTAGAGTCTGTCCATTTAGTCATTAAAGTCCTAATTTCTTCGCAAGATCTTTCGGGATAGCA
Organism: Cryomorphaceae bacterium; assembly: GCA_047633195.1. Lineage (GTDB taxonomy): Bacteria > Bacteroidota > Bacteroidia > Flavobacteriales_D > Cryomorphaceae > JAKVAV01. The sequence goes on along the minus strand of JBLIEU010000056.1, from coordinate 11,468 downwards.
TCCTTGTGTAAGTAGATGTTCATCGTTTTCAATTTTGCGTAAGCTTCGCTGGCAAAGAAGTAACCATCGAGCTCATTGTGCTTCGTTCCCCAAGAATTCTTCACTAGGTAGTACTTGTCGCCGTTCTGGTCTTCTACGATTCCCGTCACTTGCATGCCGTGGTCATCGGTCGTTTGCCAATTGTCAAATTGCTCTTGACGCATCTCCTGATCCACGTCCAATTGCTTCACGGGCACTTCAAAAGCATTGCTCACTTTGTCGGCACCAGCATCGTTGAACTGTGTATTGTCTTTTCCCTTCACATCAATGGTAGAGGCATCTTCGGGTAGGATGGCCAATCCTTCGCGGAAGGCAAATCCCTTTTCCGATACATCGGCTCCCCAGGCAAAAGAGTAACCGTTCATTACAGACTCTTCCATCACGCGCATCAATTCGTCCAATGGCAAGTTGTAGCTCTGCACATGCAACCAATTGTCTGGAATTTCGAGCACAAACTTCTCATAAAAGGGGTGGTGCGTGTAGCTGGTAATGGACACATAGTCGTTCATGTCCAAGCCCAAATCATCGGCGTAGGTTTTTGGCGTGTAGCTCTTTCCGCGGTATTCAAATTCCGAAGGCACTTCGCCGAGGTAAGCTTCTACTACGGCGTCATAACCTTTCTGCCAGCTGGGCGTCAGATTTTTCTGCTTATTTTCCACCACGGCTTTTACGTAGGCAGTAAGAATATTGTCTAGCTCAGAGTGGTTGTGTGTTTCTGAACCGTATTCCAATCCGTCGTAGATTTCTTCGGGTACCATTCCATACTTTTTCCAGACGTGGGCGATGTCTACAAAAGCACCACCTGCACCGAAGTTGTTATTTCCGTGCATGCGCACATATCGATCAGCTTTTTCCTTGTAGGTATTGTTCACCACGTACATCTCGCTCAGGTTGTGTTCACCTGCTCCTGTGCGGATCAATTCGCTTTCGAAAAACCCCAAAGCCGAAAAGCTCCAGCACGTTCCCGTGCGGTTTTGATTCTGAACGGGCGTAGCTTCAATGTCCTTGACTACCGTAAATGAGTACCCACTTTCGGGCTTTATTTTAATGGTCTCTCCGTCTTGCGCATTCGCACCAAAGGCAATCGCCAGAGCCGCGGCTCCGAGTATAAATTTGTTAGGCATGTATTTTTTGAATTTAGAATGCTCAAATTACACAATTTAAATGGTTGGCGGCTTCTTGACTTCTTGGTAAAATCGAGCTAAGCAAAGAGCAGTTCGCCAATCAGATTGTCTATTTTTGCGCCATGCCTCAATCGACCTCAGCCACTCTTTCAATCGAACGAAAGACTATTTCCTACCGCGATACGGGATACTTTGGAAAAGCCGTCCTCGACTATCTCAGTGACGATGAAAAGCTCAAGCCATTCTACGGACGTAGACCTGAGATTGAATCCTTCGAGGCTCAGCTCGTGGAAAAGGCTGCCAGCTACGGCCACCGCGACGTGCTGGTGAGCGCCCTCAAAGAGCAATACGCCAAAGCCAAGTTGAAGTCAACTAGCATTGAAGCGCTGGCAGATGAGAAAACATTTACGGTGACCACGGGACACCAAGTCTGTTTTTTCACTGGGCCACTTTATTCCTTTTACAAGATTATTTCTACCATCAATACCTGCAAGAAGCTAGGGCAGACACACCCCGAATATCGGTTTATTCCCGTATTCTGGATGGCTACGGAAGACCACGATTTCGACGAGGCCAATCACTTCTTTTTGCCCAATGGCAAAATAGACTGGGAGAGCGGCCAAGGTGGCGCAGTGGGTAGAATGGAACTTGTCGGGATGGATGAGATCCTGGAGTTGATGAAGGAGAAACTCGGCATTGGTTACCGATCGGGAGAGATTCTGGAGATTTTCAAATCGGCTTACCTCAAGCACAAAAACGTAGCCGATGCCACCCGATACTTGGTGCACCATTTCTTTGGATCTTATGGGGTGGTAAGCCTCGATGGAGACGATGCCGTTCTTAAAGGGGCGATGGTTTCGGCTTTCGCCAAAGAGATCACGGAACGGACTTCAATCAAAGCCATTTCCCAAACCAATAAAGAACTACAAGAGCACTATTCACTGCAAGTCACCCCGAGGGAGATCAACTTGTTTTACCTCCACGATCAACTCCGCGAGCGCATCGTGGAAGCGGAAGACCGAACTTACGAGGTGCTCAATTCCACCATTCGATTCTCAGCGACAGCACTCAAAGAAGAGATGGAGCAGCACCCCGAGCGGTTTAGTCCCAATGTAGTTTTGCGGCCACTTTATCAGGAAGTTATCCTTCCCAATCTTGCTTATATCGGTGGCGGCGGGGAGTTGAATTACTGGTTTCAGTTGAAAGGCGTCTTCGAGTCATTCAAAGTGCCGATGCCCATTCTCATGTTGCGCAATTCGGTGATGGTTATCGATCAAGCTTCGTCGCACCGCATGGACAAGTTGGGCTTGACAATGGAGGAGCTTTTTAGAAATTCTGCCTTTGAATTGGAGCAAGAGTTGGTAAAAGAAACCAGCGACGAGGAACTAAACTTGAAAGATGCGCACGAAAAGTTGGAGGCGCTCTTTCTGGAAATGGAACACAAACTCAAAAGGGTAGATAAGCTTTTGGAGCGATCGGTGCGAAGCGGCTATGCCCGCTCCGAGCGAATCGTACAAAACCTCGAAAAGAAAATGCTGCGAGCCGAGAAGAAAAAACACAACATCCTGATAGGTCGATTGGACAAGTTACGTGCGGCTCTTTTTCCTAGAGAGGGATTGCAAGAGCGCAACCTCAACTTTGCCGTTTTGTACGAAGAGTTCGGCTCCGACTTGGTTCCGATGCTGGTCGATAACCTCGATCCCTTTTCGGGGGATTTCACCGTCCTTCGTGTGAAATGAAGATCAATGCCGACCCTTATCGAATTGACCTAAAGCGACCCTTTCGGTTAGCTACTGGCAGTCGCAACCACACCAATGTGGTTTACATCCACTTGAGCTCAGGGCCACTCACGTCGGTCGGCGAGGCTTCTTTGCCTCCATACTTGGGCGAGAGTATAGAATCCGTTGTGGCTTTCGCTAACAGTATCAACCCTTCGAAACTCAATCCCGAAAATCTCGAGGATTCGAGATCCTATTTGGATGGTTTCCTTGATGATAATCTCGCCGCAAAGGCGGGAATTGAAATGGCGCTTGTTTCGATGGCGGCTAAGATGAAGCAGCAAGGCGTCGGAGAATTTTTTGGAATCACCGATCGACCAATTGAAACGTCCTACACCATTGGTATTTCCGAAAAGGAGGAGATGAAAGAAAAGCTTGCCGAGGCAGCACCTTTCAAAACCTTAAAATTGAAACTCGGCTCAGCCGATGATTTGGCCTTGCTGCGCACCTTTCGGGAAATGACCGACAAACCCTTTTCTGTGGATGTGAACCAAGGGTGGGGCAGTTTGGAAATGGCTCTGCCAATTGTCCAATTGTTAGAAGAAATGAACTGTCTTTTTATCGAGCAGCCCTTTCATGCCGAAGACATTCCCACGCACGCCAAGCTCAAGGAAATGACCGAAATCCCCATCTTCGCCGATGAGTCGATCAAGCGATTGAAAAACCTCAGAGAACACGCTGCCGCTTTCGATGGGGTAGTGGTGAAATTGATGAAAAGCACAGGGCCAATCGAGGCGGTAGAGATGTTGCGAGAAGCCAAGCAACTCGGACTGAAAACAGTGATGGGCTGCATGGCCGAGTCGAGCGTGTCCGTTGCCATGGCCAGAGCCATCGCTCCATTGGCAGACTACGCAGATTTGGATGGGCCGTTTTTGATTAAAGGCGATCCTTATGGATTCGTGATTTACGAAGGTGGGAAGATTGGGTATTCAGATGCCAGGTATCAATGATCAATTTTCAATGAAGAATTAAAAATGACCAGAGTGGTATGGTCTCCGTCTTAGGCGGATTTGGGCGTGCGAGAACCTATCATTCTCAAGGCATTAATTGGAGTCTTTTCTTGCGTCTAATATTATGAAATAGAGAGTTTTATAGCAATACGCACGCAGCTATGAAAACCAAGGAGTTGACAGTTGTTGATGACTGTTTTTAAAACAAGTGGAAGGAAGATAGCAGACTTTTTAGACTGACTCTAGTTAATGTCGATAACCCTTCCATGTGCCGCCATAGCGATAGAAATCACCTTTCGCATGTCTTGTCTGACAGTCAGGGCAAACAAAAACCCACTCTTTTCCTTTCTTGATCTGGATGCGGTACATCACTTCATCCGAGTTCTTGCATGTATGACATTCTTTTGTTTTCACGTAAGTCAAAACCTTTTCGCGCTCTATTGGTTCAAGGTTCATGCTAAAGCAAATAATTCGACCGGGAATAGCCATCATCATCGCGATCATCTTCATGACCTTAAGCAATCCTTCCGAGCAGAAGTTTCTCGATAAGGTATCTGCCGATTACGGAGCGGTTCATGGTGGAACGAGTTTTAGCCACGCAGACTTGCTTCAGATGGGCGAAAGTCGGTGTCAGTCGTATTTCATTTTCAGTACTTACGAATATGAATTTGGGACAATCGGTGTGCGATACGTTGGATTTCTGTTCAGCATTTTTAACATGGAGAGCTATCGAAAGGATGAGATTCTTGAAAAGAAAGAAGATGTTATCGTTTAGTTCAGGTGCAAATTAGGAATGGAGAATTTCGTCTTTTCAACGCAGTGCTATTTTTGTAATTTTGAGTCATGGATAAGTCCACAGTGATTGAAGCTCTTGAACAACTTTCCGAGGATTTCATGGCAGAGGAGCTAAGCCAAATGACGATCTAGGTCAAAAGTCAAAAGAGGTTATCAGAAAAGTAAATTGAAGAACTTTAGAACATCGGTCATCCGCTTTGGGTCAACTATTTTCCCAACTTACTTCACACAAAAAGCATACAATCATATTGTAAATCCTCAGGTTAAAAAACTTCGCTCTCACGAGATGGATAGCTTGGATCAAGCCAGTAAGGAGGATCTCCAATTCGGAGAGTTTACTATAAAGACCTACACTTGGAATGAAGGTCACGAACCTATTCTTCTCATTCACGGCTGGGAAGGTCAGGCGGGCAATTTTGCCGACCTAATTGAAGCATTGATTCGGGGCGGGTATACTGTCCATAGCTTCGATGGCCCTTCTCATGGATTCAGTAGCAAAGGGGCCACGAGTGTTCTCAAATTTACTCAGATCGTTGCTGTGATGATTCGCAGATTGCAGGTGAAAAAGTTGGTGAGTCATTCCTTTGGAGGAGTGGCAACCACATTCGCGCTTTGGCAGAATCGAGATTTAAAAATTGATAAGTACGCTTTGCTCACAACGCCTGACCGCTTTGTCCAGCGTATTGATCAAGTGAGCGAACAGGTGGGAATTTCCCAAAAGGTGATACTGCCCTTAATTGAGAAGTTGGAAAGAGAATTCGATGTTGTAGTGGGGGATTTGAACGTAAGCGATTGGGTGAAAGAAATCAATGTGCTTCAAGCCTGTATTTGGCATGACCGAGCGGATAAAGTGATTCCGCTAATTCAATCACAGAGCGTGAATGAGTCTTGGCCAAATGCCGAATTGAGAGTTGTTCAAAACACAGGCCACTTTCGAATTCTCAGAACGAAAGAAATAATCGACAGTGTTGTTGATTTTTTAAAATAGGGAAGAGAATTAGAGAAGCTTTAAGCTACCATTTACTCACAGCTTTCTTTTGCAATTCAGCAGGTGCTTCAACCGCATTCGCATTAGGCGGAAAAACAAAAGTGTCGTAACTCGAAAAATTGGTAATTCCTTGAGGTGGATTAATCGCAGTAGCGCAGCGTACTTTCCATTGAAACTCTCCGCTTCCGAGGGCATTTGAGTTAACGAATACGAAATCAGGATTTGGATTCACAACAGTAACATCACCACCATCGCTGCCCCCTACTGGACCACCTTTGACTTGACAGCCTATCGCTCCGTCGGGTAAGTTCCAGCTAAACAAAACTCCGTTGACGAAGACCTGAGAAGTAGGGTTAAAAGATTCATCTATTTCGGGTTCTTGGTATACCCTTACGTAGTCAATTTCCATGGCCGACTGGTCAAAACCCTGAGTGATATTTCCATTTATGGCTACATTCAAAAGCAGGTATTGATCGCTGTCAAAAGGCCAAGTACTTGGAGTCTGCGAAGCGGGCTCATATGTATAAAATTCATTGCCATCTACACTGAACACGATGCGCTCAGGGCTCCATTCCATTTCGTAAATGTGAAAGGTGTTAAATACGTCAGGAAGGTTTGTTCCTCCTACGTTGACGGTTCCTCCGAATGACGACGGAGTGTGTAAAGCTGCTGAAATATAATTGGGATTTGCGCCCCAATGTTCCATAATGTCAATTTCTCCGCATGCGGGCCAGGATTGTGATCCAAATTGGTCGAACCAATATCCACCAGGTTCGGTGATATCTTTTCCCAGCATCCAAATAGCTGGCCATGTTCCTGCTCCTTGAGGAAGTTTGGCTTTGACTACTACACGGCCATAAGTAAAGGCAAATTTGGAATTGAGCCTGGCTGAGGTGTAATTCTTGGTAATTCCTTGATCGGAGAATGATTCATTTATGGCGTTAATGAATAATGAACCACCACTTTGATAAGAGTTTTCGTCGCGATTGGTATAGTGCTGCAGTTCGCCATTAAACCAACTATTCCCATTTGGAAGCAGAGTTTGATGGTGCCACTTGGAAGTGTTTATGGTGCCATTCCCGTTGAATTCGTCGGACCATACTAAATCGGTGTAAGGCGAATTGTTTGATTGGGAAAAAGAAAGTAGACAGAAAACAGAAAATAAGGTAGTCAGCGCAGATCGTTTCATCACAAAATTTTAAGAACGCAAGATAAATGATTTATAGGTTATTATCCTAGTTATTTTAATAAAAGTCCTCATGACTTCGGTATTGAAACTTAATTGAGTTCATTCATTTAATAGCGATTGGCTTTGGATCGAAAGCGGTTTCTTTGCAGTCCTTGAACCCTAGAATCAAAATGATGCTCACAGACCGATTGAAGCCAGTTTTAGTAACTGGTGCAACAGGTTACGTCGCAGGCTGGCTCGTAAAGGACCTATTAGAATTGGGAATTACCGTTCACGCTGCAGTGCGAAACCCAGAAGACAAGATTAAGCTAGCACACTTGGATGCCATGGCCGCAAAAGCTTCGGGTAAGATTAGGTATTTCAAATCAGATCTACTCGCACCAGGGTCATATGCCGAGGCGATGGATGGATGCGAGGTGGTCTTTCATACGGCATCACCATTTATTACAAATGTGAAAGATGCGCAAAAAGAACTGATCGATCCTGCAGTAATAGGTACGCAGAACGTTTTGGAACAAGCCAATAAAGCGGAATTCGTAAAGCGAGTCGTATTGACCAGTAGCTGCGCTGCTATTTACACTGATTGCAGTGATTTGGAGCTTACGCCAAACGGGGTTTTTACGGAAGAAATATGGAACACGACCGCTTCTTTGAAGCACCAACCTTATTCATTTTCAAAAACCCTTGCCGAAAAGGAAGCATGGAAAATGGCAAAGGCTCAGAATCGTTGGGATCTGGTAGTAGTGAATCCAAGTATGGTAATGGGGCCGTCGTTGAATGCCAAGACCAACACTTCTGAGAGTATGAACTTACTCAAGCAAATGGGAGACGGCACGATGAAATCAGGAGTTCCCAATGCGGGAGTGGGGGTTGTTGATGTTCGGGATTTGGCCGAGGCTCATTACCAGGCGGGCTTCAAGCAAAACGCTAAAGGAAGGCACATCATTAACGGACACAATACTAATTTCCTTGAGCTGGCGCAGATTCTGCATACCGATTTTGGAGACCGCTATCCGGTACCCAATAAAGCACTTCCGAAGTGGTTGCTTATGATCATTGGCCCGATGGTCAATAAGGTGGTCACAAGAAGATGGGTGAGGAATAACATCAATATGCATTGGAAAGCTGACAACGCAAAGAGCAAGAAAGAGCTTGGCATCACCTATAGACCATTGCAGGAAACCATGTGCGATGGTTTTGAGCAAATGATTGATTCGGGAGTTTTGCCAAGGAAATAATAGACCAACTTTCTTAGGTATGAAACCTATCAAGTTCTTTGGTACCTTTGTGCTTTCAAAAACAGGGAGTTTTGGCGTATTGCAATTTAACCATTGAATCTGTCTATTTCCTGTTTCCCCCATGCTCGCAGCCATCAAATACTGTTAATACACTCTGTGTGAGCTAATCTTTAATGACAAAAATGACATTCGAACAATTACATTTAATACCAAACATCCTTAAATCATTGAAGGATGAGAATTACACAACACCCACAGATATTCAGGCCCGAGCTATTCCATTAATTCTTGATGGAAATGACGTGCTTGGCAGCGCGCAGACAGGTACAGGGAAAACGGCAGCCTTTGCTATTCCTATCATTCAGCACTTAGAACTCGATCAAAACAGGGGGCACGGTAAGAGGAATATTTTATCGCTGATCGTAACACCTACTCGAGAACTTGCCATCCAAATTGGCGAAAGCTTTAAAACGTACGGTAAGTATACCAATGTGAAAAACACCGTCGTCTTTGGTGGTGTTTCTCAAGGAGCTCAAACCAATGCCCTCCGCGCAGGAGTGGATGTATTGGTGGCTACACCTGGACGACTCCTCGACTTAATGGACCAAGGCTACATATCGTTGAGCGATGTGAAGTACTTCGTTTTGGATGAAGCCGACCGCATGCTCGACATGGGTTTTATTCACGATATTAAAAAGCTTTTAAAGGTCCTTCCTCGTGACCGTCAATCGCTTTTCTTCTCGGCTACGATGCCAAAGAGCATTCTCAAGCTTTCGCAAGAAATACTGAAGAACCCGAAGAAAGTAGAGGTGAGTCCAGTTTCTTCTACGGCTGAGACCATCCAGCAGATGCTGTACAAGACGAATAAGTCCACGAAGAAAGATCTACTTCATCACATATTAAAGAACCCTGATCTCGACCAGGTATTATTGTTTTCTCGCACCAAGCACGGAGCAGATAGAATTGTTAAGGAGCTTCGAAAGAAGGATATCGATAGTGCAGCCATTCATGGCGATAAGAGTCAGGGACAGAGACAGCGAGCTTTGTCTGAATTCAAAGACGGTAAACTCAGGCTTTTAGTAGCTACGGATATCGCCGCTCGAGGCATCGATATTGACAAACTGCGCTACGTGATCAATTACGATATTCCGAATGAACCAGAAACATACGTTCACCGAATTGGTCGATGCGGACGAGCTGGAGAAGAGGGAGTTGCAATCTCGATTTGCGAGCCCGAAGAAAATGTTTTCGTTCAAGACATCGAGAAATTGATCAAGCAAAGCATCGAAGTAGTCAAGGACAATCCCTACCCTCAGACGGATAGGCCTATGAATACGCAAGAGAAAAAAGAAGCTGAGAAGGAGAAGCAGCGCCGCAAGCAAGAGTTCTTTGCCAATCGCAATAAGAACAATGGTGGTGGTAACCGTGGTCGAGGAAGGCGCTAGATCGATTCTTAATCAGTCGCCGTATTCACACAGAATACAGGAATCCCCTCTTCGTTAAGTAGAACGTCTTCCTTCTCCATCTTTCCGAAGTGCTTATTGCGTTCTGAAACATTGGAGATTATGGATACCAAGTCCATTCCAGCTTCTTTGACCTTTTTTAAGGTTATTTGCGCGTATCCGTGGCTTTTGTTTTCTCTTTCGAATTCGAGAACGCTGGATTTCACTTGGTTTTGGTCTAGGTACGCCTTGGTGGCTTCGAGGTTGGCTTTTGTGTCTTCGTCGAGCTCTATACCAGTTCGTAGCACAGTTAATACCACGATTTCTCCATCAGTGGCCAGTACTTTTCTGGTCTCGCTTACCTTTTTTAGAAAATTAGGATGAGGTGAAACGGGTAGCAATATTTTCTTGAACCCCTTTTCAGTCACTACAGAGTTAGTTGGTAAGACCAGCGAGCTGAAAGGCATTTCGCTTACTAGCTTGTAAATGGCTGATCCGCGAAGTCCCATATCAAAGCCCTCGGCGCCTCTGGTGCCCACGACTACCAAGTCGGGATTTATTCGATTGGCAATCTTCGTTGCTGTTTCGAAGAATGATCCTTCCTCAACAATCAGATCCGCATTCAGATCTGCTCCTTTTACTTTGTTTACGTAAAGTTGGAGATCAGACTTTAATTTCTCGAGATCGCTTTTTCCATCTGAAATATGTGAAATAAAAATATCAGCACCATGCAAGTGACCAAAAGCAATCGCCTGATCAACTGCGCGTTGAGATGCTTCAATGAAGTTGACGAAGACGAGTATCTTTTTCATGCTCATACCTTTTTGAGATTGGTATTCAAAAAAACCGATCTACGAATATAGCGATAGATGTCATTTTATTCGGGTATTCACACGTGCGAATTAAAATAGGTCTATTTCTTTCGACTACTCTTTAGGAGCTTTATCCTTCTTCGCAGCTCCGATACGGATGTTGGCTTGGAGGTATAAGCTGCTATTGTTTGAGCCCGAAACCGATTTGTACACATCCAAAAGACCGTAATAGTACCTAACCCCGATAGACATTCCTTCTCCTTTCATTAGGGTGTATCCTGCACCTGCAGAAAAACCCATGTCGAAGCGATTCAGTTCATCCGTATTGGTTTCCTCGATAATCGTTAGAATATCATCCGTTTCTGTTTCAAACTCGACCAGTCCTTTCTTTAGTAATCCGAATTGAGGGCCTAGAGTTATATAGATGTTATTGTCAAACTTGTATTTGGCAAAGAGTGGTGTGATGAAATAATTCAATTCCTGCCTGTAGTCACCATCGTTGCCATTATAGTTGGCTTTGATTGTGTTTAAATCTTTTTCTGATAGTCCGCTCACGCCATACTCTGACTTGAGCAAGACTCCTGTATATATCCAAAGATTATTCTTGGCCCTGATATCGAAATAGAGACCCAGATTAAAACTGGAGAGCGATTTGTTTGCATCCAGAGAGTTTATTTCTGACCAGCTAAACCCTCCTTCGAGGCCGAATTCAAGGTTGGGTGAATTCAGCTTGTCTCCAAATAAAAGGGAAATAAGTATTTGAGATTGTGCCTGATAGCTGATAAGTGCAAGCGAGCAAAGTAATAAGAGGCGTTTCATTATTGGAGTTTGATTTCTTGAGTATTGGATACTTTAAGGGATTGCACTAATATAATGGAGTTATTTCAATGATTCAGAGTCGCTCATTAAACATTTGCATACTGGCATTCGTTTTGATAATATATTTAAGATAAATAATGTTATTAATTGAAAACATACATAAAAGGTAATATTTAGTATCGATGTGTTTTCCAAATAAAATAGAACCATGAAAGCTTTCACTATCCAAATTTCGATGCTTTGCGCAGCAGTTGTTCTTCTCTCAAGCTGTGTTACCATTCGTCAAGGCACCGT
>JBLIEU010000055.1:0-16165 GCA_047633195.1 Cryomorphaceae bacterium | reverse complement strand
TCATCTTGCGCAAAGCAGGATTTCCAACTTTGCGTCCGTAGTGCAGTATATCGCCAAAGTCGAGTCCTGAACTATCTGCAATTGCTACTTCAGTGCCATTGATCGCATTGTAGAGCTGTTTGCCTTCTCCGTCGCCGGGAGTCCATTTTCCTAAAACGTAATTTTCGAGTCTCATTGTAGGTGGTGATTTGAGGCAACGAAAATAGGGATTTTAAAGAGAGGGTTAATTCATTTTTCATGCGAGATCTGCATGCGACTACTTCGTGTTGGTTATTTATAGGACACCGAGATCAACTAGAAATATCTGCTATATCCACTGATCGTTTCAGCGATCCACTGTGATCTCAAAAACACCTTACAAATCAAAAAAATCTTCATAGTTGTCTGTGTAATTCGTGCCTACTCCAAGATATTCATGTACTCAATCCCTCCTTGCTGTAACATCAGTTGCAAAAGGCTTTGCAAAACCTGAAATAGGTGTTTACCCCCAATATGTTCAGGGAAAAACCTCAAAAAAAATAGGGATTTACCCCCTACGAGAATAGCGCGTTTAGGAAATATGTTTTCTAATTTCACAAAAACAAAAAAACTACCCTATGAAAAGGATACTACAAATCTTATCCGTAATGACTATTTGCACAAGTGCTTTTGCTCAAAACGAAATGATGCATGTACCGAATGGTACTACGGGAATAGGAGCCACTGCAAACACCCGAGGAGTAGCCATAGGGCCAGGTTTTGACACACCCGAAGCGCGCTTGCACCTCAAGGATGAGGGAATTTCTGGCACGAGCTTTATAGTGGACATAGAGAATCAAGCGTTGGGATCTATAGATGAAAATGGCAATCCGATTACTTCTTACGAAAGTCCCGAGTTTTTTATCAAAGCCCGCTTTAAAGACAATGCTCTTGGTAACCCTACACTTTCTGGACAGTTTAGTGTAGACCTAAACGGGAAGATACAATCGGGTTTTTACAATGCTGGCATTAACGATCAACTGGCTGTGAGAAATGATTTCGGTATTTATGCTTCGGTAAACAGGAATCTTTGATTTGATTTGACCAATGGGGCAGCCCGGATGATTTGGGAATCGCCCAATGATAATTTTCAATTTGTGAATGGCGACAATGCCACGGTAGCTCTTCAACTTGGTGAAATGGGGCAAGTGGGTATAAATACTGGGAGTTTTACTTCTACGCATAAGCTTCACGTAGAAGGCGGATCACTATCCGATTGGAACGTGGTGCAACCAGTTGCTGACTGGGGAACCGCAAATGACTATGCTGGTCTTTACTTTACCGACAGACCGGAGTTAAGATGGGACAGTGATGATAGCACTTATTTTGAATTCAAGGCAGCCGACACAGGTGAGGTACCACTGCGCTTGACCTCTTCAGGAAAAGTGGGGATTAATACCGATAACTTCGTGGGAGATTATAACCTATACATCGAAGGCACCTCTGTTGCCGAAGAGATGTATGTTTTGCTTAAAGATGATTGGGCAGATTATGTCTTTAAGGAAGACTACGTGCTCAGACCTTTGGATGAATTAGAGGCCTTTATCGACAAAAACGGCCATCTACCCAATATTCCGAATGCTGAGGAAATCAAGGAGAAAGGTGTTCCCTTAGGCGAGATGGAACGTTTGCTCACTGAAAAGGTAGAAGAACTTACTCTCTACATCATACAGATGCAAAAGGAAATCGATACCTTGAAGGAGGTAATCAAAGACTAAAGCTATGAAAAACTACTTTTTTTATTCCCTGCTATTTCTTGCGGTGGTGGTGACAGGCTGCAAGGAAGAAGATGAAGATTGCTGTGATGTGTCAAACCCTGATTGCTCCAATTATGATCCTTGTTGGGATGCGATGCCCAGTGCAGATTTCAAGATGCGCGGAACTTCGGTAGGATTTCCCGTATCCGAAAATCTATTGGCCGAGTGGTGCGATACCATCTTCAACTCTGGTGTAGAGTTTATGGCTGACATGGAAGATGCGGAAGTCTACGAATGGTATATCGGAACGGAAACTGAACCACGTTTCGGTCGATCGTTTAAACTAGATTTCGGTGATTATATCGAAGATACCTTGCAAAATTTAAATCCCGATAATCCTGATTATTTTCTGCCTCTTGATATTACGTTAATTGTGCGAAGTAACGAAGGCGCTTGCGTAAGTTCGAGCGACACAGTATTAACAAGCACTTCACAACTTGTAATTACTAGAAAACTCCTTACAAGAGGGACTTTCATTGGAAGGGTTGAAGGGGAAGATTTTGATCGCGAAGTTATCTTTTGGCAAAATGGCGAAGACTTAACTGCGCCGATTGAACCACTGCAATATTTCTCTGACGTAATTGGGTTTTCCGAAGATACGATGAGAATTTACGGAGCATATTTCATCACTTTTGATGCTCTCGCCTCCTTTAAAAGAAGGAAATGGGAAGAAAGCTTTAATGGATGGTGGATTGGAACTGATGGTATACAGGTGTGGGATCAAGAAATCATAACATCTTCTGAAGGACCTGATCGAGTGGAACTTTATTTTGAGCGCTATCCGGAGGGAAGTTCAACTTTAGAAATAACCAGATTTTCGGGTACGAGGGTCGAATAACCAAAATCACGTAAAATGAGACTATTAAAATTATATATGGCAGCGGTTTTGCTTATCTCCGCTCAAATAAGTTATGGACAGAACTGTCAGGATGATGTTAGTACTGATCCAAGAAATCCGAGTAATTCGAATCGACCTGCTTTAGAAAACACATTTTTTTGGTTTCCTCACGATGGAAACAATCATAGCCTTTTTCAGATGCTGGTACCCGGGCCAACTAACCAAAATCTAACCATTAACAGTCCTTTTTGGAATACTGTCGCAATCGATCCGAGTACAAACGAACCAACTCTTCCGGTTGGTTACCTTGTACGAGATCAGCTAAGCGATTTCTATCCTGAAGATGGCTGGGAGCTCGTAAAGGTTGATTTCGGGTACTTGAACGACGGCACCTCTCGTCAGAGTTTAACATCCATGCCATATATGATGCTGTACAATAGATATACAGGTACCTTGCGTTTCTTAGGGATGTGGCCCAATTCAAGCTCAGCGTTTAAGATAATTCGCTTTACATTGACTCTACCTGAACAAAAATTTGATACCGAAGGCAACACTGGTGCAGCCTTAGATGCCACTAACTTACTGTCTGTACAAGGCGATGCTATTCAACCTTTAGATCAGCAAACTGAAGAAACCGTGTATGAAGTAATCACCCAGTATCCAGGGATTTCTAATTACGGCTACTTTTTCTGGTTTGACCTTCCTGTAGCTTATGATCCGTGCATATGCAATAGCGATGTCGCTATCACTTTGCAAGCATCCGTGGAAAATCAATGGGATATAACAATTAAAGGGGTCTTAGACGCGGAAATAATCCAACAAGGAAGTTCTCAGAATGGCGGTAATAGCGGTCTTATTACTAAACGGATTATCGGGGCGGCTGGTGCTACTGCCACAGCAATAGCAACAGGCGGAGCCATTGTCGACGTTGGCTCTTTCACAGGACTTATTGACATATTTACATCCCGACCGGGAATAGATAGCCAAACTGAAGGGTATTTGAATTTGGTACAGGAAGGTTTAAATGTGGCCGGCAATTTAGCATGGAATCAGGAAACGCAAGAGTGGCGAAATACCATAGATAACACAACTATGAGTAAGAGTGATTGGAAAAAGCTTTTTTCAGGTTTGGGCTCATTCTTAAATGAAGGTGTCGATTTCGCTAACCCATCATCTTCCGCAAATAAACCAAAGACATCGGTGGTAGGTTCCATCACCGCGACAGGAACTGCAACTTTAAATTTACCTACGGGTGATTTTGTTTATTTGGGAGTGCCTGGCTCCAATTGGACGAGTTATCTCGATGAAACCGAACTCCAGACAACAGATGGCAAAAACCCGGAATATCCGATTTATAATAATCCATTAGGGACTTTTGCCCTTTTAAAAACTCCCGCGATACAATTAAAAGAAAAAGGAACAAAACAAATATTTAGTCATTGGCGGCCCAATCCAAACCCACATGATAATGGAAGCATCGCCGTTTTTCATAAATTTCAACAATTCCAAGTCTTTTTTGATGCCGAGGAATTTTTGTACACCTTTAACTCAAACCTTGATTTAAATTTGGAAGAGACTGAAATTCTTGCATCTATAGTTGTAAAGGAAAAGAATGCTCAACTGTACAGACGACCATTTGAGCCTTGTGGTAATTTAACTGATGGTTCCTGTTATGATAATGAATTAAGTACATACCTACAAGAATTGGATTGGCACTATGGCAAAAATTTCTATTGGGGAATAGATAATACCGAAAGAATAACCAAGCCGGTTCCTTTATCTTACTTAAATGAAGTAGTCGGGGAATTCATGTCCGCGGAAGAGAATGATTCCTATGAAGATTTCAATTACTTTATAAGATTCAACATTAGTATGGTTAGCAATAGGACCGGACGGAATGGCTCTCATATCCATAATGATCAAGTCTTAACATTCCCATTAAATGTTGAAATTACAAGCGCAATACAGTTTGGTTTTTATGATTTGGAAAATGGTCAAAACAGTTCTAGTTTCGAAAACAACACAATCTTTGGCAACAATCAATTGAATTACAATGAAAATTACATTTATATAAACTCTTCAGTCTCTTCAGCAGGAACTTCGCCGGCTTCAATATTATCTTCAGCTGTCATTCATCTTACCCCTGGGGCACACCTTAATCCTAGGCTTCGTTTGGCTATCGACTATCCCTTTCAAGGTCTATACCCTCAACAAGAAGTAAGCTCATCATACTTGAGTGATTTTTGTGCAAATAACCTGACGGATGTTACATACCAAGCAAATCAATTTTCCGCTTTTGCTCCTCAATTGCCTCCACCAAGCCAAGAGTTTTTAGAGCAGTACTATCGTCATGAGCAAGTACTCAATAGAATTGTTCTATCACCCAACCCCGCCCGCGACCTCCTCACCCTGCGCTCATCTCACCTCGATATGTCGTCCATCACCATTCACGACCTATCCGGCAGACCGATCAAACAAGAAATCCTTCAAGCCCATTCCAGAGAAACCCAAATCAACCTTTCGGGAATAGCCCCTGGCACTTACATTGTAAGAGTAGATTGCGGAGATGAAGTGTTTTCAGAGAAGTTGGTGGTGACCAAGTAAACCATACGCATACTAAAACACTCACTACACCAAACTCAATCAGCACTACAGCTGATTGAGTTCATCGGTGTATCTTTTGACATCAATCTCCATTCTTTTTGGTTCAAAAGATGACAGATTGATATAGCTACCGAATGCATTGAATTCAAAGCGACTTGAACTGAGTTCAAGCCAAACCTTTATTGATGCAATCCTATAAGAAATGAGTTCAAAAAAAGTTTTTTTGAATTCATTTCTGTTCCGAGTCAATTCAAATTGGCTTGAAAAGGATTCATTTCTTTTGGGATTGAACCCATTGCTGCGACTAGTGAATTCATGATAAGCCTTATTAAGATCACTATCGATGTAACCTGATTAAGCCCGAGGGAGTTTAAGAATGTACGGGTAGCGCATTTCTACACGACCAAAACTGAAAGTTATGAAGGCAAAAATTAAGTTAGCACTGAATGGATTGAGTCCCATTGCACTGGTAAATAAGGCTGATTTGATCCTATCAAATATGACGGATAACGATCACTTTCCTTCGCCTACACCGACTTTGGATGAAATCCGAAATACGGTGAATGTGACCCAAACCTACATCAGTGAAGCCGCATTTGGTGATCGACGGAAAAAATACTTGAGAGATCGTGCCGCCAATGAATTATCAGATATGTTGCGGCAACTGGCTTCTTATGTGAATTTGGTGGCCAATGGTGACAAGTGTATTATTCAAAGCTCGGGGTTTGGAACGCAAAAGATTCCGATAGCAGTGTCGCACATTTCAAGACCCATTGAGTTTAAAGTGCGCCGTGGTCTAAAGCCAGGTGAAGTAAAGTTGGTTTGGAAGCGGAGCACCTATGGAAAAGCCTATCAAGTAGAATACGTTTTGAACGACGGTTCTAAAAGCGAAAATGGGTGGCAAGTGTCCACGATTACAACCAAAAGTAAAGCCATGGTGACAGACCTTGAGCTGGGAAAAAACTATTCCTTTAGGGTAAAGGCCATCGGTGCAAACCATACCAGCGCCTATAGTCGTGAAGCTTCGATAATGGCGGCTTAGGCACATGACTTTAGCCAAAATCGTTATGAGATAGTAACCCGATCATTCGCAAGGTTGGATTACTCCTTAGAAAAGACTGCATCTCGATATATTTTCTCCTCCCTTCGAAAAACACTCGATGAGACAGTCTACCTTAATGATGTCTCTGCTATCTCCACTGATCGTTTCAGCGATCCACTGTGATCTCAAAAACACCTTGCATATCAAAAAAATCTTCAGAGTTGTCTGCTCAAATAACGCCCTTCCCGCGTCACACCATTTTTAATTGTCCACTCTTAATTGAGAACCACTTGTAACCATCTCGACACACCGCTCTTCCTTCGTCAGAATGGCACTCGATGTGACAGCATTCTGTTTAATTGCCTGCTTTGTTATCTCAAATACCATTCGCACACCTTGACCCTGAATGAGAATCACGCCAATCGAAGTCACACCATTCCTAATTATCTCCTTTTAGTCGATGAGATCGCTGCGCTCAGTTTTTAATTGTCCATTCCTAATTGAATACTCCTAATTCCCACTCGGAACCAATTCCGTCTCCACCTTCACATCACTCTCAGTAAGCGTTCTATGCACGGGGCACTTATTGGCGATTTCCAAAAGTCGCTCTCGTTGTGCCTGATCTAAATCTCCTTCAAGGAGAATGCGCCGATTAAATACTTCCACCTTGCTCTTTTTCCCCTCAGGATTCGAACTGTCCTCCACGTGCATCTTGCTATTTCTGAGCAATACGGTTACCTTTTCCAGAGGCCATGATTTGCGCTCAGCGTACATCTTCAATGTCATGGCTGTGCATGCTCCCAATGAGGCGTTGAGCAACTGATAGGGAGTAGGGCCCATATTGTTTCCACCTACATTTTCGGGTTCATCTGCCAAGAATACGTGATCGCCCGCTGAGATTTCAGTGGTAAACCCATCGCTTCCCAATTGAACGGTAACATCTTCAGACGGCTCCTTGCTTTCGGCCGCTTCGGGTAAATACCGACTCACCCATGCGCCAATCATTTTTGCTGCGTATGAGGCGTCTTTCTTCTCTGTGAGTAAGTGATTCGCCCCATCTAATGTGATAAAGCTCTTGGGGTGACGTGCGGCTACATAGATTTCTGCGGCATTGTCAACGCTCACAATTTCATCTTGAGGCGAGTGCATAATCAATAGTGCTTTCCGCAGCTTTGGCAGAAACTCAGCGGTTCGTTGGCTTTCCACGTCCTTTATGAATTGAACGCCAATATTGAACGGTCGGCCACCAATCTGCACTTCAGATACCTTCTTTTGTTCTATTTCTTCGCGGCTGTCGGCAAAATGATGGAGCACGTGTTCGGCTTCAGAAGGTGCACCAATGGTGCAAACGGCTTCGATTGAATCAATTTTTGCAGCAGCATAGAGCACGGCTGTTCCGCCAAGGGAATGCCCTACCAAAAGTTTTGGAGCCTGATAGTTCTGCGCTAGATATTCTGCAGCCGCTTCCAGGTCCGATATGTTTGAAGTAAAACTGGTGTCGCCAAAATCGCCTTCACTCATGCCCAAACCTGTAAAGTCAAAACGCAAAACCCCAAATCCATACTGGGTTAGCTCGCGCGAAATGTAGGTGGCGGCTCTGGCATTTTTGCCACAAGTAAAGCAATGTGCAAACACGGCAAAATGCTGTGGCGGCTTGGTGATGGGCAATTCTAGCTTGGCGCTGAGGACGAGGCCAGCTTTGTTTTTGAACTTAATATTTTTTGATTTCAAGTCTTTTTCTATTGAGTTGATTCGAAGGTACAGGTTTATATGCATCAACTTGGTCGGGAGTTATACCTTTGCCAATTATAAGATCGAAGTGCACATGGGTAGATTTTTGAAATACTTCTTGTTGACTGCTTTAGCAGTAGTTTTAATCTTTTGGGTTTATATCCAAAGCCATCAACCTGTGTTGAAGGGTAAATTGGATATAGCCACCCTAGAGGCTCCCGTCGAAGTTTATTTTGATGAATACGGCATTCCACATATCTATGCTGATAATGCCGAAGATGCTTACCGTGCTTTTGGATACGTGCATGCGCAAGACAGGCTTTTTCAAATGGATTTGATGAGAAGAGCTGGTGGAGGCCGACTCTCTGAAATCATTGGCCCGGATATGAAAGAAGCCGATATGTTCTTCCGAACGCTAGGAACCAACCGCAAAGCAAGAAAAGACGCGGCTAAATTCGGGGAGCTTCCGGAGAAGGTGAGAACCATTACGCTGGCCTATCTCGAAGGGATAAATTCATTTATAAGTACCGCCAAACATCCATTGGAATATAAGCTCTTGAGGGCAGAGCCCGACTCTTTTACCGTGGAAGATGTCTACTGTATTTCGGCCTATATGGCCTACAGTTTTGCATATGCTTTAAGAACAGACCCTCTGGTTCAAGACATTTCAACCAGCCTCGGGCCCGATTACCTGAGGTCATTGGATTTGGCAGTAACTACTGACCTGTTGCCAGTGGATACTACACGTTCGGATACCTTAATGACGGATTCCATAACACCGAATCCAAGTTTGAGTTTGACCCGACCTCATTTTCCAGATATGCTTCCCATTCCCACACTTCAGGGTAGCAACAGTTGGGCAATCGGCCCATCGCGCACCCTTTCGGGAAAGGTGATGCTCGCAAATGACACACACATCAAATACTCCTCACCAGCGGTTTGGTATGAAGCCCACATCGAGTATCCGGGCTTTGGTTTCTATGGAAATTTTATTGCCGGTGTGCCGGTCGCTTTGGTCGGGCATAGCCGAAATCACGCGTGGGGTGTCACCATGTTTGAAGACGACGATTCAGATTTCTTCTTTGAACGTTTCTCGGAGCCCGATAGCAGCTACACCGATTACCGTGACAGCCTGAACGCACCTGTTAAGAAATACACGGAAACACTTGCTATCAAGGGAGAGCCCGATACCTCATTTACGGTTTACGAAACGGTTCACGGGGTATTGATCAATGATTTTCTTCCGATAGAACAAGATCGGCCCGTATCGATGTATTGGAATTACACCAATTTGGACAATCAGCTAGTGGAAGCATTCTACAGAATGAATCGGGCGGATAACATCGCCGAATTCAAGGAAGGAGTAGAATTGATTACAACGGTTGGATTGAATATCACATACGGCGATGCATCGGGAAAGATAGCGCACTGGTCTGCGAGCAAACTTTTAAAGAGACCCGATTCAGTGGATGGAAAGCACTTTTCCGAAGGCTATTCTGCTACAGCCAACTACGACGGCTTCTATGAATTTAGTGAGAACCCACAAATAGTGGATCCGTTTTCGGGCTTTGTCTTTTCGGCCAATCAAATGCACGATTCAACGACAGGTGTTTTGTATCCAGGTTATTACGCGCCAAATTCACGCGCAGATCGAATTGAGTTGCTACTCAAAGATCAGACAACGGCTACGGTTGAGAGTATTCAAAAAATGATGCTGGACGTAGTCTCGACGACTGAAGCAGAAACCGCTCATGAGATAGCAAAGATTATTCGCCGATCGAACGAAGCGCTTACTGATTTGGAGGAAGCTGCCTTGGAAGAAATTGAGGTTTGGTTGGGCTCTCATGACCTACATGATGTGGAACCAACTATTTACTACAAAACGCTGTATTTCGTTTTAAAGAACTCCATGTCGGACGAAATGGGTGCAGAGAAGTTTGAAAAACTACTCAACACACACTTACTCAAGAGAAGCTATCCTTTGCTTATTGCCAATGACGATTCACCTTGGTGGGACGATTTAAGGACGGAAGGCCAAGTAGAATCAAGAGAAACGATTTTCATAAAGTCCTTCAAGAAAGCAGTGATGGAAATCAACGAAGAGCTAGGAAGCGATATCTCTGCTTGGAATTGGGAGAAGGTTCATTTTATTGAGCATCCTCATCCATTCTCTGGCATTTCAGTTCTGAAACAGTTTTTTCATATTGGCCCTTTTCCAGCACCTGGAGGGAATGAAACCATTAACAACGCCTCATTCATTTTTAATGGAGATGGCACCTATACGGCACACTACGGCCCAGCCATGCGGATAGTCATCGATTTTGCCGATATCGAAAATGCTACCTCCGTATTGCCGACAGGCAATAGTGGCAATGTTATGAGCCCTCACTACAGCGATCAGGCAGAAATGTATGTGAAAGGCGAATACCGAAAAATGAAGATGAATAAGGGCGAAATCAAGAAGTTAAATAACCTTCTGATGTTGCTACCGCCTGAGAAAGAGGAGGAATGATGTAACAAAAAGGTTCTTTTTTGGGTAAAAAGCGGGTAAAACCTATCCCTTGATTATTAAGAGAATTCTTCTTTTCATTTTTCTGATACCAGTTATTGCATCTGCTCAGCTCGCGGTAGACTTAAGCCAAGACCCTCATTCACTTGTTCAAAACCAACTTCTCGGAGAGGGTGTTGAACTCATCGATATTTCCTTCAATGGGGAATCGGGATTCGTTTCAAATCCACAGATTGGGTCATTCTCCAATGGCTGGGATGCTATTGGTATTTCCGATGGAGTAATAATTGCCACGGGCAAAGCCACCATTGCCGAAGGACCAAACGATTTGCCCACAGCCTTTGAAGCCATCGACGTGGATAGCGAACTCACTGAAGATGTAGATCTTTCTGAACTCATGGGTGGGGCAGTAGAATTAAACGACGTCGCTGTCCTAGAATTTGATTTTGTAGCCAGTGGAGATACCTTAAGATTCTCGTATGTGTTTGCGAGTGAAGAATACAATGAACACACTTGCTCCCCGTATAATGACGCTTTTGGATTCTTTATTTCAGGTCCAGGAATTAATGGCGACGGCACATTTTCCAACAATGCCATTAATCTAGCAAAAGTCCCTGGAAGAGATGTTCCTGTAGCTATCAACACCGTAAATCGGGGTACATCTGGAGAATATGGTAGCATGGCCATTTGCAATGGAGCCGACATCAATTGGCAAGAGAATAGCCAATATTTTGTAGACAATGAGTCAAACACCTCTTTGAATACCACCCAGTTTGATGGTTTCACAAAAGTATTTACGGTAGAAATACCCGTAGAATGTGGTGGAACGTACCATATCAAAATGGCCATAGCCGATGCGGTGGATGGTAAAAATGACTCTGCCGTGCTCATTAAGACGGGGAGCTTTGCTAGCCAAGCACCCCTAGAGGTAGATTATGAACTCATGAATCCCATCAATGGTGAAGCCATAGAGGGATGTAGCAGCTACAAATTTAAGTTGGTGCGAAATGATAGTACGGACATGAAGGTGGTTTATCTCAAAAGCAATATGGCTGCTGCCAATCCGGATGTTTTTCCAGATTTCCCTGATAGTTTGATCTTTTATCCCGCTCAGGGATATTTGAATTGGGAACTTCCGATCAATCATGATGGCGTATTTGAAAGCGAGAGGGTATTGGATATTGCCTTTCTCCAAGCGCAAGTTTGTGGCTTAGACACTGCGGAAACGAACGTGGCGCTATCATTTACTGATGCACCGCCGATAATTGTGGAGTATGAGGATTCCCTTTCGGTGACCTGCGACGAATTGGGAATAGTGAATATTGCAGTATCTGGTGGTCTATCGCCTTATGAAATTGAATGGCAGGGAGATTATTCGGGATACGAATTCGAACTTACAGGTCAAGAGCCTCTTTTGATTCAAGGAACAGTATCCGATCAATGCGCTCTAAATCAACAAGACATTTCTATTCTTTATGAACTTATCGAATACAGTCCATTGGAAATTATTGTTCCTGAAGCTATTTCGGTCAACTGCATAGACCCAATGATCATTGAGCCTTTGGTGAACGGCGGCCGTGGCGATTATTCATATAGTTGGTTATTTGAAAGCAATCCCATATCGGCATCGAGTGAACTCGAAATTCAATCGCCTCAAGCTGGTGAACTTGCGTTAATTGTAACTGATGGATGCGTGGCTGCAGATACCGTGGCGATTATGCTCGAACTACAAGTCAACCCAATTACTGTTGAGCTCGGTGAAGACTTTCAAGGATTTTGTAATGAAGCAGTTACTCTAGTTCCCGAAGTGGAAGGAGGCTTTGGAACACTCACATTCAAATGGAAAAGAAATTTTGCTTTACTAAGCAGCTCTCAAAGCTTCAATTTCATTCCACTAACATCAAGCATGGTGACCTTGGAAGTTAACGATGATTGCGGACAGCAAGCGTTTGACACGCTAAATGTAACTGTGCAGCACGAACCCATTGAAATAGTGATGCCTACCGATACATCTATTTGTGAAGGCAGAAGACTTGAGTTTACACCAGTAATAAAGGGTGGAGTAGGTGAGTTCGAATTCTTTTGGCTGGAGCGCGAAAGTAGTATTCTGCCATTGAATGTAATTCCAAGAAGAGATGAAACGTATACCTTAAGAGTGACTGATGAATGTTTTAAAACCGCAGAGGGTAGCATGAATGTTTCTCTGGTTGTGGTAGAAGCAGATTTTGAATTCAATTACGAATCAGACACTCGTCCCATTAACAACCTATCAGCCGATGGTTTAAACTATTTCTGGATTCTTCCTGGCGGAGAAACAAGCACATTTTTTGAGCCTGTTTTTACACCTGTTGTGGACCAGGATCAATTGATATCGCTAGAAGTGACACATCCTATTGGATGCTCAGATTCGAAGATTGACTTTTATGAGCCACCGCTCAATGTCTTTATTCCGAATGCGTTTACTCCTGATGGAGACGGTCTAAACGATATTTTTAAAGCCGAGGGAACCTTCATTGACGACTTTGAGCTTTGGGTATTTGATCGATGGGGAAATGTGGTTTTTCACTCCAATGACCCCGATAAAGGCTGGGACGGTTCAGATTCAAGTGCAGACTTTGCCTCACAAACCCTTGTTTACAGCTACAGAGTATTGGCCAAAGGATTCAATCTTCAGCTTATTGATAAGAAGGGTAGTGTGACCGTAGTTCGCTAATTGGTGTCTGTCCATGAAAGTGCAAGATCAAGCCTTCGTTCATGCCTCTGGCTTGGTTTGGCAACTTGCTAATGGACTCTCTAGCTCAGCCACTCGAAGATCTGATCAAATTAGTTGATGAGTTCCACCAAAGACTTACTCACCGAAGAGGCGAGTGCTACACCCATACCACCGAATCGAACGGCACAATAGACGTGTTCATTGAGTTGTTTCGCAATGTATTTTTTTGAATCACCCATTCCCATCGTCCCTGACCAACGCATGTCAATTTCAAATTCCTGCTCAGGAAGTATCACATCCTTCAGGATTTTTTCCAGATGAGCCTGAATAAGATCTGATATGCCTTCTTGATCTGTTTGTTCGGCTTCTTTTGCCAAATGTCTACCACCGCCTATTAGCACCCTTCCATCAATGTTTCGGAAATAGTCATAACCTCGGTCGTGGTGGAAGCACCCACTCCATTTTAGGTTTTTTATAGGGCTGGTTATTAATACTTGGGCTCTATTTGGATTAACCTCAACTTGAGGTATGAGTTTTTGTGCAAAGCCATTTGTTGCTACGATAGTACGGTCGGTCAATATCTCGCCGATATTGGTATCCAATATGCAATTTGAGCCCGAAGTACTTAATTCTTTTACCTCTACGCCATTAAAGATTTCTACACCTGATTCTCTGGCAAGCGAAACCAAGTTTTTCATCATTAGGCCTGTGTCAACTGTGCCCTCTAGCTCATTGACAATCATATTTTCTACACCAGAAAAGCCAAATTCATCAATCCGCTTGGACTCATCTTTAAATGCCTGTTTGCGAATGCACTGCACCAGTTCAGCGTTGATGTAACTCAAGCTGCCCAAGCATTCTTCATAAATTTCTTCCTTTCCTTCTCTGAATACTTCAAAGCCCCCCGTAGGCTTATAGTCCAGTTGATTGTCAGTCAGTGTTTCCCTAAGTAAATTGAGTCCTTCATAGCGTTTGGCTACCAGCTCAAAGACTTCTTTTTCGGGCATGGTGGACAAGTCGTCAAGTATTTCCGAGACACTTCCGAAGCAGGCAAAACCCGCATTCCTAGTGCTTGCGCCCGACGGTAGAACACCTCTTTCTAAGATCGCGACCTTCCATTTAGGAAATTTTCTTTTCAAGAATATTCCTGTGGTTAATCCCGTTATACCTGAACCGATAATTAATGCATCCCAATGATGAATGAAATGCTTGGTTTCCCAGTAACTAAAATGCTTCATTTCTCGTTTAGACAGTTAAACGTTATAGACACGAAAGAACGAAGAAATTCTTCGATATTTGTCCGAAATTGAAGCACCTGCAAGGGCTATTTGTGATTTCTAATAAACAAACTATCCGTACTTGCCTGATAGGCACGTTATTCTTGTTGGTGATACCTCTTGGTATTTTCGCCCAGGACGACCTGAATATACACGGCGTAGTGTCTGATGCCATGACTTCTTCCAAGCTTGGAGAGGTAACGGTTACCGTGAAGAAGGATGGGAGTGTTCACGATAACTTCACCACTCGTGCAAACGGAAAGTACGAGTTCTACCTTGACTGCGGCGCTCAGTACGAATTCGTTTTCGAAAGAAGTGGGTATGTTAAGCGTTCCATAAAGATCAATTCAAATGGAGTGCCAGTCGAAATCATAGGAGCGGGGATTATCATGCCCACTGATATGAGCATGTACGAAATAACCGAAGCCATGGAGGGCGCTGATTTGAGTGTCTTTGACAAGCCAATCGGAAAAGCATCCTATGACCCGGCTCAGGCCGATCTGGTTTGGGACTTCGCTTACACCAATCAAATCAAAAGCGAGATTTTTAAGTTCATACGCGACGTTGAGAAGAAGCAGAAAGAACTAGAGAAAGAGGCTTCCGCCGAAGACAAAGCCGCAATGGCACTCGAAGAGAAATTCAACGATTTCGTGAAGAAGGGTGACGATGCCATGAGCGGTAATGACTACGAAGATGCCGTTCTCAATTACCAAGCAGCATTGGACTTGAAGCCTGGCGATGGCGCTGTAGAAGCTAAGCTGGGTGATGCTCAAACCAAGTGGAATAATCAAAAAGCGCAACAGAAGCTCGATGCAGATTACTCTGCAGCCTTGGATGGTGGTGACGGCTACATGAGAACGGAAGAGTACGAGAAAGCCGTTGAGAAATACCAGGAAGCGCTGGAGTTGAGACCAGAAGAATCGTATCCCAAAGATCAAATTGCTGAGGCAGAAAGAATTATAGAAGAACTTGCTGCGGCTATGGCCAACCAAGAGCAATTCAACAAGATAATGGCCGAAGCAGATGGATTCTCTGATGAAGAGAAATTCGTTGAAGCAATAGCCAAGTACGAAGAAGCATTGGTCGTTATTCCAGGGAATAGCGAAGCCAAGAGCAAACTAGCGAAAGCGCAAGATGCATTGGCAAACATTGAAGAGAATGCAGCTAAAAAAGCACAGTATGAAAAACTGATCGCCGCAGCTGATGCGGCTTTTGCAGCAGAAAACTATGAAGTGGCCAAGACCAGTTACGAAGAAGCTGCTGACGTTTTACCCGATGAAGCGTATCCAAAAACACAGATTGAAGCTTGCAATGGCAAATTAAATGCTCTGGCTGATGCCGCTGAGCAGAAGGAAGCCTTCGATAAGTTAGTTGCTGATGGAGATGCCGCCATGACAGGAACGAACTACGAAGATGCGGTAGCTAAATACCAGGAAGCTTTAGACTTGATTCCGAACGAAGAGCCTGCAGTTTCCAAGCTGGCAGAAGCAAAAGGTTTACTTGGTGAATTGTTAGCAGATCAGCAAAAGCAAGAAAATTACGATGCGCTAATCAAGGAAGCTGATGACGCATTTTCTGAAGAAACGTATGATTTAGCCAAATCAAAGTATCAGGAAGCCAAGCAGGTCATTCCCGAAAAGACTTATCCATTGGATCAGATCGCGAAAATTGATGCA
>JBLIEU010000054.1:0-16351 GCA_047633195.1 Cryomorphaceae bacterium | reverse complement strand
ACCATGAGATGTGTTTTTGATTAATGATTCATGGTAAAGATATGCCCGCGCTCCATGATTTGGAATAGCATAAAAAAGGAATAAGAAAGTTTAACGTTTCAGCAATCAGCGCTCTTCGTGCATTATCTCCGACTTAATTCCACACGGGTCTTTGAAGAAGATCTCGCAATACTTCTCCCCGTGTTGGGGTAGTATTTAGGTGGCTCGACTATGTTGGTTACAGCCCTAACCATCAATGAATAGAGCTGGTAAATTTCTTTGCGAGAGCCAGCCCTGAAGGCCAAATAATGTGGATAATCACGTCTTCGCCGATGAACCTCTACATCCTTAAATTCTTCTCTCGGAGAGTTGATACCAAGCGTTATTCTTGGATGGACATATTAGACGATATCCAAGTCATGAGCCTCGACTCTGCCCTTTCCTTTTTTGCTTAAGTCGAAACCAATGAGGGGTAAGAAGCGATCATAAAATGCTTCGAATTTTTGAAGATTTTTAACGGTTATTTGGATATGATCGATGATTGGCTGCATGATTGTCAATTTACTCCATTTCTATGTTTCAATAATAAGTTAAATCGATCTTATAGCTTTGTGCCATGGCAAAACAAATTCTCTTAGTCAGTACTTCTACGGTACACGGTAGCCCTTACTTAAGCTACATAATGCCCGATGTTGTTCGCTTTTTTTCAGGGTGTACGAATCTACTTTTCATTCCATACGCCAGGCCTGGAGGAATTAGTCTTGACGAATATTCGAATACCGCTTCGAAGGCATTCGCCGAAGCGGGAATGTCGATCAAAGGCATTCACACTTGGGAGAATCCGCAAAAAGCAATTGAAGATTGTGACGGTATTTTTACTGGTGGTGGCAACACATTTTTGCTCTTGAAAACCCTTCAGGAAGAAGGCTTAATCGAACCGCTCCGAAATAAAGTGCTTTCAGGTACACCCTATATGGGAACGAGCGCGGGTTCAAACATCGCTGGACAAACCATCAACAATACCAACGACATGCCCATCGTTTATCCTCAGTCTTTTGAAGCTCTGGGGTTAGTGCCATTCAATTTGAATCCACACTACCTCGATCCCGACCCAACCAGCAAACACATGGGCGAGACGCGGGAAACCCGCATCAAGGAGTTTCACACGCAAAGCGACATTCCCGTTCTTGGAATTCGGGAAGGCACGGCATTGGAGATTCAAGATGAGGAATGGAAAATTATAGGGGAACACAGCGTTAGGGTTTTCATGAAGGGAAAAGAGGCTTTTGAGACCTCAGATCCTCAAGATTTGAAGCGAGTTGCAATCATTTGATGAACTTGCTGTAGTAAGCAATAAGCTCCTCTGGATCATGCCCCATAAAAGCTTTAAGGTGAATAACCGCAAAATGAAAGTACAATCGCATTGTTCCATTTTCTTGAAATCGACGACTCGAAGTTGTCACATAATCATTGAGAATTCTGAAGTCATTCTTTCTTTTGATGCGGTTGATAAGCTCAACATCCTCATAGATTCTGTATCGCTCATCAAAGCCACCGAGAGAATTGAAGACTTCTGCTTTGACAAAAAGTGACTGATCTCCACCTCTGAATAAAAATGTATCGAACTGTGTGAACCAAGGAGCTAGTTTCAACCAAATTGAATGCGCTGGTTCGAACTTGAGTCGAAAACACCCCGAGGTGGATTTAGATTCCAAAATTTTCTGATCAAAATGGAGAGAAGGAAAAGAGTCGGCATGGAGGAAATAAAGCATGTCTCCTTTGGCAATCTGCGCTCCAGCATTCATCTGAAGGGCTCTACCCTTTTTTGATTGAATCAACACTACCCTGTCCATTTCATGCATAATCTTTAGAGAACCATCGGTGCTGCCACCATCTACTAAAATGATCTCCTCGACGTTCAAATCATTGGCCGCGTCAAACAGATGCTTTACCAGTCTACCAATGGTATCCGCTTCATTAAGAACAGGAATGATAATGGAAATCCGTGCCTTGTTCATTCAGTAATAATAAGTCTGATAGGAATCTGCAGAGCTCATAGTCTTGTTATCGGATTGGCAAAACCTTCCAATACGAAATGCACCTCCACAACCATTCAAGCGGTCCGTATCTAAACAGCGCCAACCAGTATTTGCTTAGAACTAGTTGTGCTGCAAAGATGACAATTACCAGCAGGACACACTCGGCGATGCTAAGTGAGTCATATCCATTGAATGTGCGCATGATCAGATACCCCAAAATACTTTGAAGGATGTAATTGGAAAGAGCTGTGCGACCAACATTGGCTAAAGGCTCAAGGACCTTTCGCGGAAACGGATACTGAAGTAAAAAGGCTAAAAACCACAAGTAACAAAGGGAAATGATTAAATCGGCCGCATAGTAAATGGTCATTAAAACTACCGCGAGAGATGAGCCCGGTTCAAGGTCATAAGCTGGCTTAACGTAGTAAAGCAGAATGATGCGGTAGGCTAGAAAGAGAATGAAAACTATGGGAACAATCACCTTGCCTCGATTTACCCAACCACTGATATTCTTTAGCATGCCCTTCTTGACAAAGGCGCCTCCCAGTAGCATCATGGTGAGGGCTGCGGGAATCATTGCCGCATAAACATAGCCCATCACAAACGAGTATTCCTTCAACCGCAATGAAATACCGCTCAGGTAAGATCCATTGTGTTTCATCTCTGACAATTGCTCTCTCGAAAACTCGACCAAAGGTGCCATGTGACCAAAACCAAGTTGCTTGACGACTAACCATTCGAACAATTGAAAATAAAACGGAAACAGGAAAATAATGGCAGCAATCCATATTAGCCATTTAGCCTTGAGCTTAAAGAACCCTAGAAGGAGAAAGCCTAAGGCACCATAAATATGGAGAATGTCGCCCGACCATATAAACAGTATATGCGCAACACCAAAAACGAAGAGGCTTGAAAATCTCCTGATAAAAAATGAAGTTGAAAAGCTCCCATTCTCTTTCGCCTTTGAAATTTGAAGAGCAACCCCTACTCCAAATAAGAAAGAGAAAACGGTGAAGAACTTACCGAAAAAGAACTCCTCCAGGATAAATCTTGGAATGTCTTGAATCCATCCCGTCTGTTCAGCGACCCAGTCTCCTCGGTAAACGAAGCTGATGTCCATCACCAGAATATTTACCATGAATATTCCAAAAATGGCAAAGCCTCGGAAAACGTCGAGTTCTTGGATTCTGTTTTTTTGAAAGGTCGGATTGTCAATTAAGGCCAAGACAGTTAGGTTTATTTGCTTCGCTAATCTATTTAAAAATCCGACTTGCGATTTACTCCGCTCAACTCTATCCATGCGAGATAGAGAATTATCAAGGCCTCCATGCTGAAATAGACAAGACCAAAAGCCGTCATCAATTCCCAATAATAGATCACCAGACTAAAAGTCAGAAAGCAATAGACAATATTTGCTAGAGCAATCATTCTTAAGTAAGGGCCTCTGCTAGACTTGATCAATAAATAGCATGCTCCTGAATAAAGAAAGAAAGCCGCCGCAATTGCCGAGAGTAAATAAAGTGCAACGATAGGCATGCCCACATAAGGCTGAAGAATTGGGAGCACCGCACCAAGGAGAACGGCTGTAACCAACGCGCCAATTGCATCTAAGAGGAAGAGGTGCTTTTGAGTATAATTCACCAAAGTTGAATCTTTGAGTTCGAAACTATGAAATAGTTTGCACCAACTCAAAAATCGTAATCTCAGGCCTTACATTAAACCGAACTTGGTGCAAATGGCCCAAGGCTCGATTAATATAAAGGCTTCTGCCATCGCGAAGATCAATCCCAGAAGTTTTGAAGTAGATATTGGCAAAAGGAAGGTGCTCATCAGAGCCTGCGCCTGACACGCTTACCTTTATGTTTTGGCTGAAAAAAGAAACAGGGAAAATGATTAAAAGAATGAAGACAAGTCTCTTCAAAAAAGAATGGTTTTCCAGTAGTCTACTCGTAGTCCAAAGAAAAGAACTATCGTATCAATATCACCGAAGTGAAGTCTTCTTGAATGACGTTGTCACCAAAATCAATACTGCATCGAACAGCATAGACCCCTGCTGGACAATAATAAGCGTCGTTCTGAAAGCTACCGTTCCATCCTTCCGTCGGGTCTTTGGTTTCAAAAACCAACTCTCCTTTACGATTGAAAATCAACATTTCGTAACTCACGAAATTATCAATTTGAGGTTTGAAAAGATCGTTCAAACCGTCGCCGTCCGGAGTAAAGGCATTTGGTAAAAAGAAAAGATCAAAACACTCTTCTTCTTCTACTCTAAAATCTTGTCGAGTTGATCCGCATTCGTTGTCCAGCTCAACAAAGAACAGGCCTACATTTCTGATTCTAGCCGTTCCACCCGAAGAGCCATCACTCCATTCAAGATTTGCGTTATCGCTCGATTCTGCCTCGACAAGAATGAAATCCTTTTCTTGGCATTTGAGTAAATCATCAATGGGATCAATTCTGGGCAAGCCCAATCCAATAACGAAAATCGTTTGTTGAGCGCTGCAGCCAGCATCATTGGTTGCCACTGCTGCAAAGAGTCCTGGTTGAGTGACCAAAATCTCCGCTTCGGTTTCTCCCGTAGACCAAACGATCGGTGCATTGCTCAACGCAGAGACCGTTCCTTCTTCGCCTGGACAAAGACTCTCGATTCCCGATAAGGTTAAGTTAGGCACTGCTGAAGAAGTGATTTCAGTAGTATCCGAAAAGATACATC
Source organism: Cryomorphaceae bacterium (assembly GCA_047633195.1). Lineage (GTDB taxonomy): Bacteria > Bacteroidota > Bacteroidia > Flavobacteriales_D > Cryomorphaceae > JAKVAV01. The sequence goes on along the minus strand of JBLIEU010000054.1, from coordinate 11,620 downwards.
CATTGTTTTCTGCCAAAGCCCAATAAGTCCCAGCATCAAACACTGAGATATTAGACCCTATACTTCCGTCGCTCCAAGTAACTGTGGCATCGATAACTTCTGTTTCTAAGAGCACCGAAGTACCTTCGCAAATATTCAAATCAGGGCCCAATTCAAATTCGGGAATCAACGTGACTTCTACTTCCACTTGAAACTCTGTAGAGCAATCGCCATCGATCAATTCAAATGGATAGACGCCCGTTTCATCAAAGGTTCGATTCTCGTCAATTGCACCATCAAACCAAACGATACCGTAATTGGCTGCACCCAATTCAAAAGTAAACTCCTCGCCATCGCAAAGGTCAGCATCTGTCTGACCAGCAAAGACAGGAATGGCATTAAACAGAACTTCGACGGTATCAGTTGCTTCACAATTTCCAGTGAAAACATCTGCCCAGTATGTTCCAGACTCAAATACGATCAGATTATTTTCTTGGCTATTATCCGACCATGTAATGCCTTCAAATGTTCCCGATGCAGAAATCACAACGTTGTCGCCTTCGCACTGCGTAATGTCAAGGCCCAGGCTAAAATCTGATAAGTCCGTCACCTCAATTTCCAGCTCATAGTCGGAAGTACAATCTCCATCAGACAGAACGAAGGAATATGTGCCCGCTTGGTCAAAGACCCGAGTTTCATCGTCTGCTCCATCAAACCATTCGATTTGAGCAGTACCAGTGGGAAGCTGAAAGGTGAACTCCTCCCCTTCGCACAAGTCGATGTTTGTCTCCTCGTCGTAGGTTGGTGTGTCAATAATTTGGACCGCGATAGTATCTGAAGCTTCGCATCCTCCTAAAACGACATCGGCCCAATAGGTTCCAGATTCAGTAACGGTGAGACTATTTTCTTCGCTGTCATCCGACCAAGTTATATCGTCGTAGCTACCCGTTGGATTCAATATGACTTCATTCGCTGCACACTCGATCAGATCGGTCCCGAGGTCAACTGAAGGTTCATTAATAACGACCGTTGTTTCTTGAGTTTGTTGGTTTCCGCAGAGATCCTCAAAAGTGAGGACAAAGTCTGTCGTCTCGCTCACATTAGCAATTGGATTAAACGAGTTGGGATCGTCCAAAAACTCGGCTGGCTCCCAAGAAACCGTTCCAAAACTGGCAGCGGGTGCTTCCAATTGAACAGGTTGATCGGCACAGGCATCAAACTCTTCGGGAAGTCCAAGAATAAATGGATCTAAGCAAATTCGTTGTTCGTTAAACTCGCCGCCCGTAGCACCTGTGAATCCCCAGAAGACATTTGGGTTGCCAGGAAATACGGCAAATTGAAGACTGATGTTTACCTGTAGCCGCAACTCGCAGTTTACCGAAACAGAAAATAGGTTGAGGGCAGGATCCCAAGAAATATCGATAATGTAATCCTGTCCATCTTCGACATTGTTGCTCGCAGGAGAAATCTGAATAGGGCCTGCAATATTCCCCGGGAGAGTGTGATTTGCGTTCCCATTGGTAGCGATGGCCATGTGATCGAAAGTGGGATCGCCCATGCTAGCGTTTTGGAAAGAGTCAAACTCCACTCCCAGCGAAGGAGAAAAACCCTCAAACCCCATCCCAGAGCCCGCATTTCCTATTACGTTATTTCCAGCTTGCTGCATCACGAAGACCATTCCATCGGCTCCTGCGTCATCAAGAGTTCCAAAACTAGCGGTAAACTGTAAATTAAATGGCTGTGTAATATTAATGGCCTCGCTGTACCAAATGGCACCATTTTGCCATTGCTGAGGCTGGGTGAGGATGAAACAATCACCGCCTGTCTGAGTGCTGCTTCCAACGAAATTATAGCCTTGACCCTGCGTGGCAAGAGAGATTCCAAAAGCCATTAGTACAGCAAGTATCGTTTTCAATGTGTCAATTTTACACTTATACAAATATATACATTTTCAGCGCGTCTTTTCACCCCTCTATGATTCTAAAAAAAACAGTCAATTTGCAAAAGAACGTTTCCTCTCTTGTGTCAGGTATCAACATATTCATGCGCAGATGCTAAATCTTCGAAATGATAAGTACGATCTATGGTTGAATTGAAACGCCCCAGATCCAAGAGTTGTTTTAGAAAAAGCCAATTCTGCTTTTTTGGTTACGATTCCTTCGCCTTAAGTGTCATTGCTCCTGCTATGCTCGAACATAACAATCAACAACCAAGGATTTATTCCCGACTTATTTCAAAATATGATTCTTCGAGTATTCATTGAAAACGCGATGTCTTAATCAACGACTAAATTGAATTACTTACTTGATTTGAAAAAAGAAAGTTAAAATACTCTATAAATATTCGCGTTTCGTGACTACAAGTGATTATTTCAAGAGAACAATCGACAAAATTCCAATCTACTTTCTGAGAGATATTCTAAAAAGTTTGTACAATTCAAAAGGGATTTTGACGAGTTCAGTCAATGTAATCTTTGAGTCCCCCACTTCTGTCCATTTCTGCAAAGGATATTCGCAAACTTTTTCTAGCATAACGGAGTTTCCCATTTGTGCTTTCATCCTCAAAATGAGCTCAACATCAAAAAGCCATTTCGTTTGAAATACTTCATTGATAATCGGCTCTAAGGTTTTTGCCGTGAAGACCTTAGCTCCACATTGAGAGTCGTAAATTGGAAGGACGGTTATATATCCGATAATGGAAGCAATCACTCTTCCCATGTAATGTCTTTTGCCAGACCTATCTATAGTAGCTCCCAACCTTTTAATTCGAGATCCGAATACCGCATTCAAAGAATTTGCTTGGAGATAAACAGAGAGCATATAAAGTTCTTTTACGGAAGTGGCTAAATCCGCATCTAAAAACCCGATAACTTCAATTGTTTGCGGTTGATGCAAAAGCTCCTTCATTCCTTTCCTAACCGATTCTGCTTTGCCTATATTCTGCTCGTTATCCAAAACAACTACTTGGCTTGAATAGTTGCTTTGTATTCCCTTTAATATGGAAAGGGTGTTATCTGAACTGCCGTCATCTACAAAACAATACGTTACACTGGGTTGGTGATTAAGAAAATCTTCGAACTGCTCGACTGGAAGTCTATTCTCTTCGTTGTAGCAGGGTATGACTATTCCTGTTCGGTTTGACATATGGCATAGCAAGAAAGGCCTGGAAATTTCAACCCCAATGACGAAAGCCCCTTAAAAAGATGAAAATCTAAAACAAGTATAGTTAAGAATATCTGGTCCAACAGAAATATAGGCTTGTAAGCTGATATTCCTTTTTGGCTATCCTCCTTATTGCCTGAAAAGATTTTTTGTAATCTCCGCGCCAGGTAAAGTGAGAAGAAAAAGTAGCCAGTCTTTTCTGTATCGCAGCCTGCTTTTCTGGTAGACGCGTGAAGCGATTTTACCGTGTAGCGTCTAAAATGCTTAAGAAAAACATCGTGCGCACTAAACAAAGACTGATATGCAGGTACTGTAATCAAAATAGTTGAAGATGAATTTACGTTGCTAAGCTCGGTGACAAGTTTCAAAAGAGCCACATCATCTTCTACATGCTCAATTACATCTAAAAAAAGTGCGATATCAACGATCAAGTCACCGTTTGCTTCCTTGTAATCCTCGAGACTCTTATAAAATTTTATTCGCTTAGATTCTACTTGGCTATTTAACGAATCTACGATCTTATCAGTATATTCAATATCCACACAGTGAGCTACAAGATTGGGGTTTTCGCTCACTAATCGGTGCACCATATAGGCATCTCCAGATCCAATATCCAGAATATTTACTTCCCCACTTTTATTTCGGATTATTGGCTTAAGCATGTTCATTACAACTTTGACTCTTGCCCTTTCCCAAGGATGTCTTTTTGAATTCCAGTTGGGATTAAATTCCAATTCGCATAAATCCATAGGTGGACAAAAGTAGAAGACTTTATCGGAATATTGTCGAAATTCGCAGCACATAAAGTAGGGAAAAAATAATTTCACACTGAGACATGATTGAAAGATTCAACGAGAAGAAGATACGAGTTATCGCACTGGTATTGGTGGCCATTGCAATTTCTCCCTTCGCTATTCTGAGCTTCTTTTCATTTCCGGCCGTGGACGATTACAGTTTTTTTTACTTTGTAAACGAGCATGGGTTTTGGGGAGCTCAAATGCAATGGTATACTACTTGGACTGGAAGATACTTCTCATCCTTTATATTGAGTTTAAACCCTCTTTTAGTTGGATCAGATCTTCTTTATCAACTCATTATCTTTTCTGTTCTAGTTCTTACCGTCCATTCGGTTTATGTATTGTTAAGAAAAACGCAATTGTTTGAAGGGCGCAACATTCCTGCCATTTTAAGCTTCTCTTTGAGTCTTGCTTATCTTTCTCATTTGCCTGATTTAACGCAGGCATTCTATTGGTTACCTGGATCGATCACCTATCAGTTATCATTGGCTGCAGGCACATATATAATCGGAATGCTCATCTCAGATGCGCATAATTACCAAGGGGGTTTTTCACCAAAACGTCTCGCTGTCATAATGGTGTTAACAGTAGTCGCGTGCGCCTCAAATGAGATCATGATGCTCATTACCAATTTCGCAATACTATTATCACTCTTGTATTCGATATTTATAAAGAAGAACGGAATTATCAGAAGCATTTTTATCCAAATATGGGCTATCATAACAGGATTGCTGGTTGTTTTCGCACCAGGAAATAAAGTACGTGGAGGCGAAGATTTTTCCTCCTTTGATCCAGCCATACTTTACGATCAGATCACCTCTTCCATTCAAGCAAGTGAATTTTTCTTTCAGAACTATCTTCTAATCCCAATATTACCCCTCATTATAATCGGTCTTGTATCCGTTATGCCAGGAAAAGACTCTACGCCATCCAAAGAAGTATTACGTATTTCAACCATTTGTTCATTTGTTTTAATCGTTGTTTTCCTCACTTTTTTGACCTCCTTTGTCAGCGTCGGGCTTGCTCCGCCTGCACGTTCGCAGAACATACCTTTTTGGTTTGTTGTATTCGGCTCGTTTTTTTTGGGAGTTGTTCTGTCCAGAGCAGGATTGTCCTCTCAGATCAGTTTGACTTTCCGCTATTTACTCGCATCCCTCAGTTTAATAACAATCTTACTATTCCCATTTAAGACAGGGTTTGAGGCATCTGTCTCTGACTTGATCTACGGATCGGCAAGTGAATATAAGAAACAGCAGCAGGAGCGACATTCGATCCTGAGCCGCTCAGAAGGGGACGCGGTTATTCCTGCCTTGACTGCTTTTCCCAATTCAGTTTATCTCAATGATTTATACGAAGATAAAAGCGTGTGGTGGAATGTCTTAACATCCATGTACTACGGTATACGTAGCATTGAAGTAGATTACAAAGATTTAGAGCCAACCCTTGAATATACCTTGAATTACAATGATCCAATAGAATCATCCATGAATATTGATCCCTCTCGAGTTAAAAATAACGATGATTCAGATCAACAAAGTACCTATTCATTAATGGCTGATCAAATATATGGACCTGGTGTATCGATACCTTATACAAAGGTTTGGAAGCCGATAACCCATAAATTGGCTTACATAAATGTTAAGTGCTCGGCTCGATTAACTGAATCTGCAGGTCCAGTGCATATAATTGTTACACTCGTTTCTGAAAATGGGCAGAGCATAATGTGGCGATCGGCTGAGTGCAATTTTGAAACTACTCCTGACTCTGATGGATTTCACATCGATGAGTTTTGGCTACGTATTGACGCCATTAGTCACCGCGACATAGATGACATCTCAATATATCTTTGGAACCCGAATCAAACCACACTTCAATTGAAACCTTTGGAGATTGAACTATATTGATGCTCTAATCTCACCGAATAGTTCCATCATTCAATGGATTAGGTTGATTTAGAGTGAAATAATGACCCTTTCTCTAATACTTCAAAAGAACATTACCTCTTTTTCGTCCAGTATCCACATACTCGTGTGCCGATGATAAATCTTCGAAATGATATGTACGGTCTATGGTTGAATTGAAACGACCCAGATCCAAGAGTTGTTTTAGAAACAGTAAATCCTTCGTCTTCTCTTTTGGATTTCTCAGACCGGTTGCCGCAATTTTAGCTGTCTTCCCTCCCATTATTGAGGTCCATATTACTGAGCCAAGAACGCGTAGACCAATTCCTGCTTCCAAGAAAACTCCTGTCTTGGATAGGCTTGACTTTACTTTGCCAAACGAAAGCTTCCCGACTGCATCAAAGATTGTGTCGTAGGTCTCATCTGTCTTGGTAAAATCGTGGGTGGTGTAGTCAATAACGAAGTCTGCTCCCAGACCCTTTACCATTGATCGGTTTCTACCACTACAGACAGCCGTGACAGTGGCACCAAAATACTTTGCCAATTGAACCGCAGCTGAGCCCACGCTTCCCGAAGCTCCATTGATCAAGATGGAGTCTCCTTTTTGAATTTTGCCCACATCCCTTAGAAATGGCAGTGCAGTTAGAAACCCATCTACAGAAGCGGCTGCTTCATCAAAACTTATGGAGCTCGGTTTATGGATCAGCGCTCCTTTTGCCGATACGATAGCATATTCGGCATTGGTACCAAATTCGGGGCCTGCAGTTCCAAAAACTGCATCTCCCTTTTTGAATTCAAGATGGGCAGGGCCTACCTCTTCTACCACACCCGCTACCATTTCTCCGAGTCTTTTCAATTTCGGTTTTCGCAAACCCGTAAAGAGTCTGGTAAAGTATGGTTGCCCTTTTCGGAAGGTGGCTTCCGTTGACGAAACGGTTGATGCTTTCATCTGTACCAAGACTTCGTCATTCTTCGGTTTTGGAATTTCTACTTCGATCATCTTGAGCACTTCAGGAGATCCGTATGATTCGTATTCAAATACTTTCATGAGATGATTATTTGTTCGTTTATGAAGCAAATGTATCTCAGTTGTAAGCTGTGAATGTTCGGATATCAATCGATAAGGTTCTCATTTGCAATTCCGAACAAATTTCGAAGTGGAGATCACTGAAAACTCAACGAAGCGATTTGATGTACCCTTTAGGCGTTAAGCCTGTTTGTTTTTTGAAAAACGTATTGAAAACGGTTTTTGAATTGAAGCCACTCTCGTAAGCCAGCCCTTCGATGGTGAGGTGACTACTCTCTTTCTTGGGAGCATTTTCCTTAAAAGCTTCCAAGCGGAGTTGGTTTATATACTCGTTGTAATTGCTCCCCAGTTTTTGATTGAGTACCCAAGAAAGCTGATTGGGGTGTGCTTCAAGTCTTTCGGCCAATTTGCGCAATGATAAATTTGGGTCTAGGTAAACTCTTTCGTTTTGAACGAGATCATGCAGATCTTTCTCTATTCGCTCTGCCATCTCTCGATCCACTATAGGAGTCTTTGCTGGCTTCACTTTACGACCTTCCAATTTGCCGTATATCTTTTCGTGATAATAAGTGTACCGATTGTCAGCTCTTAATGCTTTGACAAAGGGGTCTGGAAAACGGAGTAAAAGCAGAGAAGACTTTTTCTCGATGGCTTTTTCAACCCATTCAAAAGCCCGATCGAAATCATTCTGAGCGACATAGGCTAGGAAGAGATGTGAATCGGCTGTATATCCATCGGACTGAGCTGCCATAGCTTCTAGAGCAGCAAGATGAGATTTGGTCTCGACCTCATTTCCACTTATGATATGTCCCAATGTTGTTGCCCCCACCACTTCGCCTTCGGGCAAGGTGTGTTCGGGCATTTGGTCAAAGAAAGCGAAGAGTTCCTTTACCTTACCTGCCGATAGCAATACCAATGGTTTTATCGAATTTGCAGGAATATTCTTCGAGTTCTTTGATAGAGTATCATCGAGTATTTCCAAAGCCTCATCAAATTCCTCGGTCATATAATGCCAATAGGCTTTGAAAAAGCGAGTTTCCTCAGAGAGTGGATTGATATCCACTGCCAATTGAATTTGCTCAAATGCTCCAGCTCTGTCTCCTTTTAGAATGAGGAGAAAGGACATAAACTCTCGGGCAGTGACATTGTTTGGGTTTAGTTCAATGGCCCTAGCCATTTCGGACAGTGATTTTGCGTAGTCGCATTCGATGAAAAAAGCTTGATTGGAAATCTGGTAATGTATTCCCGATAGGTTGCCGTTCAGGTGAAGGGCTTGTTGGGTATACTCTACCGTTTTTTGCCAACCCACTTCAAAAGAGATGGCTCCGGTGGTTCCCAAAAACCCGTAACTATTGGCCAGCCCCAGAAAAGCATCTGAATAGTTTGGATCAACTTCCAAAGCCTTTCGGTAAAGCTTGATAGCTTCTTGGGTATCGGTTGGATTCCATTTGTTTTCCAAAAATCTGGCCCGTAGGAAATAGTCATAAGCTGTGACGCTCTCTGTTTCCTTTTCTACCAAGTGATCCTGTATGACTAAATGACCGAATTGCTCCCTGATTTTTTCGGCTATCAAGAGACTGATCTCATCTTGGATTTCGAACAAGTCTTCCAAGTCTCGATCCCATGTTTCTGACCAAAAATGGAAATCATCTTCCACTTGGATGAGCTGTGCTGAAATGCGGAGCCTTTTTGCCGAAAGGCGAACACTTCCTTCTAAAATACTCGCCACTCCAAGCTGACGGCCGATTTCTTTAATGGGTAAACTCTTGTCTTTGAAGAAAAACGAAGAGGTGCGAGAGGTGACTTTCAACCCGTCGATTTTCGATAAGGCATTGATGATTTCTTCCGAAATACCATCGCTGAAGTAGGCATTCTCCCGATCGGAACTCATATTGACAAAAGGCAATACGGCTATTGACTTCTCTCCGCTTTTCGCGTTTTTTGGTGTCGCAGGCATGCTAACTCCCTCGTTGGTAATCGCAAAAACCTCGATCGGATTTTTGATATTTTTAAACTGATACTGGCCGATAGACTCGGTCGAAAAACTTTTATGATTCTTGAGCTCTTCGTTCAATCGAGACGAAATCAATATGGAACCGGCCGAACTGATGTTCTCAATGCGAGAGGCCAAATTCACGCCGTCTCCGTACACTTCGTGATCTGAATGTACCACATCTCCAATGTGTATGCCAATGCGCAGATCGACTTTTGGTAAGTTGTCTCTCAGGCTTTTTTGAATAAGAATGGCACATTCTACGGCGTCTACTGCACTTTTGAATACACTCAATGTGCCATCGCCATAATACTGTAAAATGTCGCCGCTAAAATCGACATGACTTTGATTGAATACTTCCCGATGCCTGGACCTCACCTCAGCAGCGTGCTCCTCATCCGCTTGCATCAAGGCCGTATACCCAACGATATCGGTAAACATGATGGCTGCCAGCTTTCGAGACTTCTTCATAATGGGTTAAATGTAATCATCCAGAGGTTAGGCAAGTGAACTATCAGGAGCAGGTTGATAAGAGATAAGTTCAAAAGCTAAACCGACACTCCAAATAAGTATCCTACTAATGCAGTAAGCCCCATGGCTATTGTTCCCCAAAAGGTGATCCGCATTACTGCTTTTGGAATGCTCGAACCTCCTGCCTTGGCGGACAAACTCCCCAACAAAATCAGAAAGAAGAGAGCCGACCCATAAAGGCTGTATTCCATTTTTTCTAGAGGAAAGAACATGGCGACCATAAAAGGGAGAACTCCTCCCACGGTAAAAGCTGCGCCTGAAGAGAAGGCGGCTTGGATGGGATTTGCTTTGTTGATTTCGTTGATCCCCAACTCATCGCGCACATGAGCGCCCAGTGCATCGTGCTTGGTAAGTTCCTTGGCTACGAGTACAGCGGTCTCTTTCTTTAGGCCTCTAGTTTCGTAGATATGCGTCAACCTTTGAAGCTCCAACTCGGGCGTCTCTTTCAATTCAATTCGCTCCCGCTCAATATCGGCTTCTTCTACATCGGTTTGTGAGCTTACCGACACATACTCGCCTGCAGCCATGGAAAGCGCTCCAGCTACCAAGCCAGCCAAACTCGCCAGAACTATCGGATCTCGTCCCTCACTTGCCGCGGCTACACCTATGGCAATACTGGCAGTCGACAAAATTCCATCATTAGCCCCAAGCACGGCGGCTCTTAGCCAATTACTCTTGTGGATATAATGGTTCTCAATGTGTTCTTCCAGTTCTTTTTCAGGGTTTTTCATATCAATCAGTTCTTGTTAATTGTCCGTTTTGCCGAAAGGCAAGTGATCCAAATCTACATTTCCTCCCGTAATGATAATTCCAACCTTTTGTCCTTGGAATTCTTCTTTCACTTTGATCAAAGCCGCCAGAGGAACGGCGCACGATGGTTCGCAAACAATTTTCAGTCGTGTCCAGATGAGACGCATAGCATCCACAATTTCATTTTCGGAAACACGAATAATTCGCTCAACTCCTCTTTGAATGATCGGGAAGTTCTGATCTCCTAAATTCGTTCTAAGTCCATCGGCAATGGTATTGGCCCTTGCATTGGTTTCAATTTTTCCGCTTTTTAGGGAACGGTAGGCATCGTCGGCTTCCACAGGCTCGCCGCCATATACTTTGCAATCAGCACCGAAGTACTCGGCCGCCAATGCCGTTCCTGCTATGAGTCCTCCGCCTCCAACGGGTGCAAAAATCGCGTTGAGATTAGGATATTCTTCCAGCAATTCCTTGGCAGAAGTACCTTGTCCCAAAATCACTTCCAAATCGTTTGAAGGATGAATAAAGGTGGCGTCACTATCGCTCGCGATTTTGGCGGCAGCTGCATCACGAGCCTCCAACGTAGCTTCGCATTCGATAATGATTCCTCCGTAACTGCTTACAGCATCCTTCTTTACCTGAGGTGCATTGGAAGGCATTACAATAAAAGCTTTCACACCGAGACTTCTGGCGGCCAAGGCTAGAGCTTGTCCGTGATTTCCCGATGAGTGAGTCACTACTCCTCTGCTGCGCTTTTCTTCAGAAAGCTGCAATATGGCATTGGTCGCTCCCCGCATCTTGAAGGCGCCCATCTTTTGGAAGTTCTCACATTTGAAATAAAACTCAGCACCAACCATTTCATTGATGAGCGTGGAGGTGAGAACTGGCGTGTGGTGAATGAAGGGGCGAATTCTATCGTGGGTAGCAATCAGTTGATCTCGGTACATGCCAACAAAAATACGGAATGACAGCTAAATTCTTCCGCTCAAATTTCTACAAGAATTCTCCTAACGATCAAACCGTGAATTCGAGCTGTCTGCCTTCTTCAAAAGCTTTCTTGTCCATTCCTTTTCCCAATACTATCCCTATAGCCATCCCAATGGGTAAGCCCAATCCGATCAGTCCATAATTTCCAATAAGCCCAGAAAAGACGGCACCCATGGGAATGCCAAAAACTGCCATTCCGATTGCCAACCAGGTATTTCGGTAATGGTTTTTTGGCACTAATTTGAGCTTCTTCTCTACAAAATGGATGACTCTATTCCTGTTTTTACACAAGAGTTTTTTCGAGGCTTTATTCGAAGAAGCAGTAGGCACTTCATCTACAATTCCATTGATAACCCGCTCCACCTCTTCGGGAAGTTCTCTTTCGTTTAGCTCAGACAGCAAGTCTTGAAATTGCTGAAATGCCTTTTGGAGCTTATCATCCTCAGATGAGTTTAAGGATTGATTCAGTTGGTGGAGGCTCATTTTGAAATGAT
>JBLIEU010000053.1:0-16854 GCA_047633195.1 Cryomorphaceae bacterium | reverse complement strand
ATTCCTCATGCTAGGGGCACTTATTGGGTTCATCAACCTGATGCTTTATGCGGTAATGCGCAAAACGAGCAAAACGCGAATTCTCCGCATTGTTAAGGAAATGTCTTACATCAGCGAAATGACCCTTATCGGAGGCATTGTAATGCTCAGCGTTGGAACGTATCTCGGTGGGGTTTGGGCCAACGAATCATGGGGACGCTATTGGGGCTGGGACGCCAAAGAAACCTGGGCGCTCGTATCGATTCTGGTCTATGCCTTTATCCTGCACATGCGGCTGATTCCCGGATTGAAGAGTCTTTTCGCTTATAATTTTGCCACGCTGTTCGGCTTGTCATCGATAATTATGACCTACTTCGGGGTGAACTACTACCTCTCTGGTTTGCACTCATACGCTGCAGGAGATCCCGTTCCTATTCCCGACTGGGTGTATATTTCAGTGGCGATAGTGGCAGCAATCAGTGCACTGGCCTATTGGCGAAAAAGGGTGGTTGGGGCATGAGGTTTTTAAACCTTTTCCCAAAGAAGAAGACTGCCCGGAGCGAGGCCGTGCATTCGAAGAGAGGTACTGGAACTCACTCGGGCTTAACTCTGTTCGGCTCAGACTTTCACCTCTCTTCAACAATTGCCACAAAGACATTCACGATGGAATTATCAGCGAGAAATATTACCTTGGTGATGATCGTTATTAAAGCCATAACCCGAAATTATTGGCAGGAAAGTGGTAGCAAATAGATTACAAAATCGAGAAATTCGAATGCAAAGACTGTCATTCATCACACTTCTGCTTTTAGGGTTCATAGGTTCCGTTTCGGCGCAAAACCCGCACGGTGATGATTTTATCATAGACTGTAAAGAATGCCACAACCCGGGCGGTTGGTCGGTGGATTTAGAGACAATGGCCTTTTCACACGACTCGGTTGGTTTTGAGCTGGAAGGTCGTCATGAGCAAATCACCTGCAAAGACTGCCATACCACGCTGGTATTCGACGAAGTAGGCAATGATTGTGTGGACTGTCACACCGATATTCACAATATGTCGGTAGGAAATGATTGTGTACGCTGCCACGATTCAGAAAGTTGGTTGGTAAATAACATACCCGAATTGCACGAGCAAAACGGTTTCCCCCTTTTGGGACAGCACCGGGTAGCCGACTGCACTGACTGCCACCGCGACGAGAGTGAACTGGAGTGGAGCCGAATAGGCAACGAATGCGTGTCCTGTCACATGGAAGACTACATGGCTGCTTTAGAGCCGAACCACCAATTGGCGGGATTCTCGACTGAGTGCACCGAATGCCACGCACCCTTGGCACAAGACTGGACAGTTGATAATTTCCACGGTTTCTTCCCGCTAGAAGGAGGTCATGATATTGATGATTGTGCCGCTTGCCACTTGGACGACAATTACGCAAATACATCACCTGAGTGCGTTTCTTGTCACCAAGATGACTTTGATGCTACCTCTGAGCCCAATCACCAAGACGCAGGTTTCTCAACAGACTGCGCACAATGCCATGATCCTTTAACCCCGGGATGGGGCGGAACCGGTGATTTTCACATGTTCTTTCCGCTCGAAGGAGGACACGATATTCAGGATTGCAACGAATGTCACGAGGGAACCGATTATGCCGCCGCATCACCAGAATGTGTTTCGTGTCACCTGGATGATTTTCAAGCCACCACTGAACCCGACCACGAAGCCGCAGGATTCTCGACCGATTGCCTGGAATGCCATAGCCCTGCGGCAGATACTTGGGGAGCTGAAAACTTTCATCTGTTCTTTCCACTTGAAGGGGGACACGATGTTCAGGATTGCAATCAATGCCACGATGGAAATGATTATGCAGCGGCTTCTCCAGAGTGCATCTCTTGTCACCAAGACGATTTTAACAATGCGGATTCTCCTAACCATGTTGACGCAGGGTTTGGCACAAACTGCCTGGAATGCCACACCACCAACAATTGGGATTCGGCTATTCTTGACCAACACGATGGGCTCTACTTCCCAATCTTCTCAGGCAGACACGACAACGAATGGAATACCTGTGACGAATGCCATACCACACCTGAAAATTACATGATGTTCAGCTGTATTGAATGTCATGAACACGATGATCCTGATGACCTCGCAGACATTCACGATGAAGATGATATTACGGGTTATGTATATGAAAGTAGTGCCTGCTATGGTTGTCACCCGACAGGAGAAGCAGAATAACGTATTGGAAACGGAATGATGCGACGTACTCTAAACAGACAATGGTTATAGGTTACCACCGCTCCGCAGAGTTGCAAACCCTGCGGCACTAACACGAATACCGCACGTTTTTGAGCCTGGCCTTATAAGCAAGTTAAAAACGCGAAACAAGATGGCTTCAATTGCAATTGTGCCTACCTTATCAATCCATTTGAACCGCTTGCGATGATTGGAATTATTCTGACTAAACAATACTTCACGCCGAACTCATTTTCCTATTCGATCGTTATTCTGGGGCTACTGTGTTTTTCTTGCAGCGGTGTTCAGGATTCTTCCAAAAATGAGGAGATGGATAAAATGGGTCAGAAGGATTCACTCATAGAAGTCGTTGAAATTGATCACAAGGAAAATGAAATAGACAAGGCTATGAATGCCTTCACTGAAATTCAGGTAAACGGAGATGGCCGTATGATGCTCTATTTAACATTTCCGAATATCGATCATAGGGAATGCTATGGAGAAGTGAGCACATTTGAAATTTCGCGAGAAGAATTCCACGATGCACTGCTTGATATCATGAGCAAGAATAACCACAGGATTACAGATTTGGAGAGATCTAAATTGGCGGCTGTAGCTTCCCTGCCATCGGCCCTTTACAAAGTGACAACCTGTGGCTCAACTACTGAACTTTCAGAATCGAACAGTGGGGAAACTCCGCCACGGAAAGGAACTTGGATAATCCCTGCCATCTTTGGGAGGAGCGACCTACTCATTAATTGGTAAGAACAGCCTATAACAGGAGCCAAGAAAGGTATAGTTAAGGTTGGATCGAATGCTACTATGCTTTTCTGCCCAAAGCCACCAAACCCAATACAGGCCCGATGGCCAAAAGGGCATAGATGCCAGTAGAATCTGTCCATTCAGTTAGTGCGGTTATCAATTGGATACTGATGATGGTGATGGCAAACCCAATGCTATTGACTATGGTCAGCGCCGTACCCTTAATTTCTGTTGGTGCGTTTTGAGCCACTAGTGTGGATAGAAGAGGAGAGTCGGCAATCACCACCATGCCCCAAAATAGCAGAAAGCCGATAAACAAGGTTTCAGATGCACCACCAAATGCCCATGGCGAAAGGAGGCAACAAGCACCAGATAGGAGTAGAGCTATGGTAGCCGTTCGTTTCGTTCCCGCGGTTTGAGCCAAATAGCCACCGAGCACACAGGCTAATCCTCCTATGCCGATGATGAGAAACGACCAAAGTGGAACGTTGAAACTGGTTTCAGGATGGGCCGCGCTGTAAGTTGTGAGCATCACAGGCACAAAAGCCCAAAACGCATACAGCTCCCACATATGGCCGAAATAGCCCATGGCCGCTGAACGGAATTCCCGCTTGCGGAAAACGTTAAAAAATGCAGCTAGATCTGTTCGTTGGCTAGGTTTTCTATAAGGGCCATTGGGCACGAGTGCAGCTATCAATAGTCCACCGAGGGCCGCCAATGAAGATGTCGCGATCAAGACCGATTTCCATGGATAGGTTCCCGTCAGCTCTTTAAGCAAATGCGGGAAGGCAGTTCCCACCACCAGAGCGCCAACCAAAAAGCCCAGTGACTTACCGAGGCCTTTCTGGTAGTAGTCGGCGGCTATTTTCATCCCGACAGGGTAGATGCCCGCCAGAAAGAAACCAGTCATAAAACGAAGGGATAGGAGACTTGCCAAAGTGTTTCCCTCCCAGATGACCCCTAAGTTGAAAAGAGATCCCAGCGTGGCACTAATCAAGAACACTTTGGATGGTGGAAATCGATCGGCGATGGTGAGTACAGCAAATATGAGTGTGCCGATTATAAACCCAAATTGGACTGCAGATGTGAGGTGCCCCAAAGCAGTCTCGTTGAGATCGAAATTGACGACCAAGTCGCTGATCACCCCATTGCCCGCAAACCAAAGTGAGGTGCAGCAGAACTGCGAGAAGACGATTACGGGTAGGATGCACTTAGGGGGTTTCATCTGGGGTGTCGGTGAATAGCGGCCAAGATTTCAGCAGACTGCCTGCTTAAGTGAGCGAGTATGGGGTAAGAGGCAGAATTGAAGTATTTTGAATAAAATGCGGCTTAAAACCATTCAGATTTGGTTGTCACCTATAATGACTATTTTTTCTTCTCTAAGTTGAGATAAAGCCGCTCCACCTTATCTCTTGCCCATGGTGTTCTTCTTAAAAATGTAAGGCTAGATTTTATCGAAGGGTCACTTTTAAAACAATTGATATTAACCTTCAGTGCCAATCTTTCCCATCCATAATGATCCACCAGAACCTCTAGTATCGTTAATAATTTCACCCCGTGTAAGGGGTTATTGGGTTGTGCTTCTGGGAGATTATTTTCTTTGTCCATTGGTAAGATGATTAATCCATTTAAAAGTGGCTACAAGATCAGGTAAACTCAATGAGTAAAGGGGCTATTGTATTTATTTCTCTCATGCGCTCTGCCGTTTTCGTTTCTTTCCAAATCTAAATGAATCAATGCTCCTATCCAATTGCTGTAGAAGGTTGTCCAATGGATAGAGGCGAGAGCTCAAGATTTACATGCCTTTGTTGCGGAGTCAATCACCGGCCGATGAATCTGCTAAAGTCACAGGTGTTTATCTATTTAAATTAGAGTAGATTGGAATCGGAGTATATGCAGGAAACAGTCGCAACAACGATAATGATGCGGCTGGTGTTCAGTTGGCAAAAAACATTAGTATTTTTCGGCTCAAACCCTGTTGCATGAAGAAATTATGTTTTTTGCTGGTTTTACTCTCATTTCAAATAACCAAAGGGCAAGAGGCTTCCAGTCCAGATAGTGTTAGAGTAGAACCTTTTGAACTCACCAACTTAACGACTGCCGCTGAAGAAACAGATGAAGCGTTTAGGAAGGCAAGAGGAGCTATTGAAAAAAATGAGGGCTCTTTTAGCATTAACAAGCGTTATCAAATTGTTTTAGAAAAAAATAGCAATTTAAGAAACGATACTGTCAACGAGCAACTAGAAAGTTACAATTTATGGGCGCTTAATGACATTGACGACAATTGGAGCAATTATGAGAATGAAATAGAATCGATAAAGAAAGATTTTGGCAAACTCTCAGATTCTTATCAAGATGCTTTATTGGTAACAACGGAATACACCTCTCGCTGGAACCTTACTAGGGAGGAGAGTAGCAATGAAATTCCAGAACCTCTATTGGTGAGGATAGATGGTATGGTATTGAATCTTGAAGTTGCCAACTCTGGCTTAAAAGATTCTCTGGGTGTCATCTTAACCTTGTACGATGATGTGGCCACGGAGCACGGATATATACTAGATGTCAAGCAGCAAATTCAAAAAATATCAAACGACAAAAAATTAAACATTTTTGCTAGAGATAGTCGACCACTCCACGCTGCCCTTAATGGAGATGACAAGAGTGAGAACATTTTCAATCAGCTTGCTGGCACCTATTCTTCGAGTTACGAAAGGACTATAAATTACTTAATAGAAAACAGTGGATTTGCACAAATACATCTTTTGCTGTTTATCCTGCTGTGCTTGAGCTTTTTCTATTTTAAGCGCATTTTTCACAAGAATAACCAAGATACTAGTCGATACAATGACACGGCTGTCTATCTAATTAACCAACCAATATTGGTTGGGATTTTGTTTTCCATATTTCTAGGTTTTTGGATTTACAAAGATCCACCAGACTTTATCGCAAGCATCCTATTGCTCCTTATTGTCTTAGGTTTTATTCCACTTTTAAAGGGTACAGCAGAGAAAAAAATTCGCTACATGTACTTGTACATGGCTTTGCTTTATGTGCTCAACTTTACTGAGACCTTTATGACGAGCTATCCTTTTTCGCAGAGGATTTTAGTGCTCATTCAATCCATTCTTGTTTTGGTAGCAATGGTTTATTTCCTCTGGAATAGCAAGCGTTTGCTAAAAGAGGATATTAACTCAGTCGGCAGTTATACTCGAACCTTGTTTCTGTTGTATGCGCTCATTGCTTCAGTAGCCATCTACGGCAATATTATTGGTAGTTTGTTCTTAGCACGTACTCTAACCAAAACCATTGTCATATCAATCACTGTGGGTATTATTCTGATTTTAGTTTACGGAATCTTAGCTAGTTTAGTGAAGCTCTTAATGGCGAGCAATGCTAGAAATTATATTCGCCTCATTAATGTGCAAGGTTGGCTCATTGAAAGGAAGGTTCTATTTTACACACGCATATTTTTTTATTGGGTATGGATTAAAGCTTTCTTGACTCAAATAGGTCTATTTTCATACATCAGAGATGGTTTTGATAGCTTTTTAGATATGGGGCAAACCTTTGGTGATGTCTATCTGAGCATAGGTCAAGTTTTCAATTTCATCATCATCTTACTCGTTTTTTCTGTCATAGCTAACATCTTAAGAGACTTGTTAACTATAGAGATCTTACCAAGATTAAATCTAAAAAAAGGTATTCCAATGGCAGCGGGATTGATCACTCGCTACACGATATTGGTTCTTGGATTTTTAATGGCTGTTGCCGCTGCTGGGATAAGTTTAGATAAGCTCGGATTTATTGTAGGCGCACTTGGTGTGGGAATAGGTTTTGGCCTGCAGAATGTTGTTGGAAATTTTGTCTCTGGTTTGATACTCATCTTTGAAAGACCCGTGCGCGTTGGCGATATTGTCACCTCGGGAGTCGTAGAAGGTACCATTGTTGAAATTGGTATTCGAGCAAGTAGGATCCGCGATTGGGATGGCGCAGAGGTCATAGTTCCGAATATGGAACTGATTTCACAACATGTCACCAACTGGACTTTATCCGATTCTAAACGGAGAAGTCAACTCTTTATTAAAGTGGAGTACGGCACAGATCCAAATAAGGTGATCGACATCATTAAAGCGGTCATTGCAGAGCACGATACTGTGATCAAAGATCCTGAACCTATGATTTTGTTCTTGGGTTTCAAAGAGTTTTCTGCAGATTTCAGAGTGCTGTTTTGGGTTACGGATAACATACTGTCAACTACAAGCGCTGTTTCCATAGGCATCTACAATGCGCTCAAAGAGGCAGGTATTGAAATTCCTATCCCGAAAAGAGAGATAATGGAAAAGAAGGAGCCCACTAAAAAGCCTATACTGAAGAAAACAGCAGCACCAAAAGCAAAAAAAGAAGCTGAAGACAAAGGCGAGTCTTAGTCAGGCTAAGGTCTTGCGCGATTAAGAATCCCAAGAGATATCGATTAATCCATTTGGAATGAACTCTTTGTCATAGGGAACTCCGACAAGGCCATTAGTCAAGCAAAGAAGCGCCATTGATGTCTGTAGTCAACACCTCACTCATATAGTCAAAGAAAGGGCGAGTGGCTTTGAAGTATTTCAAAACTTCTTTTGCGAAACCTGGACTTAGGACTTCTTCATCTGAAAAATAGTTGGACACCACGAAGGACTTGTAGCGCAACAAGTCAATGTCGGGGTGATCCTTGGGGTAACCCTTCGGCGCTGTTTTCAACTGCTGACCTTCCAGTTTCCCAAAGTGCTTTTTGAAACTGGCAGAGTTTAGAATCTTACGAAGTGGGGCTACATCAGACGCAATTTCTTCGCGAACTCTTTGTAAGTCTGATGCTTCTGGTTGCCAAAACCCACCGCCCACCATGGACTTGCCACCTGGCTGCAAATGAAAATAATATCCGCCTCTGAGCGCCTTAGTCGCTCGACTGAATCCTCCAGAGAAACTATTCTTGTACGGGGCTTTATTTTTCGAGAAACGGACATCGCGGTAAATGCGGTACAATTTCATTTTCTCAATATGATCTTGCTTCTGCATGCCTGCGTTGATCGTTTCAGCTAGTGCCTTAAAATGTTCGTGAGCATCAACGTATGTGGGCTTGTTCTCCGCAAACCAATCGCGGTTGTTGTTTTTCTCAATGTCTTTTAAGAAAGTAAAAACCGATTTATCGAGATGTGTAACTGTTGCCATCCTATTTCTCTTCCAATGCGCCTTTAATGATTTCTTGGGCTTTTTCGACGTCTGACTTGTATACATAAAGATCTACGTCAAAATAAGACGTTCCGAATCCAGCAAGTTTTGAAGATTCAACATTGTCTTTAACTAGGGATTGAATATTATTCTCCTCTAGCAATTGGACGATTCTATTTATAACAATGGAACTATTGGTGAGTACTTTGATGTGCTCGTTCATGGAGTTGGAATTTAGGGAATTCGTGAAGAGTTGACGTTCGTAAATTGGACATTATTTACGGAGCCTCACTGATTTATTAGGTTTTATCATGGTAATATCGACAACTATTTTTGATACCGTTGGCAAATGGTATCAATTTTACTGTTGCTGTGCTTTTTTAGTCGTGTTTAATTGCCGTGCAATTCCATATTCGGAATGGGCTTTTCGTCTTTAAGAAATCGATCAAACCACTTGGTAATTTTGCAGGGGGTGTACTTATTCTCATTTTAAAGCCCTTTAAAGTAGGAGACTTGATTGAATTTGACGGCAACATGGGTTTTGCGTGAAATACAAATCTTCATTACCAAAATAGAAACCTTTGAGCGTGTCATTCACATCATACCCAATATACCGCTGAGTTACGGCACAGTCAGCAATTACTCTGAGTTGCCGATCAAAAGGCAAGATTGGGTGTTTGGTATTAGTTATCCTTCCGACATTGACCAAGCCAAAATAATTATTGCACAACTGGCTGCCTCCGAAGTGAAAGTTTTAAATGACCCTACTCCCAGCTTGTTTGTATCTGACCTAGCAGATTCATCGTTAAATATTACGCTAAGGGTTTGGGTAAACAATATGGACGCTCCTGCTGCTCATACTATACTCGATGAAAAAGTGAAAAATGGGTTTGATGCACAGAAAATCTCTAATCCCTTTCCGCAAATGGATGTTCATATGCACGGAAATGCTGGCATCAATTAGAACCTGTCTATGCGCTCGAGCGTCTGAATTAGAAAATTCGGTAGCAACGCTTAGGCAGTTCTAAATGCTTAGCGATAGTGTCGTCACAACCTCAAGAGCGTAATCAAGGAATTGACATTGGTCAATGCGATGTTCTAAGTCCCATCGAATGGACTGTTTTTAGAACAAGTGGAAGAAAGATATCGGGCTTTATATGCGACTATGCCGTCAAGCGATACGGTTCATACCACGGAGTGGCTTGTGCTTCCTTGCGAATAAACAGAATTTGGCGGAGTTCTGGCAAGGAAAGGATTAAGTTGCTTTTGGTGCCATTGCACGATTGGCAGAGTATCTGGCCATTGCTATCGCAATCGGGGCCACCCTTGCTTTTGGGATAGATATGATCAAAAGTGAGTCTTTCCTTAGTGCCACAACACTGGCAGTGGGGCGAATGTCCGTTATCGATGAGTTTTCTAACTCGAGTAGGTGTTTTGCACACGATTCATAGTTAAGGGGTTAACTAATTTACGTGTTAAAGGTGTTTGGGTTACATTTTACCCGCATCCCCTCAATATACGACGACTAAATCAACGCCAACTCATCCTGATAAATCCACCCCTGAGCACCGCTGGCGATTTCCACTTCGTACCATTCGCCTTCTTGGCTTAGGATTTCCACCTTAGTGCCAGAGTGCAGGACGAATACGTTGACACTTCCTCCGCGGGGTTCGCTTTTCACATCCACCTTATCGGTAAAGACGATAGCTGATTTTTGGGCGTAACGGTAATTCTCGGCAGATACGGCCAAAGTATAAGTGAGAATCAAAAAGATGAATGCCAATAGACCACAGAAGAAACCAAAACGACGTAAGTTCTTTGAATGGCTGAAATAGTAAAAGAGAAAAAGTAGGACTGACGCGAAGGCTAAAAAGATACAGATCTGCGCCCATCCGTCGGGGCCGAGGCTGAAGCGAAAAGTCTTCCATGAGATCTGGAGCTTGCTTTTCGGTAGCACCTCAATCTTGTCAGCGATTAGATCATTGGAAATACTCAGGTTGTACTGAACGTCTTCGTTTGATGGATCAAAACGCAAGGCCCGCTCGTAATGAAGAATACTTTCTGGTATTTCGCCAAGTTTGAAGTAGGCATTGCCCAAGTTGTAATTGATGGCCAGCCCTTCGGTATTTGGTTCGGCTTCGAGGAAGTGGTTCAAGGCTGTCTCGTAATCGCCTTTCATGTAGGCCTCGTTGCCCAGTGAGAATTGATCGCTGGCATAGTCTAGGCTTTGGCCAATAGCCAATACCGAAACAAAAAGTGCTGAAAAGAAAACGATGAGCTTCTTCATTTTAATCTTCCCTCTAAGTTTTCAATAAGTTCTGCTGTACGGTTGTAAAACACCTCGTCGCTTGTTTCTGTCACTGGGGCAAATCGGGCCGTTTCGCAAGTGTTAATGACGTAAGACACATCATTGATTACGGCTTCCTTCACTCCGTTTTGCTGCAGCTCCGAAAGGATCTTTTGCCGCGACAATTCGCCAATTGGGATACCCAGCTTATCGCCGAGGTAGCCGTAAAGTGCTTTGAAAATTTCTTGATAGAAGACTGAGGAATCTCCTGATTTCAGAGCCACTTCGGCTGCCTTGAGTCTCTTCTTCGCCATGCGACTCGCACCGCGCTTCTTACGTCCACGCACATCTTTGTTCAAGGCCTCCTTTCTTCGGCGATATACCAAGAAGATAAGGAGCAGGGCAAATGGGCCTGCCGATCCCGCCCAGAAAAGCGAGGTGCCAAAAAACTGACTGCGGGTGGCGGAAAGCTCACTTTCATCGGTAATGATGTAGCGGATATCCAATCCCGATTGCTCTACGATGTTCTTCGCTCGTGGGGTTCCTGCCGACGGTACATTTCCTTCGTCATCGGAAATGTTAAACTGGAATGGCCCAGCGGTGCCAGATTGATATTTTCCCGTATTCGAATTGAAGAAGGAAAACTGCAATTCGGGAATGGTATACTCGCCGGGGTATCGCGGAATAATCAAGTACTGAAAGCTGCGCGATCCTCGCACGCCTCCATTAGTCACTGCTACACGGTCATTGGTCTCAGGATCGTAAACTTCAAAGTCTTCGGGGAATTTGAATTTCGGCTCGTCGATCAATCTCAAATTTCCCGAGCCAGTCACCTTTACCTTCAGGTTGATGGCTTCGTTGGCTTTTGCCTCCGACTTGTCTACCGTAGCGGAAAAGTCAAATGCGCCGACGGCTCCGTTAAAGGATTTTGGGGCGCCATCAGGAAGTTCCTTAACCGTTATTATGGGAGAGTTGCTCCGCACGGTAATGTTCTCACCTGGATTAAAGAAGGATCGATTGACATTGGCTGAAAGAGTGAGAGACTCAATTTGAATTGAACCGCTTCTTTGCGGGAAAACAACTTGTTGTCTCAGGATGGCCTTTCTGTATTGCATCCCATTGATAACTTCTAAATTTGGTTCCCAAGAGGTCTGCTGTTCGGGTAAGTCCTCCGTCCAAAATCCGTTGAGGGTAGGGAAGTCTATATCGCCTAGATCAATATTGTTGTAGCGACTTAATAAGATAAAAGAGACCACGACTTGCTCGCCTTTGTGCACATTGCTTTTCGACAATTGTGTACGGACAATCAGATTCTGATTGGTGCTTTTTGGCGCAGCAGCTTTTGTGCTGCCTTGTGAGCCTTGCCTTGATGAAGATGAAGAACTGGCGCTACTGACGCCCTTTACCACTTCTACTTTAATGGGAGAAGTGGTCAGCACTTTACCATCCACATTGGCTTTTGCCACACCTATCTCGAAGGTTCCTGTTTGCTTGGGGCGCAAGGTGTAGGAAAAAGTAATGGCACTCGATTGCCTTCCATTCAAGATTCGGTAGCTTGAAGAGCGCGATGGCCCGAAGACCACTTGGAAATCGTTTAAGTCAGGAGATTCGATATTTCCCTTTCCATTGGTCAGGGTTATTTTCAAAGTAAAGACATCACTCACCGAAACGGGGTTTTTGTCCACCGTGGCTTCCAATGTAGCACTCTGACCCCAGCAAAAGAGAGGGAAGAGAACCATTGAAACAATAACGATCCAACTATTTCTACCAGTCCTTTTCAATTTTAATCCTTTGCGCTTTTTTATTTTGTTTCTTTTTCAAATCTTTTTGCAAGTCTTTCTCTTGCTTCATCAGAGCTTGAAGCAATTGCTCGGCCTCCTCTTTCGAGAGCTGTTGGGGCTGCTGTTGCTCTTGGTTCTGCTGTTCTTGATTCTGTTGATCCTGATTCTGGTCTTGTTCCTTCTTTTCTTGATCTTGGTTCTGTTCGTCTTGCTTTTGCTCTTGCTGCTGCTGTTCTTGCTGTTTCTTCAAATGTTGAGCATAAGCCAAATTGTAGCGTGCATCCTCGTCGCTGGGCACTTTGCGCAGTGCTTCTTTATATGCTTCGATACCCGCATCAAGCTCTCCGCTCATTAAGCGAGAGTTTCCCAAGTTGTATTGAGCTTTGTTGATTTCCTCGCTGGTCTTCGCCATTTTAGCTACCGATGCAAACTGAGAGGCTGCCTTGTCACTGGCCGTTTTGGCGCCAGCCATGATTTCCTTTTTTTCTTCTTCTGACTGCGAGTTTTGGGCTTGTTCTTGAAGTCGTCGTGCCATTTGCTGCAAAGCATTTCCAGTATTGAAAAGTGCCTCCATATATTCGGGATCGTTCTCCAGAGCTTTGGTATAGTCTTTAATGGCCTCGTCGTAGCGTCCCCTGTGGTAATCTTCGTTGCCCTTCTTCGTGTCGATCTTCTCCAGTTGGCTCCAAGCCGAAAAGGGGAGGAGCAGACAAATTAGTATGACGAATTTCATTCTCATCTATCAAACAGTTTTAAGCGTTTAGCAACTCTTCCTTTTTGATTGCCCAAGAAAAATTCCAATACAAGGCAGAGTAGAGCCAAGGCCAAAAAGATTTGGAATCGATCTTCGTATTCGGCGTAAGCCACGGTACCCATATCGGTTTTCTCGATCTGATTGAGCTCAGCTAGAAGAGGCTGAAGGCCAACTTCAGCGTTGGAGGCGCGAATGTAAGCCCCATTTCCAGCCTTAGCGATTTCCCGTAGCATTTGCTCATTGAGTTTAGTAACTACAATGTTTCCGTCTTGGTCTTTCTTGAAGCCTGTTCTCGTGTTGCCATTGTATTGAGGTATGGGCGTTCCATCTTGAGAACCCATTCCGATAGTGAAAACGCGGATGCCTTGCTCGGCAGCTTCTTGAGCCGCCACTACGGCATCAGCTTCGTGGTTTTCTCCGTCGGTAATGATGACGATTGCTTTCTGCGCTGGGCTTTCTTCGCTAAAGCTCTTCATCGATAAGTCGATTGCCGCGCCTATATCGGTTCCTTGCACGGGCACCACGTCGGTATCGATTGTAGAGAGGAAAAGCTTTCCTGCTGCATAATCGCTGGTAATAGGCAATTGCACATAAGCTTGCCCAGCAAAGACGATAATTCCAACTCGATCGCCTTGGAGTTTTTCCAGCATTTTAGAAATGGCTCTTTTAGCGCTTACCAGACGATTGGGAGAGAGGTCTTCGGCCATCATACTATTGCTCACATCGAGTGCCACTATGATGTCTATTCCTTTCACTTTGGCTTCGGCCATTTTCGATCCGAGCTGTGGGTTGATCAATGCTAACACTAGAAAAGCAGCGGCTAGCCGCCAAAGGATGTATTTAATAGCCGTATTGACACTAGACAGTTCAGTAACCAAATTGCTCAGTAGGCTGCTTTCGCCAAAGCGATCGAGTCTTCGATTCTTCGACCAAATTGAAATCCAAAAGAAGAGGAACATTAAAGGGCCGAGCAAAAACATCCACCACAATTCAGGTCTGCCTATTTGCAACCCAGGAACGGCATCCATTACCACCAAATACACCACGCCAAATAGTAACCAGAACACCACCTCCAAGATGGAAGCAGCAATGAGGATGCCCGTGAGGTTATATTTTGAAGCGTTTTTCACTTATGGGAGCGTTTGTAAAACCGTTTTTCTAAAAAAGAATTCCGTCAATAAGAGCAAGCTGCCGATCAGCGCTATAAAGTAGTACTCTTCTGCCTTTCGACTGTGCTCGGTTACGTTAATTTTTGTTTTCTCAAGTCTGTCGATCTGCGCGTAAATCTTTGCCAAAGCCTTTTCGTCAGTAGCTCTGAAGTAAGCACCATCGGTCATTTTAGCAATTTCTATCAGCGTAGGCTCGTCGATTTTTACTTCTACCATATCGTACTTGTACCGTCCATCGGGATACACGGCAACGGGAGAAAGCGCTCGGCCCTCCGATCCAACTCCGATCGTGTACACTCGGATGTCGAAGCCCTTGGCAATTTCTGCAGCCGTGAGCGGAGCAATCGAACCAGCATTGTTATCGCCGTCGGTGAGGAGGATAATCACTTTGCTTTTGGCATCGCTGTCGCGAAGACGGTTGACGGCTGTAGCCAATCCCATCCCAATGGCTGTGCCACCTTGTACCATTCCCGTTTGGATGTCTTTGAAAAGATTGACCAAAACACGGTGATCTGTCGTCAATGGGCTTTGGGTAAAACTCTCTCCTTCGTAGACCACCAATCCCATTCGGTCATTTGGTCGGGCTTCGATAAAGTCGATGGCTACTTGCTTTGAACTCTCTAGCCTATTCGGCTTAAAGTCCTGCGCCAGCATCGATGCTGAAATGTCCATGGCCACCACGATGTCGATTCCTTCGGTGCTGGTGTTTTGCCAGCTCAGGCTGGACTGTGGTCTCGCCAAAGCGATGATAACCATTGCCAAGCCTATACTTCTCAAAAGAAGAGGCGTGTGGACGAGTAACTCATTCGTAAACGCTCCGTCAGAAGAAAACTGACTCAAGGATGAAAGCGTCACTTTGGGTGTTTTCCCCGGAAGGGAGAACACGTGATAAAAACCTAGAACGGGGATGATGAAAAGAAGCAAGAACACCAAAGGGTAGGCGTAGCTGTACTCGCCGCGGAAGTATAACCACAGCGCTCCCGCACCAAAGGTGGACAGCACGGCGAAAACCAACCCTATTTGCTGACTTCTACTCATTTATTTCTTTGTCAGTTAGCATTCTCTCTGCCGTTGTAGTTACAAAACCCAAAGTCTGGTTTATGGCCTGTTCATTTTCGTTGTCGTCGGGTCGATCTTTCGCAAACTTCACCATATCGGCTCGGCTCAAGATTACCCGCAGTTGCAGCGATTCTTGATCGGTAAGACCAACGTATCGAAGTCTGGTCAAAATCTCATTTGAAGTAAGTTCGTGCGCAGGGATCTCGTAAATCACTTCCAAGTAATCGCGCAGCACATCGGTGATTTCGGTGTGGTATTCCTTGATTTTTCCTTTGCTGTATATCTTCTCGAGTTGTATTTCTAGCAATC
This sequence comes from Cryomorphaceae bacterium, assembly GCA_047633195.1. Classification (GTDB taxonomy): domain Bacteria; phylum Bacteroidota; class Bacteroidia; order Flavobacteriales_D; family Cryomorphaceae; genus JAKVAV01. The sequence continues at coordinate 1,310 of JBLIEU010000053.1, read as the reverse complement.
GCTCCTGGGCTATTTCGTTAGCAGGTCGAGTAGGTTCTTGCTGGATGACCACAGGTCTCGCATCTTTCTTTTTTCGCTGAGCGCGAACGAGTAATATGATCGCAACGATCAATCCTGCCAAGGATAAAGCACCTACAGGATAGTACCAATATGCTTCCAAATAGTCTTGATAGCCAACCTCGACATCATAAATCCCAGAGGGAGCTTTGAGGCCTCCAGTCGTATCAATTTCTACTGTTTTGACCGTAAGGAGAAATGCCTCGGTTCTTTGCTTCTCTCCGTTTATGGTGATCTCAATTGGGGGAATCGCGTAGAATCCCGTATCCCACGATGTGAGGTAAATCTTTTTCTCTAAGCGTGTTTCCGAAACATCCTTGGCTGTCAATAGGGTATCTACATCAGTGGTGCGGACAATCTCAACATTGGTAATTAGCGTATCGCCAAATAAAGGAAACACGACCACTGGAAGCTGACCTTTTTGGTAACTAACGCTGAGGGTCATTACTGCCTGCTCTCCTATAAGGATTTGCTTTGGCGTGAGCGTGGCGTCGGCTTTTTGGGCATTGAGGCCAATTGCTAGCGTAAAGGCCAGCATTAAAATCGATATGTGTTTTATCGGTAACACTAGGATCTCTTGCTAAATAGGTTTCTCAATGGTTTTATATACGATTCGTTGGTGGCGATGGCAGCCATGTCGATGCCCGCTCTGCGCAAAGCATTGTCGGCTCGTAGCTCGCGATTAAGCGCCGCTTCTCGATATCCTTCGCGTATTTTTCGCGAAGAGGTGTTCACCCAACGAACTTCTCCCGTTTCGGGATCACTAAATTGCGCCATACCCACATTGGGCATTTCGGTTTCTCGCTTATCGTAAATGCGCAGGGCCACCATGTCGTGCTTCTTGTTGGCCAGCTTGAGTGAATCCTCGTAGTCCTGATCCATGAAGTCGGAAATGAGAAAGGCGATGCTGCGCTTCTTCACCACATTGTTCAAGTACCGCAGGGCTTCACTAATATTGGTTCCTTGCTCTTCGGGCTGGAATTCTATCAACTCTCGAATGATGCGAAGGATATGCGATTTTCCTTTTTTAGGTGAGATGAACTTCTCCACTTTATTGCTAAAGAAGATCACCCCGATCTTATCGTTATTGGTTATTGCCGAAAAGGCCAGCACGGCACAGATTTCAGTAATGAGTGATTTCTTGATTTGTTGGGTGGTTCCAAAACTATCGCTGGCAGACACATCGACTACCAAGATCACCGTAAGCTCTCGTTCCTCTTCAAAAATTTTGACATAGGGATGACCGAAGCGGG
>JBLIEU010000052.1:0-16980 GCA_047633195.1 Cryomorphaceae bacterium | reverse complement strand
TTGAGCTGGGCGACCTGCGTGAAGGAGTAATGGGCGAGGAGGTCGTTGACTTTTTCCGTCAAGTTTTTGAGCTTCCAAATATTAAGGTGGTTGGTCTTGGCTCTAACTTAAATTGCTTACACGGTGTGATGCCGAGCGCCGATAAGTTTATACAGCTCAATTTATACAAGGAACTCATAAAAGCACATTTTGACTACGACATTCAGAGTATAAGCGGAGGCACCTCAGTTGTGCTTCCTATGCTTTTCCGAAATCAGCTTCCAGAGGCGGTCAACCATTTTCGAGTAGGAGAGACCTTATATTTTGGCCTGAATATTGAAGATGGAACAACTTTTGAAGGAATGCACGATGATGTTTTTAAACTGAGAATGGAGATAATTGAGCTCACTGAAAAACCGATGATCCCAACAGGAGAATTGGCTGAGAATCCCAGTGGAGAGATGTTGAAGATCGATGAAGATCTATACGGAAAGACTTCTCTCAGAGCTATTTTGGACGCAGGCTTACTGGATATCTCTCCTGATTTCTTGATTCCTTATGATGAAAATATCGAAATTGTGGGAGCCAGTTCTGATATGCTTGTGCTAGATTTGGGGAAATCAAAGCAAAAGTATGAAGTCGGAGATTTGATAGACTTTCGCTTAAAGTATATGGGTGCCCTTGGCATTATGAACTCTAATTACATTGAAAAACGATTAAAGAACTAACCGATATGATATTGCAAAAAAACACATGGTCTTTCCTTTTGGTGATTGCAGCGTTTCTCGCTATTTCGCCACTTCAAGCTCAGGAAGAAGATGAGGAAGATAAGTATGGCGAGGATATGAAAAAAATTCTCTTCATGGTGATCGACGGTGATTATGAAAAGGCTGTAAGCAAATCTGAAAGATACATGGAGAAGGAAAGCACCAGACGTGATCCTCGACCATATATGTACGCTTCTATGGCCTACTTTGAAATATCTAAGAATGATGAGATGACTGAGGATTATCCTCGTGCATTTAGAGATGCCATTAAATACGGCGGGAAAGCAAGGAGATACGACAAAGAGAACGAATACATGCCTGATTTTGACCGTTACTTGAGCGAGCTAAAGGCGGAAGTGATGCAAGAGGCAAAGTTCCACTTTGAAACGGAGAATTATAGAAAATGTGCAACGTTTGCTAAGAATGTTCAACGGCTTGATCCCAATGATGTGAGCGCTGTTCTTTTGAAAGCGACTGCCGAGTGGCGTGGCAAAAATGTGTACCAAGCAGAAACCACTATTTCCGAAGCGAAGACTGCTCTAGAGAACTTTACCCCTTCAAGCGTTTCGACTGAAGGGAAGCCAGCTTACCGTTATGCCGTTATAGAGTTTGCTAAGACGATGAAAGAGGAAGGCCGAAAAAATGATGCTACTGTTTTTCTAGATGCAATGGAACCATTGCTAGGAGAGGATAAGGAGTTTGCCAATTTTATGGCGTCTTATTAGTAAGTCAATTCAACACAATATTGAAAAGGACAATGACGGAAGTCGTTGTCCTTTTTTTTATGGGTGAGATTTTTCTTTTTGACTTGTTCAGGAATAGACATCTGACTGGAATGGGGATTAGCTTCGGTTTTCACATCTAACCCTTGAAGGAAATAAAAAACCCTCCTTGCCGCAGCAAGGAGGGTTTTTATCATCAGGTGGAGCCGGAGGGATTCGAACCCTCGTCCAAGCATGGGACTATCTAGCATTCTACGTGTGTAGTCCAATATTAATTTTCGATTAAGAGCCGGCATCGAACAGCCTACTCATAACTTAGACCTAATTCAGCTTCGGAAGTACATCAGGTCACTAAACTTCCTAGTCTTAAAGATTGATACCCTGATTTCAGCCCATATAAGACGGATTAGCCAAAGGGTACTCGTTCCGAGCTACTGTACTTCACTACGGAATTAAACTCATAGTCTTAGACTATTAAGCTGCGAGAGCGTAATTGTTTTCGCCATTTATAGGCTTGGAAATTGTTTTATACGAGCAAACTTCCAACGCTCGACACGCTAACCAAACAACCAACTCATGTTGTCAAAACCGGTCGGCCCCATATGTCAAAGAATTAAATCGTGTGTAGCAAAAAAATGATCCTTAAAGCTCATTTTAACCACTAGTACAAAGGTAAGTTACAATCTGTCATTTCCTACCTTTTCTCGATGCGTTCTATTTTGATAGGCCCTAGTCTTATTCGAACACGCTTTATCCCGGACTTCTCCTCTGGCGTGTCTTCCTCAAATTGGCTAGTCACGCCATCGTAAAGTTTTTTACCTAGATAACCCGCAAATGCCACCAATCCATCTACCTCTTCTGTTGATTCAGCAATCTCCTGCTGGGTCGGTATTGTGTCTGATGGACTCGTGTCTTGCGCATTGCTAATCAAAGAGCAAAGCACCGCGAAGCACAGTATTATTAGGGTTCGTAAAAGCATCTAATAGTGGAATTCAAAAGTTGGACGAATTACCAGCTCAAAAGTTACTCTATTTTATGAGAGATTAGAAGGATTTTGCAGGCTCGGTTGTTTAGGTCATCCTCTAGAACTCTGCTTTTAGTACTTTTTTTAGCCGACTGGAAAAAGCTAGATTTGCACTTCTCAAAAATCGACCAAGATGACTAAAATCGGCATTATCAAAGAAGGCAAGACTCCACCAGACAAGAGGGTTCCTCTCACGCCAGGCCAGTGCAAGCTTTTGATGGCGAAGTATTCCGATATTGAGATTTTGGTCGAGTCCAGTCTTATTCGCGCATTTAAAGATGAGGAATATACGAGAGAGGGAATAGAGGTGGTTGATGATTTGAGCGAATGCTCGATACTTTTCGGTGTAAAAGAGGTGCCGTTCGAAATGCTGATTCCAAACAAAACATATTTCTTTTTCTCACATACCTTCAAGAAACAGCCCTACAATCGAGATTTATTGAGAGCGATTTTAGACAGGAAAATCAGATTGATTGACTATGAAGTACTGACTGCAAAAAATGGTAGAAGATTGATCGGTTTTGGAAGATATGCAGGAATAGTAGGATCTTACAATGCTTTGCTTGCTGCTGGCAAAAAATTTGAGCGTTATGAGCTCAAGCCTGCTCATGAATGTGAAGATAGAAAAGAGGTAGAGCGAGAATTGGAAAAGATTGATCTTCCCCAAGGTTTTAAGACTGTCATAACTGGTAAAGGACGTGTAGCCTGTGGTGCAATGGAGATATTAAATTCAGCGGGAATTCGCAAGGTTACCCCAGAAGCTTTTCTTGAAGAAGATTTTTCCGAGCCTGTTTATACGCAGCTTGGTGTTGAAAATTACAACAAGACCAAGGACGGTTCGGTATTCAGTAAGTCTGAATTCTATGAGTTTCCTGAAAGGTTTGGTTCTGATTTCGCGAAGTACTCTGCAGTGGCTGATATGTACATTTCTTGTCACTATTGGGACTCAAATGCACCTTTCATCTTTACGAGGGAGGATGCCAAAAAAGACTCATTCAACATGAAGGTCGTTGCGGATATCAGCTGCGATATTGACGGCCCAGTGGCGAGTACCTTGCGACCTTCTACTATAAAAACCCCACTTTACGGGTACGATCCTGAACATGAAAAAGACACGGATTTTATGGATGAATCAGCTATCGGTGTAATGGCCGTCGATAACCTCCCCTGTGAACTTCCGAAGGATGCCTCAGAGGATTTTGGGGAAGAGTTAATTAATAATATAATTCCCGAATTATTGGAAAAAGAAAACTCATCGGTGATTAGAAGAGCAACTCAAACCAATCTTCAGGGAGAGTTAACACCCGAGTTTGAGTACCTTCAGGATTACCTTGACGGGAAGGAGTAGATCAAACGTTTTTTAAGTCCGAAATAGTTTGGGTTGGATTTCCCGATCCAAACACGGAACTTCCTGCAACCAAAACATCTGCTCCGGCTTGGATCAGCTTTGGTGCGTTGTCGATGTTTACGCCACCATCAACTTCGATCTTGGCTCTAGATCCTGATTTCTCTATCAGGTTTCGAGTGCGTTCAATCTTGCGGTAGGTGTTTTCAATGAATTTCTGTCCACCAAATCCTGGATTTACCGACATGATCAAAACCAAGTCAATGTCTGTAATGATATCTTCCAAATCATTTACTGCACTGTGGGGGTTTAGGGCAACTCCAGCACTCATTTCTTCTGCTTTAATGGCTTGGATGGTTCGATGAAGATGGGTGCATGCCTCTATGTGAACGGTAAGAATATTGGCTCCAGCCTGCTTGAATTGACTGATGTATTTGTCGGGATTTACGATCATCAAATGCACATCCATCGGTTTGAGAGTGTGCTTATTGATCGCTTCCATTACAGGAAAGCCAAAGGAAATATTTGGGACAAACACTCCATCCATTACATCAATGTGAAACCAATCCGCCTCGCTATTATTGAGCATCTCAATATCTGTGATGAGGTTGGCGAAATTTCCTGAGAGGATAGAAGGAGCGATTAAATGTCCCATGCTTTTTTTTTTGCAAAGGAAATAAAAAAAGGGGGTGATGACACCCCCTGTTATATGTTGTTTTGATTGATAGTTATCCTAAATATGATCGCAGCATTTGACTGCGTGAATTGTGTTTGAGTCTCCTCAATCCTTTTTCTTTGATCTGTCGCACCCTTTCTCGAGTCAGATCAAATCGATGTCCAATCTCTTCGAGAGTAAGAGGGTTCTCGCCTGTCAAACCGAAATAGAGTCGAATTACATCTGCCTCTCTTGTAGTTAGAGTGTGAAGGGATCTTTCAATTTCCATCCCCAATGATTGGGAAATCAAATTGTCGTCTGGCCTAGGGTTATCAGCGGCGCTGTATACTTCGTACATGTTTCCCGAGGCATCATCATCAAACCCCAATGGAGCATCCATGCTGACAGCCTTGTTCGCATTTTTCAAGGATTGCTGCACCTCATTTAAAGTCATTTCCAAGCAATCAGCTATTTCTTCACTCGTTGGAGGTCTTTCAAATTCTTGCTCCAGCTTTGCAAAAGCTTTGTTGATCTTATTGACAGATCCGATCTTATTCAGAGGTAGTCTGACAATTCTGGCTTGTTCAGCTAGCGCTTGCAAGATTGATTGCCGAATCCACCATACTGCGTAAGAGATAAATTTGAATCCACGTGTCTCGTCAAAGCGCTGAGCAGCTTTGATCAAACCGAGATTACCTTCATTGATCAAATCAGGAAGGGTTAAACCTTGGTTTTGATATTGCTTCGAAACGGACACAACAAATCGCAAGTTGGCCTTTGTAAGTCTCTCTAGAGCATCGTGATCACCCTGTTTTATTCGCTGTGCTAATTCCACTTCTTCTTTAGCGGAGATCAGTTCAACACGGCCAATTTCCTGAAGGTATTTATCCAGAGAAGCGGTTTCGCGATTGGTGACTTGTTTCGTGATTTTAAGCTGTCTCATGAAATTGTTCTACAAATGTTTTATCAAAAAAAATTATCATCTGATATAACGACACCCGCCGATTTTTAGTTACATAAAAATCGGCGGGTGTTAGTACTTGTAGTCGTAAGACTCTCTATTTCAAAGGTCTTACAGAGATAGCTTAGTTCTTCTTAGTCGTTTCTTTCTGGTTTTTCGAGTAACACCTTTCTAGAAAGTTTGAGTTTACCTGTCTTAGGATCCTTACCGGTTATTTTAAACTTAACCATTTCACCTTCGCTCAATACATCTTCAACTTTTTCTACTCTTCCCCATTCCAATTCTGAAATGTGAAGTAGTCCATCAACTCCAGGTACCACCTCTACGAATGCTCCGTAAGGCATAATGGTTTTCACTTTTCCTTCATATTCTTCTCCTATTTCCACAGTTGGAGGGAATGCGATGTCTCTCACGCGCTTCTCAGCGGCATCAATATCATCTTTGTTGCTGGAAACGATGTCAACTTTACCACCTTCAGGAATCTCTTCGAGTACGATTTCAGTGTTGGTTTGCTTCTGAATATCTTGAATAATTTTTCCACCGGGTCCGATTACTGCACCTATCATATCCTTTGGAATGATGAATGAGATAATTCGAGGAGCATGTGGTTTGTAATCAGCACGAGGCTTGTCAATGGTTTTAATCATCTCACCAAGAATGTGTGCTCGTCCGTCGCGCGCTTGGTAAAGTGCTTTCTTCAAAATATCGAAACCCAATCCTTCAACCTTGATGTCCATTTGACAAGCGGTCAATCCTTTTGCGGTTCCAGTCACTTTAAAGTCCATGTCTCCCAAGTGATCTTCATCACCCAAAATATCAGAAAGAACGGCGTAATTGTCGCTATCTGGATCGGTGATCAATCCCATTGCGATTCCTGATACAGGTGCTTTGAGTTGAACTCCACCATCCATAAGTGCCATAGTTCCTGCACAAACAGTAGCCATAGATGATGAACCGTTTGATTCGAGGATATCACTTACCAATCGAATGGTATATGGATTTTCAGGTGATTTAGGTAGCATCCCCCTAAGGGCACGCAAAGCCAAGTTTCCGTGTCCGATTTCTCTTCGTGAAGTACCGCGAATTGGGTAAGCTTCTCCAGTAGAGAAAGGAGGGAAGTTGTAATGCAATAGGAACTTCTCAGTTCCTTTGGTCAACGCACCATCAATCATTTGCTCGTCCATCTTCGATCCAAGCGTAAGAGTAGTCAAAGACTGAGTCTCACCTCTAGTGAAGAGTGCAGAACCGTGCGTTCCAGGAAGGCAATCAACTTCCGACCAAATCGGACGAATGTCGGCTGTAGCTCTACCGTCCAAACGAACTCCTTCGTTCAAGACGAGGTCACGGATTGCTTTCTTTTGGGCTTTTTTGAAGTATTTCTTAATCAACTCGCTTTTTTCTGCAAGCTCCTCATCAGAGAATTTTGATGAAAATTCTTCTTTCAATGCAGAAAAAGCGGCTCCTCGGTCTTCTTTTCCGAGCTGCTTTTTAGTGATATCGAAACATCCTTGATAGCAAGCGTCCATCACTTCCTTAGCCAATTCAGCGTCGTTCGTTTCGTGGTTGTACTCACGTTTTGGTTCAGACTTGGCTACCATTTGCGCAAACTCCTTAATAGCTTTACAATGAACTTTGATAGCAGTATGAGCAACTTCGATAGCGCTCACCATTTCGTCTTCAGAAACTTCGTCCATTTCACCTTCCACCATAACGATACTTGATTCAGTACCTGCAATGATCATATCCATATCACATCCTTCGAGCTCTTCGAAAGTAGGGTTGATGATGAACTTTCCATCTTTTCTTCCCACACGAACTTCAGAAACGGGTCCGTTGAATGGAATGTCAGAAACTGCTAACGCAGCCGATGCAGCCAAACAAGCCAATGCATCTGGTATGTGCTTTTGGTCGGAAGACATCAGAGCCAACATTATCTGAATCTCTGAATGATAGTCGTCCGGAAACAATGGTCGCAATGCACGATCTACCAATCGCATAGTAAGAATTTCACCGTTGCTCGGGCGAGCTTCTCTTTTGAAGAATCCACCTGGGAATCTTCCCGTAGAAGCATACTTCTCGCGGTAATCAATAGTAAGGGGAAGGAAGTCAATTCCTTGTTTTGCTTCTTTGTTGGAAACAACCGTAGCAAGGAGCATCGTGTCTCCTACTCTAAGCATTACGGAGCCATCGGCTTGTTTTGCTAGTTTTCCTGTTTCCAAAGTAATGGCCTTTCCATCACCTAGGTCAATTGTTGTACTTTTTAAGTCGTAATTCATCTGTTGTGTGTGTATATATTTATGCAAAAAGAGGCAACAGTCCCTTTGACTTATTGCCTCTTTAAGTGTGTTATAATCGTTTCTGAGAGTACAATTATTTTCGGATTCCTAGTTCCTTAATAATGGCTCTATAGCGAGTAATGTCTTTTTTAATGAGGTAATCGAGAAGACTTCGTCTCTTTCCTACAAGTGCGACAAGCGATCTTTCTGTGTTGAAATCCTTTCGGTTTTTCTTTAAGTGCCCAGTAAGATGATTAATTCTGTAAGTGAAAAGAGCAATTTGCCCTTCTGGTGAACCTGTGTCCGATTCAGTCTTTCCATGTTTTTTGAAGATCTCGGCCTTCTTTTCTGGTGCTAAATACATTCCTAAATTTATTTAAATGTTAGTTATGTGAATAAAATGCGGCTACAAATATATACTTTATTTTTCGCTTTCCTTCTGTTTGTCAAACATTGAAAGGGTGAGAGACAACCTTTCTTTCAAGGAATGGCGATGCACGATGAAATCTAAGAAGCCATGCTCAAGCAGAAACTCGCTTCTCTGGAATCCTTCGGGCAAATCCTTACCGATCGTCTCTTTCACGACCCTAGGGCCCGCGAATCCAATCAGTGCTTTTGGTTCAGCAATGTTTAAATCGCCCAGCATAGCGAAACTCGCTGTGACGCCTCCAGTAGTAGGATCCGTAATTAGAGAAATATAAGGCAGCCTTGCATCGCTAAGCAAAGTGAGTTTTGCCGATGTCTTAGCCATTTGCATCAGCGAAAAACCCGCTTCCATCATTCTGGCTCCTCCCGATTTTGAAATCAAGAGAAATGAACATTTTTTGTCAATGGCTTTGTCGATGGCAAGAGAGATTTTCTCGCCAACCACGGATCCCATCGATCCTCCGATGAATGCAAAATCCATGCAGGCAATAACAAGATCCCTTCCATCAGATTTACCGTAAGCCGTTCGGATGGCATCTTTCAAGCCTGTTTTCTTCTGGCTGGCTTTCACTCGATCCGCATATTTCTTCGTGTCTTGAAATTTCAAGGGATCGACCGAAGACATGTTTCTATTGAATTCCATGAACTTTCCGTCGTCGAAAAGCAGAGAAAAATACTCGGCGCTACACATGCGATCGTGGTGATCACAACTGCTACACACATGAGCGTTATCGATGTGCTCATCCATACTCACTACGGTGCTGCACTTGGGACATTTGTACCAAAGACCTTCGGGGGTTTCCTTCTTGTCCTTGGTTGATGTCGTAATCCCTTCTTTAATTCTTTTAAACCAACCCATGTCGTTGCAATCTTGAGGACAAAACTATAAAAAACTCGTTCGCCAAAAATTAAAACGGATAGCCGATGCCAATATTAAGGTTCCATTGCCATCGATAGTAGGATAGTTCTGGCAAATCATTGTCTCCCGCATTTAGGTCATCAATGTAGGTGTTGTATTTATTCTTTGTCTGAATAAGCCATCTCTCACCTGGATCTAGCGAAGGATCCTTAATTTGAAGACCTAAGTCTAACCTGATTAAGAAAAAATCAAAATTAAATCTTGTTCCTGCACCTGCACCTACTGCTATTTCACTTAGAAATTGATCAAATTCAAAAAGAGCTCCTGGACGCTCAGTTTCATCACCCATGATCCAGATGTTACCAGCGTCTATAAAAAATGCGCCCTCCAGAATATCGGTGATGTCAAAGCGGTATTCAATACTCCCCTCGATCAATATATCTCCTATTTTATCAAAATTTTGAACAGGATCACGGAAACTACCTGGCCCTAAAGTCCTCGCCTGCCAGGCACGTATCCCATTCGCCCCACCACCAAAAAAGCTCTTTTCAAAGGGCAATACGTCCAAGTTTTGCAATGGAATGCCCACTCCAGCTGATACCCGGTAGGCAGTGCTCATCTTCTCATTCGGGACGTTATAATACCTGAAGTCGTGGACTGTTTTCACGTATTGCGCAAATTGAATTCCCAGCGCTTCATACCCTCCGTTTTCATTGGTGGTTTCATTTGAAAGCTGGTAGAGTCCTCTGAGTAGTGATCCAGCTGATTCAATTTCGCCACGGTAGAAATAGAGATTGCTTTTAGGGTTGTCCCTCCTTTGCGTATTTAGGATAAAAGCTATTCGACTGTTTTGAATAAAATGATCTTGGAAGCTATTTGTCAGAAAAGGATCATTGATTTCCGCGAGTCGATCGTCAAATGCGGTAGAGCGATCAATCTTAATCAGACTCAATTCCAAAGGGCTGATTTGCCATTCCTTCGTGGCCGTCTCATTCCAACGATATAGTATAGAACCGAAGGATCTCGTTCGCTCGTAATCGGGTCTTCTTTGGTAGGAGAGGTTTGTTATCAATGCTGTTCTTGGATTTGCTGACTTTGCAAATCGATCGCTGCTAAATGGAAGTAAGAATCTTGGGAATGTGAGTGAGATTTGCGGGCCGAATTCAACGGTGTTGAAGGCTAGGCCTTGACCTACGTTGGGGTCTGTCCCCGACTCTGTTAGCAATTGTTGTGCTTCAAGACCTCCGCTAATCTCCATACTTAGCACTTCGGCGCCACCAAAAATGTTGCGATTGCGATAACCTACAGCACCTGAGATCCCTAAGAAACCTCCTTGATTTGTCCCGTTCCATTCAAGAGAGAAATTCTGTTTTGGTGCTGGTGATAAACTAATATTTACATTTAATAAACGGTTCTCCAATTCTTCACTTACTGGCTCAAATTCAATTGATGCTGCCCGCACAATCGGCAATGTGCTCAGACGGCGGTATGTCGTGGTTACTTTGTCCAATTCGTAATACTCATTCTGATCGAAGAGTATATTTTGAGAAATTGTCTTGGGCTTCACTCTCAGTTGATTCTGATCTATGATACGGTAGTTGCTTAGAATCAAAGTGTCAGATGTAAAAATTTCCTTACCCCTCAAAAATGGACTGTCTATTACTTGGATTTCATTGAGTTTGTAGCGCTTGTAAGGTTCTACGATTAGTGAGTCTGGATTTCCTCCGTATGGAACTTTTCTCGGCACAATACCTAGCTCCAAGTGGACTGAATGACTATTAAGAGATGAGTCTACGTCAAAATATATCAGCTCTTTATTGAAGTCGTAATACCCTCTGTTTCTGAAATAGGCCGTGTGCTTTTTCCGCTCTTGATCCAACTTCTCAATATCGAATCGGTCACCTACTTTCACACTCTTTCCAACTGACCTTGATTCGCCCAATAGTTTCACCAAATAATCGTCTGGAACGTTAAATGAAAGGCTGTCTATCAAATAGGGCTTTTTTGGCTCAACGAGGTAAACTGCCGTTTTCATCTGTTTGCGGCTTCTGGTATTGATTTCAGAAGAAACTTCGGCATTGAAGTACCCGTGCTTCACTAGAAAAGTTCGAATTTGCTCGGCACTTTTATTGACTAGAGTGGAGTCAAAAATTACCGGAGCCTCGCCTACGGTTTCTCGCCACCAAGAGCCAAAAGGCTTGAACTTTTTTGGATTTTTTCCTTTTTCAAGGCGATTTCCATTATTTTTTTGAAGCTTCTGTAGCCTCTTCTCGTTGCATTTTTCAAATTTTTCAGGGTTCGGAACATTGTAAGCCCACAAGTAAAACCGCGCACCCAATATTTTTCGGTTGGGCTCTTGTTTAACTGCTTCCTTTAAATCATCCTTATCTATCTTTGGCTCCTCTTCAAATTTAAACTTGTTCTTTTTTAAGAGGTATTCGTCGCTGGCTAAACGTTTTGTAGGATTGCATCCGAAAAGGAAGGCAATCCCCAAAAGCAGTAAAGCATTGATCAGCCAACGAAGACGCTTTCGGAGCTGAACAGAATGGGAGCTGGAAATATGACTGACCATTTATCGAATAACCACATGAAGTTGGTGAAATCGCTTCAACAAAAAAAATACCGCGATGAACACGGGCTTTTTTTAGTAGAAGGCGTCAAGCTGGTGAATGAAGCCATTCATTCGCAGGCAAAGTTAGAAATGATTGTTTATGCTTGTGAAGAGGATGAACTTCCATTTGACATTCCTCTCAATAGTTGGAGAGTTTCTCCAAAAGATCTAGGAAGAATGTCTAGTCTTAAAAATCCAAACCGCGTAGTGGCAGTATGCCACAAGGACTGGTCTCAGAAAGAGGTTTCGGGAGGCTGGATCCTTGCGCTAGATGAAATTTCTGATCCTGGTAATCTGGGTACGATCATTCGTATTTGCGACTGGATGGGGGTGGAGAGCATCGTGTGCGCCACCGATAGCGTTGAACTCTTCAACCCGAAAGTTGTGCAAGCAAGTATGGGAAGCCTCTTTCGTGTGGCTGTGTCTTACTCAAATCTAGAAGATTATTTGGAGACAAGTGGCTCTGAGACTATACTAGAAGCCGATATGAAAGGCGACTCTATCTACAAATTTGAATTTCCTAAAAAGGGGATTTTGGTGATGGGATCAGAGTCCCACGGGTTGCGACCTGAGATTTCTGCCAAATGCACTGGGAAGATCAGCATTCCTCAATTTGGGGGCGGCGAGTCTTTGAATGTGGCAGTTTCTACAGGGATACTTCTTTCACACCTCAAACGCTAGCTAGCATTTACCTTTGCAGAAATGCACTCGGCGACTTTCATTCCATCGATGGCTGCAGAGACAATTCCACCTGCGTAGCCAGCACCTTCTCCACTTGGGTAAAGCCCTCTCACTTGTGGGTGTTCCATAAATTCGTTTCTGGGAATTCGAACAGGAGAGGAAGTCCTTGATTCGGTAGCGACTAGCACGGCTTCATTCGTTCCGTAGCCTCTCATTTTTTTTCCAAAAGCTTTCATGGCTTCCGCCAAACGTCCGTGAACAGTGGCTGGCAATACTTCGCGTAATTCGGTGGAATTCAAGCCTGGTTGGTAGCTGCACTTCGGTAAATCGGTCGAGACTTTTTTGTTGATAAAATCCATCATTCGCTGTGCGGGAGCGATTTGCCCTCCGCCTCCTGCTTTCCAAGCGGATCTTTCTACACGTTGCTGGTATTCGAGGGCCAATAGAGGATTTCCAGTTCCTTTCGGGTCGTATTCTTCTGGGGTAATACTGACCACCATTCCCGAATTGGCGTAGGGATTATTTCGCTTCGATGGCGACCAGCCGTTGGTGACAATCTCACCTGGAGCAGTAGCACAGGGTGCGATAATTCCTCCTGGGCACATGCAAAATGAGTAGACCCCCAAACCTTGCACTTGATGGGTGAGAGAATAGGATGCTGGTGGTAAGAATTCACCCCGATCCGCACATTTATACTGAGCCTGATCGATAATAGTCTGTGGATGCTCAATCCGAACACCCAATGCAAAGGGCTTCGATTCAATCAGAATATTTCTTTCGTGAAGCAAGGTGAAAATATCTCTTGCCGAGTGACCCGTAGCCAAAATCATTTGATCGCAATCGACCCATTGGTCGCCGTTCAGGCAAATGCTTTTCAGACTATTATTCTCGGTTTTTAGGTCGGTCAGTTTCGTTCCGAACCGAACTTCTCCGCCACAATCTTCAATGAACTCACGCATTTTCGTGATGAGTTGTGGGAGTTTATTCGTTCCGATATGCGGATGGGCTTTCACCAAAATATCAGGTGATGCACCAAAAGACACTAAGAAGTTTAAAATCTCATTCACGCTGCCTCGCTTCTTTGAGCGAGTGTAGAGCTTGCCGTCACTGTAAGTTCCAGCACCTCCTTCGCCAAAGCAATAATTCGACTCGGGATTAACGATTTGCTCTTTGTTCAATTTGGCTAAATCTCTCCGTCGTGTCCTCACGTCTGTTCCGCGCTCGATAATGATTGGCTTCAAACCACGCTCTATGAGCCTGATTGCCGCAAATAATCCACAAGGGCCGCTGCCGACAACAAATACTTCGCGAGCATTTTTAACATTATTGGCAATCGGTTTTTGCACTTCTGGAGGATGCTCTCCAACGGCACATCTCAATCGAATAACAATTTGCCTCTTCCTAGCGTCAATCGATTCTTTCAGGATGTAAAATGGATCGCCAGCCTTCTTTCCGCTATTGATCAGCTCGCGTTCTATTACATCGTGATCATTGACCTCGTGAGGAAAAACGGAAATATCGTAGATATCAGACATGTTGTTTAATTAGAGCTTGTCAATAGAGGCGAGTGTCTGAGCTAGAGAGTTCATTAGAAAGGCGGGTGTAGGTTTAAAAACTAAATAATTGACTAATGTCAATGACCGTTTTTAAAACAAGTGGAACGCAGATAGTGGACTCAATAGACAGACGCTTGTTAACCTTCGAAAGTGAAAGAGATCATAAAGGTACGGCTTCGAAGGCCTTGAAGTGGAGCTGAAAATTGGGTGTCTTCTTCCACCAAAATATTCGGGATTCCGATAGCCATTTTCAGTTCAATTCCAAATTTGAAATAGGGAAGAAAAAAGTCTACACCTCCGCCAAACTCCATGGCGAAATCGTCTCGTCGGGCTTTCACGATGATCTCATCGGCAATGGCATTTTTTACGTCTTTCTCTGACTGCATGTTGAGTCGGTACCTCGCTCCAATCAAACAGTAGGGTGCAAAATTATTGAGTCGATCAACTCGAAATTTAAAATTGACGGGGAAGTCGATGTAGGTAAATTCTATTCGCTTTTCATAGAAAGTAGAGCTATCGGGGTTTACGTAGAAATCGTACTCCAACACGCGGTCTTCAAAACTCAAAGTAGGCATGAAACGGACGCTGATATTCTTGGTGAGATTCGCCGATGTGATGATTCCCAAATTAAACCCTGGGGCGTTGCGACTATTTACCGAAAGGAGCGAATCTTTGAAATTTGTGGAAGCCTTGCGATCGACGATAACGTCGGCAGTATTAAAGCCTAGCATGAATCCAAAGTGGTACTTCTTTTTATCGAAGCTTCCCAGATTTTTTGGCTTGTAGCCTTTCTGGGCCAAAACTGCCGTAGCAGTTGCAATCAAGATAAGTAAGAGTAGGCCTTTTTTCATATTGATAAATGCAGAACGAAATTAGGCAAATATTATTTCCAAGCCGTATAGATGGATGCGATTCCACCTGTTACGGTCTTTTGATTCGATTCGGTAAATCCAGCGTCTGCCAGAACTGCCTCAAACGCTTTTCCTTCTGGAAAAGCAAGGACAGACTTTGGTAAGTACGAGTAGGCCGCCTTATCCTTAGAAATAGCCTTACCGAAAAGGGGCATGATGTATTTGAAATAACCGAAGTAGATCTGCTTCAAAGGAAAATGCTTTGGCTTAGAGAATTCCAATATGATGGCTTTTCCGCCAGGTCGAAGAACCCGCTGAATTTCTTTTAAGCCAGCCAATAAGTCTTGAAAATTTCTTACTCCAAAGCTTACTATTACCGCGTCAAAACTGGCGTCATCAAAAGGAAGGTTTTCTGAATCACCGTTTAGAAATGTCATTTTGTCAGAAAGGCCGCGCTTGCTGATTTTCTTTCGACCCACTTCCAACATTCCATCAGAAATGTCAATTCCTATAATTTTTTCGGGGTTCAACTTCATTGCCTCAAAGGCAAAGTCCCCAGTACCCGTAGCTACATCTAAAATCTCTTTGGGTTGATCTTCTTTCAAGATTTTGATGGCTTTCTTTCTCCACAGTTTGTCGATTCCGAGCGAAAAGAAGTGATTCAAAAAATCGTAGCTACCCGAGATGTTATTGAACATCTCAGCAACTTGCTGCTTCTTGGGGTCAGACGTTTCGTAGGGAGTAACTGTGTCGTGCTTCATCATATTGTTTTCAATAACAAGGGCTGATGCTTAAAGTTGCTGCAAGTGAAGCTTCGCCTCTTTTAGAAGCTGATCACGGTCGATGGGCACGACGCCAACACGCTCGCAAACGAGGCCTCCAGCCAGATTGGCCAAAGCTGCTAGGAAAGCAGAATCCGTATTTTGCGCTAAGCAGAGAGCTGCTACCGAAATGACGGTATCACCTGCTCCCGAAACATCAGAGATGTTTCTGATGTGCGCTGAAATGCGATTTTCCTTATCGCCATCTTTCACATAAACCCCTTCTTCGCTTAGCGTGATCAGTGAAATTCGATTGTTTATTTCTACTTCTAATTTATCGACTGCTTGACGCAACGATTTCTGATCTTTTTTGTCAAATTCGACTTTTAGGCCTTCTTTCAGTTCCTTGAGATTTGGCTTGAATAAAGTCACGCCTCGATAGCTAAAGAAGTTAACTTTCTTAGGGTCAACTGCAGTTGGAATACCCGCATTCGAGCTGATCTCAATGGCGCGAGCTATCACATTCGGCGTGAGCAAACCTTTGTTGTAATCTTCGAAGATCACGACATCGGGTTTCTTGTCTTGAATGATTCTTTCAAGATTCTCTAAAAATGCATTCTCTTCTTCCGCGTCCAGAGGTTGGGTAGATTCTTCATCGACCCTCACGATGTGCTGGTGACCGCTGATTACACGAGATTTTATGGTAGTAGGCCGTGAGCCTGAATAGACAATTCCTTTGGACGAAAGTCCTCGCTTATCGAGAAGAGTTGCGAGTGTGTCTCCTTTGGCATCTTTGCCAGCAATGGCGCAAACGATCGGCTCTGCGCCCATCGCAGCTACGTTCAAAGCGACATTGGCAGCACCTCCGAGGCGGTCTTCGCGCTCCGTTACCGTAATAACAGGAACGGGAGCTTCGGGAGATATCCGATCGACTTTCCCCCAGAGGTAGGCATCGATCATCACGTCGCCGATCACCAGAACTTTTAAGTCATTAAAACTTTCAAATAGCTGATCAATCGCTGCGGTAGTCATATTAGCTTAGTTTATTCAATGCGTCAGCCATGCGTTTCGCAGCTTCTTCGAGCTCAGCTTGCGATGCGGCGTAAGAAAGCCGCAGACATTCAGGAGAACCAAATGCACCGCCACTTACAGTCGCCACGTGGGCTTCTGTCAAGATGTATTCAGCTAGGTCGTCGCTATTATGGATGGTCGTGCCGTTGTGGCTTTTGCCAAAAAAGCTAGAGACTCTAGGGAACATATAAAATGCTCCTTTGGGTTGATTGATCTCAACTCCATCAATTTCAGAAAGGAGTCTTCCAAACAATTCGCGTCTTGTTAGAAAGATAGCTTTCATCTCGTCGGCAACGGAAGGATCGGCTTCAACGGCGGCCTTAGCAGCTCGTTGCGATATTCCAGAAGCACCAGATGTGAATTGACCTTGGAGCTTGTTGCAGGCTTTGGCAATCCATAGAGGAGCGCCGATGTATCCAATTCTCCAGCCCGTCA
>JBLIEU010000051.1:0-17678 GCA_047633195.1 Cryomorphaceae bacterium | reverse complement strand
CCCAAAGGAGCGTGACCCAGCCACCATCTAGCTGAACAGGGATGGTAATAGTGAGAAATACGAGGGCCAGTCCGATCATTAGATTCATGAGCTTCTGATCTCCCGTTTTTTGGCGATAAATGAGAACAGCTACGCCAAAATGAATGGCAGCGTTTACCAATGTGAATGCACCAAGCAGGTGCTTCCCCGTATCGTGATCTGAAAGTGTGATATAACCTATGGTATAGAATACAAAGGAGTTGATGAGAAGCAGTACAACATCGCTTGAGTTGAATTCCTCTTTTCGGATGAGTTTATACGCCAAAAACGTAGCGTAGAAAATGAGGAAGAACATGGTATTGAAAAGAAGTGCAATAGTGAAGTGAATGCTCTCATTATAATCACTGGCAAACCATACCAGAAATATGAGCCAACTAAGGCCAAAGGCGGAGTAATACACCGACTTCCAGTACCTCTGAAATGAAATGACCAGAATGCCGACATTGATTATGACCATGTAAGAATAGAGAGTGGCGACCTGCCCCGATCCGTCGCTCAATAAGAAAGGAACTGCATAGGCGCCTACCAGCCCGATATGAGCTATGACCTGTTGATTGTACTTGATCGCTGCAACTACCCCGAAAGCGGTGAAGATGACCATTAGCGCAAAAGCAAGCAATTGCGGTATGAGTGAGTAAAAATCGTAGGCCGCAAACGTGATAAAATACATGATGGCGATGGCTCCACTCACCAATACTGCGCTGTAATTCGTGTATTTACTCTTTAGCTTAATTCCAAAACCCAAGAGACCGATACCCGCTATATAACCCAGAATGATTCGAGTGAGTGGACTGATCAGGTCATGTTCGATCGAGTATTTTGCTCCGATTGCCACACCAATTATGGTGATAGCAATACCAATCTTACTGATGAGATTTTCCCCAATGAACTTCTCAAGATCTGATTGCGAATTGGGTTGTTTTGGTTGAGGTGGCTTTGATGCGAATCTTGAAGGGTTTGGCTTGCGCACAACGAAGTCTGGTGCTACATCTTCTTTCTTCGGTTCAGGTTCCACTGCCACCTTAGGTTTATCGGGAGGTATCTCCGAAATGATCTCAGGCTTCGCATTGTCAGAGCCGTATCTGATCTCTTCTAGGTCGCTTTTTAAGCGACCGATCTCATGAGAAAAATAGGCTTGTTTCTCGAGAAGTAAATCAAGCTTTCGCTGGAGCGCTTTCATACTGTCTGATTCGTCTTGCATAGATCAACGTCTAGAGTTGAAAGGTAACAAGTGTTTTTTATAGTGAATTTTCAAAAGTCTCGTTGCATTGCTTCTTTGATACTTGAATAAAGTTCTTGGTCCCAAATTACCTCAGGAATTTCGGGAAAATTAGCATTCTCTCTAAAATCAACTGGGCTGATCACCAACTTGATACCATGTTGCAGGGTTTTAGAAGCGAGTAAAAAAACTTCTTCAATGGCTTCATCGCCAATGGGAATGCATCCAACGGTCTTGTTCTTTCCGTGAATGAAAATATCAGTACCAAAGTCGGTTCGTCCTTCCTGAGCAGCCATCGATTTATCAAAGTCGTTGGGATAACTCACCTTCATCGATAGGTAAAAGAGGCTATTGGGATTGAGGTATTCAATTTTGTAAATCCCCTCGGGAATTTGATTGTCGCCTTCTTTTAGTTTGGGCCCGAGCTTTCCGCTAAATGCAGTGAAAGGATACTTCTTGATCAGTACCCATTTCGACTCTTTCTTTCCCCAGAGTTCAAGAATTTGATCTGTCTTGATTGCCACCAAGGCCATCTCTTTGGGAAGATCTTCAAATCCAGCCGCTGTTAAGTTTGGCTGAAGCCTGTCGAGGGCAGAATTTCCGATCTTCTCATCAATCGACTTTGTGGTTTCTTTTCCTTTCACGTTGGTATAAATCGGTACCCAAATTGATCTCCCAAAATTAATGAATGCAGCGATAGTGATAAAGAAGAAGGTGGTTGTACTCAAGAATAAGATGAAAATTCTTCGTTTCATTTTAGAAGGTATTCTTGAATGGTTTTGCCCAGAAAAGGATTGATTTCATTTCCTTTCTCTAAAGTAAAACAGCCACCGATGATTTCGTGTCGGGAGAGTAGGTAACACCTGTTCCCCATCAGCCGCCTTGGTAATACAAATTGGGGCCGAAATCAAAACGGGAAATCTCAAGGCAGTATGTTGACTCTCATTCTGCTAGTACATAGGATGTCATTTTTTCTAGTAGATGTTGAAATTGTGATTCAAGTTGCTGAGCGCTCAGAGTGGTAAGGATAAATAAGGAGAAAGATGGCGAAAGGGCTCTTTTTAGTACCATGGTTTCGGAATCAAAAATTAAAGGGAAACAACTGGTTAAGATAAGCTGAGAGGCCACAATTTACCGTATTCGTTGAAGTATTGGGATTAACACCGCCTATAAATTGAATCAAGATTATTAGATTTATTAAAATTACACCTAATGAATTTATACCTCATTTCGGCCTACAAGGAGTTTCAACGCTACGAAACCCTCGGTCGGAAAACCATGGAACAGCTCAGCGATGATGACCTATTGCATCAACCGGCTCAAGAAGTAAATCCAATTGCTGTGATAGTAAAACAACTTCATGGTAATATGATGTCGCGCTGGACGGATTTTATGTCTGAAGATGGTGAAAAGGAATGGAGAGAGCGTGATGGTGAATTCGAAGATACCTTAAAAAACGCGAGGAGATTTATGAGTTGTGGACGCAGGGTAGGAATTTGGTTTT
The DNA here is from genome assembly GCA_047633195.1 of Cryomorphaceae bacterium. GTDB lineage: Bacteria > Bacteroidota > Bacteroidia > Flavobacteriales_D > Cryomorphaceae > JAKVAV01. Next base: position 14,916 of record JBLIEU010000051.1, on the reverse strand, counting down.
CGACGCTCTGGAGAAATTACGAGGGCAAGAGCTTGAGAATAAGGTGCTCATAAGAGGAGAGGAGCATACTGTAATTGCAGCGACCAATCGCCAGCTTTGTCACTGCTCGTATCAAGTAGGTCAAATGGTACTGATCGGGAAGATGCTACTTGGGGAGAAGTGGGATAGCTTATCGACTCCCAAAGGGAAGAGTTTAATCAGAAGATGAAAGGTTAATTATTGATCAAAAAACACAACCCCGCTTGATTAAAGCGGGGTTGTGCATCTTCATAGTAATAATTGAATCGGTTGATCGTATTAGTTTGATCTAGTATTAGTTTGATCTAAAAGAGGACCTTGAATACAATATTCTTTTCGGCAATTGTTTAGGGTTAAAAAGAAAAAAGGGTGCCTATGGAGCTATATTCGCTCGAATTATTTTCAGTAATCTCACCGATCCTATTAAAATGAGGGAATTTGTCAAATTAACACTTTACCCTATTTTTCATCATAAAAAATTCATTCTGAGTCTTTCAGATATTACTATTTTGCGTTTGCTATGTAATCGGAGTGCACTTCTATAGAAGTGCAACCCTTGTAAACCTCCTCGATGAAAATGAAATCTTGCGATCACCTTGATAATTGGATCGAATTAATCAGTCCTTCCGCGTATGCTTGTGAAGAGTGTAAAAAAACGGATTCTAAATGGGTCCATCTTCGCTGCTGTCAATCTTGTGGTGCAGTTCTTTGTTGCGATTCATCTCCCAATCAGCATGCTTCGAAACACGCCGCCGAGAGTGGCCACCCAATAATTATAAGTGCCGAATCTCAAGAGAAATGGGCTTGGTGCTACACAGATGAATTGATCAAGAGATACTGATATCTAACTCATGTATATAAAAAAGAAGTACGGGTTTTGGCTCACATTTAACTGGTCGAGAACTCCTTTTATCTACGGCACCCTTTATTCTGCGGCCATATGTTGTTTAGCCTATTTTTTTGAAATTAAAACAGCAGTGCCATGGCAGCCCATTACTTTGATTGGTATTGCGGTAGCGTTTTATCTCGGCTTCAAAAACAATAGTTCTTATGATAGGACTTGGGAGGCTCGGAAAATATGGGGTAGCATGGTAAACAATAGTCGAACGTTTGGAGCAGCTGCCGTTACGTTTGTACAAGGAGAAGGTCATGATGTTGTAAAAAGAGAATTGATATATCGCCATATCGCTTGGTTGACCGCTTGTCGCTTCCAGTTGCGCCGACCAAAACCTTGGGAGCACAATGAACTTCAAAATCATTTCAGTCCTGCGCCCGAGATTTCTGATAATTACGCTGAAACTCTCGAACTAGAATTGAAAAAATACTTAAGCCAATCAGAAATAGAGGAACTCATGAAAGCCTCGAATGTGGCTACTCAAATATTAAAGAATCAATCTGTTCGATTGCAGGAGCTTCGCAATAAAGAATTCTTTGAAGATTTTCGTCACATGGAATTTCATCACTTGATTACCTCTTTCTATACCGATCAGGGGAAGGCAGAGCGCATTAAGGGATTTCCATTTCCTAGACAATATGCCAGCACAGCAATTTGGCTGACCATGGTTTTCTCTGCTTTCGTTCCATTGGGAATGGTTAATATAATCGGAGGGGAGTTTTACAAAGCCTGTATTCTTACGCCCCTGCTTGCTGGACTTATCATTTGGGTCTTCTTCCTAATGGAGAAAATAGGAGACTACTCTGAAAATCCTTTCGAGGGTTCCTTCAACGATGTGCCGATTACCAATATCGCAAGAACGATAGAAATCGATATGCGCGAGATGATAAACGATACGAATATTCCCGAACCGACAGAGGAATCGAACGGATTTCTGGTATAATTTCGATCGGGTAAATGAAACTGAGTCACTCCCTTCTTCTAGTTATAGCACTCGCACTGATCGGCATTGTGCTTCTCTATCCTGAAGTTTCATTTGGGCTCAATGACGTGATGTTCTCCATAGAAGGAGACGGATTGAAGAACTATTTCAACTTTATGTACCACATAAGGCACGATAGTTCCTACCTCGTATTTGAAGGGATGAACTATCCTTATGGAGAAACACTTCTCATGGTAGATTTGCACCCAGCATTGTCTAGTGCGTTGAAATTTATTTCGAATAATGTTGTGGATATTTCGGATTATTCTGTCGGCATATTGAATGGCCTCATGTTGGCTTCCATTGTTTTTACCTCCGCATTTCTCTACTTAATTCTCGATGCACTTAGAATTCCAAGAAAATTATCCATTGCAGGAGCACTCGCAATTTCCTTCTTCTCTTCTCAATTTCTGTTGTGGGAATTTGGTCATTACGCACTCTCTTATTCTTGCTTTTTTCCGATAACGTGGTACCTCATTATCAGGTCTCGGCGATCTGACAAGCATCTGATGTATTCCTTGATCATTCTGCTCAATTGCCTGCTGTGGTTTTACTCCCACGGTTATTTGGGATTGATTGCAGTAGGTTTTAATGCTGGCATACTCTTCTTATCTTTTATTGCTGAGAAAGAACGACGGAAACGTGTGCTGCTGCAAATGGTATTTCAGGTAGTGCTGCCGCTCATTATCGTTTATTCGGTATTGCAACTTACCGACCATCGAGAGGGTAGGCTTGAGATGCCTTTTCAAACAGACTACAAAGCATCAGGTCAAACGGTCTTTTTCCCCAATTATTCATTTACTAAGCCGTTTTATGAGCTGATTTTTGATCTGGGCCCTCAGGCTCAATTGAGCTGGAGTAAAGTGGGCACTTACGTCGGGCTGCCCGTAAATCTAATTCTATTGGGATATCTCCTGTATACACTGTCAAATGTCTTGCGCCGTCGCTGGTCGCAGATCGGAGAACCATTTTCCAAGAGCGAATGGATTACAATAATGTCCTCCATTTTTCTTTTGCTTTTCTCCATGGCCATTCCCTTGAGTTATCTTCCTGATGCATGGCTCCCCAATATGCTCAAGCAGTTTATAGGTTTAGGCAGATTTGGCTGGCCCTTCTTCTATGTAATGACTGTTTTTAGTATTGTGTTTTTATTTAGAATGTTTCCAAAAAAACTGGCATTTGTTCTGATCCTATTGATGTCTACTTTCTGCTTGGCAGAAAGTGCGGGATATCATATTCACCTAAAAAAGTCCATTTCTAAGCACTCAAATATTCTAAAGGACTTTGAGCAAAGTGAGACATTTGCAGAGCTTTCGGCATCGATTGACTTTGACGAATACCAGGCCATCGTACCGCTGCCATTTTACCACAAGTATATTACTCCAACCCAATTAACGGGTAGTTTGGAATCTGAAACCCTCTCAATGGGTTTGTCATATGCGACTGGTCTTCCACTCATGAGCGCTATTCTTTCCAGGCCTTCCGTTTTAGAATCAAAAAGAATATTTCAATTGTTCTCCCCTTGGTATTATGAGAAATCGCTTCAGAATGATCTGTCAAATAGACCTATGTTGGTTGTCCATACCAAGGAAGACTTAACAGAATTGGAACGGGACTTTCTCGAAAAAGGGAAAGTGATATTTGAAAATAGAGACGTGGTAGCATTGCGAATGTCCGTTTCGAAAATTTATGAGGGTGAAACTGATGAGATCGACGCATTTTTGGAGTCAAAGGATCAATTCATTTTCGACAATGAGTCGGGGTACTTCTTGCGTGATTCCTTCCCATTTGTCTCTGAGTCTTTTGATCAAATGAGCAGTCCGCTTGCCAAGCGCGGATCGGGAGCATTGACGCTTGATCGTCACAATCTCCAGAGCATCTATCACAGTGATGGTGGTGATTTTCAACCTGGCCTGGAATACACGTTTTCATTTTGGTATTACAACGATATCTACGATCAATCTTTTACGGGCGTGGTGGCTTATGTTAAAGACTCCACAGGTTCCGTTTATTCAAGCATTTATTTGAATGATCCAATCAAGACGGCACTGTACGAAGGCAATTGGGCTTACAACGAATTTAATTTTAAAGTGAATCGCAACAGCGACCAAGTAGAGTTGGCCATTAGCGCCATCGACATATTCGCAGATTCACTTTATGTGGATGAGATATTGATTTATCCAGTAGGAGAGATGCTTTACAAACCCATCTATACTGATGATGGCAGCCTAGATGCAGTTATTCGAAATAATGAAATGATCTCGATTCCCTGATTTGAAAGAAAAAGGAAAGTTTAAGTTCCAGGGGCCATTTGTTCTGTGTTTTGGCGCTGTTTCTTGTGGGGTTGAATTCCTTCTACCAAATACATATCTACTTCACCTTTGTTTTTGGCTTTGACCTTTCCTCTATGCACGCAGATAAAGCAATCTTTTACCTGATCATGGGTGGCTCCTGAAATATTGACTTGTCCAGCAATACCACTTGTTTCCATTCGGCTAGCTGTATTGACGGTGTCCCCCCAAATGTCATAGGCAAATTTGTTTTTACCAACCACACCTGATACTACAGGCCCAGTATGTACACCAATTCTCAATTCCCATGACTTATGTCCTTGATTTATTCGCTTTTCGTGATGGGCCAGCATGTAATCTCTGATTTCCAAAGCAGCCTTAACCATCTCAAGCGCATGATCGGGCATCTTTGTAGGCAAACCGCTCGCGCACATATAAGAGTCACCAATGGTTTTAATCTTCTCAAGCTTGTACTTGTCTATGATCATATCAAAAGCGCTAAAGCATTCGTCGAGCTCCTCTACCAAATCCTGTGGTGAGAGCTGTTCTGCGATTTTTGTGAATCCTTGAAAGTCTGTAAACAGAACTGTTACGTCCTGGTAGTACTTTGGCGTGGCTTTTCCGTTCAACTTTAGTTCCTCAGCTGTTTCGTGAGGCAGAATGTTAAGAAGCAGCTCTTCCGATCGTTCTTTCTCCTTTTCGATAATCTTGTTGGTCTTGTGTGTGTATCGATAGCGATTAAAAAGACCAACAGCCAATATAAAAAGCAATACCCCAAAAATGGCTGTGCCGTTGCGGATGGTTTTTTGCCGATTAAGCTCAATTTCCTTGAGTTTTTTATCTTTTTGAAGCAGAGTGATTTCTCCCTGCTTCTTTTCAATTTCATAATTTAACGTTGCAGCTTGGAGCTGTTTCTCCGTTTCTGAATTGTAAAGCGTGTCCCTTAGAGTAGAAAATAAATTCTTGTAGATGTAGGCATTTTCAAAATCCCCCACGCTGGAATAAGAGTTCGCCAATCCATTATATGCATTATTCATCTCATAGACTGCACCAATATCTGTGGCTAGTTCTTCAGCTGTTTTGTAAGCTTCAATTGCTTTGGGAATATCTCCCTTGAGCTTGTAAGTCTCTGCTAAGCTTAAAAGAGATTGCGCCATTTCCAATCGCCCTCCTACGCCTTTGGCAAAATTGAATGCATCGGTTTGGTACCTAATGGCATTTTCAAATTCTCCGCGATCGGCATAAACTTTACCTATGCTTTTCAGTGCAAATGCCAGGTTTCCTGTTGCTGATTCTTTGTAAGTTTCGAGAGCAGTCTCAAAATAGTAAAGAGCCGAATCCAAAAAAATACTGTCCTTTCGACCCAAATAGATCTCCCCGATATTCACGGCACAAGTTCCAATGGCATCTGAATCCCCCAACTTTATACTAATCGGAAGTGCCCTTTGGTAATACTTGAATGCAAGGTCATGAGTAGATGGCTTGTTAAGATGCACTGTTCCGATATTAATAAGAGCAGAAACAATGCGAAGAGAATCGTTACTTTGTTCTGCCATTTTTAACGACTTCAAGTAATACTTCAAAGCTTGTTCGTCGTCTCCTTCGTTAAAATAGACTGCACCAAGATTGTTGAGCATATTCGAAACTCCTGCCAAGTCGCGAACCTCTTCGAATACCTCCATTGCAGACTGCCATTGAATCAAGGCGTCAATCCAATTGTTCTGAAAGTAGTAACTCATTCCTGCAGCCTTATGAGCCTGCGCCAAACCAGGTTTAAAGTCAGAATCTTGGGCTAGTTTCATGGCTTGAAAAGCAAGCTCCCTTGCTTCTCTGGGATTTGTCCTTGCGTAATTTTTGCTTAGCTCTAAAAGGGAAGAGACTCTTGAAGTGTCGGCTTGAGGTTTACTGAGGATCTGATTTAAGCTATCAATTTCATTGCTTTGGCTGGAGCCCGAAAGTACGAGCAAACAACTAAAGATTAAAAGTATGGCCGTTTTCATTTATTTATGCTTACGATTGATCCTTATTTTTGAAGTTAACCTCCAAAGTGATAAGTGTTATAATTCAGAACTTAAGGTTGGTATTAGTGCAATATGCATTTTATCGATCTATAGATTTAAGACAATGTTATTCGTTTCAAAAGAGCCATCCTTCTTAAGGATTCTTACAATATAAACTCCTTCAGACAACCCGTCGAGATTAACTTCCATAAAATGGGGCGAGCCAGCGCTTATTTCAAAGGCCTGTTTTCTACCCATGATATCGTATATCTCAACGCTTTTAATTTCAGCGGAATCCTCATCTAAACTTATCGCAATACGACCAGAAGTAGGGTTGGGGAATAGACTAGTAGCCCCTGAATCACTAAGATCACTTTTATCACCTCTTCCATTTCCTTGATTGGCTTTTGCGCCGTCATCACAATTGTTATTCGTTACCGCGGCTACTCGAACTTCAGGGCCAGATTCTCCATTTGAAGTGACGATCCAGCTTAGCGGGCTCGAAAAGAGAGGTGCACTGCCTTCGAATGGTATGGTAAAGAGGTGATCTCCTGAAAGAAATTCTTCTGGCAAATTATTGCCATCAAAACTGTTTCCCGTCAATTGATTATTTTCTCCCTCGGGAATCAGAATGGCGGTGTTATTTAAGTTTCTATACCCGAAAGTGCCGACGTAGTTGAACTCTCCTGCAAGGGGTTGTTCCAATAGATCGAAGCAAATGAATTTTATCTTGATTGGCTGGGTTCCTTCTCCAGCAGGGTTCACATATAGTGTTCCACTCGATGGTTCGAAAACATAGTTAACAGCTTCGGCTATTGGAATAATTTCATAGACTCCTGCGCCTCCATCGTAATCCACAACCTCGAAAGTCAAGGATGTGACCACCGACTCATCATCTTCATTGATAAACCCTTCAAATTCTGCCGAAAAATCAGGTAGAGCTTCTCCTTCATCAATGATAAAAACACCAGTGGAAACTAAGGCCATTACTTTTTCGATCAGCAATGTAGTGGAAACTGTTCCGATGAAATTGGTATCGAGAACGCTTACGATCACTTCATAATTTCCAGCATTGACTGGAAGCTCGGAGCCTTCATTGTAAGTTATTTCAAAAGGAATGGTGTCGGGCATAACCGTTACGTCAATTGATTTCGGGTTGCCATCATACGTTTGAGTGAGCGATTCTTCTTCAATCATTATTTCCAAGGTGTCTGGCAAGATGGTTACGATACCAACACCGTATTTCACATTGAAATTATTCGTCAGAAGCCCTCCTGGCAGAGAAAAGTGAGTACCCACTGTTGTTCCAGTTACAACGTTTGTCGGAATGGTTTCGACTGTTCCTGTAGAGTCACCTGAAAGAATCGAGATGTCGCTATCTCCCATAATTGTAATGGTTTCCGAATTGCTGTCTTCGTTGACAAAAGTAGTATTCAAAAATCCTGTTGAATTCGTTAAAGAACCTGGATCTGATAACAAGGTGCTGTCGACTACAGCTCCTGTTGAATCTACGGTATTTACAAGGGCAGTGCCACGAACCAACCTAAACGTATTGACCAAGGCTGTGCCACGTGATACCCGAGCCGTTGTCTCAGTTCCCAATTGCACTGATACTGCTTCGAAGAATATGTCGGGATCAATAAGTTCTCCATTTACGAGTGCTGTTCCCCTGGATTCTCTCACTTGGGTGGTCACGAAGAAACCATTATTGGTTAATAGGGCCGCATTGAGAAGCGGTTCTCCTAGGTCATTAACTAAAGCAGTACCTCTCACTATGGCAGATCTTGATGGAATTGTGGTTTGATGCAGATCAATAAGAGCAGAGGTAATGGCCAAACTATCGGATTCACTAATGCTAAGCCCCGATTCTGTGCCAGTGCTAAATTGGTAATTGAAAGATAAATCTGCTATCGAGTCGTTGTAAATGAATGTAGTGTCACGCGGAGTTATTATAAGATCGAGTGGTTCAATCGTTAAGATTCCGATGATGAATACAAAGTCAAACCGCTCAAGAAGTGAAATATCCAATGTATCTGTCGCCTCAGTAGTGCTTTCGGGATTGAGTGGATCAATAGAGCTTGGCTCTATGCCCCAAAAAGTGGCATTGCTGAGAGTATTCGCAATTGTGGTGAGTTCAATTGACAAAATCCGCTCTATTTCGGTTTGGGTTAAGTCCGTTGAATCTAGTGGGATATTGCTCGCATCAGATACAAAACTATAGCTAGCGGTGAACTCAGGGAACCCCGCACCATATGGTTTAACCTTGTTGTCTATAGTGACTAAAATGGTCTCTTTAGAAGTGAAGAAAATGGGATTGGATAATCCACCATCTAGGCCATTGGTTCCTTCTTTGGGTTGATTGAATACTTGGACTGTAGGAAATGGATTCTCTGTAGGAGGTATCGTCGCAACGATTTCGGTATATCCTTCTAAGGTTACGTCTGCGCCTATGGGACTGCCGTTCAGGTAAATTACAGAACCACTTTTCAGGTATTCTCCGAAAATAGTGAGTTCCAAAGAATCGACCCCTGGCACCAAAGTAGTGTCGTACGCAAGACCTGTTAAAAAGGGAGCTGGGTTTGCCAATTGGCTTAGAGCCGAATCAGCTAAGATAAAACCTGAACCCGATGCCCGGTCATAACCCGGAGCTCCCATGTCAAGAGCTGAAAACTTCAAGATGTTATTAATGTCTTCAGGAAGCAAAGAACTTTCGCTATCATAAAATTTTTGTTGAGCATCCAAAATCAAAGCAGCCAATGCCGCCGCGTGAGGCGCTGCCGCCGAAGTACCCACAAAATTGAAAAAACTATCTCCGTCTTGTGGCAAGTCACCGCCCAGGTCAACAGAAGTATTTACACGATTGGGCCCACTAAAATCAGGTTTCATGCGGTCATTTCCGTCAACGGGTGTTCCACCCCATGAAGAGAAGGTCTCAATAATAGGCGAACCTCCATACTCAGGAGTATTCAAATAATCAACAGCGCCAACGGTTATTGCACCAGCAGCATTCGCTTGGCCCACGATAGTGGAAGCATTTGGTGTCGCGTATTCGTTTATCAGAACATCGCCTCTGTAAACGATGTACTTTAGAAAGGCGGGTGCAGAACCCGAGGCGCGTACGATCAGAAAGTTGGCAAACGTATTGTCTGCTTGCACGGTGAATGGAAGAACCTCAAAAGGAGACCCTCCTGTATTGTCTCTATTGAAGCCAAAGAGAATCTCTCCTTCGTTGTTTACCAAGTAGATGTCAAAGTCAGAAGCTGTGTTGTCGAATTCAGGAGTGCCGTCATCCCATTGCAGTACCAGAGTGTAGTCACCGCTGTCTACTGTTATGTTTTGATAAATGTCGTTTCCTTCCTCGTCGGCAGCAAAGTTATGTGCCTCTCCGGTTAGGTCTCCAGGTGCATCTGTAGGACTGAAATCTCCTTCCCATGACTTCGTGCCGAAGTTTCCTGCGGCAGAGAAATATGCCGTACCTGTAGAAGATACAGCATCAACGGCCTGCGCTACAATACCATCTCTAAAGAATGGCTCATTGATATAAGTTATGTCGTCAACTATAACGTCACAGCCAGCTTCTTCTAAAGCCAAAATCCCCGCTGCAAAGTCTACAGGACCTAGAAAACCAGTTCTAAAGGCAAGATTTGCTCCTGGAGCAACATCGTGAATGATTTGGAGCATCGCTCTTCCTTCATCGCTTCCTATTCCCAAAGGATAGTCAGAAAGGACTTCAACAGGTTGAGGATAATTAGGATTTAGAATTCCTGGTAAATCGCCCCTTTCTACATCATCAGAAGCGGGATCATCCAAGATGGTATTGTAGCTATCAGAGAGCACACCTATTTTAAATCCTGAACCATCGAGCCCAAAGACATCTCTTGCTCGGAAACTTCGCATGGCCGAATCTCCTTGGCTAGTAATCAAGCCAGCATTGTTCAAAGGGGCATAAACGGGACTGACCGATATGAGCAATTCGGGAAGCTCATTGAGAAGCAAAAGGTTTGAAATGGGGTATAACCCACTTAGTACATTATTTGCTTGGTTACCAATATTATTGATCAATCCAAACTCCTCTAGGGTAATAATTTCCAACGCATTGAAGTATTGACCAGGCTGCGTTTGGAAAGAAATAATAACATTGGCATCAACTATTTGAAAGATATCGTCAGAGATATAAGTACCTGTTGCAATGAAGGTGTTGTAAAGAGAAGTAAGTTCCGAACCGATTATATCAAACGATTTTCCCTCTTCAAGTGGAGGATAATAAGGAACGATAGGGTCAGGAAGTAAATCGCAATCTAAAACTGCCTGGAAATCTGCTACAGTAAAAAGCAAAGGCATCGAAAAGAAGGGAGCTCTTGGCTGAACTATTTGATCTTGAAGACCACTTGAAAGAGTGTAGGTAATGGAAAAGCTTCCAGGATTACCATTACCAAGGCCATCTACTCCTACGATACCAAAGCCGTCGTAAGGGAAACATCGAATGCTAGGGCCAAGATCTACATCATCGAAAGAGAAATCACCCGTGTGGCCTTCAATTGAAACATCCGAATAGGTTTCAGGTGTCGCCTGAATCGAATATCGATTGATTGCTCTGCATCCCACGCAGCCATCACTTTCTACTAAGATGGAGATGGTAAATGAATCATCTCCATTGTCCAGAACGGATGATATTGTAGAGGTATAACCATCGTCATGGATGAGAGATACTTCGCAGTTTTCTTGAGCTGTAAGTAATGATGATAAAAACACCGTGAAAACGAGGCAGATAGTTGCCAGTGCTTGAGAGTGCGGAAACTTCTTCATTGGTTTAAAATTTGGTTAGCTGCAGTGATTGAACAAAGTGTATCCAATCAAAGCATTGCTAAATGTAATAATTCCAGTAGTCATCTTAATCTTTAAATTTAGGCGAGTAATACGCAATGCTTTCACTGTTCCTTCCCAGAAAGTCGATTTATTAGTTGGATAGTCCTCGAACATATAGCCGCACGTGGTGTTCTTTTTGAAATCAAATTAAAAAGTTAATCATGAAAAAAGTATTCTTATTAAGTGCACTAATGCTAGTTGTTGGACTAGCAACAGCCCAAGACAAGAACCTCGTAGAAATTGCGAAGAGTTCAGGAGATCACACCATTTTGGTGAGAGCAGTTGTAGCAGCTGATTTGGCAGAAACGCTAATGAGTGAAGGTCCATTTACTATTTTTGCTCCTACCAATGATGCATTCGCAAAACTTCCAAAAGGAACATTGGATAAACTCCTCGAAGAAGATAACAAAAGCCAACTGCAAGCTATTTTGACTTACCATGTGATTTCGGGTAAACTGGATGCGGCTGCCGTTGTGGGTGCTATCAAAAAAGGAAATGGAAAAGCAGTAGTTACAACAGTACAAGGCGAAGAATTAACTGCCATGTTGGATGGTAAGAACGTTGTCTTAATGGATGCCGCTGGAAATAAGGCTATTGTTACTGCGACAGATTTGTCTGGAAGCAATGGTGTCATACACGTGATTGACACAGTGTTAATGCCCAAGAAATAAGAAGAACTGATTTCCCTAAGTAAATCTATTGGTTTATTTAACCCTGCCTATTGGCAGGGTTTTTTTATTTGTGCTCCGCGTCGTATCAAGTGTACCAACCAGTTTAATTGCGCTGCTGCCTGAACAACCAATTCATCATCATGGCATCATCGTAAGCGGCGAGCCACGCAAAATGTCCTGCCTGGGGATATTGGGTGTAGCCCGGATGAGCTCCAGCACTGGTTAAAGCTTCAACCATTTTCTGCGAAAGAATTGGGTTAACCACAGCATCGAGAGCACCATGGAAAATCCAAATGGGTATGTGTGCAATGTCTGCTGCTTTAGAGAGGTCTCCATCTCCACAAACAGGCACAGCCGCTGCAAACAGGTCTGGGTATCGCATCATTGCGTCGTAAGTACCATGACCGCCCATGGAAAGTCCAGTAATGTAAATTCTTGTTATGTCGATCGGTTGCTCTTTTACGGTTTTGTCAATTAGTTCCTTCAGAAGCTTCATTGGCTCGGAAGGTTCGGATTTCATGGTGGAGTCTTCTTCGTTAAAATTGTCCCAACCCATTTCTTGTGGGCATTGCGGGGCAATGACGATAGGGCGGTAGTTTTTCATGATTTCGTTTGTCGCGAAATTCATCACACCCCACTTCAGTTGAGCTTCGTTGTCATTTCCGCGCTCGCCAGAGCCATGCAAAAAGATGACCAGCGGGTATTTTGAATCGGTGTCGTAATCCGAAAAGAGTTGGCGGTATTTTAGTGTATCGCCCTCATTACTGATGTAGTTTTCGTAGCTGAAAAGCGAAGATTGCGAGGACACCTGGAGCCCCATTCCGAGAAACAAGGGTAGAATAATGAGCTGAGCTGATTTGATGATGTTCATGTTTTAATTTTTCCACTTGATTCCACACCCCACGCTCGGGTATTGAGTCCCGTCGGTCTGCCTTCCGGCAATGATGGCGTCCAACGCTGTCGAAAGATCTTTTCCTGTCGCCTGCCTCATATTTGGACGGGTTTCGTCAAACCGTCCACGGTAGGCGCATTTCAGACTTCCGTCAAAAACGAAAAAGTCCGGCGTGCACTCGGCGCCATAAGCTTTGGCCACCTCTTGCGACGCGTCGTATAGGTAGGGAAATGAATAGCCTTCTTGTTTGGCCACTTTGGTCATAAAGTGTGGCGCATCTTGTGGATGTGTCTGCACATTGTTGCTACTGATGGCGATAAAGCGAACGCTTTTGGCTTGGTAGTGATTGGCCAACTCCACCAACTTGGCATTGAGGTGGTGCACAAAAGGACAATGATTGCAAATGAAAGTGACTACCGTCGCCACTTCAGATTTCAGCTCTTTGAGCGAAACAGATTTTCCTGAAACGGTATCGAAAAGGGTAAAGCATGGAGCGGTAGTGCCGAGCTCCATCATATTTGAGTGTGTTAGTGCCATGAATTTTAAATCTATTGAGGTCACTCTATCAGTTTTGTGAACGAATACCGTTACTTTACAATCTCCTCTCTTTTTTAAATATTGGATGTCAAAGTAAAAAAGAATAGCGACTTGAGTCGATTCCCAAGCCGCTATTTAAAATAAAGTTAGCGTGAACGAATTCTACTTCAACATCTCATAAAGATGCTCAGCAGCCTTCTCAGATGAAGCGGGGTTTTGTCCAGTTATTAAATTACCGTCTTCCACCACATTTACACCCCAATCGTCTGTTCTGGAAAATTTCCCTCCGTTTTCTTTGAGCATATCTTCTACCAAAAAGGGTACGATATCAGTTAACTGCACAGCTGCTTCTTCCGAATTGGTAAAACCTGTTACCGTCTTGCCTTTTACAAGAGGCTCGCCATTTTCATTTTTCACCCCTTTAAGAGCTGCTGGCGCATGACACACCAAAGCGATTGGTTTGTGCTGCTTGTTGAAAGCTTCGATCAAAGCGATAGATGTTTCATCTTCTGCAAGATCCCAAAGCGGCCCATGGCCACCAGGATAGAATACCGCATCAAAATCTTCGGCCTTTACCGTTTCCAACTTTACCGTATGGGCAATTACTTTTTGAGCATCGCTATCACTGTAGTAACGCTTGGTGTCAGCAGTTTGCGCACCATCTGCTTCGCTGCTTGGATCTATCGGCGCTTTTTCACCTTTGGGTGTAGCCACGGTGATGTTCACACCTTTATCTAGCAAAAAGTAATAGGGTGAGGCAAACTCCTCAATCCAAAATCCCGTTTTGTTTCCGGTGACTCCCAATTCATCATGGGAGGTCAATACAAATAATACTTTCATAATTTTATTGTTTTAAATTGTTTAACGAAGATTCTATCTTTCTGAAATGCCATCCGTTTCGGTATGCATACCCACAACATCAGAAGCTTCATCTTGTGCTTACTTCTTTAGTTTAATATGCCATTCTTACTATTTCTTCTATATCCTCTGGTTGTAGTTTTTTGTGTTCGCCAAGGCCTACCCAACCGCGCTCTTTAAATCGCTTAGAGATTTCCTCTGCTGTACCTTCATACTGTTTGGTGTACTTCGATAGTTTGGTATCAATTCCCAATTCATTAAAGAAAGCCTCTGTTCTCTTTATGGCAGATTGAGCTTTATCGTCGACAGACTCCTCGGTCATGTTCCACACGCGCTCGGCATACTGCGCCAGTTTTTCTTTTTTCGATTCAAAATTGAATTGGTAATGGTTCGGGGCTATGATTGCCAGCGTTCTTGCGTGGTCTATTCCGTGCAGAGCGGTGAGCTCATGGCCCATAGCATGGATTGCCCAGTCGGTAGGAACTCCCTTTTGGATTAAGCCATTCAAAGCCATCGTACAACTCCACATAAAGTTGGAAGCTGCTGTATAATCGGTGCGGTCTTTTAAAATTTTGGGTGCCACTTCAATAAGCGTTTGCAGAATGCCTTCGGCAAATCTATCCTGAAGGCTAGCTCCCGCAGGGTAGGTGAGATACTGCTCTAAAACATGGGTGAAGGCATCGGTGATTCCATTGGCCAGTTGCCGATGAGGTATGGATTGAATCACTTGAGGGTCGAGCACTGAGAATGCAGGGAATAAGCCGCCGCCACCCATGGTGCGTTTTTCTTTGGTCTCTTTTCGGGTGATAACTGCTCCTGAGTTCATTTCAGACCCTGTGGCCGGTAAAGTCAATACCGCTCCGAAAGGCATCCCTTTTAGTGTCGGGATGTTTTTGGCCAATATCT
>JBLIEU010000050.1:0-17682 GCA_047633195.1 Cryomorphaceae bacterium | reverse complement strand
TATTCAGATTGCCTTCGCTCACCAAGGGATTATTGGGATCTTCTTTTTTCAACGCCAGCATAGCTTCCATAGCGGCGTCAAAATCGCCCTCCATCAATAGCTCCATGGGAACTTTTTCATCGGCTCCCATCTTGGTGTAGGTTGAACGGATCGCTCTCCTCCCATCCTCGCGGATTACTAAATCCATAGATTCCGTTTCTGAACTTGGGATAAACTGGATCAAGGAACTATTCTCACGGGTAACGAAGGTCGTATCCGATACTTTGATTAAATCCATCGGATCTTCCCAAGGTGCTTTCTTAACGAGAAGTTCACCGTCTAGTTCTAATATTTCTACCACTTCATTGCCATTGGCGATGTATCGTCCACCGATGGTAGAAAAGACACTTTGCGCTACCTCTAATTCTTCATAAACAGAGAAATAATTATCCCATTCATACGTGAGCGCGACCGATCGAATAAGCTCTGAAATAAAATCCGGGTGATTTGAATTGGTCATCACAACCACACCGTATCCTTTGTCTTTATGAGCTACCAATTGACTTGAAAAGCCTTCGTTCCAACCACCGTGCTCAAAGTATATATCTCCCTTGCTCTCCTTGAGAAAAATTCCAAGCCCCGTGAAGTCTTCTACAAATGGGGTAAGCATCGTAGCCGTCATATTCTGCGACAAACCCTTTTCGCTATCACCCTTTAGCCCTTCTTGGATAGCAATGGCAAACTGTGCCAAATCTTCTGCGGTGGTCCACAATCCAGCAGGGGCCATTTCGGGATAGGTATGCCTTTTTCCTTTGGTCATTGAGCCATCGGGAAGGTAGCCCGTTGGCGCCATTTTCAAATCGTCGCCTTCCAGCGGTTGATCGTACGTGCTATGGTCCATTCCCAAAGGTTGTAGTACCAATTCCTTCATAATTTCAGGGAAGGTTTTGGCTTCGACATCTATCATCATTTGTTGAATGATGTTGTAGCCGCCACCCGAATAGCGGTAAGACTCTTCTGGCGTCTTATCGACGAATATCGCTCCCGAATTGGCCGGTAGTGTTCCATTCAACACTTCAACGAGGCTTGGCACCGGTAAGCCAGGACTGTATCCCAAGAAGCCGTGCACAGTAACTCCCGCCGAGTGATTGAGCAGGTTTTTTAGCGTCACGGTCTTTGCCTCGGTGAATTCATTCTTAGGCAATTTCCAAGACTCTAAATAGGTGTTGATGTCTTCATTCAAATCAACCTTACCCTGCTCCACTAAAGTCAAGGCTCCATAAGCAGTTACAGGTTTGCTGATAGACGCTGCCTGAAAAAGGGTTTCTTTCGTCACGGGAAATTTACTCTCCTTGTCCATTATCCCATATGCTTTTGCCCAGGCAATTTCGCCGTTGTGTATCACGGCAATACTCACGCCCGGAACTCCATAATGCTCCATCCGCTCTTCTATCGACCAGGTGGCATCACCTTTTATGTATACCTGAGTAGTCAGATTGGTTTCTACTTCTTTGATGGCATCGTTGGCGGGATCGATTGGCGCTACTTCCGAGCACGATTGGAAAAGAAACAAGGCGAGGAGAGCGAACAGATGGTATTTCATGCCAACGAGTTAGTGGGTGATTTTTTAGCAATTAGTACTCAGAAGTACAAGTGTAAGACAATTTCATTCTAGTCGAAATGGTCGATGCATGGAAACGCAGAAGATCGGCCCAAAACAATGTAACCAGGACGCAAGTCATTGTATTGCCAATTCACATCTTTTCAGGGCTCAGTGCCCTTGCGCAGATTCTGCAGATTGCTAGCCACATTCCAACGCTAAAAATCCAGCGTCAGCTGACCGCCTTTACTCGGGGTCTCGGTGTTGAGATTACTGATAGATATCCCCAAAAGCCGCAGAGCTTGTTCGCGCGGGTGGCTTTCGAGTAGCTCGATGGCGATGGCGCAAATCTCCTCTTCCCCATCCGTAAAGTGGTCGATGGAGCGGCTGCGCGTGTGAGTGGTGAAGTCGCTGTAGCGCAACTTCACGGTGATGGTCTTGCCGCGGTACTTGCCTTGTTTCATGCGCCTGCTCACCTCCTCGGCGATGAGTCTCAATGCCGACTGCTGCTCGTCCAGTTCCGAGATATCTTCGCTGTAGGTGCGCTCTGCTCCCACTGACTTACGGATGCGGTCTGGCCGCACAGGTCGCTCATCCATGCCCCTACAAATGTGGTAGTAGTAGCCACCGCTCTTCCCGAAGAGTTGCACCAATTCTGGGCGGGTATACTTTCGCAAATCTGACCCCGTATGGATGCCCATCCCATTCAATTTCTCGGCGGTGACCTTCCCGATTCCAAAGAAGCGCTTGATCTCGAGGTTGGCGGTAAACTCATCGATCTGAGTGGGGTGAATCAGCTTCTGTCCGTTCGGCTTGTTGATGTCTGAGGCCACCTTTGCGATGAACTTGTTTACGGAGATTCCCGCGCTGGCGGTGAGTCCCGTTTCATCCAAAATGCGCTGTCGAATCTCACGGGCAATGTCGGTGGCGCGGTTCATCCCGCGCTTGTTTTCGGTTACATCGAGAAAAGCCTCGTCAAGCGAAAGCGGTTCGACCAAGTCGGTATAGGCATAGAAGATCTCGCGGATTTGCTGCGACACTTCCTTGTAGACTTCAAAGCGGGGCTTGACGAAGATGAGCTCTGGACATTTTCGCGCGGCAATCGAAGAGGGCATGGCCGATCTGACTCCAAACTCCCGCGCCTCGTAGCTCGCTGCGGCCACCACGCCACGCTCTCGTGATCCACCCACGGCAACGGGCTTGCCCTGCAAATCGGGATTATCACGTTGCTCCACAGATGCAAAGAAGGCATCCATATCGATGTGCAGAATCTTGCGCAGTGTCTTGGGGGTATTCGTTTTTTTCTCGCCAAAGGCAGATGTAAAAGTACCACTCTCGGGGCTTGGAACACATGACTAATCCACCTCCGCCTCGTTCCTCGGTACCTCCTCCATAGGAGAACGGGCATCGCATCACTAATTTGAATCGATTTCGGTTTAAAATCTACGTTGCGAACCACATCAAGAGCAGCACTGGTCAAATATCATGCGCTGGCGGAGGTGGATCATTCACACCAAAAAAGACGTTTACCTTCCCATCATTTTTTTAACACATCCCTCCACATGAAACTAAAAAAACCAGGAAAGGGTTGGTCAGCCCATTATTTCAGCCCACATTGAACAAAATTTTCCATGTCAATATTCGATACCTTGGCTATCCACTTCAACCTAAACCATCAAGCATGAGTGAGGATAAAGTATTTGATCAGCCAAGAGAGGCGTCAGATTTTAAATTTGGTCAAGAGGTGGTCACCGTTTTTGACGACATGGTCAGTCGATCAGTTCCCTTTTATGGAGAAATGCAGCGCATGATCTCAGAAATGGGAAAAGACTTTGCCATTAAGGACACCAATTTGTATGATTTAGGCTGTTCTACTGGGGCATCGCTCATACTCTTGGACGATGTGGTGGATGAAAAAGTAAAGTTCATCGGTTTGGATGATTCCGATGAAATGTTGAAGAAATGCGACAAGAAATTGCAGGAGAACGGCATTAAACGAGACTACGAACTTTCGTATGCCGACCTGAATAAAAGAGTGAAATTAGAAAATGCATCCGTCGTAAACCTATGCCTCACCCTTCAATTTATACGGCCGCTCAACCGCGAGCAATTGGTGAAAGATATTTACGATGGCATGAATGATAACGGGTGCCTTCTGCTTACCGAGAAGGTGTTGGGTGAAGACTCCCTCTTCAACCGTTTGTTCATCAAATACTATTACGACATGAAGCGTCGCCACCAGTATTCTGATATGGAAATATCACAAAAAAGAGAGGCATTGGAAAATGTACTGATCCCTTATAAACTCGAAGAGAATAAAGCGCTCTTGAAAAAGTGTGGCTTCAAATCGGTCGATGTGTTCTTTAAGTGGTACAACTTCTGCGGAATAATAGCTGTGAAATAATGATGGTCAAATTCGGAAACTTCATCTACCACTACCGGAACTTTTTATTCCCGGTATTTTATCTTTTTCTCTTTGTTCCAAGCCGCCATCTATTTCCCGATTACCGCATGGCATTGGTTCTTGGTTTTTCAGTTGCCGCAATCGGCCAGATCTGCCGGGTAGCAACCATCGGACTCAAATACATTATTAGAGGCGGCAAAAACCGAAGGGTTTATGCAGAAGATTTGGTAACCACGGGTATCTTTGCTCATTCCAGAAATCCACTTTACGTGGGAAATGTGTTGATCTTGATCGGTTTGGGTATCATGAGCAATACACTTTTGTTTAACCTGGTTTTGTCTCCGCTTTTTATCTTTTTCTACCAATGCATTATCCGGGCGGAAGAGAATTTTCTCCGAAATAAATTTGGAGAAGCCTTCAATCAATATTGTGCAGATGTAAATCGATGGATCCCACGACTTACGGGTCTTGGCGAAACGCTAAACTCCATGCGCTTTAATTGGAATCGGGTCATTATCAGGGAATACACCTCGGCGTACGTATGGCTTTCGGGATCGGTCCTGGTGATTCTGAACACCCTTTATAAATTGCCTGGACAAGAACTTTTTGATCGGTACAATATTCCGCTGTTCATGACCCTCGGCGTTCTATTGGTGTTCTACCTCTTCACACGGTACCTAAAGAAATCGAAGAAGCTGAAGGCGGATTAATTCGGAGATAGGCTTGGTGCGGAGCCCAAGTATTGGAAACCGCTTGAATGAAACAATCAAATCTGCCATCTTTCAAAAGTAGAGACATCGGGCGAATTGTTTTCAATCAATTAAAGTCAGCTCCTTCTTGGTTCAATAAGGGTCAGGTGCGGTTTGATGCAATCGCTCAAAACCAAACTGGTAGCTGCAAATCGAAGTTTTAGGAATAAATTGCTCCCCATATATGATACAAGTAGTAATAAACTATATCGGTGCCGCTATTCGGTGGGTGTTTGAAACAATTTGGAGAAGCCTGACCAAGAAGGAAAAGTTCACGTTTGAACACTACTTAAATGGGCACAATGAATCCGAAGACTTGCCCGCTGCTACTCGCCGCCGATTTGCTAATTTTCTGGCTGCAGCCATAACCATTCTTATCGTCGTTATCCTTGCGATGAAGTTTCAGGAATCGTAAAGGATCAAAAACGGCGGCGAAGCTCTCGGTTAAATCACGGAGAAAAAAGTGCTTGGTGCTGTTACCTATCCTTTGTACCGATTTGACCAAAAGAATCAATAATGACAAAATATCACATCGGATAGATTCCTAAAAAATAAAGAGACTGAAGTAAATCAAACTGCATTTTCTTACCTTATTCCCAATTGCTAAAGTCTAAGCACCCCCCTTAAACCAGATCAAGATGAAAAAAATCCAAGCCAACCTCAACCGAAAAGACTTCCTTAAAAAATCTTCTTTGCTAACTGTCGGCGCGGGAAGCTTTCTTGCTTTTTCCAACGCAGCGGTGGCCGCGCCCCATCTTATGCCACAAGAGGGCATCAACATCATCGGCCCCAAGACTGGATACACTCCGCAAATAGGCACATTGGTATCGATGATGGACTGGATGCGCGCGATTATCCTCAGTCCTGTGATGGGGGCGAGCGTGAAGGACTTGGACTATTTGGTAGACAAAAATGCCAATACCATCGGGGCCATGCTGTGGCACTTGGCGGCTACGGAGCGTTTTTACCAGCTCCACACCTTCGAAGGAAAGGAATGGGGGGACTGGGACAAAAAAGACGAGAAGGAATGGGGCACCGCCTCAGGCCTCGGCGACGAAGCCCGCAAGAAAATAAAGGGAAACGACCTTGACTTTTACTTAAACAAACTCGAAACCGTAAGAAGCGCCACCCTAGCAGAATTCAAGCGAAGAGATGATGATTGGCTGATGACGGTAGATGAAGACTGGTATTGGGGACCAACGAATAACTACTGCAAATGGTTCCATGTATGCGAGCACGAATCCAACCACAACGGACAGTTTAAGTTTATCAAGAGTCGGTTGCCATCGGCACAGTAAAGACTGTCGATAAAGTCCACGACCTTGTTACTCAAAAGTGAGTCACCAAGAAGAAACCACTACAAACGATTTAAATTGGCATCATTCAACCATGATCTTCATGGTTTTAACTATCCCTTCATTCTGCAAAGAAACCAAGTAAACGCCTCTGCTGAGGTTTGGTAGCATTGAATTTTGGACAGTCAATTTTTCTTGAAAAACCGTTTTACCAGTGATCTCCATAATGCGAATCTGTGTAAAATCCACCCGAGCATTCCATTGAATGAGCTGACCTGAAGCGGCAGGATTTGGGTAAATTTTCAAGTCGATACCGTCCCTTTCCTCTACCCCCAGAGGTGCATCCAAACGGAAAATAAAACCTCCTTGCGCTGCGATATATCCCGAGTTTGGGGTCAAGTCCATATCGGAGATGTACAATTGATCCATCTGATTTTGCAATTCCCAAACATCACCTCCATCGATGGTCTTGTAGATATAGAATTGAGTGTTTGACGACAGCGTGATTACCCCATATTCTTCATCGCGGAAATCAAATCCAGTAAGTGTAGCGTTATCATCCGTTTCAGGCACTGAAACAGTTGTCCAATTGAGTCCATTGTCTATGGTTTTATAGAACTGCACCTGTCCATTTCCGCCCCATTTTACGGGTGCTGCGAATGAGGTCGTTTCATTCAATTGGCCAACCACACCTATTACAGAATAATTGAGATCCAACACCGTCTCATTCCAAGTCGTTCCGCCGTCACTGGTTGCCAGCATACCACCAAAATAATTAAAGGTCGCATCCCAAGTCCCGATGACGCCGTGATTGCCGTCAAAAAAATTCACAGAAATACCAGCGGCAGGCAATAAAATAGCTGTCCAATCATCTCCTCCATTTGTTGTGCGGTAGAAATAATTGTCCGTCACAAAAAAAACCGTGTTCGCATCGAGCATTTGAATCTGCGCCATACCAAATCCAGTGGCCGTTTCATCTGGAGATATTTCCTCCCAATTGGCACCATCATCCATGGTTCGGTAGACTTTGGTAAAGATTCCTTCACTAGTGGAGCTGCGCGTAACGAGCACGCCTCCTCCCGACAAATGAAAATCCATGTCTTGAATATCATATGGGCTCACTGGTATATTCAGCTCAGTCCACGTTTGCCCACCATCTTCGGTTTTTTCGAATGACGAAGTGAAGCCTTGCAGCATCTGCATCTGCGCGTATCCCGTAACGTCGTCTACAAAATCTATATTATCGAGTCCATCGGTTTGGAGCCATTCCACTACCGTCCATTGAGCAGAGGTAGAAAGCGTGAAAATAGTCAGTGCAGCAATAAATAATGTCTTGATTGGGTTCATAGTGTGCGTTTTAAGTGAGTGCACATGTAGTCACGGCATCGCCAAATGTACGTTTACAAAACTAGAGCAGGAAAAGGTGTACCAGTTATGAATTCAGGTCCATCACCTGTGAACTTCCGACACTTGAGCTTGAATCTCTGACGAGGTAAGTCCAGTTTTCTTTATGACAAAAGCACTGAAACTCGCTGGACTGTCAAAACCAAACGAGAGCAATGGACGAGGAAGCCCCATGCTAAGCGCGATTCTTGAATTGAGAATACTAAATTGCAACTGAGTCTATGCGCCTTTCCCCACCAAAAAGCACGACAAAAATCAAGAGTGAAAACCTCGATTGGCCATCGGATACTTTCACTGATTCTACTAGCTTTGAAAAGAAACGAAAACAATTGGGCACAAGGAAGATAAACGCTGTAAGCCGATTTTCTATAGGGTTTGCGCCTATGTTGTGCGTCATCTCAGCCACTGAAAAGACAAAAAACATAAGAGAGCTGAAAACCGAATAGAGTATGCATCGCAAAACTAAAACCAGGCAAAAATGAAAGAAACTGTTTAAAAAAGATCTAAAGGAATAAAATTGGATAAAGCAGGATATTATACCATGGGGCTGTTCGCTCTGGCACTTTTAGGTTTTTGGTCTTCCTACCTTTCAAAATTCTTTGATGGCACTGCCAACTGCAATTCCTACTTTCATTTTCATTTTGCCATGGCATCACTTTGAATTGCGCTATTAATTCTGCGGCCCATCCTTACTAAGAATCAGAAACTCTCTATCCATAGGGAAATCGAGAAATTGAGTTTTATCATTTTACACTTGTTCTTTGTTTCGGTGATCTTGCTGACGAATTCAAATCTAGAGGGTCAAGTTACCGAAGGTTTAGGTGAAAGTTTGTATCTTCAATTAAAAGATATAGTTATAATTGGCACCATGTTTACTATTGCAATAGACACCAAACGCACTACACCCATTCATGGTAGAGCCATGAATGCCACTTGGATTGCATGAATATAGGCTTCTTTAGGTCGTTTGATTATTCTTACCATCTTACCTGAACCAAATTTGGCGCTTTACCTAGGAATTACGGCTCTCTCAATCTATGATCTAATTATTTCTCTACTTATTTTTGAACGAAAACAAAAAAGTGGCCGATGGGTATTTCCTTTACTTCTAGGACTATTTATGGCATTTCACACTCTCCTTTTCTTTCAAATAAGCTTTCCGTTATGGGATTCAATTGCGGCATGGTTTGTAAAATTACCTGTTACATGAGTAATGAAGTTATGTTTCAAAAAATACAAACGCAGAACAATGGCCATGAGTCATTGCTTTGTATTGCTCTAAAAATTTCCCTGGAATTTCCAGCTTGGTTTATACTTGAAAAAATACTTTTTCACGTTACACTACCACTCTATATTGGTTTTGGTGAAGTTCAAATGGACAATGAAAATGGTGAAATAGATTTAAGCGAATCAAACTTTTTTCAAATAGAGCCAGCTGCCTTACTAGAGGTTAACTTGCACAAATATGTACGTTTTAATATGGGAGCAGGTTATCGCTTTGTAGGAGAAATGGACTATCGAAACTTTAATCAATCTGACATTTCGGGTCTGACAGGTTACGTTGGGCTGAAATTTGGACTGTCTAAATAAGCTACTGCCAGCAGTAGCATGCAGAAAATAAGCGGTACGGCCCTAGATGAAAGGCTTTTGGTTAGCATCAAACTTTTTGCTTAACCGAAAGGTTAGTGCTTCGAAATCGCATGTTCTTCACAGAACAAACGTTGGTAGCTATATAAAGAACATCACCTTTATGACAGAAAATAAAACCGACGAAAAGCCAATTGGAAAGAGTGGCTTTGCTTATTCCTAAAGTGCGGCAGGTATCATTTACTTTTCTTGCTCGTTCTTTTTAACTGCCTACATGATCTGGCTTTCGGCCTAATTACTTCTTCTCATCACAACCTAAATTAAAGGTTGATAGTCAAATCTTGAACTGTCCGATTGTTGAGGAAGGCTGCATCATGGACAAATTATTAACTTTCACAAATGGTTGAAACATTAGCAAACAGACACTTTAGAATGACGAAAAGATATATTACAGTAATGTTAATAATCCTAGGGTTTCAAACTGACGCTTGTGCCCAGAAAAATGAAGAAATATTTACCCTCTATCTAGTTAGACACTCAGAAAAAAACTTAGCATCCGATAGTCCCTCAGACCCTCCACTTACTCCATGTGGAGAGCAAAGATCGGAGAGTCTAAGCAGTTTTCTTAGCGCTGTAGATCTGGATGCTATTTACAGCACTAACTATAATCGAACTGAAAGTACGGCTTTACCAACAGCTACCTCCAAAGGACTAGAGATTAAGGAATATGATCCTGGCAAACTAAAAGAGTTTTCAAACCTCCTACGCGATAATAAGCAAGACGCGCTCGTTGTAGGTCATAGCAATACCACAGGGGTTTTAGCAGGGCTTTTGGTGGGTGAAGAGTTAGGCGAATTTGAGTTAGATATTTATAACCGTGTTTATCAGGTAGTAGTCTATGGCGATAGTGGTCGGCTTCATTTATTGCACACAGCTTTTGACTGTAATGATTAAGACTTGTACAGTTCGTTCGCCAATTAAAGTGGGTAAACAACTCATCATCATTATTGTCGTCTTTACAAACATTGTTAATCCATTTTTTAAAATCTATTATCAAAGCCACCTGCAATGATTAATAAAATACTGTTGCCACTTGTTTGCTTAATTTTTGCTTGTAATTTTTGCTTTGCTCAAACTGTACCCATTGACAATTACTCTGTAAATACCATTGGTCAAGCGCAATTATCCATACAAGCCGAAGCAAGTAAATACTATATGCTGCATGCACAGCATAGTCCTACGTTTCATTGGATTACTTCAATGACGATGGGTGTTGATGGAACTATGGTGATTTCTGAGCCAGGTGGAGCCTACCCATTAGCAAACTATTCCATCACAGAACATGATGTAACAGCCCCCGATGATTCTGATGGAGATGGGCTAGATGACATGACAGAGTTTAACAACATGCCTACGGATGCGCCTATCAACTACGCACCACCTGTTGCATTTATTAATGGAGCCACCTCAATACCAGATGCGCAAACCTTTCAGGATTTGGCCACTGTCAATAATGTGGGTTGGGCTCCATTTCTAGACGATCAACTGTATGTGAAATTCGGCATCCTCGATCGAGACACTCCTAACCCTAAAGTGTATTTTATCAATAGCAATACCCACGTGATCCATGCAGGTTTTTGGGGTTCCATTGATGCAAGTGTCAGTGGAGACGATGGCTCAGGAGAGATCGTCTTTAATCCAAACATCATTAATCCAGGCGGTGTGATAGGAACGTATTCATTCAACTTCTCTTTTGGAAGTGCATACGATTTTGAAGCTACCCAAAGAACCTTCGAGCTTTTGACAGCAAGTATGCCCTACCTTCAAAACAACATGAATCATTTTATAGGGCAGTCAGATGAAAATCAACACCTCACTCAGTACGCTGCAGAATTTGAGGGCTCCAGAATAGAGGTCGCCTTAGAATCTGAAGTTTTCGCTGAGATCAATTACATCCCTTTCCATGAAGCAGAAGGATATGGCTTCTTCAGGCACATGGACAATCTGAATGAGACCCCTGGCTCAAGAGATATCGTGCTGTACGACGCTTTACCGAATTCACTGCCTAGAGTCGGAGGGATCATCACTTCTGTGATACAAACTCCGCTGTCGCACGTTAATTTAAGAGCCATCCAAGACGATGTTCCCAATGCTTATATCGCAGATCCTCTATCGATTGATTCCATTGCAAATTTGCTAGAAAACTACATTTATTACAAAGTAGAAAACGAGACATTTCAAATCCGAGAAGCCACTTTGGATGAAGTAAATGATTGGTATGAAGGCCTTAGGCCAACAGAACCACAAATTCCTGTTCGAGATTTAAGTATCACTGAAATCTTACCCTTAGGTGAAATTGAATTTGGAATGTCCACTGCTTTCGGAGCAAAGTGTTCCAACGTGGCGACTATGCGAACATTTGGGTTTCCTGATGGCACCATACCAGACGGTTTCGGAATTCCTTTCTACTACTATGACGAGTTTATGCAGTTCAATAATTTTTACGAGGAGGCTCAAGTCATGATTGACAATCCTACATTCCAAACGGATATAAACTTTCGCAATGACCGATTAAAAGATTTTAGAGATGACATTAAAGATGCGCCCATGCCGCAATGGATGCTGGATGATTTGCAAGCCATGCATGACGATTTTCCAGAAGGTACCGCCGTCAGATGCCGCTCTAGCACGAACAATGAAGATTTGCCTGGATTCAGCGGCGCAGGACTATATACTTCCAAAACCCAACACCTCGATGAAGGACACATTAAAAAATCCATTAAACAGGTGTATGCCAGTATGTGGAACTTCAGGGCATATGAGGAAAGAGATTTTTCTCGTGTAGACCACTTTATAGCAGCTATGGGAGTCCTATGCCACCCCAATTTTCAAGAGGAAAAATCCAACGGTGTAGGGATTAGCCTTGACCCAATTTACGAAACGGAGGATACCTATTATCTTAATACCCAAGTCGGGGAGTCTTTGATTACAAACCCTGACCCGAATTCGGTGCCAGAGGAAATCTTATTGTATCAAGACCCTACACAAGGAGGCGGTTACCTCGTATTAAGGTTATCAAACCTAGTGGAACCGGGCGAGCTGGTTATGGATCAAGTATATCTCGATCAAATGAGAGACTTCCTTACCGTTATTCACGATGAATTTGCCGAACTGTATGGAGTGACTGGTGCAGAAGGTTTTGGAATGGATATCGAGTATAAGGTAACCGCCCAAGATCAGCTGGTGATTAAACAAGCAAGACCATGGGTTTCTTTTTGGGCAGATATTACTTCCAATAACGATTTGGGGGTTACCGCAATTGCAGAACCTCAGTCATCCTCTAGCCTTGGAAGCAACGAGCTTGTAACAATTACCGTTGCCAATTATGGATTAAACGACATGACCGATTTTGATATCGAGTTAGTGGTCGATGGTCAATCGATGGAAACAATTAATATTGCCAGCACCATAGAACCCTTCGGCGAAGCCAATTTTCAATTTTCAATTCCCCAAGACTTTTCAGCTATTGGCGATTATAACGTGACAGGAATTGTGAGCGATGTAGAGGATGAATACGGCAACAACGACACACTAAACGTTGTTTTAAGTAAAGTTCAAGTATTGGATGGAGCTCTTTCGTTAGGAGAGACAACGGTGGCTTGTAATGATGTGGTTGAAGTCAACGCTATCGTTACAAACCATGGCGAGACTACCATCACCGATGTGGAAATCGAGGTAGTTGTGAATGATGTGGTAGTAGACGTTAGTGATGCCACAGTGAATGTTCCATTTCAAGAGCAGGGCACTATATTGGTGACTATTGATGACAATCTTCTACAAACCAATAATAACATTATACTGAACCTGCTAAGTGTAAACAACCAAGTGGATGGAGATGGAACCAATAATTCAGCATCCACCTCTACAACGCTAGATTCAGATTCTGACATTATTACGCTTATTATAAACACTGATAATTACCCTAACGAAACTTCTTGGAAAGTAGTAGATGAAGGAGCGAATCAAACCATAGCCAGCGGAGGCGTGCAAGGCGGCGGTCAGGTTTTTAGCGAAGAAATTTGTTTGAATTATGCTTCTTGCTTCAGCCTGTATGTCTACGATTCTTATGGAGACGGAATTTGCTGCGGTTTTGGCCAAGGTGATTTTCTGGTTTTGGATGCATCAGGTACTATGATTGTGTACAACAATGGTGACTTTGGTTCTGAAGCACAAGAAGTGTTTTGTCCTGATGGATCAGGATGTGAGATTGTGGCGGACGTAAACATATCCAATGCAAGTTCTGAGTCTGCTAACGACGGTGTGATTACAATTTTCACCAGTTCAGGTTTGGGGCCATTTCAATACAGCATTGATGGCGGACAATCATTTGGGGAATCCAATACGTTCACCGCTTTAGCTCTGGGAGATTATGACGTAATTATACAAGGTTCTACTCTAAATTGCTCCTATGAGGAGACCGTTTCCGTGCAAGCTTGTGCATTTACTACGGCCGAAGTGGAAGTTGTCTATCCCTCATCTGTGGTGACCGCAAATGGTTCAATTGTAATCAATCCCACCTCGGGAGTCGGACCTTATCAATACAGTATTGATGGCGGACAAAACTTTGTTTCCAATAACATATTCCTCGACTTACCAGTTGGCGGTTACAACGTAGTAGTAAAAGACGCATTGGACATCTGCCAGTATGAGGCGCTTACGCCTCTTGGAGTCTGCGCTGTCATTGCGAATATTGAAACCGTCGATGCCTCTACTCAATTCACTAACGATGGAACGATTTCAATAATTCTTACTGAGGGAACGGGTCCGTTTCAGTACAGTATAGATGGCGGAGAAACCTTTTCTGGCAGCAATGATTTCAATGGATTAAGTGCAGGAACGTACGAAGTTGTTGTACTAGATTTATCCGGGGGTTGTATCTATGAAGAGACCATAACGATTGAATCTGAGGTGCTGAGTGTTTTAGATGGCGACTCATCTGATGGAATCAAGGTATATCCAAATCCAACCAGCAATGATTTTAACATAGAAATCGAATCATTCTTTGCTCTATCTGACGCGGTAAATATCGAAGTCTACGATCATTTGGGTAGAACCATTCAGACCAGTTCACTAGCAAAGTATGATGGCGGGAAAACGACCATATCTCTTGACGGCTATGTCTCTGGGACTTACTTTGTCAAGTGCTACAACGGTACTTTTGAAAAATACTTTAAAGTGATTAAGCTATAAGGTCTTCGCTAATTGTCGGATTGATGGGACTAAAAAAAGAGAAAATTGATTTAAAAATATTTAGCTAATTTCTCGTTTTTTCATAGTGTCAATGGGGATAATAATAATGATGAGGCTATAGCGATGGACACAAGCCAATTTATTGGTTTTTCTGATGACGGCTTATATTTTACCAAAAAAGAAAATCTCCTTGCTGCTAATCCAGAGTCAATGGAAAACCTCTTTGCAAATTCATTATTGCTATTCATTCTGAAAAAGAAGAGCTAGTTGAAAAAAAAGAAAGTATTTAGAGAAAAATATGGCGATCATATTCCCGCAAAGTTCCATCCAATTATTAGAAATACTGAAGGCTGTTGTGAAGCTAAGAAGCGTGCAATCGAAATGGCTAAAAAATATGACCTTCGATTACATATTCTAGACTAAACAACTGAAACAGAAACGTACTTATTTCAAAGTGATATTCCACTAGAAGATGAAAAAATAGCTACTGAAGGGTTTGTGCATTAATTTTGTGACGCACACAAAAACTAGGAGCACTTAGGAATGATAATTAAATGGATCCCAGCTATAAAAATGAAACAAGACAAAGGAGGCTTATTAAAGGCGTTACACGATGTCCGAATAGATATTATAACTACGGATCTTGCACCTCATGCTTTAAGGGAAATGGAACAACCTTACTTTCGCTCAATGTCAGGAACCAATGATTCAGCATTTGCTCATGTGTATGTAAGAATATTATAAAAAAGGGCTCACTTCATTGGAAACAACACATTATTAAAATGTGTCGTCATTCTACTCTTCTCTATAAAATAACAAACACAAAATTTACGCGAGAAGGATACTATGCAGACTTAAATAGTAAATGGACAGTAGCCGAAAATAATCCACTTTATAAATGTGGCTGGTCTACATTGGAACGAACAATATTTCAAACGGAAATCAAACAAACATTCGTAAACGGAAACGCGGTCCATGATTATGGTCTCTGGAATGAAAAGAAAAAAGGAATGGTAATAGATTTCACCACAGAAAATGCATTACACTAATCCGTTATGTTCAAAGGTAGAAGCTTAGTAATAGCGACAAAACACGAAAAGGAAAAAGTGATTGCACCTCCCTTGGAGCTGGCTTTAGGTCTAGTTTGCTTCATACAAGAAGGTTTCGATACAGATACTCTTGGAACTTTTACAGGAGAAATAGAAAGAGAACTTGACCCTATATCCACTGCAAGACAAAAATGTTTGATGGCAATGGAAGCAAGTAACTCTGATTTAGGAATAGCAAGTGAAGGTTCTTTTGGTCCACATCCTTCCATGTTTTTTGTAAATGCCGACGATGAGTTTTTAATATTAATTGATAAGAAAAACAACTTAGAGATTATAGTCAGAGAACTAAGTACAGAAACGAATTTTAACGGAAGTGAAATTAAAAATGAGCAAGAACTTTTGGACTTTGCTGACTTAGTAAAATTCCCTTCGCACGGACTGATACTTCGTAAATCAAAAACAGACAAAAGCCATATAGTCAAAGGCGTCACCAATCTAGAAGACCTAAAAAGATCATTTCATTTAATGATTGAAAACTTCAATAGTGTTTACGCAGAAACCGATATGAGGGCAATGAACAACCCAAGTAGAATGACTGTAAT
This sequence comes from Cryomorphaceae bacterium, assembly GCA_047633195.1. Taxonomy (GTDB): domain Bacteria; phylum Bacteroidota; class Bacteroidia; order Flavobacteriales_D; family Cryomorphaceae; genus JAKVAV01. Next base: position 1,763 of record JBLIEU010000050.1, on the reverse strand, counting down.
TGAAAATGCGGCAAAAAAATTGGCAGACAAGGTAAACTCGCGTTGCCCCGAATGCAATACTCCAGGTTTTGGGGTTACAGACGCAAAAAAAGGATTAGAATGTAGTTTGTGCGGTTCACCAACTAATTCTACGTTAAGTTTCATTTATAGCTGTCAAAAATGTCATTTCAAAAAAGAAGAAATGTATCCGCACACAAAAACAACTGAAGAACCCATGTATTGTGATTACTGCAATCCGTAATTATTTGGATAGAGCTTCAATGCAGCCAAATGAAAGAAACAAAGCCGTTAACTATTTAAAACAATAAGTGAACTCTTTCTATAATAAAGGCTTTAAGCAGGTATGCAACTCTGCGGATAACCTAAAGTTTCGCGCTTCTAAATCGCCTACTTTTCATATACTTACCGTAGGCCTATACGAACATACGAAACAACCCAAATCCGAGTAAAGAAAATGACCTTTAAATATGCAGAATTGACAGTTTCAGATGAGGAGCTTGGCTGCACAATAACTTTCTCCGACTCTAAATCCGCTGACGGTCAATTCAAGACCATTGAGTAAATCATGAACTCGGAAGAAAAGTATCCTTTGATTCAAAAAACGTATCCAAAAGATGATGATGACGTGGTTTACTACCATATCGAATCTTCGGAAACTGACGTTGAACTTCCTTTAGACGACATAGAAATGACAGTGGCACTTGACCGAAAAAGATTTATAATCGAATGGCTAGAAACTCGTTTGGAAATAAGATTGAGCCTGACAGGCATCAAATTCGAGTGCTTAAAGGAAATCCTAGAAACCCGATTTAAAGATCGCTTAAGACAAATAATTAGAAAAGAGAACAATCTACCAACAACAAATAAACGCAAAGCAGTTAATCGCGCCTTCGAGTGAAGATATTGACTGAGAATGAAAATCTCGTATTTTCACAAAACCTAAGACCACACCGCCCAGCGTTTATTCTAGAACGCTGACTAATGCGATTTAGAGTAAATGTAGCCTCGTGACGAGCTACGTTCTGAGTGCTGGAGTAGACGAGCTACATGCACCTCAGAACAACTTGAGAAATGCTAGATATGGAAAAGAGTCCGCGTAGGCTATTGAAGAATATATTTGGATACGATGAATTTCGTCCTTTACAAGAAGATATTATTGAGCGCACATTAGCGGGTCACGATAGTTTTGTACTGATGCCCACAGGCGGAGGGAAATCGATGTGTTTTCAGATTCCCGCTCTTTGCCTTGGTGGAATTACACTTGTGGTCTCGCCGCTTATTTCGTTGATGAAGGATCAGGTTCAGGCCTTGCAATCGAACGGAATAAAGGCAGATTTTTTTAATAGTTCAATATCTCCCCAAGAGGAAACTAACGTGATTTCCCGAGCTGAGAAAGGCGAAATTCAATTGCTTTACTTATCGCCAGAGAAATTGATTGCGGTGAGCAACACCTGGTTGCAAAACTTGAACATAAAACTAGTGGCCATTGACGAAGCGCATTGTGTAAGCATGTGGGGCCACGATTTCAGACCCGAATACACGCAGCTAAGAGCATTTAGAAACTCCTTGCCAGATGTTCCGTTTATGGCATTGACTGCCACCGCAGATAAGTCGGCTAGAACGGATATTGAAACACAATTGGGATTGAAAGACTCCAAGTTGTTTATTTCTTCTTTCGATAGAAAAAATCTCGCCATTGAGGTAAGAGGTCAAATCCCCAAGAAGAAGAAACTGCAAGAAATCGGGCAGTTTGTGGAACGAAA
>JBLIEU010000049.1:0-17699 GCA_047633195.1 Cryomorphaceae bacterium | reverse complement strand
CTTTTTTCTTGAGGATCACAAATATAAGGGCGGTAAATACTAAGCCCCATAACCCACCGCGCAACAAATCCATCCAAGCAATATAGTCTTGCGTTTGAAGTAAAATATACTTCGAAAAGGGAATCCTAATCATTGATGAGATAGAATCGAGAGGTAAAACAATACCCAACTCTGGCACCTGCCATTTGAGCAGTGCAGAAAGAATAGGCTCGAGAATGAAAGAATAAATCAACAGAAGTACAATCGTGATTCCAGATCTTCTAATGATAAGAACCAATAGGATGGAAAACAGGAAGAAGCAAAATAGCTGAATCGCGTGTCCAGGAATGAATACCAAGCTATTGGTGAATGCCGACAATCCTGATTCTGAATTGATCAAACCCAGAACAAGCCCGAGTAGAAACAAGAATGTCGCCGATACTAGAGATAGGAAAGCGGCAAAGCTCAACTTGGACAAAAAGAATTCCTTCCTTGATAGTCCATCAATGATATTCTGCCGGTGTGTTTTGTACGTGTACTCATTGCTCACTGAAATGATCAACAGAAATGCAGGGAATACGGCAAAAAAGGAGGCTAGGTATGCCAGGTTGTGGTAAATATCTTCCCAATCATATATCGGGAATATCGAAGGGTTGATTCCTCGATAGTCCATTCCTTCAGCTGTCATGTAATCCAGAAAGGCTCCAGCACCGATGGCCACAGCCGCAATAGCTACAAAGTACAATCCAAGTAAAATCCATAGTGCGCGATTCGACTTTAGCTTTAGGTACTCTATCTTCACGAGTCTAAACATGGTCTTCGGCTTTAAGAATTTCCAAAAATCTTTGTTCGAGAGTTGTGGTCTGCGGAATGAGTCTATTTAAGGCAACCCCTTTCCCCATGAGATAAGTATTCAGATCTGCAGCATTTTTGTCCTTATCCAGCATGACGACATAAGCGTCACCTTCTTTTCTGTGAGACGAGATAAAATCGCCGCTATCTAATGCCAAGGCTAAAGAAGCTGCATCTTCTGCCCATATTTCAAATCGTGCTTTTTCATGATCGAGTTCCCGTACCTTTCCTTGATAAATCTTTTTACCCATGCGCAGAACGGCGAAATCGGTACAAATTCGCTGTACTTCTGAAAGCATGTGACTGGCAGTGATAATTGTTCTCCCTTCGTTTGCCAAGTCTATGATCAAATTTCGAATCTCTGCTATTCCCTGTGGATCCAGGCCATTAGTGGGTTCATCCAAAATCAACACCTCTGGATCAGAAAGCAAAGCAGAACCAATGGCCAAGCGTTGTTTCATTCCAAGCGAAAATGAACGGAAAGGGTCATCTTTTCTAGAAAGTAGCCCTACTCTTTCAAGTACTTCATTGATGCGACTTACGGGTGCTTCCTTGATTGTTGCCGTCACTTTCAAGTTATCCTCGGCAGATAAATAATGATAAAAACAAGGTGCTTCCAGAATGGCGCCGATTTTCTTGCGAACCTGATGGCCTTGCTCACCTTCAAACCAATCAAAAGAGCCAGACGTAGGATTGATAACCCCGAGTATCATACCGAGGGTCGTTGATTTCCCGCTTCCGTTTGGTCCTAGTATGCCAAAGACAGAGCCCTTGGGTACGTTCAGTTCCAAATTATCTACAGCAGTAAGTCGGCCAAATTTTTTGGTGAGGCCATTGATATTGAGTATAGAGGTCAAATTTCGATTTTTAAGGTTTTGGTCTTTGAGGTATCGGATTCAGTCTCTTCTGATTCATGTTCGTCAATGATCTCTTCTTCGTTTTTTGCAAGATCTAAAAGAGACATAACATTATCCGTATTAAGGGCAGAAAATCCTTGAATGGTCTTCATAGAAATTTCGCCTTTCATTTCTAGCAGCATGGTGGCTGCATCATCACCTCCTAAAAGCACTACATATCGGTCAATGGATTGATCTCTTACATAGGCGATGGTAGTCATATCCCCTGATTTGAATTCAGCCAAGAGCTCAAAACCTTCGGACTTCAATCCATTCTCCAACTCTTTTACATCTCTTTGGAGAATATCTAGAGAATCTGATTTTGAATAGAAGAGTCTACCCTCTTTTACACCCTCCAGTATTCCACCTTCACCATTGCTTATAAATTTGTCCAGCATTCTCACCGTGGTGGGATAAAAGTAGAGCTCTCCCAGCTCCTGCTCTATTTCAGATCGCTCAATGTAGTCGTTGAGCGTCTCGCTAGGCGGATTAACTTCTGCACAGCCTGTTGCTAAAAGCAAAATGAAAATAAGACTGAAATTAATTGGTCTTTTTGTCCTCATCTAAATTTTCTAGGTAATCCATACCACCGATGTTCATGTTCTTGGAAATTTTGGAGATCTTCTCCAAATCTATAATTCCCGAGATACTCATTAAGAATAGGTTTCCCTTGCCACCAGCAATCATAAAGAGCTCGGCAATTTGATCAGATTCCTCACGGACGAAGAAACGAACCTTTTCGTCTTTCTCGTCCACGCTCATGAGCATTTCGTACTCTTTACCTACTTGCTTGATCACCTTTTGGTAATCTACATTAGATTCAGAATCTTCGCTAGTGATGATTCTGATGCCAGTAAGGTCTTTCATGGCATCAAGCACCTCTTTATTGTCAGGGTCGTCCGTTTCGATATTTGAAAAGAGACCAAACATCTTACTACTTATAGTAATAGATGTAAACTCAGGATCATCGGCATATTTCGAAAAATATCGATCTATGGCATCCTGGGCCATCACCGAAAAGGTCATGACCACCGCGGTAAAGGATAGGATTAGCTTTTTATTAATCGTTTTCATTTTTGGAATCTTTTGATGTCTTATTGTAACTCACACCTGCTACACTCAGCGTAGCTTGGTGAAACTTCTCTATATTCTGAATTGGTTTCTTTGCTTTATTCAGCTTTGATGAAGCAAAGGATAATGCTTGCTTCGCTTCCTCAAATGCCGCTTCTGGAGATTCGAATTGCTCTTCTTGATTTACTGAAGCCATTACTCCTGCTTGTTCAGTTTCTCCTACGGCATACCATATAGCAAAACTAAAACACAGCAGAACGACTGCGGCCGCGGCATAGCGAACGAATTCAAGTGGAGTGAACCTTCCTCTAATAATTTTCGAGTCATCCTTCCCCTCAACTTCCGCCCAAAATTCAGATTCAAACGAATCATCAAGTTGAACGCTCGAGTTTTCAATTTCATCACTTAGCGAACCCACTAATTGAACAAACTCAGGTGACAATGCTTCGGGGCTAGTCCTAGCCAAAGACTTCAATTCTCTCTCTTCTTCAAGAGTCGTTTCGCCTTGCCAGTACTTATCTTCAAGTCGTTTTAACCTCAACTCATTCATAACTGTAGCGTTTTTTTAACTGATCCTTTATTGTATTTCGAGCGCGAAAAATATTGACTTTAACCTGACTCATGCTAATTTCCATTATTTCGCATATTTCCAAATAGCTGTACCCTTGAATTTCCCGCAAGGTAAATGCGGTTTTTTGATTTTCGGGTAATTCACCTGCTATCTTCATCACGTTTTCAATGGACTCTTTTTCTGTTACTACTTGAAGTGGACTGTGATTGGTGGAATGAGCTGGTTCGTGATGAATCATCAGCTTTTCATTTCGCTTTCTTCCTGCCCTCTTCAAAGCATCAAGTGATTTATTTCTCGTTAAAGTCATACACCACGCCTCAAGGCTATTCACTTTTTTCAATTCCGATCGAGTTTCCCATAACTTCATCAGCACCTCTTGAACGATATCCTTAGCTTCTTCTTCATTCTTAATATAGGACAGAGCAAACCGATACATTTTATTGCGGTGGACAAATATGTCTTTTTGGAAATCACCTTTCTGCATCGGTTGGCTTTGGTTCAGTCAGTTCTACTGAATAATGAACTTTCCTGAAACTTCCTTATCTCCTTTGTCAACTCTGATGACATAAACCCCCTTGTCAAGTCCTGAGACATCGACAGAATTCATGCCCGATTGAGCGGTGAATACTTTTACTTCAACACCCGCTGAATTAAACACACGCACTTGTGATGCTGAGAGATCATCGGAAAACTTCACAATGAGTTCTCCATTTTGCTGCACTGGATTGGGAAACACTTTTATGTCCGATGTCATATCTTCCAAGCCTGCAAAGGCAGAGGAGCTAGCTTTAACTAATTGTTGAGTCATCTGTCCAACATCACTCATTTTCATAGTACCGACAAGACTCATAATAGCAAAAGTGTTCTCACTTCCTGCGATACCAATTAGTTCTCGAACCACGCCGCCTTGTTCATCGATAAGCAATTTGAACTCCGTATCTTTTTCTTTAACAGAAATCAACTCTTCAAAATTTGAAGGCAGTCTTTTTTGGGCAGCCTTGGCAGTTTGAACTGCTGATGGGTCATTGTCGTCAACAATAACTCTGAGGCCTGTAATTTGAGAAGCCATGTCCTTGTATTCTTGTAGGTCTGTCTCCTCTACGTCGATTTGACCTACCAATTCAAATGCTTTACCCGAGAGCATAATCGTCGTTACGTCTTCTCTTTCATCGTATTCTGAAAAGTAAGAGGAAATCACATCTGTTTGAGCAGATGTTGAAAAGGCCATTAGAGTTAGGCCAATGAGAGTAAAAATTTGCTTCTTCATGTTAGTTTGTATTTAGTTTTCATAACAGAGACGACTTACCACTGGCTTTGTTACAAACATCCTTTTTTTCTTTCACACTCTCGTTAATCAATCAAAGCTCATTACCTTTGCAGGCCTCAAATAAAGGAAAGTATGATCAATAAAATAATTAAATACGTTCTAATTGCTTTGGTCCTAGCTTGGAGCATCTATCAATTTACTGTTGGCAACATCGGAAATGGAATTCTACTCATTTTACTAGTTGGCATAGTTGTACTTTTCCTTTTCAGACACGAACTAATCTTACTCGCATTCCTTCACGTGCGAAGAGGCAAATTCGATAAAGCCGAAAAGACCTTGATTAAGATTAAGCATCCTGATCAGTTGATGAAATCGCAAGAGGCATACTACTATTACCTAATGGGTATGATCGAGGCACAATCAAGAGGTGCCACCAAGTCCGAAAGATTTTTTCGTAAAGCTCTTTCTATCGGCCTGAGAATGAAAACAGATCAAGCTGTTGCTAAACTCAATTTAGCAGGAATAGCGGTAATGAAAAGAAAGAAGCGAGAAGCTATAAACTTGCTAGCCGAAGTTAAAAAGCTCGATACAAGAAATCTCTTGGCTGACCAGGTAAAGATGATCAAGGGGCAAATGAAGCGGATCTAATTCTAGAGCCCTTTGCTTCTTATCAACTTTTGACGATTGGTGCCAGGCCCATTGAATGTTGTCCTGTAGCCAATCACCAATTCCACTCCTCCTTGGCCATTGTTGTTCTCAGATAATTGAGAAGCCGTAAAGTCGTAACTCACACCAAAGGAAATGTCATAGTAATTTACTCTACCTATAAAATAAATAGCATCTTCTACGCGGTAGTAAGCACCTAAGTTCAGAGAAAGGTTATTCTTGTGATCAGTGAATTCAGTGCGGTCCCACAGAGAAAATTCAATTTCTGAACCTACATCGATTATACGATTAGGGCCTTGAAACATTACGAATATATTGGGGTAATAAATCAAGTTTTGGGTTTCTGGAGCTATTGCCAAACTAACGTGACCTGTGTATTTCCTTAGCAAGTCATTTTCTTGACCCAACAATTCCATCGAAGGCGTATTCGCATTGAGAACTGCTGCCCCAGCTAATATCCGTGCGTTATCACTAATTGAATTAAACCACGAAATTCCACCTCCCAGAGAAACATTTGATTCAGTTAAGTCTCCGACATACGCTTCACCACTCGAAGTAGATTGATTGAAATTTGTCCCCGACCATTGCGCCTCCCAGGTTGAGTTGGTGAAATTCATCGATCTTTGAATGAAGGCCACCTGCAAACCAAGAGATATATAATGTGGGTTTTGTTCTGTACCTCCTAAATCTATCGCGTACGCTGCAGAACCTGCAATGTGCAATTGATTGAAATCGATTGTTCCTGCATTGTCATTAACGACTGTCAGTCCAACACCCAAGAAGTTTTGGTCGTAAGCGTCGTTAGATATTTTGATGGGGGCGTCTACCGATACACCGAATGTTTTATAGGGCTCTGCAATAGATCCGTATTGATTTCGGTAGTTCAAGGTTCCACGAATGTCATCTTCAAAGGCTCCTGAATTAGCAGGATTATAAGTAATGGGAGACGCGAAAAATTGCGAATAATGAAAGTCTTGCTGAGCTTCAGAGGTCAGAAGAGCGGTGAAAAAAGCAAGTGTCAGAGCCGTTTTTCTCATAAGGTGATTTATCGAACCAGAGTTACATCGCCTGTATAAACTTCGCTGTTCCCCTCTGCGAAGGTTACCTCAAGTGTATACACAAATGTGCCTGCATTAAGTTCTTTGTCATTAAACAATCCATCCCAACCTTCAATCTGATTTGTCGTTTCAAAAACCAGTTGACCGTATCGGTTGAATATTTTAAACTCCATTCGAGTTATTCCTTGTCCCAATACTCTGAGAACATCGTTTCTTCCATCTCCATTCGGAGAAAATGAATTCGGAACACCTATAGCTGCTACAAAATTCACAGTAACATTTACTGTATCGATGGCAGTGCAAGAGCTGTCCTGGTCATAGTACACAATGAAAGCAGTCGTTTCATTAGGTGAGATCTGTACCGTTTGTGACCTGAAGTTGTCAACTTGGTCAAAGGGCTGCCACAAGAAAGTTCCATTTGGAACTTGTCCTCCGAGACTTGCCGTAAGTTGCACAATCGCTCCTGAATTGATCGTGATGTCAGGGCCAGCATTTAAAGGTGGACGCGGACCTGCAAAGACAGTTTGAAATACTGGAGGGGCTTCTCCTGACTCGTTATAAGCTTGCAATACGACGAGGAAATCTCCTTCTTCAGAAAAGCACACCAAACCAGGTTCAAAAGCAGTACTCGTTTCAGGATTTCCACCCGAGAAAGTCCAGCGAACAGAATCAGCATCGATAAACTCGGCAGAGAAGAAAGCACAATCACCGGCGCAGATAGTGTCAGGGATGTTTGGAATAATAGTGGGACGGCACTCAGGGGAATTTACAACGGTAATAACGCTGTTGAAGACTCGGGTAGCACTATCGGGAATACTGAGTCTTTTAACCTTCAGCACTACATCGTAAGCACCAGGACTGTTGTAGCAAACTTGAGAAGGATTAGCTTCAGTTGAAGTCTCGCTGCCATCCACTGCTCCTGCAAAGATCCATTCATACTCAAAGAATTCGCTTCCCAGACCAGTACTTTCGTCAAAGAAGTCAACACACTTCCCTGCGCAAATGGTATCCTGACTAACACTGATTCTTGGAACTGGAGGGTTGATGCAATTCTCTACAACGATGTAATCTGTTTTAATAACCTGCTCGGGAACGTCAATTCCGTTCTCTACGATTAAAGTCACATCGTAGGAACCAGGTGTTTCATAGCAAATTACCTCGGGATTTGTTTCTGTTGATGATTGATTGATTCCGCCGAAAATCCATGTGTAATTCGTTTGAAAACCCAAGGATTGGTTTTGAAAATCAACGCAATCGCCTGCACAAATAAGCGTATCAGATGCTGCAAAATCTGCTTCTATTGGCCCTGTGCAATCGTCGACAGTAATAAGTATACTATCGGGCCTCACTGTTGGCCCTTGAGCGTCGCTTGCTGACAAAACGGCCCAATAAGTTCCAGCGACATCGTAACATACTTCTGGATCTTGTTGGGTGGAAACACCTGGTTCAATTTCACCTACTGCTTGACCACCAAGAAGGGTCCAGTTCCATTCGGTAATTGGACTACTAGAAGTGGACTCATCCGTAAATTGAACACAAGTTCCTACACAAAAGACCTGTTGAGAAACTGAAAAGGCAATTTCAGGACCCGCACAATCAAGTACCTCAATGTAATCTAGCAGTTCTACTGTTTCAGTTATTCCCAAATTATTCGTTACCGAAACAGTCACATCATAGAAGCCGACTTCGTTCAGACAAATATTAGCGGGATTAGCCTGATTCGAAGCAATTATATCAAACCCACTTTCACTGACAAATGTCCATTGCCAGGTAGCTGGGTTGATATCTCCAATTGAATTTTCGGAAGATAAATTCACGCATTCTTCTCCTGCGCATGGAGTAACATTATCTATTTCGATTATAATGGTCGGGCCACAATCTTGTACAGTAATGTATCCGTTTTGTACCAAGGGTCCACCTGTGCCAAGATTGTCAGTAACAGTGAGAGTTACATCATAAACTCCAGGTTCATTGTAGCAGATGTTTGTAGGGTCTTGCAGAGCACTTGTCGTTGTCACAGCTCCTGGAAACTCCCATGCGTATGTAGCATTAGTAGCTCCCGTAGAAAATGGGTCAAAAACAGTTTCGCTTAGAAAATTGATGCAAGTTTGTTCGCAAAAGTCAACATTGCCGTCAACTGTAGAAAATGCAGGAGCAGGAACATTTGGCGGAGGACCAGCATCTACTCTCACAAAGTCAATGGCAACGGAACCGCGAAGGCCCGCACCAACCTCACTATCGTCATTAAACCAATTAAATCCAATGCGCACATTGGGATTGTTATTGGCTGATGCAGGCAATGGAAGGTTAGTAACCTCATCCCAGTTCATGTTTGGACCGCCAAAACATAATCCAGAATTGTTAAAATTTTGGAGCGTACTCCAATTGACTCCGTCAAAATATTCTAATCTCGCAAAATCAGTAACATTTTGTGAGTTGTGTGCAAAACGAACCGTCACTTTATTGTTAAACGATCCTGTACAATCTATTGTGGGAGATTCGGCTCGAGTAGCAGTCACGAAAATGACCCCATTCCCTTGTTCTTCGTAGAACGCTCCCTGGTCACTGCCTCCTGAACTGTTGCCAATATGCAGCGTTCGTTGCCCTCCAAAAAAACAATCGAAAACACATCCACCTACAAAACCATTCCCAGAAGCGGAATTACTGATGTACCATTGATTGGCAACGGGACCATTTAGTCCAGAGGCAGAAACGCTCCAAGGACCCTGACCTGGATCAAATCCATTGGCTAGAATACCTTGACTAAAACAGTCAAAAGAATCTCCGAAATTCTCATTGTAAATCTGGGAGTTACCTGAAGTGGATACACCTAAGGTGAATAGCAGTGAAATTACGATTGTAAGAAACCAGACACTTCTCATAGAATAAAAAAAACGATCACTTTTGGTGAAAATTGAACCCCAAATAGTTGAATTAATTCCGTGAAAATAAGGATTTACATCAGTAAGGCTAATCATTGCATCAGTATTAACAGGTCAAAGATTGATAATGGCTAAGCTTAAGCGACCAAAGATGAAAACTTAGTCAACGCACAAGCATCAAGGAATCAAGAGTTTTCCACATCTACATCCTTATAGCTGCTTGAAACCTTTTGTCCAGTCCAACTGACGAAAAAAAAATAAAATGGATGCCGTAAATCACGGATCTGTTTTAATTAAAACGAGAATGCTACTGTCTGACCAGCTTAGACTGAGCGATGGAACTGCCCGAGAAATCGAGGAGATTTAGAATGTAAGTACCTTCAGCGTAGTCACTCAAATTCAATTCCACTCGGTTTGTGTTAACTCGTTGCAAATGAATTAATCGTCCATCAATCGAGTAGATCGCTAGTGAATTTGCCTCAGTACTATATCTTTCTATGTCTATCGTCACTGATTCCTGTGCAGGATTTGGGAAAATTGTTAGTGGATTTCTTGCTCCTGAATACTCGCCTGTGCTCAATGAAGTGACTTCAATGGTAGACTCCACTTGGCAAGTACTATTGCCTGTTGTTACCACCAATGTATATTCTCCTACCCCTGACATTTCTAATTCAGCAGAACTACCTACTAATTGTCCATTTAAAAACCATTCGTAAGTAACTCCATCCAACGAGGACGAAAGAACAGAACCTGTTTGAACAATGGGACCTACCAATTCGTCATTTGGATCAAGCAATCGATGAATGCTACTGCCATTGGCAAAATAGATTTCCCCCCATACGTCTTCACCAAAAGTAGAGACGAAGCTCTGCCCAATTGTTCCAAACTCTTGTTCCTCTGTAGCATCACCTGATTGTGTTACAGCCCAATAAACTCCTGAGCAGTAATCGGTATAGAAGTACCAACCATCAAAAGCCTCAAATGAAGGACCTCGATAAACTCGACCTCCTGTCACTGAACAATGCGAGAAGCTTCCGTCATTATGAGGGTAATCCAAAATAGGAAAAACGTAGTCAGAAGATGTACATCCAGATAAATTGAAGTTGCTATCACCTTCATAACAGCGCCAGCCGTAGTTGAGCCCTCCCTCTGCATCCGCAGATTCAAAGTTCACTTCTTCAAATGCATTTTGTCCTACATCTGCGATATACATATCACCTGACTGTCTGTCGAATGCAAACTTCCATGGGTTTCTCAATCCATAAGACCATATTTCGTCTTGCCCGAAGTCATCGAATATATAAGGATTGTCCAGTGGGATATCGTATCCCGTTTCAGGACTCACGTCAATACGCAGCATCTTACCTAGATAAGAGGTAATGTTTTGTGCTCTATTGTTGGGGTCACCACCCGATCCGCCATCGCCTGTGCCGATGTATAGAAATCCATCAGAACCGAATTCAATGTGCCCTCCGTTGTGATTTCCGAAATCTTGATCAAATTGAATTAATATTTCTTCTGAATCGGGATCTCCTATCATTGGATTATCCTCATCTACACTAAATCGAGAAATCCTTGTCACTAAACCGCCATCATCGGCTGTATAGTTGACATAAAAACGACCTGATTCACAAAAATCTGGTTCGAATGCCAAGCCCAGAAGACCTTGCTCCCCTCCTGCGTCCTGCACTCTACTTTGAATGTCTATGAAAGGCTCGCTTTCAAGTGTACCATCTCTATAAAAAACTAGAATTCTTCCTGGTTGTTCTGTGGCAAAAATTCGTTCATCACCGGCATGAGTAATGGTGGTTGCTGAACTTATTCCAGAAAGGACAGTTTCATGGTCTATTGAAAAATCTTCTGTCTGCGCAACGCATACAACTGTTAAAATAAGAGTAAATAGAGTGGTGCAAAATCTTTTCATAACACAAAATATTTTCCACAAAACTAATAAAGGAACGGGTATGCCCGCAGAATCATTAATTTTACGGCCGAATAATGTTTACATGAAATTAAAAGAAGCCCTTTCCACTCGAAAGACCTTTGCCATTATCTCTCACCCTGATGCTGGTAAAACTACCTTGACGGAGAAATTTCTTCTCTTCGGAGGAGCCATACAGACAGCGGGTGCCGTTAAATCCAACAAAATCAAGAAGACAGCCACCTCTGATTTTATGGAAATAGAGCGTCAAAGAGGGATCTCCGTGGCCACATCTGTCATGGGATTCAATTACAATGGCATGCAGGTAAACATTCTTGACACCCCTGGCCACAAAGACTTTGCTGAAGACACCTACCGCACCTTAACTGCGGTGGATAGCGTGATCTTGGTAATCGATTGCCAAAAAGGTGTGGAGGCACAGACGGAAAGACTCATGGAAGTATGCCGAATGCGAAACACTCCAGTAATCATCTTTGTGAATAAAATGGACCGAGACGGAAAGGATCCTTTTGATCTTTTGGATGAGCTGGAAGCGAAGCTGGATATTAAGGTCAGGCCTTTAAGTTGGCCAATTGGAATAGGCCCAACTTTCCAAGGTGTGTTTGATCTTTACAATCAAAACCTCAAATTATTCTCTGTCAACAAAACGAAGATCGCTTCTGACACAGTAGAAATTGAAGATCTGAGCTCTGAGCAACTCGATGAAATAATTGGAACCGAACCTGCAGATAACTTGCGTGAGGAGGTAGAAATGATCGATGGAGTTTATGAACCCTTTGAGCGAGAATCCTATCTCAATGGTAATTTGGCTCCAGTCTTTTTTGGAAGTGCCTTGAATAACTTCGGAGTTAAGGAACTCTTGGAAACATTCATTGATATAGCTCCCCCACCCTTGGCGCGGTCAACGGATAAGAGAAAGGTAGAACCCTTAGAAGAAAAATTCAGCGGCTTTGTATTTAAGATTCATGCCAATCTCGACCCTAAACACCGCGACAGAATCGCCTTTTTAAGAGTCTGCTCTGGAAAATTTGAAAGAAATACATTTTTTCATCACGTCAGGCTCGACAAGAATGTAAAGTTCTCGAACCCTTCGAGTTTTATGGCCAGTGAAAAAAGCACCATCGAAGAAGCCTACCCTGGTGATGTGGTCGGGCTATACGACACTGGCAGTTTCAAAATAGGTGACACATTAACAGAAGGGGAAAAGATGAGCTTTAAAGGCATCCCAAGCTTCTCTCCCGAGATATTCAAGGAGCTGGAAAACAGGGATCCGATGAAGACCAAACAACTCGAAAAAGGTGTGAGGCAGTTAACTGACGAGGGAGTTGCTCAGCTTTTTGTGAGAGAATTGGGAAGTAGGAAAATTATTGGAACGGTCGGTGAGCTGCAGTTTGATGTGATCAAATACCGATTGGAACACGAATATGGAGCAAAGTGCGAATTTCGCAGAATGAACTATTACAAGGCTTGCTGGTTAACTTCCGACAACGAAGAAAAACTAAACGAGTTCATTCGCATAAAGGCCAATGACATTGTAAAAGACAAAGATGGAAATGACGTCTTTCTATCTCCCAGTGCTTGGATTTTAAAGCTTGAACAACAAAATTACCCTGAAATCAATTTTCATTTCACGAGCGAATTCAAGAAAGAAGCATTGGCTTCTTGATTTAGCATGGTTATTGGTTAAACCCGAAAAATTGAATTAAAAATGAAGCATTTACTGTTCATTCTATTGTTTATTGGAAATGTAGCATTGGCTCAAAATGACGCGTACAAGTTTCAAATCACTGGAGCTGAGGATACGGTCATCTATTTGGCAAACTACTACGGCGAAAAGCTATACTATGCTGACACGGCTTATACCGACGTTGAGGGCAAGTTTTCGTTCGATGCTATTGACGACACCAAGCAAGGAAAGTACGCGATTGTAGCTCCAGGCCCGAGATATTTCGAATTGATCATAGCCGATGGAGAGAATATTCGCATGAAAACAGACACCTCTGATTTGATAGGTAATATGGAAGTTTTAGAATCGGAGAATAACAGAATCATGCACAACTATATGAAGTACTTGTCCGCTAAGAAAGGGCAACGCGAAAAGCTGGTAGCAGAACTGGAGGAAAACAAGGACAAGCCAAAAGCATCTGAAAAAGTAAAGGAGCAATACAGCAAACTCAACTCGGAGGTAATGGATTACCAGAAATCTATCATGGCGAATAATCCGAATAAATTTGCGGCTCATGAAGTTTTTATGTCCATTGATCCCGAGGTGCCCGAAGAATTTAGAGAAGACCGCGAAGCCAGCTACTACTGGTTTAAAAATCACTACTTCGACCATATAGATTTGACAGACGATAGAATCGTGAGAACTCCGATTTACCATACCAAATTGGTGAACTTCTTGAACAAAACAGTCATTCAAACCCCCGATACCTTAATACCAACTATAGACAAACTGATTTCTCAGATGGATCCAAATTCTGAGCTATTCAAATACACCGTTCATTACACAACCTACAATTTTGAGACATCAAAAATTATGGGGCTGGATGAAGTCTTTGTGCACATGGCTGATCAGTATTATAGAACAGGGATGGCTCACTGGATGGACGAGGAAAAACTAAAGAGCATCCTTGAAAAAGCTGATTCGAAAAAAAAGACCCTCATCGGAAATACTGTTCCCAACTTGACTTTGGCGGACAGTACGGGTAAAAATTGGATTAGCATAAAGCGAGACATCAAAACGGAGTATGTCGTTCTTTTCTTCTACGATCCCGATTGCGGACACTGCAAAAAAGAAACACCATTATTGGTTGAATTTTTTAACGAGTACGAAGGAGATGACTTGGCCATTTATGCCGTAAGCTCTGACAATAGTTCCAAGTGGAACAAATTCATCAAGAAGAATGAGATGAATTTCTACAATGTCGCAATTCCTCAAGAGGCCTTTGAAAGCGCTGATTTTGCTACACAACTAATCACTACAGGAAAAACGAATTACGAAAGTTTGAAGTTTCAGGAAACTTTCGACATCTTTTCGACTCCGAAAATCATTGTTCTAGATAAAGACCGGGTTATTCGCGCCAAGGATATTGGAGTAGAACAGATAGGAGATTTCTTGGAGAGGTTTAAGGAAGCTGCCCTTAAAGAGAAAAGCGCCGAATCTAACTAGTGTCTGTCCATACAGTCCGTTATCGGCGTTGCACCATGCCCTTCGCTTGGTCTAAGGACTCGTTTTAAAAACAGTCATTAAGGGTCAACTCCTTGGTTTTTAAAACTGCGTGAGCTTTGCTATCGAACTTTTTTGTTCAGCCAGTTGACTCTGTAGAGAAACACCAATTAGTGCTTCTTCTTGCGAACTCTTACATCGATGGCCTCTACCCCTTTTTCACCCTCTGACGGAGTATAATAGACTTTACTACCTTTTTTAATTTCGTCAATGAGTCCGGCTACAGGAACGTAAATCTCTTCACCACTAACGTCGTCAATGAGGAAGCCAAAAAGTTTTTCGTCGATATAGAACTTTACAGTTCCCTCTTTAATCTCTTTCTCTTCGTTTTTTTCTACCTGCATTAATCCTTGCTTTTATTGAACGCATCAATAGTTTCTCTATTCCAAGTATTCTCGGTAATGGAATATCCATTTTTGAAATAGTATTCACCTGCCTTATCAACGACCTTCTTGTATTCATCTCCCCTCATGCCACTTACCACAATACGGGTAATGATTACCTTATTTCCAAGGGTTGAACTTTCCTCTGTAACTCCTTGCGGGTAGTTCTCAGCCAACTCAGAAAGGTATACATCACTGGATGAGCTCGCGCTAGATCCTCTTCCCGCATAGCGTTCGTTGAGGTCTTGCTTGTTTTGTTTGGCATTGATAATGTTCTTATCGTTCAAGGCAGCCATGTAGTTGCCGTAATCTTTACTTTGCTTTTGCAATTCGGCAGCCTTGTCTTTTCTTTGTTGAGCTAGTTGTTCACTTTCTCGGTATTGCTGTTCTGTTCTCTCTTGAAACTCCTTATTGGCAGTAACTCTATCGCTGTAGTTCATCGAATATTTCGATTCCAAATCAACCAAAACTTCAGTGGCTTTGTCATGCTCTTGACGGATTAACTTGTTCTCAGCCGCAGTCATTTCGGCCTTCCATTTGGTAATCTCCTGCTCCAAAGCCAATATTTCACTGTACTGGTCGCCGTTTCTCACTTCGTCCATTTCGTTTGAACGGCCCAATGAACCCAATAAGGCGTTCTTGTACTTAATTGAATTACCCACTTTGGAAGCTTGAACCTGTTTTGGCTCACTATACTGATCGGCAAACTTTCGACGGTATGCTTCAAAACTCAGGTAGTTCGCCTCCCTTACTTCAGCTGATTGGCTCTCATACAGAACAAGATTGTCCTTCTCCTGAATCTTCATTTGTTTGATTCTTGCGTAGCGCTCGTTCTCCTCAGCTTCTCTTGCTTCTCTCATAAACCGCTCAGCCTGGTCTTCAGAATCAGTATTGACACGATTCAAATCTTTACGTCGTTTTGCCTCTGATAGCCTGCGTTCCTCTTCCAATGCAGCCCGTCGCTCGCGATCTCTGTCTGCATTCGCAGTTTCTTCAATTTTCATGTCGATCCGCTCCAGCTGACCTTTGGGGTATGTCTCATCAGGCTTAATCGAAATAGCCTCATTGTAGGCTGATCTGGCTTCGTCAAAACTTCGAGATGCAAATGCTCCATCTCCCTTATCAATGGCTGTCTGGTAAGCGCGATCGAGTGCGTCTCTTTCTTCTGCCAATTCCTTTAAGCGCTGTCTATCTAAAATAAGGTCTATCTCGACCATCTTGTTTTTCGGATATTCTTCGTTCGGCATTATATCCGAGGCATCGGAATATTTCAGTTTCGCCATTTCATAGCTTTCACCTTTGAAAAGCACATCGCCTTCGTCGATCGCAGCTTTGTAATTATTCATGACTGCACGGTCAGCCTCTAATTCTCCCAAAGCTTCTTGAGCGGCTTTTACTTTTTGCTGCGCAAATACATTATCAGGAAGTAGATTCAAGGCCAATTCATACTCTTCCAAGGCTTTATCAAACTTCGTTTTATTGAATTGCTTGTCGCCTGCTTCTATCAGCTTGTCAAAGTCTTTCTTGAGCTCTGCCTCTCTTTCTAACCTTTCTGCTTCCGCTAATACATCTAGCTTCAATTTAACTTCTTCAATCTTCTCCTGAGGGTAAGATTCATTTGGCTTGATTTCCAAAGCCTCTTCATAACTTGACAATGCACTCGTCCAATCTTGGCTATCAAAAGAAGCATTTCCTCTTTCTATTGCACTCATATAGGCTTGTTCAAGCGCCTCCGATTCCTGCTGCGCCAATAATGCCGCCTCAGCTTCACTCAACTTCTCACTTACATCTTCTCGCTCGGGCAGAATTCCCAAAGCTGCCTCAAATTTGCCCACAGCTGCATTGAAATCTTTCTGACCAAAACTCTCATCTCCTGCGGCGACTAAGGCATTCACGCGGGACTCCCTTTTAGCTTGAAGGGCAGCCATACTAGCCTCATCTGCTTCCGCAATCTTTTGTTCAATTAATGCGATTTGATCTTTAGGGTAAGTCTCTTCAGGGAGAATTTCACCCGCCGTTTTATATAGTGATGTAGCAGCATCCCAGTTGCTCTGGCCAAAATCAACATCTGCCTCCGCAATGGTTTCGTCGTAACGCTGTTGTTTAGCCTGTGTATCGTCAAACTGATTTTGATCAGATTGAGCCGATGCGATTTTGTCCTCCACTTCAGCGCTTTCCATCACGTCGAGGGCTTGTTCGTATTGAACGATTCCCTCGTCAAAGGATTTGTTCTCGATGAATTTGTCTCCACTCGCTACAAAAGCGTCAAACTCTGATTGTCTCGCCGCTTCTTCTGAGGCTAAAGTCTCGTCGATTAATGCGATCTGGTCTTTTGGATACTGTTCGTCTTGTTTGATTTCAGAGGCGGCCTCGTAACTCGACTTTGATTCTAACCAGGCTTTTTCAGCAAAAAGTGCATCAGCATTCGCAATGGCATCGGCGTATTGTTCTCCAATGCCCTGTTGCTTTTTGTATTCTTCCTGAAGTTTCTGGGCATTGGCAATTTTAGCCTCCACCTCAGCGCTCTCCATGATCGCCAGCGCTTCCTCGTACTTCTCAATAGAAGGATCAAAAGAGTTTTCATCCAGAAGTTTATCTCCTAGAGCAACCAAAGCGTCAAAGTTAGCTTGCAGCTCTGCCTGTCTGGCAGCTTCTTCGGCGGCAATGGTTTCGTCGATTAGGGCAATTCGATCTTTCGGGTACTGTTCGTCTTGTTTGATTTCAGAGGCGGCCTCGTAACTCGACTTTGATTCTAACCAGGCTTTTTCAGCAAAAAGTGCATCAGCATTCGCAATGGCATCGGCGTATTGTTCTCCAATGCCCTGTTGCTTTTTGTATTCTTCCTGAAGTTTCTGGGCATTGGCAATTTTAGCCTCCACCTCAGCGCTCTCCATGATCGCCAG